>CAVUCB010000061.1:0-114354 GCA_963739755.1 uncultured Alphaproteobacteria bacterium | reverse complement strand
ATTAAACCCCAGCTCGCCACCCTGAAGACCAAAGCGCCGCAGGGCGAGCAGTGGCTCCATGAGATCAAGTACGACGGCTATCGCGTGCAAGTTCACGTAGATAGTGGGCGGAGGAAGGTCTACACCCGCAACGGATTGGACTGGACCAAACGGTTCTCTCATTATCGCCAGGGCGCTCGACATTCCGGGTCAAGCCATCATCGATGGCGAACTGGTCGTAGTCCATGAGGGCCGCACCAACTTTTCGGAATTGCAGGGTGAACTCGCAGCCGGTCGGCAGGATCGGCTGGTCTACTACGCCTTCGACCTTCTGTGGCGTGACGGAGACCTCCGCAAACTCACTCAGATTGAGCGCAAGCAGGCGCTGCTGGACCGCTCCGCGAAAACGACATCGAACTCCCTGTGCTGTTTTCCGAGCATCTCGTCGGCGACGGTCAGAAGATGTTTCGAGCATGCGGCCAAGCTGAATTGGGAGGGCATCATCTCCAAGCGAGCCGATGCCCCGTATCGGTCGGAGCGAAATGAGAACTGGCTGAAGATCAAGGCCGTGCAGAAGGGGAAATTCCCTGTCGTCGGCTTTGTCAAAGACCCGACCGGCGTCGCCGCCCTGTATCTCGGCAAGCAGGAAGGCAAAGACCTTGTCTACATGGGCAAGGTTGGAACGGGCTGGTCTCGCACCGTCTCGAGCCAGATCAGAAAGCAGCTCGATACCGTAGTGAGCCCGAAATCAAAACTAACCAGACCTATCAGGAAGCCGAAAGCAACATGGGTAGAGCCCAAGTTCTATGCCGATGTTGAGTACCGGGACATCACATCGGAAGGCTTGTTGCGGGCGAGTTCGTTCAAAGGTCTGATTAAGACACCGGGACGCACCTCTTAGTCCGTTTCTAGGTGTAAAGCTGACTTAGGCCGTTAGTGAGCAGATGCCGCCTTTTGACCCAACCCGGACCAACCGAATCTCCGATTTGACGCCGCACCGTGGATTGCTACGCCCGGCGCGTTGGCGTCGGCGCCCGGGTAGTACAATTTTAGCTCGCTTTATTCACCGCCGGCGGTTTCCACGAGCCGTTCAGGATCGAAGGCGATTGATCCTTCGGCCAGTACATCCGCAGCATTGGGATGAATTCGCCCTTCGGAGCCGGCAGCCAGTTGGCCTCCTTGTCCGCGCCCGGCGACTCGTTCTGGAAGTACAGCGTCAGCGAACCGTCGGCGTTGTACTTCGGATTGTCGCGCAGGCTGACGGTGAACTTGTTCAGCGGGTTAGGAACGAACCACCAGCCCTGATCGATCATGTACATGGTGATCGACCAGAAGCCCCTGACTGGCGGGGTCGCGTCCTTCGGGAAGGTCAACGTATACTTGTTTGCACCCGTCAACTTCTGCCCGGTCGAAATCGACCTCGGTGTAGGGGTAGACAGCATCACGCTCCTGGTTCGCGGGCCAACCGAAGGCCGCCACCACTGCGCGCTTCATGTAGTCGTCCGGGCCGTAGGTGCCCAATCCCTTCGTGATGACCCAACCATTCACCATCGCGCCCAAGATATCCTTGCTGGCTTCGATCTTTTTCAGAGCGGTCTGCGGGGTGTCCTTCAAAGCCGCCTGTACAGCCGGGTCGAGCTTGCTCATCTCGAAGGGTTGCCCGGGCACGATGCCGATCTTCGCCATGCGCGCGAGCATCGGCGCGTCGGCCGCCGCCGGCGGCGCAGAGCTTCCCATCAGCTTGGCCATGAGGTTGAAATAGCCCTCCGTTCCCATAGCGAGAATGACCGGCTGCGGCTTGTCGGTCATGCTGAAGCCCGGGTTCGGATTTACCGGCGGGGCCACAGGTGTATACGGCTTGCCCCATGCGGAGAGCGGCGTGATCTTGTACTGTGCCTGCAGTGCATTGACGGCCTTGTAGTCCTGCTCGGTGCCGTCGGCATACGTGCGGCCAAGAATGACCATGTAGCGCGTCGCAATTGGGATGTGCTTCATCCCTTCAGGCACCGTGCCTTTCCAGCCCGGGCCGGTCATCAAGTAGTTGGCGGCCTTTCCATCTGCGGTGCGTTTGCTCGGCGACGACTCAAGGTCCGACATCCACAGGTCGACCATCTCGAAAAGATAGAAGCGATTGCCCATGTCCGGGTGGCTGAACACCTGTGGTTCGGAGAGGTCGAGCCCACGCCAGCGAATACAGCGTATCCGCATTAGGTGCCGAGACTCGACGAAAGTCCGCCGGCGGATAGCGCGGGACGTTTCCAAATTGATTGGTCGGGGCGCGCATCCCTTCGGCCTTTGCGACATTGCTCCCTTGAACGCGCGTGACTTCAGTCGTGATGAGCGAATAGCCGTAGACGTAGGCGTCTTCGGCGATTTGCCGTGCATCCTCGGGGGTCACCGCTTGTGCGTTAGCAGGCGGAGGCATCCCGTTGAGAACTGTGAAGGCCAAACTGGCTGTAGCCGCGCCGCTTACGAATGATCGCCGGGTCGGGTCCATGGCGAACTCCTTCATCCTCAGAGGTGAAACGGAGATTAGTACGACGAAGTCATAAGAGAAGATCATCGACCCGACTATGCAAAAACGGCAGCAATATAAGAAATGCCGTTTTGGGAAGCGTTTGCCGCAATTGCGTAGTGCAAGCGAAGTGGCTGTGACAGATTACTCCCAGCGGGATCAAAAACCATCCGGGAACGCCTCGGGCCTTAAATTGGTTGGAAATTGAACAAACCGATTTGCCTGAGCACCGTGATGCAAGACGAACCCTTGACGGTGGAAGAGTGCGACGAGCTCGCAGAAGCACTGCGTGAACGTGCTGCTTCCCTACCAAATGGATCGGAGAGGGAGAAGTTCCTGAAGCTGGCGGAGTGCTTTCGCGAACTCGCGAACATAAAAAGGTTGGTTCTTGGGAACGTGAATTAACTCCTTAAAACGCGGTAAAGCCGCGCTACCAAGCGATGTCGCCTATTGGCACAAATGCGAAGTGACGACTGCATTGACCAACGTTCGCTTTCAGGGGCAACCCGGAAGTTATTTGCTCACACTGAGTTCTTCTGACTTTGACCCAAGGCGGCCATTGTACTTTGCGGAACTCTGGCTGTAGGCTTGGCGACAAGCGTCCGAGTGAGGCTGCGCGTATGGGCGTGGAGGTAGTCAGCGACTTCTTGGCGGGGGGCGGCGAGATGGGCGCTCTGACGCGAGCATATGACTGGTCAAAAACGTCGCTCGGCTCTCCGGAAACATGGCCGCAAAGTCTACGGGTTACGGTGCGGCTCATTCTCACCTCGCGCCACCCGATGTTCATTTGGTGGGGACCGGAACTCATCCAGTTCTATAACGATGCTTACCGCGAGACGATGGGGCCAGAAAGGCATCCGAGCGCTTTGGGAGCACGGGGCCGCGAATGTTGGGCTGAGATATGGGACATCATTGGCCCGCAGATCGAGTACGTCATGGCAGGTAACGGGGCGACCTGGCATGAGGACCAACTGGTACCGGTAACGCGTCACGGTCGTCGCGAGGATGTTTGGTGGACGTATAGCTTTGGTCCAATCGATTTCGAAGGCAAAGTGGGCGGCGTGCTTGTCGTCTGCAGAGATGTCACCTCCGAGCACATGGCAAGGGAAGCGCTGAACCTCATCAATGAGGAGCTAAAGCACCGCGTCAAGAATACTCTTACTGTACTTGGTGCCGTGGCCACTCAGACATTTCGCGACGTATCGAGCAAAGCCGATCTCGAAAAGTATCAAGGACGACTTGCTGCGTTCGGACGAGCGCACGACTTACTTACCGCAGCAAATTGGGCTGCAGCGCCCCTCCAAGATGTGATCAACACCGCCCTGACCCCTTATAGGACAGGCGAAGGCCGGTTTACGGTCTCGGGTCCTCCACTTGTTGTCAAATCTCGACAGGCCCTCGCTCTGTCCTTGGCAATCCACGAGCTTGCGACCAACGCTTTAAAGTATGGCGCTCTGACTGTGGCGAGCGGCCACGTGTCGATTACTTGGACATCCGAAGATCAGGAGGGTGAGCCAAAATTCGTTTTCGTCTGGCGGGAGTTTGGTGGCCCACCTGCGTCGGAACCCGCCGGTGTGGGCTTTGGTTCGCGCCTCATTTCTCGGGTACTACAAGACGATTTCAGAGGCTCCGTTGAAGTGTCGTATGGATCAACCGGACTCGTTTGCCGCCTGACGGCTCCCCTCGAAAATCTAGCGACTTCCCCCGAATAACGGGTGAAGCTCTTTTACCAGAACCCGGTGTCAGCCAGCCTTAAAGACGGGCAACGCGTCGCTCGCGGGCCACACCGAGGTCCATCATCTGCCGTCGAGAGTGTTCGAAGACGGTTCACGACTTCCGGTAATTCTGGCACTTTGCAGACCTCAGCGGTTCCTCACAAGCAGTCAGCAATTGAATGCACAGCGGACATTGCGAAATCATCTGCGTGAGGAGCGCCCGTCAAGCCTAAACGCTGATTTGTCGTTTAAGGCGGAAATCGACTGATGATAGAAGATCTCTTCTATAATCGGTCTCGGCAAGCCATTGATCTGAATAGATTTGCATTACGTCAGCCTTGTATGCTCGCCGGAACTGATGATGTTTCTGTCATTTTGCGGTCGCAATCATCATCAATCCCGTGGAAACTTGACCGGCGCTAGTGGGCAATCTTTTACCCGGTAAAACCATTGGGCGCGTTTGACTCAGCGTGAGGAGGGTCGGCGCCAATTATTAGGTCTTGCTGCTCAATCCACGGTGCCGATTGTCGTCGCCTCATCCCTGAGCTAGAGGGGATGGAACCCAATGAACTGTTCGGCGTTTCTGCACGGCGCCCGAAAAAGGTGGTTGTGAAATGCGTTTCGGTTTTTGGATTTTGGGATTGGCCTTTGCGTGTTTAGCTACGTCACCCACGCAGGCCCACAGCCGGGGCTTCGCTTATTTCTTTACCCATTCCAAACCAGCCGGCGCATGCGGAGGCCAGCAAGTCGTCGCGACGTACTATGTTTCAGGGCGACGTACCGCGAGCGGACAGGCATTCAATGCCAGTGGCTATACGGCGGCCCACCGCACGCTGCCGTTCGGATCACAAGTGACGGTGACGAACCCCCAGAATGGCGCATCTGTTACGGTCGTCATTAACGATCGCGGTCCGTTCACGCGCGGCGTTACGCTTGACCTATCTCATGGTGCTGCTCGTGCGATCGGCATGCGCGGGACTCAGTGGGTGTGTATGGCTCTGAGGGCGAGTATCCTCTTGCTTTGAGCCGAGCAGCACAGAACTCGGCTGACATCTGGCTGCCTGTGGACAACGCCCAATCATTTGCATCGCTAGAACCGTTTGCGGGCTAGCTTTAGCCGTAGTGATGTTGCGGGGGTGCGGTCATAATGGACGAGGGATTTTCGACCGAACGCATACGCCTAATACGCGACCTTGCCGAAAAGGCGGGCAGTTTTACGAAGCGGAGACTGACTGACCTCATAGGGCGATACGACGATCCAAAGCGTAGGCCGTTGAACGAGGTTCCTCACCCGCTCGCAAACCTGCCATCTGAGTCGAATTGGCGCTAAGAACCGGTCTTAGTCGGCGGCGTTCCGTTGTGGGCAATCTCACCGTCTAGCCAATCCTGTTCGGCGGCCAAAGCGCGCCACGCGGCTTCCATGCGCTTGTATCGGTTGCGTGTTGGCTCGTCGGGCGCTCGCTCGGCAAGCTGTGCACAGTTCTCAGCGTTCTCTAGGAAATGCTGTGATTGTTTCATGCCGTCCCCTCCGTCAGCGGTCAATGCGTTCCATCGGGACGATTTAGCAACGCACGTAACCGTTGTTCAGGCGTCTAAGCCCGGCGACATAAGCCATTCTTCAACGCGGGAGGTGGTGTCGCTTTGTCTGGCAAGCTTGAGATGGCCCTCACGCTCCTTCCCGGGCGGAAGAAGCATGGCACGCCGTCGCGCTTCTTCGGCCAGTTGAGCTATGCGGCTCTTTAATGATGCGGTTTGCTGACACGGCGTCGTTGCACGGTGCTACTCCCTGTTTGGGCGGGAGCGCTACCGAACTCTCAGTCACCGATGTAAGCCAAAGGCGGTGCGGTGATACAGCAAGCGTGCACCTTTCAACAGGGCGCGAATACAACATACGTTAGGTTGGAGCCGCATGTTTGAGATGAGCAATATTGAACAGCGATTCGCGGTTGGCTGATCTACAAACCTCCCTCGTGGCATGACGCCGCCATGAGGCCCAAAGATGCCAAAATACTTTTTTGCAGTTCGCCATGGCGATTACACGTCTTATCATAGCGACGAAATCGAGCTCCCCGACATGGCGGCTGTTTTAAGAGAGTTGACACAGTCAACCGGCGAAATGCTGAGAGATTTAAGCACTCCCCTCGACGCCGGCTCGGAATGGCGGGTGGAGGTCGCGGATGAATACCGCAAACCGCTTTTCAGCCTTCGTGTGATTGCCGAGTCTCACGAGTAGCGTTGCCGCAACGGAGCCGGTGAGCGCTTCTCGGCTAGGCGACCTTGACCGGCTTGCCGCTGGAGTTTGGGGCTCAGGCTAGTTGACGAAGGTCTCGATGTTGTCGGTCCGCAGGACCGGATAGCGCTGATCATATGGGCGAGGCCGCCCAGCCTGGAACATTTAAGGTGTCTGGAACTTATTTTTGCATGGCACCACGAACCTCACAGCGCGCATCTGAGTTGCGACTTGCTCTAGCCCTCTCGTTTGGCTTGGCCGTCGTCATGTTCTCATTCGCGTTCATCGCCAAGCATTTTGGAGGCGCCTGACGCCGCGCTTAGCCGCTCGGGACCGGGGAAAACCGGCGCGCGTAACCACCGGGCGGGACGGGAGAGAGCGTTACAATGTCACGAACCGTACTGGTCGTTGATGACGATCCAAACGTGCTCGAAGTGGTCGCGGCCATGCTCGAGGACTTAGGCTGCGACGTTGTCACCGCTGAGAGCGGCCGGGCGGCTCTGGATCTGCTAGAGCAAAATCAGCAAATAGCGATACTGATCACTGATATCAACATGCCCGGTATGGATGGACACGAACTCGCCGAGCGGGCCAAGAGGATTAGGCCAGAGCTACAGGTCCTGCAGCTATCCGGCCGCGAGCGTCGAAGCCACGGCTTCCCGATGATCCAGAAGCCATTCTCTGAAGAGGATCTGGCCAACACCATGCGACGAACGACGGGCATCTGCTGAGAACTTTGTAGGTCGCACTATAGCAGCAACGACTTCATGTCCGGCGTTACCCGCGGCGAGGAGGACTGTGCAATGGCCGAAATTAAGGAACACATGAAGATTGTCGGAAAGGACGGAGTCCACGTCGGCGCCGTTGACCAAGTTGAAGGTGACCGCATCAAGCTCACTAAGAAAGACAGTCCGCCCGGCCACGAGGGTCATCACCATTACATCGACAAAAAGCTGATTGGATCGATTGAAGGCGATGTCGTCAAGCTCACCGTCAACGGCGATGCTGCTCCTCGCACGGAAAAGAGCGGCGAAGGGATTTGAGTTGTGTTCGGATCAACCCCCGCACCCTTACCAATCGGGAGTTACACCGGGTTCCCCTGCGTCGTGAGATGACTCTTTCGCCTCCGCCATCAGGCGAGAAGTTGCCATTGTGGGAAGATGGACAGCTGCTGTCCCAAGCTTCTGCATTCGTTTGTCATCAACATAGATGCCGGCAGCACGACGATAAGCGACTGCTGCTGTTGCATAAGCGTCGGTAATAAATCTCTCCAGAATATCGCTGTCATTTCGACCCTGTAGCCGTCGCCTCACCACCCCATTTGCTGTTTCTGCGGTCATCTCAGCGACCCGTATATTTTCCAAATACGAAATAGAATTTTCGGGCTGGCAACCCGCCGATGCGCCCGCCACCACCTCGTAATATCGACTTTTCTCCATCTCGCTTGCCGCTAGGTAATTTCTCAGGAAGCCTCGCACCCTGGCTTCGAGGTATTTTCGGTCCTCCCGAATGATCATCCTGCGGTGACGATTGATTTTGGACCAGCCAAACATCCTCCACCTCCACATAGAGAACGCCGGAAAGGGGCGTTGGAGTGCATCTAAGGCGTAAATATTTTGGCGGTACCGACGTGTGGATTCTAGTCTCCAGCTTGACGTCGCCGAGACTGCCGGTCCGTCTGGGCGGCCCCCCAGGAATGTTTTATATGCGTTCTTTACCGACAGGTCGAACGAGTTCGGGCTCTGTTGTCAGTAAAGCTATTGGCATGCAGTTATGATAGCTGCGTGAGGGTATCGGTAGAGCCAACCTTGAGACCCCAACCGCTCCTGTGCTGCAGGCGATTGAGCGGTTGCGGCAATAGTGGGTGATACGATGCAGGCCGGCTATTTGAGCCCCTTGCTAGCGCCTAAGGACACTCTTATGTCTGTGGACCAATTCAAACAGTTTGCCGCTTACAACAAGTGGGCCAACGCACGTCTTTATGCCGCAGCGCTAGACCTATCAGAACTATCTTATCGGCTTCACATAGGCGTCTTCTTCGGTGGCCTTCACGGCACATTTAATCATCTGCTGCTCACGGACCGACTCTGGTTGAAACGGTTGACAGGTGAAGGCGACCACCCAAACCGTCTAGATGCCATCTTGTATGAAGACCGCATGGAATTGGCCCGTGCACGTATTGCAGAGGATGAACGGCTCATAACAGTAATCGAAAAATACGATGAAGCAGCGCTGAGAGGTCTGCACAGCTATAGAACTACCTCAGGAATGCCCCAGTCGCAGGTTCTCGGAGATATCTTGATGCATCTCTTCAATCATCAGACGCATCACCGTGGACAGGCACATGCCTGTCTCTCAATTCTAACGGGGGCTGAGCCGCCGTCCCTCGATCTTCTTGTTTTTCAGCGGGGCGGCACAGCACCAGATCTTGAAAAACTTACTTCGAGATGACCATTTGGCGAACTGAGTATGCTTCGGTTGTAGATGGACATTTATGACGCAGTTTGCGGAAAACGAGGCCGCAATGAAGGCGGCAACTGAGTTGCTTGCGGAGTATCCGACGTTGCGGGAAAATTTACGACGCCATCTTTGAAGTCACGAACCTTGGTTAAGTAGCAGTAAATCAGCATGGCGCAACGCTAACCAAGTTTTCCGCTTTAATCCGCCGTTAGGACTTTTCCAAGAATGAAGGCTTACTTGTCGTCTCGAGGTGGAGGCGGTCAAATGCCCTTGCTGAGATATTTCGGGTTCGCTGGCGGCGCTCTGGTCTTGTTGCTGTTCGGACTAAGTTGGTGTTTCCCACAACCTGCAGCGGAGCCGATCCGCAGCGGAATAGACAGGCCGGTCATCAGGATTAGTTCGGTCGAACATTTGCCTGAGCGAGTAGATATCGATAGCAGTTTGCCGACCGTCGTGCCTCCGCCTAGTGTGTTGGAGTTTGCTGAACGATGGCCGGTGGCCGATACTGTCGAGATCACTGGTACGATTGTCGAGAACCCTCGTCCAAAGCCAACGACGCAAAGTGCGGGCGTTCCGAAAAAGCGAAACATCGCAAAGCGTGAACCCGTGAAGAAAGTCGTCGCTCATCGAGCAGCGCCATCTGTGAATAACGCTTCCATATCTAACTACAGGGAGCAGGCTGCGGCTCCAACCCCTAGATTATCTCTACTGGACATTCTGAAGGATCGGTTCGGGCAAAACCTCTTCAAACTAAACTGATGGCCGATGTAGTTTGCGGCACTTCTATGCGGTGAATGCGCTTCGCAACGGTGTGGGCGTGTTCGAAGTGGCCCGTAACATGGGCACGTCCGTTCAGATCATTAGGAATTTTATGGCAAGCAAGCCACTGCCGCTGTTTTTGCAACTCGATTGGGGGATTAAGGCATAAGGCCGCCTCAGATGGCGGCCTGGCTCCCGAAACCGCGAATTCTTCATCCGTGGCCAGAGAGTTGCTTCGCCGTTAGACACCCAAGGTGGGAGAAGCTATGGGGCGGGCGGCGGAGGTCATGGCACCTTCATCGTCCACACGAACTGATGGAGGTTGCCCCGTGGCCCAAGTCAATGATCTCAGCCGAAGCCTGACCGCGTTTGATCCGATCTCGACCTCGGTAGTGGTCGTCGAGATGAGCAAGGCGAGCTGGCTGGTGAGCGGAGCTGTTCCTGGCGTCGAGCGCCAGCCGTTGAAGAAACTGGAACCGGATGCGACGGCACTGTTGCGATTGATCGAGCCGGTGGCGGAACGAGGCGATGCGTTCTGGCCGGCCGATCAGTCGGATCGCACTGGCCTATGAGGCTGGCCGCGACGGCTTCCTGGCGCGCTGGTATCGCACGCGGACCGAGGGGCCGAGCCGCGCGCGCAAGACGACGATGATCGTGGCACTGGCGCGCAAGCTGCTGATCGCGCTGTGGCGCCTGGTCACGACCGGCGAGGTGCCGCACGGTGTCGAGCTGCGGCCGGCGGCGTGAGCAACACTCTATAACGAAAGGACAAAAAGGGTTCGGCACCTGACTGCGCTTGATGCGCCGGGTAGCCGATGACGATCCGAGGTGGCGGCAATCCGCATTCGGCTATGGCTGCAATGCCGCTGGGAGAATGGACCCGCCGCCTCGGAGCCTTGCCCGCAGAAGCGTATGACTGCTTCATGGTCTGCACCCCATACGGGTTCAACCGAATACAAGCGTGGTTCGCGCGATTGATCGCGGCCAATGGCAGGCTCCCCTCGGATCATCGCGCGGGCCAACCATCCGATTGCTGGCAGCCTGCCGCCGCGCTCGCGTCCGTCAAGGACAAGCCTTCGGCGGCGCTGAAGAAGCGCCGTCCTTGACCGCCGCTGCGCGCGACGGCGATGCAAATATGCGGTCGGGACGAAAGAATGCTTGCGGCGCCGGTCGAACAAAAGAATGGAATGACAAAGGACGACAGAAATGGCGTGACGCCTCCTTGACAAAGAAAGCCCCATACAAGCCGTATGCCCGAATTGGGCCTGGACGGATCTGTGCGGGTTGCGCCTTGCAAGCGCGTTGAAGTCTGCCGTCTGAGATGACGGCCGCGGCAAAGCCTAGCGAGCAGCTGCGAACCGAGTCTTGCGTGGCGTCCGGTAACGGCCGTTGCGAAGCGTAGACAGGGAGGTTGTAGGCCGGAATGAAGTGATCCCCGAAATCGATCGTGATCGGAGTAGCCGACCCTCTCCCGCAATGGGGAAGGCGGAACCAAAGACCGCGCTAACGCGAGCAGTCTGAGGTGCTCCCGGGGTTCGTACCGCCAGCATGCAACCAAAGGAAGCGACGTGAACAAGGGAGATCCACCCGGTTCAGGCACAAGCTTGTAAGGCCTGCCAAGCCGATGAGGTGAGAAGGGTCTGATGACCGGGTGGAAGTCAGACTGACTGATAGTACTCCGAGGACGGGAGAGCCGGCCACATGGGGAAGCGGTCAGCGGTAGTTGAATTGTTCTTGGGCAACATGGGCTCCATTCAACGGGAGTTACGGCCTTCTACTCAGTGAGAAGATCAGCGGACCATGGAAACGCAACTTGAACAGATAGCAGTGAAAGCTGTGAACCAACTGCCGAAGAGCGTGGTGCGGGAAATCCGCATGCCACGATCTGTGGGAGCCGGGGGCGGGCGACCGCCTCCGGCGACCCGGTGGGCGCGAGGTAACTCGCGTCCCTACCGCGAAAGTAATGGGCAGGTGTCAAACCGACGCGATTGACCTGGACTTAGTGGATCGATCCCGTTTCGCTTTTAGGTCGTCGGGAGACTGATGATAGAAGGCCTCTTTGATCATCAGTCCCGGCAAGGCCTTGATCGGTTTGACGTTGCGGATCGACCGATCAGATAGCCGGTTCCAGACTGATTATACGTCTACACAACGACGCCCAAACAGCATCAGTAGCAGCCTTCGACCATTTGCTCGATTGGGAAGTTTTACCGAGTAAAACCTCGGGAAGCCGCAACCCCTGTTATCGTTCGGAGACGATCGCCTGGGCCTGTACTCCAACTGACCGAGCCTCACGGATTTTTGTGGGCAACGGGCATCGGTTGACGTCTACGAAGCTAGCTGGGCCGAGATCGTTTTGAACCTCCGTTGCGTGTTTTCTAAAGCGCTACAATTTCCTGATGCTGTTGCGACCCTGCAACGCTCTTTTTGTTCCTGCATCGGAACTACACGTTTCCAGTTACGCCCAAGACGGACCGGCTATAAATTTTTCGTCGCTAGGCTGGGGTGCATTTTTTAGGACTGCAAATTTCGAACCCGGAGGCTTTTGAAATGATCCTCGAGATCCTCACAATTGTTTTTCTAATTTAGTGCGCCAACATGATTTCGCGACTGATAGGGCGACGGCGCGACGTACGCTATTACGTATCGAAGTCAGATACTCCCTGAGACGTCCAGCGACGCGCTGTAGCTTGGCGCCTGGTCAAGATCGGGCTGAGGGCGAAGAAATGACAAAGACAGCGCGCGAGTTTGAAGTACCCAGGCCAATCACCAAAGCGGACCGCGAAGCGGGTAAGGTATTCCGCCGAGTTGATGCCAAAAAGGCAGTGACTGAGTATTAGACCGCTCAGAAGGCGTTCCATGCAAATCGGGAGCGTCTCAAGGCAGAGCGGCTGGCGCGGGAAGGTGGGGGACGCCGGTCGCGGGCAAGAAAGCCAAGACCAAGAAGAAGTCCGGTTAAAAATCCAACCGCTTTCGGGGGTGCCTTCGCACGTATACTTTTAGGCTGAAAGAGCGGGACCGATGGGAGATACCCGAGCTTACCTTGATTTCGGTGCGCCGGCTGTTGTTCGCAAATGGCCTTCACTCGGCAACGAGCGTCGTACCGAGGGCACCGGCCCCTATCTACTCGTCGACGGCACCCTTGAGGAGTGCATACGAGAGTTCATGGCCAAGCCGACCGCTACTCGCCATCTGTATGAAATTCTTACCGCGCCCCAGCCGCCGTTAGTGAGCGCTATCTTGTCTGGAGAGTACATTGTTGAGCTCGCGCGGCTGCGTGATTTTCTCTGATCGATCGGCTTTCGCCCCGCCATTGTGTGAATGGTGACACACCTCCCGCGAGCGAATCACCGTAGTTTTGATCCGCCGTCCTGCAACGGCACTCCCTAAACTTGGCGGCCCGTCGCGAATGGCGGGCTTTTTCAGCGGCCTTCGCCGGCGGCTTTCGCCCATCACTGGTTTGGTGATATCCCCGTTCGGGGCATCGCCGCAAATATCCATCTCGCCGCGGCCTGATAAACTCCCGAGAATCTATCAGGCCCGTAGTGCAGCTGCCATCAACAGCCTTGTCCGTGCTTTCAACGTGCTCCTCTGGCGCCAGCGATCACCAAGCTTTCAAGCTCCAACACGGCTTCTTCTTCGGTGATGTGCTCAACCAAGGCAACTTCTCCAGACAGGCGATCAAGTGCCGCGATGTAAAGCTGCCGCTCGCTATAGCTCTGGCCGCAGCCGACGGCGGGCCGATACAGATCGCGCACTACTTCCGCTATGGCGATGATGTCACCCGAATTGATCTTGCTTTGATATTCTTGCACCAGTCGAGACCAGTTGCCCCGCGCTTTGTAGGGCGCTTGGTTCAAGGTCCGTCGAACGTGCTTGAGAGCAGTAGGATCGGACGGCTTACGCATTCCGAGGTTTGCTACTTTCGGCGTAGGAACGCGTAACGTCATCTTGGTCTTTGCGAAATAGAAGACAAAGAACTCTAGATTAGCTCCCGCAACTGTTTGTTCCTCAATTGCCACCATCTGGCCAACGCCGTGAGCTGGGTATACGACAAAGTCATTTGCCTTGAATCCGAAGCGCGTCTTGTTGTGCGCTGGTGGCCGGCTCCGATCAGTTTCCTCAGAGGAACCGGCTGGTGCCGCATGAATCTGATCCGAGTTATCGGACCTGGGCCTTGAGCTTCCTAAAGTCATATCGCAAATGTCTCCGTCAGCAGCTCTTCACCGCTTCCAAATCGTTTTGATCAACAAGTGCGCAACTTGCGTATGCCCCACTAGTAAGCTGCGAGCACAAGTGGCGCCACGCAAATGACGTAAATCATTTCGCTTTCTTAACCGTCTGTGGCTTCTTGGAAACTAGTTCGGCATATGTAAACAGGCTGAGCTTTTACATTGTTGTGGGCGGGGGCCCGGAAAGCGGGCGCGATCATACTCAGAACGCGGCTGCTGCGCCGCGCAGCACTTGAGCCTTAGCCCCGATAACGGCGACTGGTCGCGTGACCGAGCAGCTCGAAAGCAATATGGGACTTCGAATGGATCGCATACAGGACACGGCGTTTAGTTTGCGGGTTTCTGTACCCGCCCCTTGCCGTCGCATACTTTACATCGCGCAGGGAAAATTCGTTTGCCGGGTTCAGATGGTTGTTTGACAATTTCTACGCCGGTGCCGTTGCATGCTTCGCATTTCATTTCGTTTGACAAGGGGCACCCGCGCTCTGAAGTTGTTCGCCTTTAAAAGCGATAGTGGCAGATCGAGGGCGCTTCAAAAGTGTTAACCCTACGCCTCAACCTTAATGAGCAAACGTTGGGCACAAATAGCTCGCCGACACTCAGAATGTCCGTTGATCGGGCAAGAGCGGAATTGGCAGCCGCGAGGTTGAAACGGCGCTTTTGACCCAAATGCGACATCGAGCTCATAGCGAATTTCCCCTATGCCCAACAGGTTGATGAGAAACGCCGGAAAATCTTCCAGGACTTCGTGCTCCCAGGCAGTCGGCCGAAAGGAATACTCTGAAGAGTTTGGCAGGGCCTGGTGCTCCCATGGAAGGTCGAGCCGATTTCGGAGGAAGTTGTTCCATGGACGAAGATATCTTGCGCAAATTGGAGGAGCGTCTCGGACCGCTCCATGCGAGACAGCGATTGGGTATCGAGACGGACCACGAGTCACAAATCTTCGGCCAAGGCCTCCTCTCCTTTCACATAGAGAACTGGTATCCGGTCCATTCTGTCATTCGAACTGCACTTAAGCTGACCGGTCTCTACTGGCGCGGACGCCGAAATACAGGAAGCATTCTCGTCAAGCGCAATGATGTTATGTTCAAGGAGTTGCCACCGCTTTTCGACGGCTTCACCATACTCCACCTTAGCGACATGCATGTGGACATGAATGAACGTGCCATGCAGCGCCTGATCGAACTCGTCGGCGACATGCGCTACGATCTATGTGTTCTGACCGGCGACTATCGAGGGAAGAGTTTTGGACCGTTCGAGGCAACCTTGAACGGCGTCGCACGAGTGCGAGCTCATCTAAAGGAGCCCGTTTATGGAGTTCTGGGCGACCACGATACCATCCAAATGGTTCCGGGGCTGGAAGCCATGGGAATACGTATGCTGCTCAACGAGAGCGAGGTGATCGTGCGCGGCGATCAGCAAATCTATCTAGCCGGAATCGATGACGCCCACTGCTTCAAGGCCGACGATATCGAAAAGGCTGCGTTGCAGATACCGTATGGCGAGTTCTCCATCTTATTGTCACACACACCGGAGATCTATCGTCAGGCGGCTCATGCCGATTTTAATTTGCTGCTGAGCGGGCATACGCACGGTGGGCAGATCTGTCTGCCAGGATCTATTCCGATCATACTTGATGCAGTCTTGCCTCGACGGATGGGGGCGGGAGCTTGGCAGTATCACGACATGGCTGGCTACACCTCTGTGGGTGCTGGATCGAGCGTTGTTCCTGTTCGTCTCAACTGTCCACCAGAAATCACCCTGCACTGCCTTCGTTCGGACTAACGGCGGGCTAATATGGTTCGTCGCGCAGGTGGGCCCGGAATAGAAAACGAGACAGAATTAGCGCGCCAATAAAAAAGATCCCGACGCCAAGCGCTATGTCTGCGATCGTCAATGAAAGTGCGTCGCGGCATGCCAGCATCGGAAATAGGGATTCGGGAACCTGATCGAGCCCGAGTGCCTGGCTGCTCGGCGGAGAGTTTAGGCGGCGCTTCACGAAACTGGAGAACAAATCGCCCGCCATAGCCGCGCCCGCTACGATTGCACCGATCGCAGATCCAGACCGATAAGCGGGGCGCTTGCCGTCGTGATGAGGACTGAAATCAAAATACCGCGGATGGTTTTCGATGGCCCAAACAACGGCCGCCCATCAAACAATATGGTGCCGGCATCCAGCGGAAAGGAAAACCGTGAGCCAAAAATCTTCTTCGCAACGATCGGTGTGCCGTTCGCCAACGTCATTAAAACCAATAATTGCAGAATATGCAGAAGTTGCATTTCTTCAGCTTAGCTTATAGTTGCGCCCGACGTTAGTTCGATCTTCTATTGACTATTGTGAGCGCCTTTTCGCGGAACGTCTTGCGCCGGTCATTCAAGGCACCACGGTCGAGCTGATCCATCAACCTGAAGACGGCGAAGGCGCACGCGCCGCCGCTGTCGCGCTCGGCTGCGCCGATGTGATCGAATAGCGATGCAGTCTGTTGCAGTGCACGAGTTAAATGACCCAGCGCGACATTCAGTGGAAGCGTGGGAATAAGCCACTGTCGGGTTGACCTTGGCCTCATGAGAATACGCCATATCTACCCGAAGGCCGTTCAAGAGGGATAGCTGGTGGACGAAGACATTCTACGCAAACTCGAGATCCGTCTCGGGCCGCTCCATGCTCGGCAGCGATTGGGGATTGAGCGAGATCACGAAGCTCAGGTATTTGGCCAGGGCCTCACTTTCTTTCACCTTGAAAACTCATCTTGGGCTGAGTGGATCATTCGAAATGTTCTGAAGGCAACGGGGCTCTATTGGCGTGCACGACAGAATGCAGAACGCATTCTCGTCAAACGAAACGACATGAGGTTCAAGACATTACCGCCCCTCTTTGAGGGCTTCACCATTCTCCACATTAGCGACCTTCACGTGGATATGAATGAAGTTGCCATGAACAAACTCATCGGACTGGTTGGCAGCATGCAGTACGATGTGTGTGTCCTAACTGGCGATTATCGGGGTCGGACTTTTGGGCCGTTCCAGCCCGCGCTGGATGGTGTCGGGCGAGTGGGAACTCATCTGAAACAGCCAATCTATGCCGTGCTCGGCAACCACGATACGATTCAGATGGTTCCCGGGCTCGAAGCCATGGGCATTCGCGTGCTGCTAAATGAATGCGAAACAATCGTTCGCAAGGACCAACGGATCTATCTGGCGGGAATCGACGATGCACATTTCTTCAGAGTGGACAACATCGAAAAAGCCGCTCTCTCGATACCCCGCGGTGAGTTCTCGATCTTGTTGTCTCACACACCGGAGGTTTATCGTCAGGCTGCCCATGCCAACTTTGATCTGATGCTGAGCGGACACACCCACGGCGGTCAGATTTGTCTCCCCGGATCTATTCCCATCAAGCTCGAGGCGGTGCTGCCAAGACGGATGGGGGCTGGGCCTTGGCAGTACAGCGATATGACCGGCTATACTTCCGTTGGCGCGGGCTCGAGCGTCGTTCCCGTGCGCCTCAATTGCCCGCCGGAAATTACCTTGCACCATTTACGCCGCGGCTGACGCTGACTAATACGGTTCATCACGTACACGAGCCTGAAACAAGAGTTGGGGCGAGAAGTAGCTCGCCGACGAAAAATACCCCAACACCCGAGCAGCTCTCGGCAACCGAGACTTCCTTCTAAACCGGCCCTATGGCACCGGTGACGGGAAGAATGGCAACGTGCTGCCTGACACTTCGTTTCGAAGTCTGTTCCTGCTTTCCCACGCTGAGCCCGTTTTCGAAACGAAGCGATCGAACAAGTCATAGGCCGATGTCAGGTTTTGATCCTGTGAACGGCTCTTCCACCGGTACGTGAGTGCGATGAACGTGGGCGCTGTCATTCAACTAGCAATTTGTGCAGCGCATGAGTCTCTTCCTGGCAGGCACGAAACGGACATGCCGCCGCAGTCGCTACATGTCTGCTATCGACAGGTGAACGGACCTAGCTCAGGCGTGCAGCCAAGTCTGTTGATGACCCAGGCTGTGTGGAAACTCTTCCCATGCCATGATCCCGTATGGTCAAGAAATTAAAACTGCAGGAAAGACGGGCAGTTATCCCATCCCGGCGTAGTCGTCGCCGCGTGTCGCCCGCTACGTTTTTTCCGGGCAAAAGGAGTGACCGAAGCGGACCCCGGTTGACCCTCGCCGGCAGCCGGTTCGGACCGCGAATATTCGCGTCAGTGAAGCCGACAACCTTCCACGGGGTCCTGCGCTTCTTCAATAGTTTGGCATTTCGGATTGAACGCAACGCAAATTCGCGCGTGGTCGAGACTCTTTAGCAGGGGTGTCACATCCACGACCGGTGATTGCGGATTTTGCTGAATTCCAATTCGGGGTACGGTTATGGATGGCCTCGGCACCGGACGCTCTTCACCAAAACCGCCTCTCTCGCGAGACATCGCCTTATCTGCTGCAGCATCAGCACAATCCGGTCCACTGGTGGCCGTGGGGACCCGACGCGCTTGCGGAGGCGAAGCGAACCAACAAACCGATTCTGCTCTCGGTCGGCTATGCCGCGTGCCATTGGTGCCACGTCATGGCGCATGAGAGCTTTGAGGATGAAGCCACCGCTGCGGCGATGAACGAGTTGTTCGTCTCAATCAAGGTCGATCGCGAGGAACGACCCGACATCGACCAGATCTACATGAACGCATTGCATCTGTTAGGCGAGCAGGGCGGCTGGCCACTGACGATGTTTCTCGCGCCCGATGGCTCGCCGTTCTGGGGCGGCACATATTTTCCGAAGACATCGCAATACGGCCGCGTCGCATTTACCGACGTATTGCGCGAAGTCGCGCGCATCTTTCGCGATGAACCTAACAAGATCGCACAGAACCGGAATTCGCTTGTTGCGAAGCTCGCCGAACGAGCGCGTTCGGATAATCCAGCAAATATCGGCATAACAGAGCTCGACAGTGCGGCGACATCCATTGCGCGTGCAACCGATCCGGTCAATGGGGGTTTGCGCGGCGCGCCCAAATTTCCGCAATGCGCGATGCTTGAATTCTTGTGGCGCGCCGGCGCACGCACCAAAGACGATCGGTTTTTTCTCACCACCGAGCTTGCGCTGACGCGCATGAGCCAAGGCGGCATCTACGATCATCTTGGCGGCGGTTACGCGCGCTATTCGGTCGACGACAAATGGTTGGTGCCGCATTTCGAGAAGATGCTCTACGACAACGCGCAGATCCTTGACATGCTAGCGCTCGATTATGCGCGAATCAAAAATCCGCTGTTTCGCGAACGCGCGGCCGAGACGGTCGGCTGGCTCCGACGAGAGATGACCACGCCCGAGGGCGGCTTCGCGTCGTCGCTCGATGCCGATTCGGAAGGCGAGGAAGGCAAGTTCTACGTCTGGTCGCTCAAAGAGATCGAACACGCTCTCGGTCCCGCCGATGCTGCGCCTTATTCTGCTGGCGATTCCGCAGCATTTTTTGCTGCAAAATACGATGTCTCCCGCAACGGGAACTTTGAAAACAGCAATATCCTAAATCGCCTCAATGGCTTGGCTGACACCTCCGATGAAGGGGGCCGCCTGGCCATGCTGCGGTCGATGCTGCAGCAGGAGCGCACCAAACGGGTGCGGCCCGGGCTCGACGACAAGGTCTTGGCCGACTGGAACGGGCTGATGATTGCAGCCCTTGCCCACAGCGCGGCTTCCTTCGATGCTCCGGATTGGATAGAACTGGCCCGTACCGCCTTCGACTTCGTCGCGCGATCCATGACCCAAGACGATCGTCTAGGACATTCCTGGCGCGCCGGACGGCTTCTGATACCCGGACTGGCCTCCGACTATGCCGCGATGATCCGCGCGGCCCTCGCAATATTCGAGGCCACCGGCGAGCAGTCTTACCTCGACTGCGCGCTGACCTGGCAGCATTCGCTGGATGCGCATTACGCCGATGCCGACCATGGCGGCTATTATCTCACGGCGAACGACGCGGAAGGACTGATCGTCCGGCCGCATTCGACCGTCGATGATGCGATTCCGAATCACACAGGTCTGATTGCTCAAAATCTTGTGCGTCTCGCGGTGCTCACTGGCGACGAAAATTGCCGCAGCAAGGCCGATGCGCTGTTCACCGCGCTATTGCCGAGCGCCGCTGAAAATGTGTTCGGACATCTGTCGTTGCTCAACGCGCTCGATTTGCATTTGAGCGGTGCGGAAATCGTCGTGGTCGGAGAGGTCGCGCGTACTGACACACTTCTTGCGACCGCGCGAAAACTTCCCCATGGCACATCTATCGTGTTGCATGCGCCGAGCGCTGATGTGCTTTCAGCCACTCACCCCGTGCGTGCAAAGCTCTATGCCGCAACAGATGGCGCGGCGTTTGTCTGTCGCGGACAAAGCTGTTCGTTGCCGGTGACAGAACCGGATGTACTTGTGCAAATGGTTGCGTCGCCCGCGGCTACGGTCGAACGACTCAATCTCTGATCGGCTGGCCTTTGCGGTCCGACGGATGACTGAAGACTTTCGGACGGCATCTTTTTGGTAAAGGTGGTAAAGTCCCAGACCTGTGTGTACCGAAAATTCGGTTCGGCACAGACGCAGGGAACGGACGGGGTATGCTCGCGGCCGGATGACTGATCTGCTCAAGCTGATTCTTGGCATCTTTACTGATCGTCTTCTGTTTGTTTTGCCATTGCCGGCGCGGCCAGCCAATGCTCGAAAGAAATTCAGTCTTTCTTTCCGAACAGATGCAGTTCCGTCACGTAAGGGAACTCGATCACATCACGGTCGCTCAGCAAGGGGTAACTCTCGATGATGCTCTTGACCTCGGCACGGACAATGTTCTGCTCGTCCTCCGGCAGCGCCGTAATAAAGCTCGTCGACAGGGCGCGGTCCACAATTCCAGTCGCCGGCATGGGCTGGCTGAAGGGATAGCTTCTGCTTGTCAGATGCCTAAAGCGGGCATCGTCGAAGATGATACGCCATTTCCCGGTCGATTGCCGCGGCGTGTCGCCTGCATAGTTGTCCATGATCCTGGAAAACGCGGCGACCCAGGGCACACGATCGTCCCGTACATTCCAGATCAGGGCGAGCGCACCGTCCGCCTTCAGAACGCGAAGAATTTCGCGTGTCGCTTTCTCATAGTCGAACCAATGGAAGGCGGTCGCGCAACAGACGAGGTCCGCTACGTGATCGGGTGCAGGAATGAACTCAGCACTACCGATTAGCACCTCGACTGTTGCGAAACGATCGACCGGGATGCGCGCAGCCATCCTCTCGATCGGTTCCACGGCCAGGATGCGCTTTCCGGTCAACGCCAAAAGCTCGGTGAACTTTCCTGTGCCGGCGCCGAGATCGATGATGGTGTTGGCGGACGGGAGGTCGGGGAGCAGGGCTTCGGGATATTCTGGCCGCCCCGCGACGTACTCGCTCACTTTGCTTGAGTAACCTGCGATAATCGAAGACGTCATGGCGGATGTCACGGGCCGGAAGGGCCTGCAGGATAACTGGCCTTACTCTTCGTTGCGCCAAGCACCCAAGAGGAACACCTTGCGCGCTCTGCGGTTCGGTCCCGCCTGCGCTTGAACATCGGATAGATCGACGCCCCTTCGCTTCATCAGAAGCTTCGCGGCAATCCCGATTATTAAGAAGGGCGCAACGTAGACGACGAACGTTTCAAGTGCGCGCATTAGCTGGCTCCTAATCGCCACACTAACACGATAACGATTATAACACAGGACCTTCGTTCTCGACCGGAAAACTACGGAATTAGGACGCTGCCAACTTCAACTTCGGACACGAGCGCCGGAATACGGACAAGGATGGCGTGGCCCAGGTCCAGCGGCCACAACAATAATCACAGGCGCCCAAAAAGCTTCGATTTTATCGATCGTACGGGCTTAGCGCGTGGACGAATTAGAAGTTGACGAGATAACGCCGCATGTGTAGTGTACTAGTCAATGCATACAGACTTACTGAAATCGCTTCGTCTCGATAATTCGGGCGTTCCCATCTACGTCCAGCTTCGAGAGCAGATCCTGCGGAATCTTGGCGCAGGCGTGCTGGATCGCGGCGATCAGATGCCAACGATGCGCGAGGTGGCAGTAGCTCTGAAGATTGACCTCAATACGGTTCGGCACGCTTACGACGAGCTTGAGCGGATGGGCGCCATCACGCTGGTTCGGGGTCGAGGCAGTTTTGTAGCCCAGCCTCCGCCCGCCCTGGGTGTTCGTGCGCAAGCGGTGCAGATCGACAGTCTCGCAAAACAGACTCTTGCCACGGCCGCCGCAGCAGGCATCGATCCCGTTGCCTTGGCCGATCGGATAAAGGCCCTCGCAAAGCAAAAGGAATAGTCGTCATGAGCAACTATTTTAAGGCCAACGGCGCCAATCGACCCGCCATCGTGCTTGCAGCGGTGGTGCTGGCATTCGCGGCTCTGGTTGCGTGGTTCGCTTACGACGCGAGCTCACGCGGCAGCTATATTGTTGCCGCTGGCCTGACGATTGTCGCGTTCCTGATCCCGCAAGCCATCATGGTCGCGGATCAATGGGAACGAGCGGTCGTTCTTCGGTTGGGCAAGCTGTCCGCCATTCGCGGCCCTGGCTTGTTCGTGATCGTGCCGTTTATCGATGAAGTAGCCTCCTGGCTCGATCAGCGCATTCAGACCACCGAAATCAACGCTGAAAAGGCGCTGAGCAAAGATACCGTGCCGGTGAATATCGACGCGATCATATTTTGGCAGATCCATGATCCCGAGCGCGCTGCGCTCGAGATTACAAACTACCGTCAGGCGATCACCCAGGTCGCACAGACCTCTCTACGCGAGATGGTCGGCGCGTCATTGCTGTCGACACTTTTATCCGAGCGCAAGCAGGGCGATCAGCTTTTGCGCGAAGAAATCGGACGCAAGACCGCGGAGTGGGGCGTCGCGGTGCTCTCGGTAGAAATCAGGGACATCGGTGTGCCGCCTGCATTGCAGGACGCGATGAGCCGACAGGCGCAGGCGGAGCGCGAGCGACTGGCGCGTGTCCTGCTCGGCCAAGCTGAACAGGAGATAGCGCAAAAATTCGTAGAGGCGGCCGACATCTACGCTCGTAGTCCGGCTGCTATGCAGCTGCGCGCCATGAATATCATCTATGAAACGACCAAGGAGCGCGGGGCCACAATTCTCATTCCGACAGCGATGGTTGACGCCATGAATCCCGGCGGTGCGATGGGTATCATCGCCGCCGCGCGTCCGCCTCCGGCTTGATTGGAGTGGCAAGGGATTGATCGCGCTACCGCTGTGCGTCCGGAAGCGAGCCAATCACTTCGTCAAGGAGGCGCTGCAATGAACACGACCTTCAACACAACGGGTCTAGCCCGGACCACCGGATCGACGCGGCGCGACTTCAGCCTCTTCAGGAGATATTGGGGTGCATTTCAAGAATGGCGCAAACGCGAGAGGCTACGCGCCGATTTGTGCGGCCTAGACGACAGGGAGCTCCAAGACATCGGCATTACGCGCGGCGAGGTCGACTACGTCGCCTCCAACCGCTCCATCGATCCGCGAGGCGTCCGATCCACCCTTCGATGATTGTCTGATATTCGGCACCAGAGGATGACCGCGCGTTCTCTACTTGAAGATGAGAGGCCGGCGAATGTCCGCTTCGCCTTAACCGGAAATTCCGTGGCTCTTCCCGGTGCATTGCGAAACGGCCAAGACTGCGATCCGCCATTTTAGGTAGGATGCGGTGCGGTCCTCGAACCGGAGGCGGCTAATGCGGCTCAACCAATTAAGACGGCGCGAGTTCATTACGTTGCTCGCAGGCGCGGCGGCAATCTCCTTCGCCGCACGCGCGCAGCAGGCGGAGCGGATGCGGCGGATCGAAGTACTGATGGCATATGCCGAGAGCGACGCGGAAGGACAGGCCCTTGTCGCGGCGTTCCGCGAGGGACTCCAGAAGCGCGGCTGGACGGAGAGCCGCAATATCCGGATCGACACTCGCTGGGCAGCGGCCGATGTGGAGTTGATGCAACGATACGCGAGGGAAATCGTCGAGCTGCGGCCCGACCTCATTCTTACGCAAAACACACCTACCACCGCGGCGATGTTGCATCAAACGCGCAGCATCCCCATCATTTTCGCGACCGGTCGAGGCGTGGGGCCGGCTTCCGGAGGCAGCAGTCAAAGCTCTCGGATTGAAACCTGGCGACTTCAAGCACGGCTGACCGGCATCGAGTGAAATTCCGAGACGGCGCAAACTGAACCGGATTGCCGTCAATGACGCACGCAAGATATGACTTTGTCGTCAAGACGGGCCTAAAGTATTTCGGAAAATGCATCTCCCAGGAGGTGACAATGAAAGACCTTGTGCAGTGCCGCAAGTTAGAGGCTAAGTTTCGCCAGCTCGCAGTGAGCGACCCGACTAAACGTTTCATATGGCTCGCCGAAGCTGAAAAATGGGAACGCGAGGCCGAAGCGGAAATCGCCTCTCACTTCGAAGCACGCAATGCCGTGCGAACTACCGGCGCAATTGACCAATAGCCACAAAATCTAGTGCAGCCCCCTGGAGGCGCCGCTTTTGCGCTACGCCGCAACTTGAAATCACCACACTGGCCCCTAAGTAATGTGGGTTAGCATACTCACAGGGCTCTTGATCAAGCGGCGAGCCAGTCGCACACGGACGACCGTTTGGCTGCTGCGTAGACCGTTTCGTCTTGTGCATGCGAATTCGAAAGCAAGCGCCGCTTGAGGTCGCCGATGCGGCCCGCGATCCGCCACAAGGCTCACCGCGCGCACATATCGACGGTACGACCAAGGCAACGCTGCGATGATCCCGATTGGAAACCTAACTCTTACGGGTTGACGCTGAAATAACTCCGCAAGTTCGTTGCCGCATCGCTGTGTTAATCAGCGTGACCCTTTACAACTGCCATATAAGGAGCGAGCCGTGTACGAGGGCTCGAGGACAACCATGACTATGAAATCAATCCAGATCCGCCGCGCTGTCGCGAAGACGGGCGGAGCGCTCACCTCCCACGGAGGGGCATTCCAAAAACCGCCAAAGCGTGCGGACGAACTATGAGCGGTATCTCGCGTTGGCTCGTGCCCAAACTCTAGCCGGCGATCAAGTCGAGGCGGAGAATTCCTACCAACACGCCGAACATTATTTCCGCTCCATGACCGAGAGCGCGCGGTAACCGAATGGGAATCCACTATTCCTTTCATCGTCAGTCTCCCGGGTGACTTTTGACAACCGCAGGCTGCCGAAGTTCCCTGATAGCTTCAACCTGTTCACTGGTTGAACGTCGGTCATGTTGAATAGCTTTCGCTAAGGAAAACGAAGCGCCTTGGACCGCGACGGATATCGGACCACCAAAGTCCAGCGAGCGTCCGCGCATGATCGCAACTTCGTGCCTCCGGTGCGACAACGGTACAAGCGCCCAAAAAAGGTCGCGATTATTAGCAAGTAGTCTGCCACATTTGAATTGAACGGCTTTCTTTTTGATTTGCCGGAACGAACCACCGTATGCTCGGTTGTCATATGTTCCCGACCATTAAGGAGGCGTGATGACAAACAGAATGGTCCCAACAAAGTAATCGACAGGGCGATTGGTCCGCTAAGTCCGGCCAGAACCCGAATCAGACGCCTGGCCAACAGACGCAAAATCCAAACTAGGGCGGCCAGCAGAGCAGCGGCCAACAAAGAAGATCCGCAACGCTGATGGAAACGAACCGCTCGCTTCGACGAGCAGTTTTGTTTAGCAGAGTCCTTCCGGCTCCCAATCCGCCTTCTTCGACACTTCCCATTCTTACGCGCACGATGCGCTTCGGTCCATGCCCTCTGAGGAGGGTAGCTATGGAACATCAATTTTTCATTCGCCAGCAAAACCTTAAGCTCTATCGCAGTCTTGTGGCTGCATCAGAAGAGGCGGCAGCGAAAGCTGACGCGCGGCAGGAGAAACTTTTAAAGCTACTGGCAGAGGAAGTAGCGAACGAACCGCCGCCCAGAAAGAACTAAGGCGCTTAATGCCGGCATGAGTGGCTTAACCTGTCAACAGATTGTATTCGTGATGAAACTTGTGCTGAGCGTAAATCGCAGCGCGGTTTGTGGCTTGGGTTCAACGCCTTCGCCGCTTACGACTTGGACAGACCAAATTGCTTTCGACCATCTGTGACGGGATAAATGCCGACGGCGGATACGTCCTCGCATCCAGGGTAAGTGTGGATTTCCCTGAGAGCGATTTGTTTCAGTTCTTCTATCGATGCCGACTTTGCTCGCCCGCGCCGACGAAGTGATCCAGTGAGGCGGGGCTATGTCCGGTCCTGCCATTTCCGCGGCGGCAATGTGTGCGGAGAGGTCAGCTTACCGACCAGATGCAGTCATGGTATCAAGATTGCTGGAGGACCGCCTGAACGCATTGCGGTCATTCGCTGGACGCCGTGACGGTCGAATCCACTCGTTGCCCTCAAGCGGTCGACGCGAATCGTGGACCGATTGGAGACTGCTCGATCATGAAGACCTTGCCGCTGCTCGTGCTTTCCACGGCTGCCGTCGCGCGGGAAGCGACCGCACAGGAGGACGCACAATGCGTTCGCGAGCGTGCCGCCATGGTCGAAACCATGCGCCTACGCCGGGTCCGACGCCAGTGCTTTGGGACAGCAAGGCGTGTCGGAGAGGGTCCTGGACGCCATGGGACAAACGAAACGCCATCTGTTCATCTCTGAGCGATCTCGCTCCATCGCATACGCGGACAGGCCGTTTCCGATCGGCCACGGCCAAGCCATATCGCAGCCGTTCATCGTGGCCTTGATGACCCAGCTGGCTAACGTCGCGCCCGATGATGTTGTGCTCGAAGTTGGTACGGGTTCGGGCTATCAGGCCGCCATCCTTGCGCACCTGGCGCGAAGGGTCTGCACCATCGAGATTATCCCGCAGTTGGCTGAGGCCGCAGCCAAAACGCTCAAGGACCTCGCGTATGACAACGTGAGCGTCCGGCTTGGCGACGGCTATGCTGGCTGGCCGGATTGCGGTCCTTTTGACGAAATCATCGTGACCGCCGCGCTCGGGCAGGTACCGCCGCCGCTGATTGAGCAGCTTAAAATGGGTGGCCGGCTCGTCATGTCGTTGGGGCCCGCTTACAGCACTCAGCACCTCACGGTCGTCGAAAAAATCGCCCCTGGCAAGACGACAACTCGCGCCGTCGCCCTCGTGCGCTTTGTGCCCTTTACGCGTTCACAAAATTAAAAGCCCGTAACGGTCCGGTTCTTGAGGAGCAGGACTTGGGGTTCGCCTAGGTGGCTGGAGCCTTGCGGGAATGCACGTTTGGAACGGCAGCAATTGGCACAAACCGGACCTCAGGGATCGAACCTTGGACCTCTCCCGTGTGAACGACTGCGCGCTTAGTTCTGGAAGTTCTTGAATCGGATAAATCATTTGTCATTCAAGGGTGGTTGGCCTGATCGGCTGGAGCTGCCCATGTGGACGACGAACAACCGCGCTCGTTATGATCGCAGCTTCTTGCGCTATCCCAGCGATCTGACTGATGACGAATGGGCGCTTGTTGAGCCGCTGATCCCGCCCGCCAAACGCGGAGGTGACAAGCGCACGGTGATCATGCGCGAGGTGGTAAACGGCCTCATGTATATTCTGTCGACAGGTTGCCAGTGGCGTGCGATTCCGAAAGACCTGCCGCCGCGTTCGACCGTCCATGGATATTTCGACCTGTGGAACTGGGATGGCACGCTCGAACGCATCCATCACATGCTCTATGTGAAATGTCGCGAAGCGCTTGGCCGGGAAGCCAGTCCCACCGCCGCCGTCATCGACAGCCAGAGCGTCAAAAGCGCTGAAAAAGGGGGTCTTCTATTCATCCGCCGGGTTACGATGCAGGAAAAAAGATCAAGGGCAAGAAGCGCCACATTCTCGTCGATACGCAAGGCCTGCTGATCCACGCCATCTGCACGCCGCCGACATTCACGATCGCGATGGCGGCGAACTCGTCATGGCGACGCTATTCGGTCTTTATCCATTCCTGCTCAGGCTCTACGCCGATGGTGGCTATCAAGGCCCCTTGTTTCGCCGCGCTATGGCAAAAATAATGGCGCAAGTAAATGTCGAAATCGTCAAGCGATCCGATCACGCGAAGGGCTTCATCGTCTTGCCCAAGCGATGGGTCGTCGAGCGCACGTTCGCATCACTTGGACGATGCAGGCGCCTGGCCAAGGATTGGGAAAATCTCAACCGCCGAGGCCTCGCATTCTTGCGTCTCGCGTCGATCAGGCTCATGCTGAGAAAGCTATGCAATCCAACATGATCTTTCCGGACAAACTCTTAGACCGGCGAGCTTCCCAATCAGAACGGCCAGAGCTGACGGCCGACCGTCAACAGCACGTCAACAGCAAATCCGCTTTGTTCCAGCTCCGTCATGCTCCGATTTGCAATTCTACCGGCCCTTTCGTTTTGATTTCACACGAGAATTGGTGTCTCGGACTACCTTGACATGGTAGGGGTCACAGGTTCGATCCCTGTCGTGCCCACCAGCCTTCGCTCGCTTCGCGAGCGAGCGAAGGCGGACTTGCTCGGCGGGCTTCCCAGCGGGCCAGCTGCAGCCCGGCAAGCCACCCAATCCCCTGTTGAGATGAGTGCCTTCAAGCGGCCGCTGGTGTAGCCTCCGCCTGGGGAGGGGCGTGACAGGAAGCCCTAGGGATGCACGACCCGCGTGCGGTGGCGGCAATTATTGACGCGTTGCGACAGGTCTATGGCGACGCCGGAGCGCGGCTGATGCTGCAGGATGGGATGACGCTGGAGGCGTTGATCGACGCGCTGCTGCGCGCGCCGCTAAGAAACCGTGATGCGGCAAGGCTGATGACCGCTGCCCTGCAATCCGGCGACTTCGTCATTGCGCCGGACTTCACCAGCGCACCGTCCCACGTCAAATACGTCTATGACCCGCCCGAATCGTTGCGGGTCGTCGACATCATCATGTTGACCGAACATCGCGCGTTTGCGAGCAGCGAAATTCGCCTGCGCCTGCTGTGATGTTCGCGACGGACATCGGTCATGGCAAAAACTTTCAACGTCGGCGATCACGTCAGCTGGAATTCCGAGGCAGGCCGGGTGCGCGGCCGGATCTTGCGGGTGCACAGGAAGGACGTGAACTACAAGGGTTACATCCATCATGCGAGCCGAGACGATCCGCAATACGAGATCAAGAGCGACAAGACCGAGCATGTGGCCCTGCACAAGGGGCGAGCGTTGCGATTGCTTTCGCATTGAACATGCAACGGAGGCGCGCAGATGCCGCACCCATTCTACACTATCGGCCACGGCACGCGGCCTATCGGCGAATTCATCGATCTGCTGAAGCAGGCCGAAGTGACTTTGCTGGCTGACGTCCGCACCGTGCCGCGCTCGCGCACCAACCCGCAATATAATCGCGATGCGCTGCCGCAATCGCTTGAAGCGTTCGGTATTGTCTACGAGCATATGGCTGCGCTTGGCGGCCTGCGCGGCCGAATGCGCGAGGTGGCGCCGGAGATCAATGCGTACTGGGAGAACGAGAGCTTCCACAATTATGCCGATTACGCCATGAGTGATAGCTTCCGCACGGGCCTGGCGCATCTGCGCAAGCTCGGCGAGACGCAGCGCTGTGCCATCATGTGTGCGGAAACAGTCTGGTGGCGCTGCCATCGGCGCATCATTACCGATTATCTGCTTGCGGCAGGCGAGGATGTCTTTCACATCCTCGCGCCAAGAAAAATCGAAGCCGCAGCCATCAATGACGCGGCGCAGCCGCGCGGTGTGGACGTTCTGACCTATCCGGCGCCTCCGTCGGCGCAACGCGATTTGTTCGCCCGATAGGCAGGGACGATCCGAAAGGCGCTGCCGCTCAGCGCGGCGCCTTCAATTCCGCCACCAGATGATCCACCAGCGCGCGCACCTTCGCCGAGGGCCGCGGTCCGCTCGGGAACACGGCGTGCACTACGACCGACGGCAGTCTGTAGCCGCGCAAGAGCTCCACCAGCGTGCCGGCTTTCACTTCCGGCCCCGCCATCACGCTCGAGGCTATCGCAATTCCAAGTCCTGCCATCACGCTCGCGAACAGGCCGGGACCGGAATTGGTCGAGATGCGGCCGCGCACGTCGACCGAGACTTCCGTGCCGTTGCGGTTGAACGACCAGCAGTCGCGGCCAAAATTGCCGGGGCCGGCTATGCAGTCATGCGAGGCGAGTTCGGCCGGCGTCTTCGGCGTGCCGCGCGCGGCGAGATAGCCGGGCGTGGCGACCAGCATGGTCGGCAATTCCGCAAGTTTGCGTACTCCGAAGGCGGAGTCGTCGAGATCGCCCAGGCGGATCGCGATGTCGGCGCCTTCCGCGACCAGGTCCTGCCGCGCATCGACCACCATCAGCTCCACGCGCAGCAGCGGATGTGCCTCCAGGAATTTCGGCAGGCGTGGAATGATCTCGCGCGTGCCGTAGACGATCGGGATCGCAAGCCGGATCGTGCCGCGAAGCGAGTCGAGCCCGCGCGCGGCGTCTTCGGCATCCTCGACCTGGCTGAGGATTTCGCGGGCGCGGTCGAGGAACAATGCGCCGGCATCGGTCACGGTGATGCGGCGCGTGGTGCGCAGCAGCAGCTTCACGCCCAGCCGCGCCTCCAGCTCGCCGATGATGCGCGATACCGACGGCTGCGACAGCGACAGCTCGCGCGCCGCCCGCGAGAAGCTGCCGCTCTCGGCTGCGCGCACGAAAACCTGCAATTCCTGAAGCCGATCACTCATTTGAAATCCAAATAAATGTTGTCCATATATGCCGTATACCTCTTCCCGGGCAAATGGGCCAGATTTTGCGCATCAACCAACACCGAAGGAGATTCCCATGTCTTCGCAAAATCCGGCCCTGCAAGATCGTCTCGATGCCTTCAAAGCCGACTTCGTCGCCGGCAAGCTCGCCTTCAAGCCGAGCAAGGAGCGGCTGGCGCTGATGCAGCGCGCCACCAACGAACTGATCGAATCCGGTCAGGCACAGCGCGCCAAGAAGGCCGGCGACACCGCGCCGGAATTCACGCTGAGGGACCCGGAAGGAAATCCGGTCTCCTCGCGCAACCTGCTCGCCAAGGGACCGCTGGTCGTCTCGTTCTATCGCGGCGTCTGGTGTCCTTATTGTAACCTCGAGCTGCAGGCGCTGCAGGCGCAGCTCGCCGACATCACCGCGCGCGGCGCCAGCCTGATTGCGATCTCGCCGCAGACGATGGCGAACAGCCGCAAGTCGGATCGCGACAACAAGCTCGCCTTCCCGATCCTGAGCGATGTCAAGAGTGAAGTCGCCAATGCGTTCGGCATCCGCTTCGCACTGCCGGACTATCTGGCCGAGGTCTACAAGACCTTTGGCAACAACCTTCCGGTCGTGAACGACGATCCGGCCTGGGTGCTGCCGATGCCCGCCCGCTATGTGATCGGCACCGACGGCATCATCGCCTATTCCGAGGTGAACCCGGACTATACCCAGCGCCCCGATCCCTCCGAGCTGCTGCCGGTGCTGGATTGCCTGCGCTCAAGCAAGGCGGCCTGATCTGAAATCGACCGGCGCGTCCGTAGCGCCGGCCACTCTCTCAACCATCGAACGTTAACAACGGCACGCGTCCGCCGAACGGCGCCGCGCGCCAAAACGAAAGGACCGTGTCATGTCGAAACTGGATGGAAAAATCGCCGTCATCACCGGTGGCTCGAGCGGCATCGGGCTTGCGGCCGCGAAGAAATTCGTCAAGGAGGGCGCCTATGTATTCATCGTCGGCCGCCGCCAGAACGAGCTCGACAAGGCCAAGGCCGAGATCGGCCGCAACGTCACCACGGTGCAGGCCGACGTCGCCAACCTCGACGATCTCGATCGGCTCTACGGCATCGTCAGGGATCAGAAGGGCGCGGTCGACATCATCGTCGCCAGCGCCGGCTTTGTCGAACGTAAGCTGACGCAGGACGCCACGCCCGCGCATTTCGACAAGACTTTTGGCATCAACGCGCGCGGCGTTTATTTCACCGTGCGGAAGGCGCTGCCGCTGATGCGCAAGGGCGGATCGGTGGTGCTGGTCTCCTCCGGCCTGCATCTGAAGGGCCTGCCGGAGCACGGCACCTATGCCGCGACCAAGGCGGCGATGCGATCCTTTGCGCGGACCTGGGCGATGGAACTGAGGGACCGCGGCATCCGCGTCAACACGCTGTCGCCGGGCGCGATCGACACGCCGATCATCGACGGCCAGTTCAAATCGAAGGAAGAGGCCGACGGCGCCCGCGCGTTCTTCTCGTCGATCACACCGCTCGGCCGCATCGGCCGCCCCGAGGAGATGGCTTCCGCCGTGCTCTATCTCGCCTCCGACGACAGCAGCTATTCCACCGGCATCGATCTCGTTGCCGATGGCGGCATCACCCAAGTCTGAGATCGCCCAGGTCTGAGATCGTCTAGGTCTGAGTGGCGCTCGCGCACAAGCCCGTCCCGGATATTCTCCGGGGCGGGCTTTCGCTGCTCTACGGCAATCCCCGTGCGTCGATCTGGCCGATCAGCTGCCGAAGGCGCTCGTGCAGGTCGCCGCCGGCGCCGTCGAGATCGAACACCGACGCCGGGCTGCCGGGCTTGGTCAGGAGCGCAAAGCGCGGACAATGTCCGGCGCCACACAGCATGTCCTTCAGCTTCTCGCCTTGCGCGACGAAGCGCGGCGCATCGGCCTGCGACCACGCCACCACGAGCGGCACATCGAGCGCGGTGAGGCCGGGCAGCGCCGACTGCTTGTCATATTTGCTGGCGTCAGTGCCGAAATAGGATTTCTCGCCGTCTCCTGCATCTGGCGTCGGGCGATAGACGCCCGACACCAGCACGGCGCCGGCGACATAGGAGTCGCGCTCCTGGAACTCCGGATTGGCAAGGAAGCTCGCGAGGTGGAACGCGCCGGTGGCATACCCGATCGGAATGATCTCTTGCTTGTCGCCGCCAAACAGATCGGCGTTCTCATGAATCCAGGAAATCGCCGCGGCCACATCCCTGGACCCCGCCGGCCAGGGCGCTGCCGGCGCGAGCCGGTAGGACACGCTGAAGGCCACCAATCCGTTGCGCGCGGCAAAGCACATTGCCTCCCCGAGCAGCGGATTCGCCGCAGTCGTGCTGCCATCGCCGGCAAAGTTGTCGCCCGCCACGAACACCACGACCGGACGTCTCATGCCCGAGGATTGCCCGGTCGCGACGTCGAGGACGTTCAAACGGTCCTCGCCATATTTCAGGCTCCGCGTGAACGTGACGCCGTTGCAGGAGGCGGGGTCGTTGGCGGCGGAAGTGTCATTCGATGCGGCGGGAGCTGGCGATGCCGCAGGCGCAGGTGTTGCGCGCGGATCGTCGTCCAGTCCGACCCTGATCAGATTGCCATCAAGGCGATGCCCTGCGTTGGGCAGGCCGTTGACGGCCGTCAGCGCCATGAGAAGTGCAAATGCCAGGCATTTTATCATTTTTGAACCGCGCTTGTGCTGCCGAGCTGCCCGACCATCCATCTCAGGTTGGGCGATTTCACGGCATTTGCCATGCCCTCAAACTTCCCGGCAAGCCTCAGATAGATGGGTTTTTCAATTCGCACGCGCCAGATGCTTGCCCGCGATATAGCCGAAGGTCAGCGCCGGGCCGAGCGTGATCCCTGCACCGGGATAATTGCCGCCCATGATGCTCGCCATGTCGTTGCCGGCGGCATAGAGACCCTGGATGACTTGCCCGTCGGCATCGAGCGCGCGGGCCTGCGCATCGGTCTTGATGCCGGCATAGGTGCCGAGATCGCCGATCACAAGCTTGATCGCATAGAACGGCCCATGTTCGACCGGCGCGATGCAGGGATTGGGGCCGTGCAACGCGTCGCCCTGATAGCGGTTATAGGGCCGCGAGCCCTTGCCAAAGGCGGGATCGCGGCCCTGCGCCGCTTCCTTGTTGTACTCGGCAACCGTCGCTTCCAGCGACTTCGCATCGATGCCGGCCTGCTGCGCGAGTTCCCCCAAGCGTCGCGCCGCGCTTGAGATAGCCGGTGCGGATATGTTCTCCGATCGGCATCGGAAACGGCGGGACGCAGCCGAGCCCGTATTTGCGCAGGCAGCGATGGTCGCAGACGAGGTACGCAGTGATCTCCTCGCCGGGCTTGGCCGCCTTCACCATGTCCTGCACGAAGTCATGATACGAATTGCCTTCATTGGCGAAGCGCTTGCCTTCGCGCGTCACCGCGATCACGCCCGGCTTGGCGCGGTCGATGAAATGCGGCATCACGCCTTTCGAGCCATCCTTCCGCGTGGTGATCGACACCGGCACCCACGCCGCAGCATTCGGCAACGTATCCTCGACACGGCCCCCGGCAGTCTCCGCCAGCCGCAGGCCGTCCCCGGTATTGCCAGTCGGGCCCGGCGAATAATGCTCGGTTCCGGTCGGCGCGTGCGGAAACATTGTTTTCCGCCGCGCGACATCATGTGGAAAGCCACCGCAGGCGAGCACCACGCCGCGCCTGGCGACAACGCGCACCGGCTTGCCGCCGCGCTCGACGATAGCGCCGCGCACCGCGCCATCTTCCACGATCAATTCGCGGACCGCCGAGGATAGCCACAGCGGAATGTTCAGATCGAAGGCGGATTTGGCGAGCCGGCCCGCCAGCGCATTGCCGTTGGTCAAGGTCATGCCGCGGCCGTGACGCATCACGTCGACAAAATGTTTTGACAGGCGCTTCGCCACATACACCGCCGACGTCAGCGATTTGGTTGCGCGCATGAAATGCACGATGTCCTTGCCGGATCCCAGCATGATGCCGAACACGGTGAGCTCGGGCAGGGGACGGCCGAGGTCGTGCACGCGCTCGCCGAGCTCGCGCCCGTCGAACGGCCGCGTCACCATGGAGCGGCCGCCCTGCGCGCCACCCGGCGCTTCCGCATGATAGTCGGGAAAGGTCAACGGCATGTCGAAACGCACCGTTGTTTTGGTCGTAAAGAATTCGACGGCTTCCGGACCGTTGGTCAAAAATGCATCGACGCGCGCGGCATCAAAGCTGTTGCCGTGGCGCAGATAAGTGCGCGCTTGTTCCTTGTCCTCGACAATGCCCCAGGCTCTCGCGAGCGAGGTGCCGGGAATCCAGAGCCAGCCGCCGGAGCGTGCGGTGGTGCCGCCGAAGCGCGGTTCTTTCTCGACAACCAGAACCTTCAGCCCGTGATGGCCGGCGGTGACCGCAGCGGAGAGGCCTGCGCAGCCGGAACCGACCACCAGCACGTCGCACTCGTTTTCTTCGTTCTTGCTTGTCACGCGATCGCTCCGCCCTTTCTCAAGCGTTCCATTTGCGGCCGCGTAGAGTCAACAGTTCTTGCGCTGCGACAGCGGCGAGGGCACTCTGGGGCTTGGCCGAAAAGAGCCACCTTTTTAAAATCCGCGGGGAGGAAGGATGCAGTTCGGCATTTTCGACCAGAACGACCACGGCCCCTATGCGCTGACCGAGCAATATGAGAGGCGCCTGGCGCTGGTCGAGCTCTACGACCGAAGCGGCTTCCGCACCTACCATATGAGCGAGCATCATTCGACGCCGCTCAACCTGACACCGTCGCCGAGCGTGTTTCTCGCCGCTGTGGCGCAGCGGACGAAGAGGCTTCGCTTCGGCGCGCTGGTCTATGTGCTGCCGGCGCACCATCCGCTGCGGCTCGCCGAAGAAATCTGCATGCTCGATCACTTGAGTCACGGCCGGCTCGAGGTCGGTATCGGCCGCGGCGCCTCGCCGCATGAGCTGAACTACTTCGGCGTCGATGCGGATGTGGCGCAGGCGATGTATGTCGAGGCCTATCAGGTCATCATGCAGTCGCTGACGCGCGATGAGGTGGACTTCGAGGGCAAGCACTATCAATTCGAGGAACGTGCCGATCGACATGAAGCCGGTGCAATTGCCGCATCCGCCGCTGTGGTATGCCGTGCCGGTGCCTGAAGGCGCGGCCTGGCCGGCGCAGAACAGGATCAACATCGTCTGCGCCGGGCCAGTCGCCCGCTTACGCGAGATCACCGATCGCTACCGCGCCGAGTGGCTGGCGGCGGGCAATTCGCCGGAAAATTGCCTCTGCTCGGCATCAATCGCTTTGTGCTGGTGGCCGACAGCGACCGCGAGGCGATGGCGCTCGGCCGCCGCGCCTGGCCGCGCTTCCATCAGAGCTTCATGAAGCTTTGGAAGCTGCATGGCACCCAGCCGCGCTTTGCCCGCATGCCCGAGGATTTCGACACGCTGATCGAGAATGGCGGCGGCATCGCGGGCTCGCCTGCTTCCGTTCGCGAGCGTGTCCGCGCCATGACCGGAGAGGCCGGCGCGAATTATTTCATCAGCCAGTTTTCCTTCGGCGAGCTCGCGCACGAAGAGGTGATGCATTCCGTCAGCCTGTTCGCGCGCGAGGTGCTGCCGATGGCGCGGCGAGCGCGTCGCGCAGGCGGTCTGACGGCTTACGGCGTGATCCGGGCGCGCTGCACGGCCTTGGGCGCGGTCTGCACCTTCCAGGTCGAATTGGCGACATGAACCGGCGAAAAGGCCGGCCGCTCGACATAGCGGCCGTCGCCGCGTTCGGCGCGAAGGTCGCCCTCCTTCCAGGCGATCTTGCCGCGCGACAGCGTGGCGACGGGCGCGCCGGTGCAGGCAAATCCCTCGAACACATTATAGTCGATGCGGCTGAGCTGGCGTTTCGCCGTGATGGTCTTGCTCGCCGCGCGATCCCACACCACGATGTCGGCATCGGAGCCGACCGCGACCGCGCCCTTGCGCGGATAGACATTGAGGATGCGCGCGATATTGGCCGAGGTCACCGCGACGAACTCTTCTTTGGTCAGCCGGCCGGTGTTGACGCCGGCGGTCCAGAGCAGCGGCATGCGGTCCTCGAGGCCGCCGGTGCCGTTGGGGATCTTGCGGAAATCGTCGAGCGCCGATCCGCTTCTGCTCCGTGGTGAAGGCGCAATGGTCGGTGGCGACCACCTGAAGCGAGCCGGATTGCAGTCCGGCCCAGAGGCTGTCCTGATGCGCCTTGTCGCGGAACGGCGGCGACATCACGCGCCGCGCGGCGTGGTCCCAGTCCCGGCTTTCATATTCGCTGGCATCGAGCAGCAGATGCTGGATCAGCGGCTCGCCATAGACGCGCTTGCCCGCGGCGCGCGCCCGCGCGATCGCCTCATGCGCCTCGCGGCAGCTCGTGTGCACGACATAAAGCGGCGCGCCGGTCATGTCGGCGATCATGATGGCGCGGTTGGTGGCCTCGCCCTCGACCTCCGGCGGCCGCGAAAAGGCGTGGCCCTCGGGCCCGGTAATGCCGCGCGCCAGCAGCGCCTCCTGCATGCGCGCGACCACGTCGCCGTTCTCGGCATGGACCAGCGGCATCGCGCCGAGATGGGCGCAGCGCGCGAACGAGTTGTAGAGCTCGTCGTCGTTCACCATCAGCGCGCCCTTGTAGGCCATGAAATGCTTGAAGGTGTTGATGCCGTAGGTCTTGACGACGATCTCCATCTCGTCGAACACCTGCTTCGACCACGACGTCACCGCCATGTGGAAGCCGTAGTCGGCGGCGGCCTTCTCGGATTTGCGCCGCCAGTCCTGGTAGGCGGCCAGCATCGATTGCCCGGGATCGGGAATGCAGAAATCGACCACCATGGTGGTGCCGCCGGCAAGCGCCGCCTTGGTGCCCCACTCGAAATCGTCGGCCGATACGCTGCCCATGAAGGGCAGTTCGAGATGGGTGTGCGGATCGATGCCGCCCGGCATCACATAGCAGCCGCCGGCATCGATGATCTCGGCGCCGGCGGGCGGTTCGATGGCCGCCGCAACGGCGGCGATGGTCTCGCCGTCGATCAGGACGTCGGCGCGGCGGGAATGATCATGGTTGATCACCGTGCCGCCGCGGATCAGGATGGGCATGCAATCTCCGGGCAATCGATTTATAACGCCAGCGGAGCGGTTCCTTCGAGGTGAAGCCTCGCTCACAACGATAACTAATAGTAGCAAAAATTGCGCCATGATCATCCGCCTTATTGCCAAAAGCCGTTCGATCGAGATCGACGATCCCAAAAACTTTCAAGGCGTTTTCCGTGCGCATCGAAGGCGCGCTCGATCCTGCCGCGCAGGCCGAACTGCTCGGCCGCATCGCGGTGAAGCATGACGGCGAGCATGCCTGGATTTCCGAGCAGGCGTTGCGCGACTGGCCGTCGCTGAAAGCCGAAGCCTGGTGGCAGGATGGCCTGACCGGCATGATCGCAGCCGTGCAGAAATTCGGCTGGATCGACAATGAGAGCCGTTCGATCCGCGCGCATATCGAACACGCGCCGTAAACATGCCGGACGGACTGACCAAGTCGGCGCGCCGGGTCTTCGATATCCTCGAACTGTTCCGCGAGCGGCAATGTCCGCTGCGCCTGAAGGACGTCGTCGATGCGCTGGGCATGCCGACCTCCAGCGCCGCGGCGCTGCTGAAAACCATGGCGCAGATGAATTATCTCTCGTTCGAGAGCACCTCGCGCGCCTATCTGCCGACGCCACGGCTGTCGCAGCTCGGCGATTGGGTCACGCCGGCGAGCTACGAGGGCGGGCCGATCCAGGAAGCGGTGCGGCGGATCGGCCGCAAGCTCGGCGAGACCATCCTGCTCGGCACCTTGACCGACATCTATGTCGAGATCGTCGAGATCCTGCGCGCGCGCGAGCCGCTGCAATATGTCACCCATGTCGGCTCGCGCGTGCTGCTGGTGCATTCCGGCCTCGGCTGGCCGCTGCTCAGCGAATTGCGCGACGACGAGATCGCGCGGATCTACCGGCGCACCGTGCGGCAGAACAAGATCGAGCGCGGCCTGTCGTCGCTCAATCGCCTCAAAGGCGGCGTCGAGCAGGTGCGCCGCGACGGCTATTGCCTGTCGCGCGGCATGGTCACGCGCGGCGTCGGCGTGGTCGGCATGATGGTGCCGACGCCGGCGGGCCACCGCCCGCTTGCGATCGGCATCGCCGGCCCGCAGGAGCGGATCGAGAAGAACCTGACGAAAATCCTGGCGGCGATTCCGGGCCGAGAACTCGCGGCTGAAGGATATTTGCGCGGCGAGGGAGGAGGTTAGCCATAGTCTCTCCTTCGTTGTAGCGCTCGATCGAGATCAAACCCCGCCATCAGCCGCTGTGCCGCGCCTCGATCCATTCGCGCGGCTCCTCATGGGTGAAGATGAAGAACTCGCGCTCGCCACCGCATCGAGCACGCGCCGGCCGACCTCGTCGGGCGGAATCCCGGCAGCATGAAAAGCCTTGGCGTGCTCGGTATTCGGCCGCCCAAACGGGCCGCCGAGCCGCTCGGGGCGGCGTTGCGCCGAGGCGTACAGTGTGGTCGCGACGATCGCCGGGCACAGCACGGAAACGCCGAGATGGCTGCCTTCAAGATCGAGCGCCAGCGCTTCGGAGGCGGCGACGACGGCGTATTTGGTCATGGCATAGGAGCCGTTGCGCAGCTTCGGATTGACCTGCAGCCCGCCGATCGAGGCGGTGTTGACGACATGGCCGGCTTCGCCATGTGCCTTCATCCGCGGCACCAGCGTGCGGATGCCGTTGATGACGCCGAAGATATTGACGCCGAAAATCCATTCCCATTGCTCCGGCGTCATCTCCCACAGCGGCTTGGGTCCCATCGTGATGCCGGCATTGTTGAACAGGAAATGGATGTTGCCGAACTCGCGCTCGGCCTCATCGGCGGCGCGCTCGAACGCGGCGGCGTCTGATACGTCGACCTCGATCGCGCGGGTGCGGACGTTGAAGGTCGAGAGCTCGCGGCGCGCGGTGTCCAGCGCCGACTGCTCGATGTCGGCGAGCACGAGGTTGACGCCGTTCCGCGCCAGCGCGCGGCAGATGCCGAGCCCGATCCCGTTGGCGGCGCCGGTGACGAACGCCGTCTTGCCGGAAAACTCCATTTGCTGCTCCTATCCCGCCCTGCGCTGCGATGTCTCGTCGAGCGCGTCGAAACCCTCCAGCATCAGCTCGTGGCAGCGCTCGACCGCGGCGCGGGTCTCGGCATGGGTGAAGACAAACAGCCGCCGCGCCTCGATCGCGCCGATCACGAGCTGCGCGACATGGGCCGGATCGAGCCCGCTCTCCAGCGCCTTGGCGTAACGCGCATTGCGTTCGGCATTGGCGCTATCGGCATCGAGCTTGATCGGCCCGCCGAAGCGGGCGGGGCGGTTGCGGCCATTGTCGAGCATGCGGGTCTTGACCCAGCTCGGGCAGAGCACGCTGACGCCGATCGGCGTTTCCGCCAGTTCCGCCGCCAGTACCTCGGACATGCCGACCACCGCAAACTTCGTCGCGCTGTAGGGTCCGGCCAGCGGCGCGCCGGCGACGCCATTGATCGATGCGGTGTTGACGATATGGCCCGCCTCGCCATGCGCCTTCATGTGCGGCAGGAACAGCTGCAGGCCGTGGACGAGGCCCTTCAGATTGACGCCGATCACCCAGTCCCAGTCGGACGCCGCGATATTCTCGATCGGGCCGGCGCGCGATACGCCGGCGTTGTTGCAGAGGACGTGCACCTTGCCGAACTCGGCGAAGGTTCTGCTTGGCTGCCTCCGCGAGCGCCTCGCGGTCGGCGACGTCGCAGGCGCTGCCGATCGCCTTGATGCCCTCGCGCCGCAAGGTCTCGACCGCCTTGGCGCAGCTCTCCGCCTCGACATCGGCGATGGCGACCTTCATGCCGCGCTGGCCGAAGGCGCGCGCCATCGCAAACCCGATGCCGCCGGCGCCCCCGGTGATGAACGCGGCCTTGCCGGCGAAATCTTTCATGGTCTCACCGGCATCGTTCGCTCACGCCGTGCGCGCCTGCGGCGCAGCCGCCACGACCTCGCGGTTGCGCGCGGCCTTCACCGTCAGCAGGAAGGTGCAGGTCGCCGCGATCAGCGCGGGCCCGCAGGCGCACAGGAAAATCTGCTTCGGCGGCAGGCCGAACGCGAGCAGCGTGCCGCCGATCGCGGGACCGGCGATGCCGCCGAGCCGGCCGACGCCGAGCGCCCAGCCGACACCGGTCGAACGGATGCGTGCCGGATATAGTGCGGCGACCATCGCATTGGCGCCGAGCTGGCTGCCGATCATCGCCGCGCCCGCGCCGAGGATCGGGATCGCGATGAACGGCGCCGGCAGATTGGCAGGCCGACGGCGAGCACGAAGATCACGCCCGAGGCGAAGCTGCAGGCCAGCACCTTTGGCGCGCCGAAGCGGTCGATCATCGGCCCGAGCAGCAGGCAGGACAGAATGCCGCCGAGCTGGAACATGCTGGCGTAGAACACCGCGACCTCGGGCTTGAGGCCGGAGAGATTGAGCACCGTCGGCATCCAGTAGCTGAACAGATACATGTTGAGCAGGTTCGCGAAGAACACGACCCAGACCAGCATCGTGGTCAGCGCGAGCCCGCCGGTGAAAAGCTGCTGCACCGGATTGCCCTTGGCGACGTCGACGAGTTTGGATCGCCGCCGCCTGCGCGCTGACATTGAGCTGGCGCAGGATGTCCTGCGTCGCCGGCGCATCGGCGCGATGCGCGATCAGGAAGCGCGGCGATTCCGGCAGGAACAGCATCAGGAACGGGATCAGGACCAGCGGCGGAATGCCGCCGGACGAGGAAGATGCTCTGCCAGCCGAAGATCGGCAGGATCTGCGCGACCAGCTGGCCGCCGAGGAAGCCGCCGATCGTGTTGCCGCAGAACATCAGCATGATCAGCGTGCCGCGCCGGTTGATCGGGGAGTAGTCGGCGGTCAGCGCGACGGTGACGGGCATGGCGCCGCCGATGCCGATCCCGGTCAGAAATCGCATCGCGGTGATCGAGGGGATCGACCAGGCGAAGGCCGACAGCACCGAGAACACGCCGATGAAGGCGACGCTGATGACCAGCAGCGGCTTGCGCCCGAAGCGGTCGCCGAGCGGGCCGGAGGCCAGCGCGCCGACCAGGATGCCGACGCTCGACATCACGAAGGCGATGGTGAATTGCGGCGGCGCCACGCCCCAGGCTTTCGACAGCGAAGGCGCCGCCATGCCGATGGTGCCGAGATCGAAGCCGTCGAAGGCCTGCACCAGCGCGCAGAGCAGCACGACCCGCAATTGCAACGCGCCGAACGGCTGGTTCTCCAGCGCCTCTTCGACCGGCGACCTCAATTCCCCGCTCATCATTGCCTCCCCATGATGAAATTAGAAGCGGTGCCGTTGCCCCTTGAGGCCGGCACTCTTGTTATACGATTATGTTCGACAGGATCATGTCCGGCAAAGCGCGATCCACCGTTAGGCCGCGATCTCCTCCCCGAGCGGCACGCGGCGCACCTCATGCGCCTGCAGCGCCGGCAGCACCTCGCGCGCGAAGCGGCGGATCTGCTCCATGAACATCTCATGCGGCAGCGCGCCGCGGTTGAGGCTGATCTGGACCTGGTTGGCGCCGGCGGCCTCGGCGGCGCGCGATGATGCGCTCGGTGACTTCCTTGGCGGTGCCGAGCGGCATGTGCTCGGCCTGCCGCTCGAAATCCGCCATGGTCATGTTGCGATAGTCTTCGCGCAGGCCCTGCGCCGCCTTCATGTTCTCCGGGCGCACATAGTCGGTCGAGGACTGCGAGACGTAGCCGGCGTCGCGCTGCTTGGCGGTTTCGGTGAAGTTGCCGTGGCTGAACAGGGTGCGGTTGAAATAGAGGTGATAGGGCGCGAACTCCCTCACCGCCTCCGCCTTGCTGTCGGCGACATAGGCCGACATCGCGATCGAAAGATGATTCGGCGTGATCTGGTGGCCGTTGCTCGGCAAGGCATTTGGCGAAATAGCGGATGATGTCTTCCTGCAACCCGCCGCGCGCCAGGCCCGGCGTGATGACAGCGTTCTTCTTCGCCGGCGAACTCGATCGATTCCTTGCTGCCGACGATCGGGAATCCAGATTTCCGGGCCCGGCTTCTGCACCGGCCGCGGCCAGATCGCGACATCCTTGTAGGACCAGAACTTGCCCTCATAGGAGAAGATCTCCTCGGTCCAGGCGCGGGTGACGATCTCGTAGGCTTCCTCGAAACGCGCGCGCGAATCCTTCAGCGGCACGTTGTGCACCTGGTATTCGCGCGGGAATGCCGCGCGCGAAGCCCGAGATCAGCCGGCCGTTCGACAGGCAGTCGATCATCGCGAGCTCTTCGGCGAGCCGCAGCGGCTCGTGCAGCGGCAGCAGGTTGCCGTAGATCAGGAGTTTCAGCTTCTTGGTCCGCTGCGCCGCCGCCGCCGCCATCAGGTTCGGCGAGTTCATCAGGCCGTAGGGCGAGCAATGATGCTCGTTGAAGCCGACGCCGTCATAGCCGAGCCTGTCCATCTCCTCCCAGGCTTCGAGATGCTCGGCATAGGTGCGCACCGCGACGTCGGCCTTGAAGTAGCGGTTGGAGAGCGGATAGGGCAGTTCGCTGCCGACCTTGAGATGATCGAGCTGTTCGCCATAGGCGAGCAGGTCAAAGACGAAAACCTTCATGGCATCCTTCCCCGTCAATCATGTCGCGGCCCTGATCGGGCGCTGTTGCGAGCGAGGTTACGGCGGGAGCGGAGGCTGCGCCAAGGCGCACGGAAAAATTCCACATATGTGGAAATGGAAAAGATGCATCTGAAAAATTGAGGATTTCAGCCGCCGCAATCGCTCGGCGCGGGCCGCCCGGCGAAGCGATCGGCGATCCAGGCGACCGCTTGCGTCGGCGCTCTTCGCACCGGCAAAGCCGTGGCTGACGCCGGGCAGCGTCAGCATCCGCACCCGGCTTCCGGCGGCGCACAGCCGCTTCATGTAATCCGTCGTCACCGGCGGCCGCACCAATCCGTCGCTCGTGCCCTGCGCGAGGAAGACCGGCAGCTGCGCGGCAGCAGGCCGGGCGTGTTGCGCACCAGCAGCGAATGCCATGGCTCGATCTCGGCGGGGTTCTTCACGGTCAGGAATTCCTGCGCCAGCGGCGCCGCGGTGCGGGCGCGGATCAGAATGTCGAAGGGCGACTCGATGCATTCTTCGGCAAGGCGATCGACGACCGGCATCACCGTCGGTGCCACGACGCTGTCGGCTGGCGGCGTTATAGACCCGCGACCACGACCACACCGTCATCGCGGTGAGGTTGCGGCCGCCGGTCGTGTTGAGGTCGTCGGTCATCAGCGTGGCGAGATCGGTCGCGGGCGCGGCGGCGGCGACGCCGAGCAATTTAAGCTCCGGCGCGTAGTCCTTCGAGATCATGCCGGTGAAGAGCGCGGCCTGTCCGCCCTGCGAATGTCCCCACACCGTGTAGCGATGATTGTTCATGCCGGGAAATGTCCGGGCCGCGCGAACGGAATCGATCACCGCGCGCGCTTCGCTGACGCCGACGAGATAGGGATGCGGCCCCGGCGTGCCGAGGCCCGGATAATCGGTGGCGGCGATGGCAAAGCCCCGCTCGGTCAGCGGCCGGCTGCCGGCGATCTGCTGGAAGATGAAGGTCGCGAGCGACGGCGCGCAGCGCGGCACGATGCCGGTGGTCGGATGCGCCCAGGCCACGATCGGCCAGCCGCCGGCAGGCGCAACACCGGGCGGAATGATGATGACGCCGGAGACCGCGATCGGCTTTCCTTCCGGCGTGGTCGAGCGATAGAGCACGCGATGGGCGATGCCGCCGGGTGGCGAGGCCCCCATCGGTTCGTCGCGGATGACCGAGCCCGGCGGGCCGCCCGTGATCTCGGCCTCGGAGGCGTCGTAGAAGGCGCCTTGCGCATTCGCCTGGGTGATCGCGCTAAGCAGGACGGCAACGAATGAAATCATTCTTGTTATCGTCATTGCCATCATCCGTTCACGCCGCCGGAAACTCCAGCTCGAACGCTGCGCCGTTTTCGGCCGGCAGCAGTCTGATCGATCCGCCATGACTTGTCATGACGGCTTTGACGATCGCAAGCCCCATGCCGGTGCCGCCGGTATCGCGGCGGGTGGTGAAGAAGGCGTCAAAAATCTTTTCGCGATTGGACGCCGAGATCGGGTCACCGTCATTGGATACGGTGAGCCGGATCGTCCCGGCTTCGCCGGAAGCTTCCAGCCGCATGTTCCTGGCGTTGTGGCGCATGGCGTTGTCGGTCAAATGCGACAGCACGATCAGCGCCTTCTCGGCGGACATGCCGATCGAGCGGTCGAGGCAGCCGCTGGCCGAGATGGTGCGGGTCGGAAACCGGCTCTTCAAGCCGCCGACGACAAAGCCGAGCTCGGCCTGCTCGTTTTGCGGCAGGGTTTCGGCGCGCGCCAGCTCGCGCAGCCGTTGCGTCATGGTCTCGAGCCGATCGGCATCGCCCAGGATATTCCGCAAAAAGTTCTTGTGCTCCATCCTGGTCAAGTTGTCTTTTTCGCTGTGCGCGGATTCGAGCAACAGTTCGGCCGCGCCCTTGATCGAGGTCAGCGGCGATTTCAGTTCATGGGTCAGATGCGCCGAGAAGGTCGCGATGTAATCCGAGCGCCGCGAGAGCTGCTCGGCCATGTCGAGGAAGCTCCGCGACAGCTGCGCGAATTCGCGCGTGCCGTAATGCACGAGCGGCTTGAACGCGTCGCGGTCGCCGCGCGAGATGCGCGCGGCGCGGCCGATCAATTCATACATCGGCTTGGTGATGGTGCGGGAAAACACCAGGCCGATCGCAAGCGTCGCCAGCATCACGGCGATCGCGGCCAGAATGAATTTCGTGCGCTCCTGATAGAAGTGCTGGAAGATGTTGCTCGGCGTCCGCGAAGTGTAGATCACACCCGCTACGTGGTTGTCGACGATCACGGGCATCGCCGAGAACACGTGCACGCCGAGGCCGCGGCTGAAGGAATAGATCGGCGGCGGCGGCCTGTCAGGCGTCCGGGTGCGCAGCACCGCGCGGTATTGGCCGCGGAGCGCGGAGGCGACCTCCTCGATATGCGCGAGCGATTGCCCGACCTCTTCCTTTCCCGCGATGATAACGCCGTGCGGATCGAGGATGCGGAAGCCCGCGAGCGTGACCTTCTGCGTCTCCACAATCAGCGGCATCAGCACGGCGCCGATCTCGACATAGCCAGCATCGGCCGGCGCCTTGGCCGGCAGCGCATCGGGCCGCCGGCGGAACAGCTCGTGGCCGGTGAGATCGAGCGCGGGCCGGATCGGTGCGAATTTGTCCTGGGGATCAGGCCGCGCCTCCGGCGGGATTTCCAGGCCGAGCGCGATGCCTGATGTGCGGCGCGCCTCGACCTCGCGCGCAAACACCGCCGAAAGCACCTGGCTCTGCGCGATCAGCTCGGCCTGGGTCTGGCGGATGAGCTGGTTGTCATAGAGGCGGAAGAAGAACAGGCCAACCAGCGGCAGCACCATCACGAAGGCCAGCACCGCGAACACGATCAGCCCGAGCGAGGGCCGCCATTTTTCCCGCGTCTCGGCGCTGATCATGCCTGCTTCTCGCAGCGGCCGAGCCGGAAGCCGACGCCATGAATGGTCTCGATGACGTTGTCACAATTCACGGCGGCAAGCTTGGCACGGATGTTCCTGATATGGCTGTCGATGGTGCGGTCGGAGACCTGGATGTTGAGCTGATAGGCTGCGCTCATGATCTGCTCGCGGCTGAACACGGCAGTGGGGCGCACGAGGAAGGCTTTCAGGATGCCGAATTCGATCGCGGTGAGGCGCAGCGGCGTGCCGGCGAAGGCAGCGACATGCTGGGTCGGATCGATCGAGAGCGCGCCTTGCGCCAGCGCCGCCGGCGGGCCCTTATCCGTCTCGCGCGCGATGACGCGGCGCAGGATCACATTCACCCGCGCGATCAGCTCGCGTGGGCTGAAGGGTTTGGTGACGTAATCGTCGCCGCCGATCTCAAGGCCAAGGATGCGATCGATCTCGTCATCGCGCGCGGTCAGGAACAGGATCGGCACGTCGGAGGATTTGCGGATCTGCCGGCAGACTTCGAGCCCGTCGAGCTCGGGCATGCCGATGTCGAGGATGATGAGATCCGGCCGGTCGGCGGCAAAGCGGGCGAGCGCCTCCTTGCCGTCGCGTGCTTCGGTCACGGTCATCTCGGCCTTGCGCAGCGCTACGCGGATGACCTCCCGGATGTGCAGGTCGTCGTCGACGGCGAGGATGCGGTGGGTCACGTTCGTCTCCGGTCAGCCGGCGGCCGGGGGCTAATCAGGATGATTGTCCAGCCAGCGCTGCAGCCGCCAGTTCCGGAAACCCCAGCTTCGCCATGATGCCATATCCGCAGCCTGTATCTGTAGCAGCCGATTGCGGTTGCAGGTAAGACGGGCTTCGAGCCCGGGCAGCTCGCGCGCCCGGTTGAGCGCCGGCAATACCTGCGGTCCCAGTTCGTAGAGGTAGTTGGTATCGAGGTTCACGCCCTTGCCCGACGCTTCCTTGCTGTGGGTGACATTATAGTCCGCGATGATGGCCGGAAAGTTGACCAGGGCGCATACGTAAAGTGTCGCGGTCAGGCTGATCAGGTTCATCCGGATCAGCCAGCCGTTCGACTGTTCCAGAATGATACGGGCCATGATCAGCACCAGCCCGGCCACGACCAGCAGCATCCAGACAAAGGCGGCAATCCGCATCGTCGTCAAGAGATAGGTTTCCACATAAAGGTGCAGGCGCAGGATGCAGGAGGCGACCATCATCACGTTCTGCGCCACCCAGATATAGACCAGCGGCCGGATGACCGGCGATTTCTCCGCTGGTCCCCCGGGGCGCATCGCCGTGAGCACAAAGCCCGCGGCCAGCAGCGCGGTGGCGATCAGGGGGTAGGCGCCGCGGTGAGCGTAGTCGGCATAGGTGAATTCGGCCGGCAATTTGGCATTGCCCCAGAGATAGGCCGCGTCGAGCACGGTCTGGACCGCAAACAACAGGTTGAACAGGGCCAGCGAGCGCAGGATCGCGTCGGCGCCGAAGAGATCGAGGGTATCGCCGCGCGGTTCGGCATTGTCCGCGACCGGCTCGACCGGAGCGGCTGCACGCTGCTTCTTGCGCCGCCAACGCACGTGGATGAACGGCCAGATCACCGACAGCGCGAGAATCCAGAAGAAGGTGCGCGCGAGGCTGATGTGTGAGGTGGAATCTCCGGGATTGAGCTCTTTGATCCATTTCTCGATCAGCGGATTGGCGGAAGAGAACAACAGAAGGAAGATGAGGCCGAAGGCAACCGGCACGAACCATTTCGCGAAACCGGCGGTGAGATCGCTCATGCTGAACAGGCGGAGGAGGTCGCCGGCGAGGCGGAACGGGCCGATCAGATAGAGATCGCGGAATGCGCCGAGCCGACCGAGGAACAGCTGTTTCAGATCCGGATTGGTCAGGATCGAAATGGCATAGGCAAGCGCTGCGACAATGAAGAGGAAGGTGAGCCCGTTGGGTTCTTCGACAGCGGGGATAAGTCCGACGAAGAGGACGAGTGCCGCCGTCGCCGTGCGTCGCCAGTTCAATCCAGCGAGATTGCCGAGCCACGAGCCGATGAACAGCGCGATGGCGAACAGCGTCATCGAGATCCCGATGCGCTGATCATAGAACAGCCAGTCGGCCAGCGCCGCGAGGCCGAGCGTGATCGCGAGTTTGACCGGGAGGAGGTTGCGCGTGTCGGCATGAACATCGGGAAGCGGCGAAGCAAAGCTCGTCATGTCTGAAATATCCTCGCGTGGATGTTGGCAGGCGGAGGATGACGAGCGATCGTGCAATTCCCTGTCCCGGGCTCTGCAGGGTTTCTGGTATCTTATGCAGAATTTGTGCAGGCGTTGTTTGATGCTGGAATCGCAGGAGTGACGTTGATAGTTGGCCTTCGCAACATCAGCCTTGCGGTGCCCTCATGCGACCAGCCAAACGCTTCGGATTGTTCCTCGTCTGGCTTATCGGGCTTGCATTCACCTTCGCAGCCATCTGCAAGAACGATCCATTTCTGGTATCGTTACGCGGCACGGGAAACCTCATCATCGTCGCGAGCAGCCTTGTCGTGATCGCGTATCTGACCAGACGGGGATATTGGAAGCGCGCCGGTTTTGCCGGACGCTGGCTCGTGCTGTTGTGGTTGCTGCCGCCGCTGTCGATGCTGTCGGCGAAGGCGTCGTTCGAGACCACGAAGCAGGGCGTGCTGCAGACAGAAGCCAAGCTCGCGCAACGTCTCGGCCGGCATTTCATCGTCGGCTATTCTTCCTTCGACGAGGTCGCCCGCCTCGCCGAGAAGGGGCTGATATCAGGCATCTATGTCAGCAGGGGCAACGTCGCGCGGCGGAAGCCGCAAGTGATCAAGGCGGAGATCGCGGCGCTTCAGCAGCGCCGCCGTCGCGCCGGCCTGCCGCCCCTGATCGTTGCCGCCGACCAGGAAGGCGGCGTGGTCTCGCATCTCTCGCCGCCGCTGACAAAGCTGCCGCCACTGGCGCGCCTTGCCGAGTTGTCGCCGGAAATCGCGGGTGAAGAAGGCGGAAGAGTTCGGCAAGACCCATGGCCGCGAGCTGGCCTCGCTCGGGATCACGCTGGACTTCGCGCCGGTGCTCGACCTCAAGCCGAAAGCCAGGCGCAATCAATTCGATTTCAACACCATGACCAGCGAGCGCGCGATCTCCGAGGATCCGGCCGTGGTGACCGACGTCGCGTCAGCCTATGTGCGCGGGCTCGAAGCCTCAGGCGTCAAGGCGACGGTCAAGCATTTTCCCGGGCTAGGGCGCGTGCGCCGCGACACCCATATCGTTTCCGCCGATCTGGATACGCCGATCGAGGAGCTGGAAGCCTCCGACTGGCGGCCGTTCAGGGATGTGCTGGCGCATTCGAAAGCCGGGTTGATGATCGGCCATGTCAGCCTGACTGCGGTCGACCCTGGCCGGCCAGCGTCGCATTCAAAAGCCGTCATCGACGGCATCATCCGCAAGAGGTGGAACTATCACGGCGTCATCATCACCGACGATCTCGTCATGGGGGCGGTCTATGGCAGTAACATCTGCACCGCGGTGGTCGAGGCGCTGAACGCGGGCGTCGATCTCCTGCTGGTCGCCTTCGACAGCGATCAGTTTTACCGCATCTTCGCCTGCGCATCGGACGCGGCGTCGCAGAACAAGCTCAATTCCGAGATGCTGCGCGATAGCGACGCGCGGCTTCAGAAGAATTTCGCCGAGCCACAGCCTTCGCCTGCTTCGACGGCTGCGCCCGCTGACGCGCGGCCAGCTGCCGAATGAGCTCGGCGGCGGCAGCGATATGACGGTCGAATAGCGAAACGACAGCTACCTTGACACATCCTGTGGGGCACAAACTTGTGAGTGGACTATATGTGAAAGCCGGCAGGACTATCATCCCGCGAGGCGCGCTGGCTGACCGTTGCGAGGGCACACCGATGGTTCACCGCTTCAACACCAACGCTGTTATCGCTGACGAGGACAGGGACGACTTGCCGTTTGTACTCGTCGACGACGTCAAGCCGCCGCCGCGGATCGCGCTGGCGCGCGAGCGCATGCTGATGTGCCGCCTCTATGTCGGCCTGATCCGCAGCATCAGCGACGATTACGGCGCGGAGTTCGCGTCGAACAGCGACAGCTGCACGGTGCGAACCATCGGCATCTATGTGTTCCTGCGCACCGTGATGTGCTCGCCGGTCCGCGCCAGCACTATCGCGCAGGCGCTGAAGCTGCCGCGGACGACCGTGATCCGCCGCCTGCAGGACATGGTGAAGCAGGGCTATGTCGAACGCGTCGGCAACGCCTATCGCGTCACCGACAAGGTGAATATCCCGGAGCTGCAGGACAAGCTGCAGCGGAGGATCGACCTCATCCTCGAGACCGCGCGGGAATTGTCAAAGCTGAACAACGCCGCGTGAAGCATGCGCTAGGGCGCCTCGTAGGAACAATCCGCGCCGCCGCCGTCGTTCTGCTTGATGGCCTTCGGGTCGAGCGTGCATTTGAGCTTGGCGACGGCCTCATGGATCGATACGGCCGCGCCGTCCGAGGGGACGCCGGCCATCGCCTCCGTCGAATACAGCTCGTTGGCCTCGCGACCGGTGAAGGATTGCGTCTTGCTGCCGAAGGTGAGCTCGCAGGTGCGCGAGGTAATGTCGACATTGCTGATGCGGCAGTCGATCTTGTCGGCGCTGACGGTGATGTTGCCTTTGTAGGAGCCGCTGCCCTTGCCGTTGAAAATGGCGGCGACCTCCTTCTTCTCGGCGGCGGAGAGCGTGGGCGAATGTGCCGCCACGACGGCGGCGAGCGCCAGCGCCGGCGAGCCCGAGACGGTGGCTGCCTCGACGGCCGAAGCGGGACAGAAGGCAAGCGCACAGGCCAATGCTGCCAGTTTCGTGATTTTCATCTCTAGCTCCTTAAACGATCGGCGGAGTCAACCGTCAACCTTGAATAGCATTCATTGGGATAAGCAATTATGAAACGACAAAGGCAGAGCCGCCTTTTTGCAGAGGCGACCGCCTGCCGGCCCGTCACGGTCAGGCGATTGACTCGACCTTGGCGCAATGTACTCTTCCCGACAAGAACAGAACATCTATCCGCAAAAGGATAGGGCATAGGGAGGACATGATGCGCGGTCTGCGGCTCTTCTGCTATTCGTTTGCTGTCCTTGGTTTGTTGTTTGCCGGCCGGCCGGTTTTGGCCGAAGAGACTATCAAGCTCGCTTATACCGATCCGTTCTCGGGGCCATTCGCCTCCGGTGGCGACGAATTCCTGAAAAACTTCCAATTTATCATTGCACGGAAAAACGCCATGGGCGGCGCGCTGGGGCGCAAGTTCGAGCTGATCCCGTTCGATGACAAGTTGCAGCCGGCCGAAGCGCTGATCGCGCTGAAGAGCATGACGGACCAGAACATTCCGTTCGTGATGCATTGCACCGGTTCCAACGTCGGTGCGGCCCTGATCGACGCGGTGTCCAAGCACAATGCCCGCAATCCCGACAACCGCATCCTTTATCTGAATTGCGGGGCGCTCGCGACCGAGCTCACCAACGAGCAATGCGACTTCTGGCATTTCCGCTTCGCCGGAAGCGTCGACATGCGCGCGGCCGCCCGCATCAAGGCGCTGCCCAAGGATCTGAAGAAGGTCTACCTACTGAACCAGGATTACCTGTTCGGCCAGTCGATCCAGCACGACTCCAAGAAATGGCTGGCGAAGCTGCGGCCCGACATCGAGATCGTCGGTGACGAGTTGATGCCGTTCGGCAAGGTGCAGGATTTCGCGCCCTATGTCGCCAAGATCAAGGCGTCCGGCGCGGAAAGCGTGGTCACCGGCAATTATAACCGCGACCTCAATCTGCTGATCAAGGCCGCGAACGACGCCGGCCTCAATGTGCGTTTCGATACCTTCCTGTCGCACCTGATCGGCGGCCCGACCGCGATCGGCGCGGCCGGTGAGAACCGGCTGACCTCGATCATGGAGTTCAACAGCAACGTTGCGGTCGATCTCAAGGTGCCGGAAGCGGAAAAATTCGCCAATGAGTGGCGCACCTCTGGCCACGAGACCGATTTCTCGGCGCTCAATTTCGTCACCATGATCGACATGCTGACCGATGCGATCAACAAGGCCGGCTCGACTGATCCGCTGAAGGTCGCGCTGGCGCTGGAGGACGTGCATGAGAAGGACCTGCTCGGGCAGGAAACCATCATGCGCAAGGACGACCACCAACTCCTGATGCCCTATTACGCCGGCATCTTCTCCAAGGACGTCAAATACGACGCCGAGCATACCGGCTTCGGCTGGAAGAACTTCATGACGGCGACGACGTCCGACCTGACCTTGCCGACCATCTGCAAGATGAAGCGGCCGGAATGAGCTGAAAGGGATGAGGTCAGGGAAGCGGGGACTGCAATCACATGGAAATCGTCCTCGTTTCCCTGCTCAACGGCCTCGTCTACGGCATGCTGCTGTTCATGCTGGCGAGCGGGCTCACGCTGATCTTCAGCATGATGGGCGTGCTGAATTTCGCGCACGCCTCGATCTACATGATCGGCGCCTATCTCGCCTTCACTGTCAGCGAATATGTCGGCTTTTTTCCCGCGCTGATCATTGCTCCGATCCTGTGCGGCCTGCTCGGCGCGGCGATCGAGGTCTTTGGGCTCCGCCGCGTACACAGTAACGGCCATATCGCCGAGCTATTGTTCACCTTCGGCCTCGTCTTCATCATCGGGCGCGTGGTGCAGATGACCTGGGGCATGCTGCCGATGGCCTATCGCGTGCCGCCGCTGCTCGATTTCCCGCTGTTCACCTTCTACGGCCAGCATTTCCCGGCCTATCGCGGCTTCATGCTGCTGGTCTCAGCCGGCATGCTGCTGGCGACCTGGCTGCTCCTGAAGAAAACCCGCGTCGGCCTGATCATCCAGGCCTCTCTCACCCATCCGCAAATGGTCAGCGCGCTCGGCCACAATGTTCCGATGGTGTTCACACTGGTATTCGCAGGCGGCTGCATGCTGGCGGGGTTGGCCGGCGTGATCGGCGGCAATTACCAGACCACCGAGCCCGGCATGGCCGACGGAATGGGGCCGATCGTCTTCGTGGTCGTGGTATTCGGCGGGCTCGGCTCGCTGACGGGGTGTTTTGTCGCCTCGATCCTGATGGGCATGATCCAGACCTTTGCGGTGGTGATCAATGCGTCGCTGCTTGACCTCCTGAAGCCGCTCGGCGTCACGCTGTCGGGCGATAATCTTTTCACCGAATTCATGACCGTGCCGGTCGCGCGGATCGGCGCGCTGTTGCCGTTCCTGCTGATGATCCTGATTCTGATGGTGCGGCCGCGCGGCCTGATGGGAACGCGCGACACATGAAGAAGGGCTCCTCGACGCAAGCATGGATCTGGCTCATCGCGCTGATCGCCGCGATCGCGATGCCCTGGGTGTTCTACAACTATCACACCGGCCGCCAGTCCGGCTTCGTCGTGTCGATGCTGAGCCAGATGGGCATGATGGCGATCCTGGCTCTGTCCTACAACATGCTGCTCGGCCAGTCCGGGCTGTTCTCGTTCTGCCACGCGGTGTTCTTCGGCATCGGCGGCTACGCCACCATCCATTTCCTCAATCTCGCCGGCGACGGATCGCTGCCGATCCCGCTCGAGCTCATTCCTGTGCTGTCGGGATTGTCGGGCCTTGGGCTTGCGATCGTGTTCGGCTACATGGCCACCAAGCAGCGTGCGACTGCCTTCGCCATGATCACCCTCGGCATCGGCGAGCTGATGACCACGGCCGCGCTGATGTTCCATCACTTCTTCGGCGGCGAGGGCGGCGTCAACTCCAACCGCATGATCGGCCACAGCCTGTTCGGCTTCAAATATGGCCCCTCGATCCAGGTCTATTATCTGATCCTGGCCTGGACCGTGATCTCGGCGCTGTTGATGCTGTACCTGACGCGGACGCCGCTCGGACGAATGGCGAATGCCTCGCGCGATAATTTCGAGCGGGTGCAGTTCGTTGGCTACGACCCGCGCATGGTGCGTTTCCTGCAATTCGCGCTGTCCGGTTTCTTTGCCGGCATCGGTGGCGGGCTCTATGCCATCACCTATGAGATCGTCACCTTCGACGCGCTCGCAGCGCCCCTGTCAGCCAATGCGCTCTTGATGGCCTATATCGGCGGCTCCGCCGCCTTCGGCGGGCCGATCCTCGGCGCGGTGCTGATCACGCTGCTGCAGAGCGGCGTCAGCCTGATGTCCAATTCCTGGCTGGTCTATGTCGGCGTGCTCTTCATCACCATGGTGATCTTTGCCCCGCAGGGCGTCATGGGCCTGATCGCCGCGCATGGACCCATTGTGCGCGCCGGCCGCTTCAGCAGGCTGCTGCTGCCGTATGTCCGGGTGATCGTGCCGGGCCTGATCATGGTGCTCGGCTTTGTCGGCATCGTCGAACTCGCTTCCTTCCTCACCATCGGCGCGGCGCAGGGCAAGACGCTGGTGCTGTTCGGCAACAAGATCGACGAGCATGACGTGCGGCCCTGGCTTGCCGCGCTTGCGTGTCTCGTCGTCGGGACATCGTGGTTTTCCCTGGAGGCGAAAGCGTTCCGGCGGGTTTGGGACGGATTGATGGTCGAGCTCAAGCCGCAGCAGAGCGTGGCATGACCGAGACCGCGCTGAGCCTCTCCAACGTCAACAAGTCCTTCGGGCAGACCGAGATCATCCGCGGCGTCAATCTCGACATCAAAAGGGGTGAGCGCCACGCCATCATCGGTCCGAACGGCGCCGGCAAGACCACGCTGTTCAACCTGGTCAGCGGCCGCTTTCCGCTGTCATCGGGCGAAATCCTGCTCAATGGCGAGCGCGTCGACGGCCTGCCGCCGCACCGGATCAACCGGATGGGCCTGTCGCGCAGCTTCCAGATTACCTCGATCTTCCACCGTCTCTCGGTGTTCGAGAATCTGCGCTGCGCGCTGTTGTGGAGCATGGGTTACCGCTATTCTTTCTGGACGCCGCTGTGGCGCCAGCGCGAGCTGAACGAGAAGACTTACCGCATGCTGGAGGAGCTGAATCTCATTTCCCGCCGCGACACGCCGGCGGGCCTGCTCTCCTATGCCGACCAGCGCGCGCTCGAGATCGGCATGACCATCGCCGGCGGCGCCTCGGTGATCCTGCTGGACGAGCCGACCGCGGGCATGAGCAACACCGAGACCGACAACGCGGTGGAATTGATCCGGCGCGTCTCCAAGGGCAAGACGCTGGTCATGGTCGAGCACGACATGAAGGTGGTGTTCGATCTCGCCGACGTGATCACGGTTTTGGTCTATGGCCAGGTGATCGCCTCTGGTCCGCCGCAGGCAGTGCGCGCCAACCAGGCGGTGCAGGAAGCCTATCTCGGTAGCCTCGCCGCATGATCCTCGAAGTCGAAAACCTCCACGCTTATTACGGCCAGAGCCACATCCTGCATGGCGTCGACCTCAATGTCGGCGACGGCGAGATCGTGAGCCTGCTCGGCCGCAATGGCGTCGGCCGCTCCACCGCCTGCAAGGCGATCATGGGGCTGGTGCCGGCGCAGGGCACGATCAGATTTCGCGGCAAGGACATTTCCGGCTCGCGTCCGGACCAGGTCGCGCATGGCGGCATCGGTTATGTGCCCGAAGACCGCCAGATCTTCCCGACGCTGACTGTGCGGCAAAACCTCGAGCTCGGGCTGAAGCGCACCGGCAAATTCGGCCGCTGGAAATTCGACGACGTCTACCACCTGTTTCCCAATCTGAAGGCGCGCCAGGATGTCTCCGCGGGCGTGCTCTCCGGCGGCGAGCAGCAGATGCTCACGATGTGCCGGACGCTCATGGGCGATCCCGATCTGATCCTGATCGACGAGCCGACCGAGGGCCTCGCGCCCAAACTGGTCGAGCAGGTCGGCGAGCTCCTGGCCGAAATCTCCCGGCGCGGCGTGGCGATCCTGCTGGTCGAGCAGAAGCTCGCGATTGCGCTGAAAATCTCAAGCCGGCTCTATGTCATGGGCCACGGCCGCATCGTGTTCCAGGGCAAGCCGGCCGATTTCGGCGCTAATTCAGCTGTGCGCAAGGAATGGCTGGAAGTCTGATTTGGCGGGTGGGGCGGCCGCTATTTGCTTGCACCGGAGGGCCCGCGGCGGCACATTTGCATTGCGGGAGCGAAGCACCGCCAAGATAAGGCCAGAGGAAACCCAGAGGAAATTTCATGGCCACGGCCACGCGGATCGACTGCGACATCCATCCCGCGGTGGGCGGCACGCGGACCACGCTGTTGCCCTATCTCGACGACCACTGGAAAGAGCAGGTGGTGAGTCGCGCCATCGACGGCCTCGATCTCACCAGCTACCCGCCGAACATGCCGCTCTGCGGCCGGCCCGACTGGCGGTCCGCCGGGGGCAAGCCGGGAAGCGACCTCAAGATGGTCCAGCGCGGCGCCTTCGATCAGCTCGGCGCCAGCCACGCGATCTGCAACGTGCTCTATGGCGCGTCCGCGGTGTACGACCCCTACATGGCCTCGGCCTTCTGCAAGGCGATCAACGACTGGATCGCGGCCGAATGGCTGTCGCAGGATCCGCGCCTGCGCGCCTCGATCCTGGTGCCGATGCAGGCGCCGGATCTTGCGATCGAGGAGATCGAGCGCCGCGCGGGCGACCACCGCTTCGTCTCCATCCTGGTGCTGGCGCAGGGCGAGATGCTGCTTGGCCGCCGGCACTTCTGGCCGGTCTATCAGGTCGCCGAAAAGTACAAGCTGCCGCTCGCGATCCATGCCGGCAGTTCCTACCGGCAGGCGCCGAGCTCGATCGGCTGGCCGTCGCACCGCTATGAATATTATTTTGTCGAGGCGCATGCCTTCCAGGCGCAGATATTGAGCCTGATCTACGAAGGCGTGTTCGGCAAATTCCCGGGCCTGAAAGTCGTGCTGATGGAATCAGGCGTGAGCTGGCTGCCCGCCTTCATGTGGCGCGCCAACAAGACCTGGCGCGGCGTCCGCGTCGAGGTGCCCTGGGTCGAGCGCGAGCCGGCGTCGATCATCCGCGACCATGTCCGCGTCACCATGCAGCCGTTCGACGGCCCGCCTGATGCGACCGGTGTCGCCGACGTCATCGACCAGATCGGCTCGGAGAAGATGTTCCTGTTCGCGTCCGACTATCCGCACTGGCAGTTCGACGGCGACGATCCGATGCCGCCGTATCTGCCCAAGAGTATCGTCTCACGCATGTGTGCCGACAATCCGCTGGAAACCTTTCCGCGGCTGAAATTGAATTAGGAGGATCGCATGAGTGAAGTCATCGACCGCCCAATGCTGGAGAAGGAAGCAACCGCCGCGACGCGGCTGCGGATCATCGATTGCGACATCCATCCGAGCCTGCGTTCACGCGCCGATCTTAACGAGTTCCTGCCGAAACGCTGGCAGGAACATCTGAAGACCTACGGCGATCATCTGCGCACGCCCTATATCGGCACCACGCCCTATCCGCGCTCCTCGCCCTTGATCTGCCGCCGCGACGCCTGGCCGCCGACCGGCGGCGTGCCCGGCTCCGATCTCGCCTTCATGCAGAAGCAGCACCTCGATCCCTACGATGTCGAGTTCGGAATCCTGCAGGTGCTCGATCTCTTCATCTTCTCGCAGCAGAATCTCGAATGCGGCGCAGCGATCCAGCGCGCCATCAACGAATGGCAGCTGGCGCACTGGACGCATCGCGATCCGCGCCTGAAGGCCTCGATCCTGGTCGGCCAGGATGACACCGTGGCCGCGCTCGAGGAGATCGAACGCTGCGCCAGGACCGGCGAATATATCCAGATAAACATCTCGCCGCGCGCCAACGAGCCGCTCGGCCGCCGCCGCTACTGGCCGATCTATGAGCGCGCCGAGGCGCTGGGCCTGCCGCTCGGCATCCATGTCGGCGGCTATGGCGGCCACGCGCCGACCGGCGGCGGCTGGCCGTCCTATTATTGCGAGGAGCATCAGTCCAACGCGCACACCATGGCCGCGAACCTCGCAAGCCTGGTGATCGAAGGCGTGCCTGAGCGTTTCCCGAAACTGAAGATCGTCTACATCGAGGGCGGCTTCGGCTGGATTCCCTCGGCGATGTGGCGGATGGACCAGCACTTCGAGCGCTTCCGCAGCGAAGTGCCGCACTTGAAGCGCAAGCCAAGCGAATATGTGCGCGAGCATTTCTGGTTCACCACCCAGCCGATCGACGAGCCGGACGAAGCCAGGCATCTGCGGCAGCTGATCGAATGGGTCGGCGTCGACCGCCTGTTGTTCTCGTCGGACTATCCGCATTGGGACTACGACGACGCGCGGTTCGCCTTCAAGACGCCGCTCACGGAAGTCGAGCGCAGGAAGATTTTCAACAGCAACGCCCGCGCGGTGTACAAGCTTTAGGCGGATCGGGAAGCATCCCGCCTTCGGGCGGGATGTTTTTTGCCTGATAACATATATGTGTGATATATGTTTATGGCGCCCAACGCGGAGCCGCCCCATGCGCCTGACCAACTTTTCCGATTACGCCCTGCGCCTGATGATGTATGCCGCAGCCCGCGAGGACGAGCTCATCACCATCGAGGAGACCGCCGAGCTCTACGGCGTGTCGCGGGCGCATCTGATGAAGGTCGCCAACCGGCTCACCCGCGCTGGTTTCCTCAAGGCCACGCGCGGCCGCAATGGCGGCCTGTCGCTGGCGAAGAAGCCGGAGAAGATCCGGCTCGGCGACGTCGTGCGCTCGACCGAGCCGGATTTCGCGCTGGTCGAATGTTTCGAGAGCGGCAATCAATGCCTGATCACCCCGCGCTGCCGGCTGCGCGGCGTGCTGCATGAGGCAATGGGCGCCTTCATGCGCACGCTCGACCGCTACACGCTGGCCGATCTGCTGCTGCGGCCTGAGGATTTCGGCCTCAAGCCGGCGGCGTGAACTGGAATGGCGTCAGGCGGCGCGGCGTCCTGCGAAAAGGCCATAGACAAAAAGCAGGACGATGGCGCCGACTATGCCACCAATGAAGCCCGCGGATTCCCCGGGGTTGTACCACCCGACAGCCTGGCCTAGGTAAGTCGCGACGAACGCCCCGACGATCCCCAGAATGGCCGTCAGGATGAAGCCTTTCGGCTCGGTCTTGTCGCCGGGCATGATGAACTTGGCAATCACTCCGACAATGAAGCCAATGATAATTGTCCAAAGGATGCTCATCTCGCTGCCTCCTCCTGAACGGGCATTCGGGACAGTGAACATCCTGCTCGAGATCGCCTCAGGGCGCTCTTGACATAGATCAAGAACGCTTTCGGAACGGGACCCGCCAGACAGGGGCGAGGTCCACGATCCGTCAGGGGGCTGGCGGGCCAATCAGCGACTTGAATCTGCCGACGAGACGGTTGACAGCGCCGGGGCGTTCGGTCGCAATGGCCCGACAGCCTGAGGTGGCGCATGAACATCCAGACCCGTCCCGACCCGGTCGCCCGCGCCCGCGAGCTCGGGGCGGAGATTGCCGCCGCAGCCGACGAGATCGAGCGCACGCGGCGCATCCCCGCAGCGTTGCTGGAGCGGCTCCATGATCAGCGGCTGTTCCGCATGCTGCTGCCGCGCTCGGCGGGCGGCGACGAGACGGAACCTGCGATCTACGTGGCGGCGGTCGAGGAACTGGCCCGGCACGACGCCTCGACCGCGTGGAACGCATTCGTCGCCAACAGTTCCGCCCTGATCGCCGCCTATCTGGAGCCTGCGGCCAATCACGCCATCTTCGCTGATCCCAGCACCATCGTGTCTTGGGGACCTCCCAACGCTTCGCGCGCACGAGCGGTCGAGGGCGGCTATCGCTTCACCGGCAGATGGGATTTCGCCAGCGGCTGCCGGCAGGCCCGCTGGATGGGCGCACACTGCCATGTGCTCGAAGCGGACGGTACGCTCAGACTCAATCGCTTCGGCCGCCCCACGGTCCGCACGCTGCTGTTTCCGGCGAGCGAGGTGACCCTGATCGACACCTGGCGGACGATCGGGCTGTGCGGCACGGCGTCGGATTCCTACAGCGTCGACGATTTGTTCGTGTCCGAGGCGTTCAGCACCACGCGCGAGGACCCGACGCTGCGCCGCGAGCGCGGCCCGCTCTATGCCTTTACCATGCAGGGCCTCTACGCGGCCGGGGTCGCCGCCGTGGCGCTCGGCATCGCGCGCGCGATGCTGTCCGAGTTCGTCGCCCTTGCGTCCCGTAAGTCGCCGCGCGGCCTGGCACGGCTCGCCGACAACGCGGTGGTGCAGGCCGACGTGGGGCGCGCGGAGGCGCGGCTCGGCTCGGCGCGCGCCTACCTGATGGAGACGCTGACGGTGATCTACGCGCGGGCAAACGACGTGGCGCCGATCGAGGTTTCCGATCGGGCCCGCGTGCGGCTCGCCTGCACCAACGCAATCCAGGCCGCGGCCGAAGTGGTTGACATGGCTTACAAGGCAGCCGGCGTCGACGCGATCTTCCCGGGCAGCCCGTTCGAGCGCCGCTTCCGCGACATGCACACGCTCTCTCAGCAGATCCAGGCACGGAGCGCCCATTTCGAGTTGGTCGGGCAGATCCTGCTCGGCGTGCCGCCCGAGGAGTTTCTCTAGGAGTGGCGATTGACAATGATGATAACCGTCATGGCTTACTCCCTGGAAGGCGCGCTTCATTCCGACTGCACTTGCACCGGAGCGCCGAGGTTTCCGACAGTGCCCGGCGCGATCGCGAGGTAGCGGCGCTGGATTTTGTCCTCGCCGCGGACGACCTGACGGATTGGTCCGATCGCGTTGACGATCGCTGAGCCGGCCGGATTGGTCATAAAGCCCTGCAGCGGCTCCAGGACGCCGGCGCCCGATGCCTCACTGGAAAGCGCCAGCACGTAAGGCTTTCCAGGCTCGAGCCCGGTGACCGAGCCCTCCAGCACTTGCACCAGTCCCTGGTCGGACAGCGAAATATTGGTCGGAGCTTTTTCCGTTTTCCGGCCCACCGGTGCCAGCCACAACTGCGTCGACAGCCCGGCTGTGCCGAGCTGCTGCAGGTTCTCCGTTCCGGCACGTTCGGGGACGAACGGCATTGCAGTCATTGCGGCGTTGGCGCTGTCGCTCGCCATCGGAATGGCGCCCGGCACGTAGACGACCGCTTGCGCAGCCTGGCCGATCGGGCTGGTCGCAATCACCTTGTTCGTGAGTGTATCGATCGCGGCGATAAGATCCTCGTTCTCGAGCCCGACATAGACCCGTGTACCGTCTCCAGATGGCCAGATGCCGTGCGGCAACTTCCCCACCGGGATGGTTGCGACCTTGGAAAAGTCGTCCGTGCGATATACCTGGATCTCATTGAGGCCGCCCACCGTGACATAGGCGAACATGCCGTTGGCATTGCGCACGATGTTGACGTGGTTGGTGATCGGACCGGTGTCGAGCGTCTTCAACAGCGAGAATGGCGCCTGTCCGTCGAAGACCTGAACCTTGCCGGTATCTTTCAGCGTAAACCAGACTTGGGAACTGTCCGGCGTGGCGGCAATGTTGGGGCAGAACGGGCTCGCCTGCCGAACCCTCCCGACGAGCTTGTGGTCGGCGACGGTGATGACGTCGGTCTCAGGCGTGAACGACGAACAGACGTAACCATATTTCCCGTCGGGCGAGAAAATCGTCATGCCAGGCCCGTTCGCAACGACGATCCGCGTCTTTTCGTCGTAAGTCGCACCGTCGAGCACAGAGACGTAATTCTCGCCCCGCACGGTCACCCAGATCTCCTTTCCGTCGTTCGTAAAGAACGCCTCGTGCGGAGAGCGCCCGACATAAGTGATGTGCTTGAGGGAGTTGGTCGCGGTGTCGATGAAATTCACGGCATTCGAGCCGATCGCGACGACAGCAATGGTGCGATGATCAGGCGAAAATCCCAAGCCGTGCACCAGCAACTGGCCCTTGTAGAGCGGACTGAAACTGGCAGGCAGCGGATCGCCGAGCCGGATCACACCGAGAAGCTTGTTGTCAACGGGGTCGGTGACGGAGACCGTGTTCGAGAATTGCTCCGCGGCGTAAACCCGATCGCGATGGCTGATCGGTATGTCGGGATCGGAGGCAGTGCCCGGGACTTGTCCGGCGCAGACATATTGCCCGCTCGTCAGTGTGGTGGCGACCAGCAAGACCGGCAAAATCGAAGAGCGCTTCATGTTATTGCTCCATGATTGGGTTTGTAAGTCGGCTGGATTTCGAGTCGAACCGCGCGGCCGAGGGCGCTTGGGTTGGTGAGGGCACAGACGCCGGCAACGGTTGGCCGACCGCCAATTGCATCGCGGCGATCTCCTCCTGCTGGGTCACGATGATCTCTTGCGCCAGCCGCCTGATCTGCGCGTTGCGACCATAGCGAAGCACCGCGACCGCCATGTCGATCGCGCCTTGATGGTGCGGCACCATCATGGCCACAAAGTCGGCATCGACGTCACCCACAGGCTTTGCCGCCATGCCGTTCATCATTTTTGTCATGGCGGCGGCGTTCTCCGCCAGGAATGGAGCTTCCGCAGCAGCCGCGGAACCGGTTGTCGCGCAAATGTCCCGCTGCTCCGACAGCGGTCCGTCGCGGGCCGAAACCAGGAATGCGGCTCCGATGAAAAATCCGATCGCAAGCGTAACCGCCCCCAGCGGGGCAAGACTCCGAAGTGACCAGCTCATAACCGGACCTCCTGATGATCTTATTTTATTGGTAAGCAAGCATCGCCAACATGCCAGCAGCGAGACCAAACAGCTGGTGCAGTGTTCAATTCGTTGGACAGGCTCTTGCGCGTGCGATGTCTGCCATGGCCGGGACCGCAGCAGCGCCAGCGGCCAGTTGCAGCAAAGGTGGACGAAGAAGATTTGCGGCCCCCTCCCTGCGACGCCAAGGCTATTCCAATTCCGGGGTCGCCGTAAGGGGCGCGACTTGCACCTGCGCACTAAGCGGACGTTGGCGCTCCGGCCCACGTCCGGTTCGCGCCGGAAGCGGTCATAACTATGAGACTCTGGATGTCGTCGAACCGGTGTTGAATAATCGATTTCATCGATCGGAAGATATTATATTATTCGTTGGAACGATTAATCGTGATGCGCCGTCCTTCGCGTCGAAGCCGCAATGGCACGACATGAAGGAGAACCACAGTGATCGCTCAAGGCGTCATCCAAACGTTGTGGACCGCTTCACTCGCGACACCCACAGATCCAAATCGTGTCGTGCGTCGGAAACGGCGAGGCGAGGCTGTTCAACGAACCAGGAAAACCAGCTTGCCGCGAAAGTGGCGGGACTGGCTCAGCTTGTGCGCGGCCACCGCTTCGCTGAGCTTGTAGCGTGTCACTTCCGGCGGGCGGACAGCTCCCATCGCAACCAGTTCCACGATGCGTTCGAGATGTGGCCGATCACGTCCGACGCTGGGCCGCAGGGCAACGACATCGCTGCGGTCCGGCTTGGGTGCCTGTGCGCCAGAGGCAATGAAGGCCGCCCGGCCGCCTGGTTTCAGCACGGCAAACGACCGCTGCGCTACATCTCCGCCGACAGTATCGAACACCGCGTCGCAGTCTTTCACGACTTTGGTGAAATCCGCCGCATTGTAATCGATGATCTCATCGGCACCGATTTGGCGCAGGTAATCATGGTTCGACGCGCTTGCGGTCGTGATCACGTGAGCGCCCAGATGTTTCGACAACTGTATGGCAAAGCTCGCGACACCGCCCGCGCCTCCCTGGATCAGGATCGTCTCGCCCGCCTTCAGTTTCAATGTGTCTTCGATAGTGCAGATCGCCGTCAATCCGGCAAGCGCAAGTGCTGCGGCATCGACATACGACAGGTGGTCGGTTTTCTTGGCGACGATGGCTGCCTTGATCGCAATCTTCTCGGCATAGGCGCCTTCCTGGCCGACGTCGCAGACGGCGAAGACCTCATCGCCAACACGCAGGTCTCTGACACCATCCCCGACTGCTGAAACGACGCCGGAGAAATCCCGGCCAAGAATGTAGGGAAAACGGGCAAGCTGACCAGATTTGCCCTCACGCACCTTCCAGTCCGCGCCATTGACGCTGGCGGCGACAATATCAACCACCACCTCGCCGGATGCGGCCACGGGATCCGGCATCTCGCCGAATTTGAGGACCTCCGGCCCGCCGTGTCGTTCGATGAAGGCAGCTTTCATTGGCATTCCTCGCTTTGACGGAACCAGGGTCGCATTTTTGACCGACGCATTCAAATTCGACAGCGCTGTTGCCGCGAAGGCCGAGATTGGATCCACCCTCCGGCATATCTGCTTTGGGCCAGCAGCTCCCACCTGTTACCATTCTGTCACGGGCTTTGGCGCTGGTTGTGCCCTAATATCGAATGCCCGTCGTTACTTAAGGCCTTGCAAATACCGGCAGAGGTTTGCAATGGGATCGATCGGATCAAAAATCCGGCTCATCGGCTGTGCGGCAGCGACTGCCGCTCTTTTGCTTTGCTCTGAAGTCTCACGTGCCGACGAGGGGGGCAATTCATTCTGGTTCCCCGGTCAGTTCGCGAGTCTCGCTGCCGCGCCGCAGACACCAGGCTGGGCACTCGGTGTGAGCTATTACCATTCCAGCGTCGCCGCAGCCGGCAGCGTCGCTGCGGCAAGAGAAGTCCTGACCGGCAGAATTCCTGCGACCGTGAAAGTTGATTTGAATTTGAGCCTGAGCGGGCGAGCCGATCTGGTCGCCCTCGCACCATCGTATACTTTCGCCACGCCGGTTCTTGGCGGACAGTTGCTCGTGGGCATGTCCGGCCAATACGGCCGAAGCACCGGCAGTATCGCTGGAACGCTGACCGCGTTGGCCGGACCGATTGTGGTGACGCGCAGCGGAATGCTCGAAGACTCACTGACCTCCTATGGAGACCTCACACCGAACGCAACACTGCTCTGGAGTCATGGCGTCAACAACTACATGGTCTATGTCGCAGGCAACCTTCCCGTCGGCGACTACAGTCCGACCCGGCTTGCCAATATCGGGCTTGGCCACGGTGCGATTGACGCAGGCGGCGCCTATACCTATCAAAACACGGCGACCGGGAACGAATTCTCGGGCGCTGCCGGCTTCACTTACAATTTGAAAAATCCCGACACGCAGTACAGGAGCGGCATCGATTTCCACTTCGATTGGGGCGCGTCGCACTTCCTCACCAAGCAGCTTTTTGTCGGCATTGCCGGGTATGCCTATCAGGAGATCACTGACGATAGCGGCCAGGACCCAATCCTGGGGCGCTTCAGGTCACGTGCTCGCGGTGTTGGGCCGCAGATCGGATATAACTTCCCGATGGGAAACATGCAGGGTTTTCTCGGCCTGAGGGGCTATGGAGAATTCGATACGGCCAATCGGGCCCATGGCTGGAACACCTGGCTGACGTTCGCCATTTCCCCGGCCGAACCCACCGCGATAACGCCCGCCAGGCATCCGATGGCGAAATAGGCTTTGTCCAATGCAGCCTGTTCGGCGATCGGCCCGGAGTCCGGAACGGGTCTCGGCTGTGTGGCGCTCACGAGGCCGCGCTTTCAGCGGGAAAGAGTTTGCTGCTTGCGCATATCCAACGTCCCCCTTGCGTCAGTCGTCAAAAAGATATAGATAACATGTATCTTATGAACGAGGACCGGTCATGACCAAGGCTATGGCAGACGACCCCGAAGGCGCCGCGGAACGTCGCGCCCGCATCACCGGCGATCTCATGGCCAGAACCGGCATCGACGACGCCATGATCGAGCGCCTGGTGCGCGTGTTCTATGCTCGGGTGCAAGCCGATCCCCTGATCGGTCCGATCTTCGCGGCGCGCATCGAGGACTGGGAGGCCCATATCGTAAAACTCTGCGCGTTCTGGTCGTCGGTCGCGCTGATGACCGGCCGCTATCACGGCCAGCCGATGCAGACGCATCTCGAGCTGCCGGTCGCCGCAGAACATTTCGATCGCTGGATCGCGATCTTCGAGAGCACGGCAAATGAGCTGTGCCCGACTGTCGCTGCGGAGCATTTCATCGAGCGCGCGCGGCGGATCGCCGACAGTTTTGAGCTTGGCATCGCCGGTCGTCAGGGCAGGATCGCGCGTCCGCGCTTCTCCACCGTGGTGCGACAGTCGGTCCGTCCGCCGGCGGCATCGGAACAGGTGTCCTGCGGCTGATTGCGCCGCCTCGCGTCATCGCGCTAGACTTTCCCGGCATTGCCGCCACTGGCGGCGCCAACCGGATTGACGCCATGACCCGTCACATCGTCGCGCGCACCAGCGATATCCCGCCCGGCGGCAACAAGGTGGTCGGCATCGACGGCCGCGACATCGTCGTGTTTCATGTCAATGGCGAGTTCTTTGCGCTCTTGAACCGTTGCCCGCATGAAGGCGCGCCGCTCGACAAGGCAGCGTGCGTGGCGCGGCTGACCTCGCCGGAACCCGGAATCTATCACCGCGATCGCGTCGGCGAGCTGTTGCGCTGCGCCTGGCACGGCTGGGAGTTCGACATGCGCAACGGCCAGTCCTGGTTCGATCCGAAGCGGTTCAAGGTGCGCTCCTATCCGGTCGCGGTCGAAAGCGGCGAGGAACTGCAGAAGGGACCTTATGTCGCCGAGACATTTCCGGTCCATGTCGAGGACAGCTACGTCATCGTGGAGATCTGAGCTGCCGCACGGCCCCGCATCGGGATGTTTTTGATGCGGTGATGGGCTGGGAACTCCGGCCGGTACCTCGCTGCTGCTCGCCTTGTGAACGGAATCCTCTGGCTAATTGTCATATGGCTGCGGTAGAAGGCGCTCGCGATCCATTGGACGGATGTGAGCGGATGTCGAAGCAGTCGATGCGCGAAGAGGCCGAGCGGCTGATCCGCGAAACCATGGAAAAGCGCAACCTCGTCATCAAGCAGGGCAATACGCGGGTCGAGGCTGTCTGCGGCAAATGCGGCGCGCCGAACCGGCTCTCGGCCGAGCGCGGCACGTCCCGCGTGAAATTTTCCTGCAAGAATTGTGGCCACAAGCAGGAAACGCTGTAGCCGCCGTTTAGCTCACGCCGGCTTCGCCGTAAGCCCGTCGATCATCGCGCGCACCAACGTCGCGATTTCGCTGCGCAGCGCATCGAGCGGCACCGCGATCAGTTTCTGTTCGAGCCCAAGCGCCACCATGCCGTGCACCGCCGAGAACAGGCTGCGCGCGGTGACGCCAATCTGCGTGGGTGAACGCTGCGGGAACAGCGCGGCGAGCGGCTTGTAGATGTGGCGGAATAATTCCATCTGCTCGCGAGATCGCCCATTCCGGCACGCCTTGCCCGGCTGCATCCGGTGCTCGAACAGCGCGCGCCACAGTTCGAGATTCTCGGCGGCGAAATCGCAATAGGCGACCGCGATCCGCACCAGCGTCTCCGCGCGGGCTGGTCTGGCCGCCGCTCTCGGCAAGCGAAAGCGAAGCGTCCAACCGCGCCAGCGTGCGCGAGCCGACGCGCAGGATCAGCTCGTCGATATCCTCGACAAGATTGTAGACCCCGCCATTGGCGAAGCCGATTTCCTCCGCCAGATCGCGCGTTTTCAGCCCCGCTAGCCCCTTGACGGCCATCGCGTGCTCCGCCGCCTCGATCAGTGCTTCCCGCAGTTTGGCTCGTCTTTCCAGTGCTTTGGACATGGTTTACCTGCCGTTAATCAAAAACGTGAGCGTTGCTCAAATGTTTCTTGAGCAATGTTCAAATCGTGCTATAACCACCTCATGAGCAGTGCTCATAACAGGGAGCGGTTAAATGTTCAAAACTGTTTTGACGATTTTCCGCGGTAGCGTGGCCGCGGCAGAGGAGGAGCTGGAAGACCGGTCGGCGCTTCTGATCCTCGACCAGCAGATGCGGGACGCGGCTGCGGCCGTCGACCGCTCCAAGCGGACGCTGGCGCTGGCGATCGCCGGCGACCAGGCGGAGGGCCGCAGGCTGGATGCCACCAACGCCCGCATCGCCGATCTCGAAGTGCGGGCCACCGCGGCGCTGGAAGGCGGCCGCGAGGACCTCGCCCGCGAAGCCGCGCAGGCGATCGCCAATCTCGAAGCCGACCGCGATTCGGCGATGACGGCGCGCGCGCTGTTCGCTTCCGAGATCACGCGGTTGAAGCGCCACGTTGCCAATGCCGAGGCGCGCATCACCGAGCTCGATCGCGGCCGGCGGCTTGCCCGCGCCTCGGAGTCGGTGCGCGCGCTGCGCCGAAGCGGCATCGAAGCGGCGCGCCCCTACGAATCCACGCTGCCGGAAGCGGAGGCCACGCTGAAGCGCCTGCGCGAACGGCAGATGGACGCCCAGGCCGCAGACGAGGCCTTGCTCGAAATCGACGCCGCCAGTGGTCCGCTGGCGACCGCCGAAAAACTCGCCGAGCAGGGCTTTGGCCCGCGGATGAAATCGACCGCCGACGACGTGCTCGCGCGGCTGAAAGCCAAACGCACGCCGTCACCCTGACCACCTCGACGATGATCATTCACCTCAAGCAAAGCATAAGGAGACTGTCATGAACCCGACTACCCCGTCCCACAGCCACGCCTGGGTCACCTTCACCTATGTCTCGTTCGCCGCTTCCGCCTTCATGGTCGGCCTCGGCATCTTCCTCCTGCCGCTCGATCTCTCGATCAAGGGCTATCTCGCCATGGGCTTCCTGATGCTGATGCAGTCCTGCATCACCATGACCAAGACGATGCGCGACAACCATGAGAGCGGCAGGCTGGTGAACCGCATCGAGGACGCCAAGGCCGAGCGGCTGTTGATGGAAGTTTCCAAGGCAGCCTGAACCGGCTGCAGGGAAGAGCGGCGGGTGTTTTTCGCACCCGCCGCTTTCGCCGTCGTCGTCAAATTGTATTGGCCGTTGAAGAATTCCTTTACCCTGCGACAAACCATGTCAGATTGCGCTTAACGCTCCTTAATATGCAGGAGCGCAGGAATTCGCGCAGCTCCGGCATGGAAAGATGGCGTCCTTGGAAAACGGCAATGAAGCGCCACGCACGCGTGGCGGCCTGGCAAGAGCGCGTGCGGCCGTCGCCGGCCTGCACGGCCATGCCGTCTTCTGGCTGAAGGCGCTGTCGCAGCCCAATATCGATCTCACGCTTCGCACCCATGCCGGCTTGCGCACACGAATCGTCGAGCAGCCCGGCCTGTCGCTGCCACCGGGCGAACTTGAAGTCACTCGTGTCACAGTTGCGCGTCATCGCCGCCAAGATGCTGCCGCAGGACAACTTGACCTACGGCATCTTCTCCGGTGAACGCGAGCCGCTCTCGCGCGCCATCATCACGCTGATTTCGGAGGAAGAGAGTGGCCGCCCGATCGCCTTCAACGCGCTGTCGGTGATGGACGTCGAACTCGACGGCGAGCCCACAGAGGTCACGCATCTCGGCCTCGTGATGATCGATCCTGACGTGCGCGGGCAGGGATTGTCCTGGGTGCTCTATGGCCTCACCGCGCTGGTGATGTTCGCGCGCGACGGCTTGCGGGCGAAATGGATCTCCAGCGTGACGCAGGTGCCGGCTGTGGTCGGCATGGTCGGCGACACCTTTTCCGATGTCTTTCCGTCGCCGCTCCCGGGCGCGCGCCGAAGCTTTGCGCATCTGCAGCTGGCGCGCGGCATCATGGCGCAGCACCGCGCGGTGTTCGGCGTGGGCGAGGAGGCCGCCTTCGACGAGGCGCGCTTTGTCATCACGAACGCCTATACCGGCGGCTCGGATGCGCTGAAGAAGACTTTTGAGGCCGCGCCAAAGCATCGCAACGACATCTACAACGATTTCTGCGCTCGCGAGCTTGACTATGCGAGAGGCGATGACGTGCTGCAGCTCGGCCGCATCGATCTCGCCGGCGCGCGGCGCTATCTGTTCAGCGAAGTGCCGCACGGCTCGCTGCCGTCGCTGCTCGCAGCCTCCACCGTCCTCGCGCTGCAGCGGCTGGTGCTGCCGATCGCCTACTGGCTGGACGACAGGCGCGCCTTCGGCACGTTGCGGCCGCGCCGCAACGACGACAGGGCTGCGCGATGAACCAGGGCATGACCGCCGACTCCATCGTCAATCTCTGCGGCGCCATCGGCCTCACCGTGGCGATGATGACGTTCTATCGCCGCGATCCGCGGGGCCCGCTGACGCGCCGGCTCCTGATGGCGCTCGGCGTGATCGCGCTGTTATTCTTCATCCGCGGCGCGGCGTGGGCGACGGGCAGCAAGTTCCTCGATTCCTTGTCGGAGATACCGGCGGCGCTGATCCCGCTCGGTGCATTGCTACTGACCGAAGGCATTTTGCGTCGGCATGCACCGCGCGCGGTGAAGCTGGCGGCGCTGATCGGCGGCATTGCGCTTGGACTTGGTGGAATGCTGGGACTCGAACGGTTCGCGATTGCTTATGCCGTCGCGTTGTCGGGGTTTCAGCTGGCCGGTATCGCGATTTGCGCTCTTCTGCTCGCCACGCGCGACCGCGCGACGCTGATGGCGTCGGAGAACCGCGGCATCAGCCGGCTTGCGATCGGCGCGCTGGTCGTGATTCCCTTCATTCTTACCGATTTCCGCACGCTGTTTCCCGACATTCCGGTCCGACTCGGCGCGCTGGGTGCGCTGCTCACCGTCACCGTCATGCTGATCGCAGGCGGCGGCGCGGAGACGCGGCGGCATGGCGTTGCCATGATGGCGCTGCGGCTGATCAGCTCGGCGTTGCTCGGCTGCGCTGCCGCCTTCATCGCGCCGGATGTCGATGGAGCGCAGATCATCCGCTTCTGCGCCGTCGCGGTTGCCGGCGTCTTGACCATCGCCTTGATGACCGATGCGTTGCGCGCGCTGTTCGAATTGCAGGAGCCGGGTGTGCTCAATTCGGTCGCTGCCTCGCTGGCGCAGACCCGCGACGAGCTGATCGCCGAGCTGGCGCGTCATCCGATCTTCGACGGCGCAAGGCGTTTCCGCGAAAGCGAGCTCGCAAGCTACGATCCGCCGCTGCTGCACGACTTCCTGTCGAGCCGGCGCGTGCTGCGCCGGTCCGATGCGCCATGGGGACTTGCGTCCACCGATCCCGCGGTCGAGCGCATGGTTTCGCTGATGACCGCCAACAGCGCCACCCATGTCATCGTGCTGTCCCACGATCCTATGGACCTGATCGTGCTCGCCGTGCCCGTGACCTCGGCCGATCCGGCGACCGAAACCGCGCTCGCGCTGGTGCGCCGCTTGCTGGCGCTGACGCCGGAAGCCGTCTAGCTTCCCTTCACGAACGCCGCAAAAGCTTCCGCATAGTCCGAATGCCAGCGCGACAGGGCGGGGCGGTTCTCGACGATGTCGCCGGCCGCCCACAGGATGCGCCGCTCGTCGAGTTTTCGCGGCACGTCGTTGTCGGGGCAGAGAATGTAGAAGTCGCCGGCCTCGAGCTTCTCGATCATGAAGTCCACCGTCTGCTCGGCCGTCCAGGCGCCGGCCGGCTTCTCGGTGCGGCCACGCGCGGTAAGCCCGGTGAAGACGAAGCCCGGAATCAGCAGATGCGCGCTGATCTTGCTGTTGAGACCGCGCAGCTCGTGCTGCAATGCTTCGGTGAACGACTTCACGCCGGCCTTGGAGACATTATAGGCGGGATCGCCCGGCGGCGTGGTGATGCCCTGCTTGGAGCCGGTGTTGATGATCAAGCCCACCCGGCCGCGCTCGATCATATGCGGCGCGAACACCTGTGAGCCATTGATCACGCCCCACAGATTGACGCCGAGGATGCGCTGCCAGTTTTCGAGCGGGCCGAACATCTGGCTGCCCGGCTGGATGCCGGCATTGTTCATCAGGATATCGGTGCCGCCAAAGCGCCTCTCGACCGCGCGTTCCAGCTCCTGCAACTGCTCGACGTGGCTGACGTCGACGGTCGCGGTCATCACTTTTGCCGGATCGCCCGTCGCCGCCGACAGTTTGGCTTCGGCCTGCTTCAGGCGTTCCGCGCCGATGTCGGCAATGCAGACTTTCATGCCGGCTTTGGCAAAGCGGATCGCGGCGGCAAGCCCGATACCGGAGGCGCCTCCGGTGATCACGGCCACATTGTTCGCATGCAGTGCTTCGAGTGGCATTGGTGTTCTCCCTTCGGATCAGAGAACAATGTTGGCGTGATCGAATTCATGACAATCCGCGTGCCCGCCATGGCCGAAGCTGCACGGGAGGTGTTCGCGGGCTGCGACGGCGGCGCTACCGCCCCAAAGCCTTCTTTGGCTTGCCGATGTCGCTGCGCAGGGCCGCCAGCTCCTTCTTCACGGCGCTTGCCGCGTCGCGTTCGATCTTGCGGTAGCGCGCGACCAGCGAGACGCCAAACGGCGTCAGCATCGCGCCGCCGCCATTCTTGCCGCCGGTCTGCCGCTCCACCGCGGCTTGCCGGCAGATGCGGTTGATCTCGTCGACCAGGTCCCAGGCGCGCTTGTAGGACATGTCCATGGCCCGGCCGGCCGCCGAGATCGAGCCGAACTCGCGGATGTTTTCCAGCAGCTGGATTTTGCCCGGCCCGATCCGGCCCTCAGTGTCGAGGTCGATGCGCACGCTGAGCGATGGCAGCGGCCCGTCAGTGGTTTTTTGCATCGATGACCTGCTCTCGCGGCTTTCGCGCTGACATTGCCATCGAAGCCGTTTCCGAACAAGATGAAGGCCTCACCTATTCAGACCGTAAAAATTCGGGGCAGAAATGAACTTTCCGCATTTGTTTTCACCATTGAAGGTCGGTCTGTACCAGCTCAAGCACCGCGTCGCACTCGCGCCCTTGACGCGGATGCGCGCGGCGAAGCCTTCTCTCGCTCCGCGGCCGCTGAATATGGAATATTACGCCCAGCGGGCCACGCCGGGCGGCCTCTTGATCGCCGAGGCCTCGCCGGTGACGGCGACCGGTTTCGGCAGCCCCGGCGTCCCAGGAATTTATACCGACGCGCAGACCGAGGGCTGGCGCAAGGTCGTCGACGCCGTCCACGCCAAGGGTGCGTTCATCTTTCTGCAGCTCTGGCATGTCGGCCGCGTCTCGCATTCGTCGTTCCAGCCCGGCGGCGTACTGCCGGTGGCGCCCTCGGCGGTCGCGATCTCCGAGGAGTTCAAAACGTCGACCGCGGACGGCAAGGTCGTTGCTTACGAGACGCCGCGGGCGCTCGAGACTGACGAGATTCCCGCCATCGTCGAAGCCTACAGGCAAGCCGCGCGCAATGCGCTGGCCGCTGGTTTCGACGGCGTCGAAATCCATGGCGCCAATGGTTATCTGGTCGAGCAATTCCTGCAGTCGCGCACCAACCTGCGCACCGACCGTTACGGTGGCTCTATCGAAGACCGCGTGCGCTTCCTGTTGGAGGTCACGCAGGCCGCCATCGACGTCTGGGGCGCCGACCGCGTCGGCGTGCGGCTGTCGCCGTACGGCATCTCCAATGGCAGCGGCGAGGCCGAGCCGATGCCGCTCTACAAGCATGCCATCGAGCAGCTCAATCCGCTTGGCCTTGCCTATCTGCACTTCATCGAGCCGCGCTCCAGCGGCGCCGGCCGCGCCGAGGTCAATTGGCAGGGCGTGCCGTCGGCGATGGTGCTGTACCGTCCGATCTGGAAGGGCGTGCTGATCACGGCCGGCGGTTTCACGGGCGAGGCGGCAGACGCCGCCATCGCCGATGGACATGCCGATGCGATCGCCTTCGGCCGCATCTTCATCTCCAATCCGGACCTGCCGCTCCGCCTGCAGCACGGCTATCCGCTGACGCCGTACAACCGCAAAACCTTCTACGGCGGCGACGTCGCGGGGTATACGGACTATCCCTTCCACGACGCGATGGCGCCGGCGTGAGGCGCTAGACACACCATCGTCATTGCGAGGAGCGTAGCGACGAAGCAATCCAGACCACTCGCGTGATTCTGGATTGCTTCGCTTCGCTCGCAATGACGGCGCAAGGACACGCTAATGGCAAAACCAGCTCCCGCAGCAGGCATCGCATCCGGCCAATGCCTGTGCGGCAAGGTCGCCTTCGAGATCGACGTGCCGGCGCGCTGGGCCTGGCACGACCATTCGGTGGCAAGCCGCCGCGCCCATGGCGCGGCCTACGCCACCTATGTTGGCAGCTGGCGCAAGCGCTTCCGCATCATCAAAGGGAAAACTTTAGTTGCGCGCTACGAGGATGGCGCGACGAAAACCCTGCGCAGCTTCTGCTCGAACTGCGGCACGCCGCTGTTCTACGAACGTCCGCGCTCACCGCACATGGTCAACATCTCGCGCGCCTTGTTCGAAAGCCGCACGGGACGGCAGCCGCTCTATCACATCGCCATCGAGGAGCTGCAGGAATGGACCTATACCGGCGAGCCGCTGGTGCCGCTGAAGGGCTTTCCCGGCGTGGTCTGGCAGCGCTCGAAGAAGAAGCGCCGCGCCGCAGGCGAAGACCCGTTCGAGCTCGGTCGCGAAGACGTGTGAGCGCTTGTCGCGCGCCAGTGCAATGCAGCCATGAGCCGCCTCCATTGATCTCGCCGCCGCAATCAGCATGATGCCTGCACCCGGCGGCAACGTCCGTGGGCACGGAGGAAACATGAAGAATCGCATTACCGGGCGTTCGGCCTTCCTGGCGCTGCTCAAGGACGAGGGCATCACCCATCTGTTCGGCAATCCCGGCACCACCGAATTGCCGATCATGCACGCGCTGAAGGACCATCCTGACCTCACCTATGTGATGGCGATGCAGGAGAGCCTGGTGGTCGCGATCGCCGACGGCTTTTCCCGCGCCTCGGGGAAACTCGTCGCCTGCAACGTCCATGTTGCACCCGGCCTCGGCAATGCGCTTGGCTCGCTGTTCAACGCAAAGTTCACGGGCACGCCGATAATCCTCACCGCCGGGCAGCAGGAGCAGGGCCACGGCCTGATGGAGCCGGTGCTCTATGGTCCGCTGGTGCAGATGGCCGAGCCGCTGGTGAAATGGGCGGTCGAGGTGACGCGGCTGGAGGACCTGCCGCGCATCGTGCGACGCGCCGCCAAGATCGCGACCACGCCGCCGACGGGACCCGTGTTCATCTCGCTGCCCGGCGATATCCTCAATTCCGAGGCCGGCATCGAGTTGGGCCGTTCCACCCGCATCGACACGCGCGTAAAACCGTCGGATGAATCGCTGCACACGCTCGCCGCGCGAATCCTCAAAGCGCAGCGCCCGGTGATCATCACCGGCGACGAGATCGTGAAAAGCGACGCGCTGCAGGAGGCAGCGGCGCTTGCCGAAACGCTGGGTGCGCCGGCCTATCAATGCTCGACGCCCTATAGCGCGCACTTCCTCTCCGAAAGCCCGTGCTTCATGGGCGCGCTGTCGCGGCTGCAGAGGCAGGTGCGCGAGGTGCTCTCGCCCTACGATCTCATGATCGTGCTCGGCGCCGATCCGCTGCGGATGTCGGTCTACAGCGAGGTCGATCCGATGCCGGATGACCTCTCCATGGTGCAGATCGGCCTGGTCGATTGGGACCTTGCCAAGAACTACGGCGCGGAGATCGCGGTGAAGGCCGACGTGAAGGAGACGTTGAGGGCGCTAGTGCCGGCGCTGAAGGCGGCCGGCGGCGCGGCGCTGGAGGCGCGCGCGAAGAAGGGCGTCGCCGAGCTCGCTACGAAGAACTGGACCGCGCGACGCAAGCCGCTGGTGGAGCAGATCGCCAAAGCCGCCGGCAAGTCGCCGATCGATCCGGACTATCTGACACTGCAGCTGGTCGAGGCGATGCCCGATCATGCGATCCTGGTCGACGAGGGCCTCACCTCGGGGCGCCAGCTGCTCTCGCTGCGGCCGCATCGCGATCGCTATGGCTATCACGCGCTCGCTTCGGGCGGCATCGGATGGGGCCTGCCGGCGTCCGTTGGCGTCAGCCTCGCCAATCCGCAGCGCCCCGTGGTGTGCTTCTCCGGCGACGGCAGCGCGATGTATTCGATCCAGGCGCTCTGGACCGCCGCGCATCACAAGCTGCCGCTCAATGTCGTGATCTGCAACAATGGCGGTTACCGCATCATCAAGCAGCGCTTGCTCGCCTTCCACGGCGACGACCATTATGTTGGCATGGATTTCGTCGACCCGCCGGTGGATTTCTCCGGCATGGCGAAGTCGCTCGGGCTGGAGGCGATCAGGATCACCGATCCCACCGAGCTGAAGCCGAAGCTGAGCGACGCGTTCAAGCGCCCCGGCGCGAAGCTGATCGAGGTGGTGCTGAGCAACGCCGTCAACTAATTGCGATATCGTAGGGTGGGCAAAGCGAAGCGTGCCCACCCTCTTGAGCAACGATGTGGATAAATGGTGGGCTCGGCGCTGACGCGCCTTGGCCCACCCTACGGCGTGAATAGCGAGGCCACATGCGTATCACCGCCATCCGCACCCACATCCTCGAAGCACCGCTGTCGCAGCCCTTTGCCTATTCGCGCGCCTGGTACGACACGCGCACGGCGATGGTGGTGGAAATCGAAACCGATGACGGCCTCATCGGCTGGGGCGAATGCTACGGCCCCGCGCGGATCACCGCGGCCGTGGTCGACAGCGTCGGGCCATGGCTGATGGGCGAGGATCCGCTGCGCACCGACCATCTCTGGCAGATGATTTACGCGCGACTTCGGGATCATGGGCAGAAGGGCGTGGTGATCCAGGGCCTGAGCGGCATCGACATCGCGCTGTGGGATATCAAGGGCAAGCATTTTGGCGTGCCTTGCTACCAGCTGACGGGCGGTCCGCTTCGCACCGAGATCAAGGCCTATGCGACCGGGCTCTACCGCCGCAAGTCCGGCGATCCCGCGAAATATCTCGCCGAGGAAGCCGCAAGCTACGTCGCTGACGGCTTCTCTGCGGTGAAGCTGAAGGTCGGTTTCGGCGTCGAGGAAGACGCCGCGATGACACACGCGGTGCGCGATGCCATCGGTGACCATGTCGCGCTGATGGTCGATGCCAACCATGCCTATGACGCGCTCGCCGCGATCCGCCTCGGCCGCATGATCGAGCAACACGATATCGGCTGGTTCGAGGAGCCGGTGCCGCCCGAAGACATCGCGGGCTATCGCGCCGTCCGCGAGGCCATCCCGATGCCGGTCGCCGGTGGCGAATGCGAGTTCACGCGCTTCGGCTTCCGCGATCTGCTCACTTCGCGCGCGATCGACATCATCCAGCCCGACACCTGCGCGGCCGGCGGGCTCACCGAGTGCAGGAAGATTGCCGACATGGCCGAGGCGTTCGGTGTCCGCTACAACCCGCATGTCTGGGGCACGGGGATTGCGATCGCCGCCTCGCTGCAGCTTCTGGCCGTGCTGCCGTCGCATACGCCGACCTCGCTCAAGCCGATCGAGCCGATGCTCGAATTCGACCGCACCGAACACCCGATCCGCCAGGCGCTGCTGACGGAGCCGATCGAGCATGTGAAAGGCGTCGTGCGCGTGCCCGACGGGCCCGGCCTCGGCATCGAAATCGATCGTGCGGCGCTGGCGCGTTTCTCTTCGTAGCCCGGGTAAGCGACTTGTCCGCCGTAGCTCGGTCCCCGCTTTCGCGGGGACGGCAACACGTTACGCCTTCGCGCTCGGCCTGGTGCCGACGCGCGCGAACCATGCCACGATGTGGCTGTTGGTCTGATCCAGCGGCTGGCCGACCTGGTTGCCGAAATCAAGCCAGCAATAGAGCAGGATGTCGGCGAGTGTGAAACGCTTGCCGCAGATCCATTCTCTGCCGTCGGCCATCTGGCCATTCAGCCATTTCAGGCGATTGGCCGCGATCATCTTCAACCCGGGCGAGGCTTCCGGCGCAACCGGAATCCGTTTCTCGAAGAATTTCAGCGCCTCGCCGAAGCGGTAGCCGTTGGCGAGCGGTTCGGCGATGTTGAGGTCGACGCGGCGCGTCCACATCCGGCATTCGGCGCGTTCTTCCGGCGTGGCGCCGATCATCGCGGGCGAGGGGTTTTTCTCTTCGAGATATTCGCAGATCGGAACGATCTCGGAGAGATAGCTGCCATCGTCGAGCTCCAGCGCCGGCATTTGCCCATGCGGGTTGCGCTTCAAATGCGCCTCCTGCCGGTTCTCACCGCCACGCAGGTCGACGGTCTGCTTCGGCATCTCGATGCCCTTTTCCGACATGAACATGCGGACAATGCGCGGGTTGGGCCCGATCGAATCGTAGAGCTTCATGTCGTTTCTCCCCGGCTTGGGCTGCTTGCTTGCCGCCTATCAACAGGGAGCCACGCCGTTTGTCAAATGCTCAATTCATTGCGCAATCCACGCCGCGAGCGCGGAAGCATGGATTGCTTCGCGGAGCCCGTCATCGGGCGCGCGTTCGCGCGACCCGTTGGCTCGCAATGACGGCCCAACTAATCGTCCAGCTTGTTGAGGTCCCGCACCGATTGCATGATCGGCTCGAAATTCGAGCGCGCGTCGAGCGCATCGAACAATTGGGCGGTGTCCGAAAGCAGCGTGTGCGAGCGCTGGATCGCGATCCGCACGTCTTCCTGCGGGGTGTCGGAGAGACGGCCGTGGCCCGACAGCAGGATTTTCGAGTTCAGCCCCTTCAGCTTCTCCAGCGACTGGATGTAGTCGGCGATCGAGCCGGAGCCGAACACGCCACCCATCACGCCGCCAGGCATCAGCGTGTCGGCGGCGAACAACAGTCCCTTCTCCGCGTCGAACAGGGTCATGCAGGCCGAGGTGTGGCCCGGCGTATAGAATACGTCGAGACGGAAATTGCCGAGGTCGATCACGTTGCCTTCCTCGAGCCAGATGTCGATGTTGATCGGTACGTTCGGCTCATTGAACATCTTGCGCAGCATCGAGAAGTCGTCGCGCAGCATGATCTTGTTGGCGGCAAGGCGATGCGCGGCGATATAGGTGCGGCCCTCGAAATGATACGCGGCGCCGATATGGTCGAGATGCTCGTGGCTGAGCACCACCATGTCGATCTTGTCCGGCGTGACGCCGACATGGTTGAGGCAGGCGACGAGGGCGGGGTAGTTGGTCGACAGTCCGACGTCGATCATGATGGTGCGCCTGGAGCCGACCACGAGATACGCATTTGCCGCGCGGTTCTTGAAGCGGACCTGGTAGACGTCGGGCGCGGCCAGGATCAGCGTGCAGACCTCGGTCTCGAACAGGGTCTTGAACGGGGATGGCCGGCGGTCGCTCATAGGTTGGCCGCCGCCTGGAAGGTGCGATCGTTCGATGCCCTGAGCCGCTTGCTCAGCGCATCCATGATCATCAGCGCAAAGGCCGGCTGCTGGCTGACGAGATAGACGAAGCGGGCGTGGTTGATGCGCATCACTCGGGTGTTGCTCGATGCCGCGATCGCGGTCGCCGAGCGCGAGGAGCCGTCGATAACCGCCATCTCGCCGAAGAACTCGCCCTTGCCCAGCGTGACGATCACGGTCTTGCTGGTCGCCGTTGACCTTGGCGATTTCGACCTCGCCGTCGAGCACGACAAAGAGCTCGCGCCCGGTCGAGCCTTCCTCGAAGATGACGTCGCCGACGCCATATTCGTTGATGCATTTCTCGATGGCCATGGCGTCCCCCGGCGGGCTGGTGCCCACGCATCCGCCCTCATGTTAGTCGGGAAATGGCCTTGCGCAAACGATGCTTAAGGGCCGTTAACCCCTTTGCCGCAGGGCAGCATTTTTAATCCTGCGCGCCGCATCGGCGCCGCCATCTCGGCCAAAAACGGCCCCGGAGCAGTTCCTAAAATTTCCGTAAGCCCGGCCAGCGGGAAGGCCGCCGGTAACGAATTGGCAAGCAATGAAAGTTACCAAATGGTCAACCAATTCTGGAGACTTGTAACGTGAGCGAACAACAGGCTGAGCAGATCCACGGTGATCCCGGTTCCGTCAGCGCCGGTTCGACCGTTCCGCATTCTTCCGAGTGGCAGGCGAGGCTTCCGCGGCCGCCGCGCTGGCCCTGAGCGTGCTCGAAGTCGCCCGCGATCGCGCCCGATCATGAGGCGCCCAAACTGGCTGCACCGCGCTGACACGCCCAAGGCCGACGCACTGAAGGCTGAGGCGACCAAGGCTGATCTTGCCGAGGCGGAATGCGCCGCGCACGCAGGCCAAGGTGTTGATCATGTCGCCCAGCGACCGCGCCTGGCACGACCACAGCGCCGAGGTGAAGGTGAAATCGGCCGCCCAGGGCTGGAAACGAAACCCGCGCCGATGCGGCGCCCAAGCCCGAGCCGAGGCCCAAGCGCAGTTTTCTGGCTACGGCAGCGATGCTGGCGTTCGCGACCATTGCCGGCGCGATCGGCGGCGCGCTTGCGACCACCGGCCTCACCCATGTCGCGGATGCCGCCGCGACCGCCGCCGGGCAATGGCGCGCTGGAAGCCTCCATCGCGCGGATCGATTCCGACATCCTCGCGCTCAAGGCCGGTCTCGAGCACACCACCAAGACCAGCGTGAGCCAGTTCAACAAGACCAGCGACCGCCTCGACAAGATCGAGAAGGCGCAGGCCGAGCCCAACGCGAAACTCGCCAAGCTGACGGAAGCCGTGGACAAGCTTCGCACCGCGCCCGCTGCAGTGGCTCCCGCTCCGGCCGCGCCTGCAACGGCTGCCGCCGCGCCGGCCGCGCCGAAGGAAGTGACCGGCTCGGTCGACGCCGCAAGCGGTTGCCGCCGCAACGCCGGCTCCGCGTCGCCGGCGTCGGCAACGCCGCCCAAGCCGGAAGTAGCGCGGCTGCCGACCGTCGAAGGCTGGACGCTGGCCGATGTCGGCTATGGCGGCGCGCTGATCCGGAATCGCCGCGGAACCTAGGAAGTCTATGCCGGCGACTATATTCCCGGCGTCGGCCGCATCGATGCGATCCGCAAGCAGGACGGCCAGTGGGTGGTCGTCACCAGCAAGGGCCTGATCTACGCGCTGATCAGGTGTTGTGACGGTAATTCGAAAGCGCTTCACCGCAGCGTGAAGCGCTTTTCGCTTGAATAGACACAATCGCGCGGTGTTACTTCAGGCATGAACTTCGCCTCGCGACTGGCCGCCTCCCTTTTGCTTTTTTGTTGCACGTTGCCGGCGCGCGCGGATGGCCCGCCGCTCGAGCGCGGCACCGCGATCATCGATCCCGCTGCGCTGCGCGAGCTCGATGGTGGCCGCTTTGCTCTCTCGCGCATCATGATGCCGGCGCGATCGGCCGATACGCCGCTCACCAGCTGCGCAACTATTCGCGCTGCCGTCGATGGCCCGGTGAAGAAGGCGCTCGATGACGATTTCGAGCGCTATGTCGCCAGGCACAAAGCCGAGCTGCCCAACGAAAGCATCGGCGTCGGGTCCGAGTTTGCCTTTCAGCTGTTCGACCGCGCGCAGCTGGCTTCGCCGGATACGCGCTTTGTCCTGTCCGGCATCGTCAACCGCATGGACCGCGCCTATGTGCCGGGCCAGGAATGCGGCGAGGTCAGGCTGATCTATCGGCTGACGCAAACCAATGCGCAGACGATCGGCGAAGCCGCGGTGTCGCCGCGATTGCCGATGACGCTGAACGTGGTGCTGAAGGCGAAGAGCGGTGCCGTCACTTGCGCCGAAATCGCAAAACGCTGGCTTGCCGCGGGAAGCCTGACCGCAACCGGTGCGGAACTGGCCGAAAAGCTGACGGCACAGGGCGGTGCGCTCGACCTGATCGCGCCCGAAAATATCGACCGCATCGAAACCAATCTGCAGATCGCGCATGCGCCGAAATCCGCCACGCGCGATTTCCGCACCGACTATCTGATGAAGGTGTTCGACTATGACGCGAAGTCGGCGACCTTTGTCGAATCTGCGCTGGAAAACCAGATCGATCGCGACCGGCTGCTCGCCGACAAGGACTTTGCGCGCGACTTCAAGACCTGGCTGCTGGACCCTGCACATTTCGCCGAGCTCGATCGCGGCACGATCCTGATCCCGGATCGCTTCCTCGTCAAAAGCGTGATCGCGCCGACGCCGGTCGGCTTTTCGCCCTCGAATTTGCAGCCGGCCTTCGGCCTGGTCGCGGGCGAGGATGGCACCAGCAATCCCGTGTTCAGCAAGGAGGACGTCGTCTCAGCTTTGGCGAAAGCCGCTGTGAGCGACGTGAAATTGCAGAACATCCGCTCGGTCGCAGGCTTCGAGCGCCGGCTGAACGACATGAGCTGTTCCGGCTGCCATCAGACCCGCGGCATCGGCGGCTTCCATTTCCCCGGCGTCGACTGGATGGCGGCCAAGCCGTCCAACTCCACCGTCGTTCCGGCCTCGCCGCATTTCTTCGGCGACCAGGTTCGCCGCCGCGACATCCTCACCGCTTTTGCCGAGGGCAGAGCAGCCGGATTTCTCGCGCGGCTTTGCCAGCCGCCCGCAGCTGCGCGGCAGCGCGGAACTCGCCGGCACCGAATATGAGAACGGCTGGGGCTCGCATTGCTATGTCCAGCAGGCCAAGGCGAGCGAGAACGACAAGAGTTTTGCCGGCTGGACCTGCGCCGCGGGGCTGACCTGCCAGGCCGCCAATGAAGCGACGCGGATGGGGATGTGTTTTGTGAAAACCCGCTGAAATGCGGCACAAGTTAGATTGACAGTAGGCTTACTAATATTGTTTCATCCCCAGCCAAAGGGATGGAAACATGGACGAAGTCATTATCGTCGGCGCCGGCGTCGGCGGCCTGACGCTTGGGATTGGCGCTGCATCAGGCCAACATCCCCTGCCGCATCTTTGAATCCGTTCCCGAGATCCGCGCGATCGGCGTCGGCATCAATCTGCTGCCGCACGCGACCAAGGAACTCGCCGCGCTCGGGCTCGAGGATGCCCTGGCGAAAGTCGCGATCCAGACCACGGACGCGACCTTCTTCAACCGCTTCGGGCAGCTGATCTATCAGGAACCGCTCGGCCGCGCCGCCGGCTACGACCATCCGCAATTCTCGATCCATCGCGGCGACCTGCAGATGGTGCTGCTGGAGGCGTTCCGCTCCCGCGCCGGCCACGATGCGATCGTCACCAACCGGCATTGCCTCGGCGTGAGCAAGACGACAGCGGTGTCACCGTCACCTTCTCCGACGGACCCGGCGGCGCCAACCGCTTCACCGTGCGCGGCCGTGTCGCGATCGCCTGCGACGGCATCAATTCGGTGATCCGCAAGCAGTTCTTCCCGGACGAAGGCGAGCCGCGCTATTCCGGCGTCAACATGTGGCGCGGCGTGACGCGCTGGAAGCCGATGCTGTCGGGCGCGAGCATGGTGCGCGCCGGCTGGCTGTCGCATGGCAAGATGGTGATCTACCCGATCCGTGCGCCGGGCGCCGACGGATTGCAGCTCATCAACTGGGTCGCCGAGATCGAGACGCCGAACTATCGCAAGCGCGACTGGAATCGCGCCGGCGCGCTGGAGGATTTCATCGGCCCGTTCTCGGACTGGCATTTCGACTGGTGTGATGTGCCGGCCTTCATCCGCGCCGCCGACAGCGTGCTGGAATTTCCGATGGTCGACCAGGACCCGCTGCCGCGCTGGACGTTCGGGCGGGTGACGCTGCTGGGCGATGCCGCCCATCCGATGGTGCCGCGCGGCTCCAATGGCGCGGGCCAGTCGATCCTCGACGCGCGCGTGCTGACCGCGATGCTGCTGGAGCATGCCGATCCCGCAGCGGCGCTTTCGGCCTATGAAAAGCAGCGGCTGGAAGCGACCACGCGCATCGTGCTCACCAACCGCACCAATCCGCCGGATGCGATCCTGCGCGAGGTGTTCGAGCGCACGCACGACAAGCCGTTCAAGGCGATCGACGACGTCATCAGCCGCGACGAGCTGGTGGGGCTGTCCGAAGGCTACAAGCGGATCGCGGGTTATTCGAAGGACGCCTTGCGCCGGTGAACCGCCGCGCTAGGCTGACGCGCGCACAGCGGTCGGCAAGAACCGCGCGCCTCCACGAGGGAAGGGGACGACCATGGCGACTGAGCAGACCCAGGCCGGCGGCATGCCGGCCATCGATCTCGTCGATTTCATCGACCGCCAGCCGATCGGCGGATTCCAGATCCGCCTGCTGCTTACCTGCGCGGCCGTGCTGTTCCTCGACGGCTTTGACACCCAGGCGATCGGCTATGTCGCCCCCGCGCTCGCCAAGGAATGGAGCCTCACCAAGGCCGCGCTCGGCCCGGTGTTCAGCGCCGGGCTGTTCGGCCTGATGATCGGCGCGCTGGTGTTCGGCCCGCTCGCCGACCGCGTCGGGCGCAAGAAGATCATCATCTTCTCGACCGCCGCCTTCGGCCTCGGCGCATTCGCCACCGCGTTTGCGCAGGACGTCAACACGCTGCTGGCGATCCGCTTCCTGACCGGGCTCGGTCTCGGCGGCGCCATGCCGAACGCCATCGCGCTGACGTCGGAGTACAATCCGCAGCGCCGCCGCGCCACCATGGTCATGATCATGTTCTGCGGCTTCTCGATCGGCGCCGCGCTCGGCGGCCTGCTGGCGGCGGATCTGATCCCGCGGCTCGGCTGGCGCTCGGTGTTCATCGTCGGCGGCATCGCGCCGCTGTTGCTGGTGCCGCTGCTCGCCTGGGGACTGCCGGAATCGGTGCGCTTCCTCGCTACCGCCGGACACGCGCAGGAGCGGGTCGCGCAGCTCCTGAAGCGAGTCAGCCCAAACACCGCCTTCGCGCCGGACGCGCGCTTCATCGTGCATGAGGCTCATCTTGCCGGCATCCCGGTCGTGCATCTGTTCCGCGAGGGGCGGACCGCCGTGACGCTGCTGCTCTGGGTCGTGTTCTTCATGAGCCTGCTCGACATCTATTTCCTCGCCAACTGGCTGCCGACCGTGCTCAACGATCTCGGCTCCTCGGTGTCGGAAGCCGCGGTGATCGGCTCGCTGCTGCAGGTCGGCGGCGTGGTCGGCACCTTCGCGCTCGGCAGCGTCATCGACCGCTTTTCGTTTCGTGCATTGGCATTGGTCTATTTCGGCGCGGTGTTCGCGGTCGGCGCGATCGGCCAGCTCGGGCACTCGGCCGTAGCTGTCTCGATCGCGATCTTCGCGGCGGGCTTCTGCGTGGTCGGCGGCCAGATCGCCGCCAACGCGCTGGCGGCCGGCTTCTATCCGACCTCGGTCCGGGCCTCCGGTGTCGGCTGGGCGCTCGGCATCGGCCGGGTCGGATCGATCGTCGGCCCGCTGGTCGGCGGCGCGCTGCTGGCGGCCAAATGGAGCACCTCGGCGGTGTTCATGGCGGCGGCCGGTGCCGCACTCTGCGCGGCGCTCGCGGCCGTGTCGCTGAGCCGGCTGGTCCGGGGCGGCACCACCGCCGGGCAGGCGTCATCAATTGATGCTACATTGAAAGAGCCGACGACCGTCAGAACTTGAGCGGAGACTTGCCCGATGAGCTCTTCCGACCAGGAGAAACAGCAGCGCAATCGCGAAATCGCCCAGAACGAGGCCGCGCGTCAGGCCACCAGCGCGGTCCGGGTCAGCGGCTGGGCGATCGCGTTCGCCATCATCATCGGCGTGATCGTGGTTGGCGTCGTCTGGTCCTGGCTCCGCCACTGACCGCTGCGTTCGCCGGCCAGCGCGCGCTCACGCGTAATGCGTGAGACGCTTGCCGGGCAGGAGATCATAGGCCGATTTCCACCCCGGAAGCGCCGCGATCCGGTCGAGCCAGCCGCGGATCGCGGGATGGCTCCTGGCGAAATCGTAGCCCGTCTCGTCACTGGGGTAGTGCAGATAGGCCATCATGGAGAAGTCGGCGACCGTCGGTTTGTCGCCGATCGCAAAAGCATTCTGTTGCAGGTGCTGATCGAGAACCGAAAGAAAATCATCGAGGCGCCGGCGGAAATATTTCAGCACCTGCTGGTCGGGAGACGGCGTGAAGGTGCGGTGAAAGCGATAGGTCGCCATATAGCCGGTGAGCTTGTGGTTGTCCCAGAATAGCCAGCGAAGAAGCTCGAACTGCTCCTTTGCCGTTGTCCCGCCAAACCGGCCATATTGTTCGGCCAGCATGAGCAGGATCGGCGCTGTCTGCGTCAGGCGTTCGCCATCCACTTCCAGCACGGGGATTTCGCCCATCGGGTTGACGTTCTGCCGCCATTCCGCCGTGCGGGTGACGCCGCCGCCGAAATCGGTCCAGACCGGCTCAAAGCTCTGTCCGCAGAGGGTGAGCATCAAGGCCAGCTTGTAGCTGTTCCCGGATTCCGGGAAGTAGTGCAGGCGATAGCTTGGCATGGCCGTGCCGGATCACGCCACCGCGCCGGACGCGCGCAACTTCCGGATCGAGGCCTCGTCATAGCCGGCGCCGCGAAGGATCTCGTCGGAATGCTCGCCGATGCCGGGCGGCTTGCGCGGCTGCACCTTGCGCGCGCCGTCGATGAAGATCGGGCTGTTGACGGTGAGCATGGTGTCGTTCTCGAACGGCACCAGCACCTCGTTCTCGATCATCTGCTTATCGTGCGGGATGTCGTCGAGAATGCCGACCACGCCGAACACGAGGCCGTTGCCGTCGAGGATCTTGCGCCATTCGGCGAGATCTTTGGTGGCGAAGATCTCGTCAAACACCATGATCAGCTCCAGCGAGCGCGAATGCCGTCCGGCCTTGGTCGCAAAGCGTTCGTCGGTGATGAGGTCCTCGCGTCCCATGCAGCGCGCCAGTGTCGGCCACTGCCGCTCTTCGTTGAGCAGCGACAGGATCAGCCAGCGGCCGTCCTTGCATTTGTAGTGGTTGGTCACCGCGTTCAGCGCCTGCTCGCGCGGCCGGCGCTTGGAAAATTTGGCGCCGCAGAGTTTGGCCTGCGCCAGCACGCTATTGGCCCAGATGCCGTTCGCCATCAGGTTGGTCGAGACATGCGAGCCCTTGCCGGTGCGCTCGCGCTGGAACAGGGCGGTGACGATCGCGCCGTAAAACGCCATGGCGCAGGGATGATCGCCCATGCCGGCCACCGAGCGCGCCGGCGTGGTGTCCTCGTCGGCCCGCACCAGATCCATCAGGCCGGAGCGCGCCCAATAGGCGTTGCTGTCGAAGCCCGGCTTGTTGGCTTCCTCGCCCTTTTCGCCATAGCCGGTGAATGAGGCGTAGATCAGGCGGTGGTTGAGATGCGCGAGATGTTCGTAGGTGATGCCGAGCTTGCTGCGCACCTGCGGCGGCATGTTGGTGATGAAGACGTCGGCTTCGCTCGCGAGCTTGTACAGCACCGCCTGCGCCTCGCGGCTTGGTGAGGTCGAGCGCCAGGCTCTTCTTGTTGCGGGCTTCCATCATCCACGCGAAATTATGCTCGCTGTGCGGATAGCCCGGCAGGTTCGGCAGGTTGCGATAGGGGTCGCCAGAGCCCGGCGGCTCGATCTTGATCACGTCGGCGCCGAAATCCGACAGCACGGTCGCAGCCGCGGGCGCCGCGATGAAACTCGCGCAATCCAGGACCTTCAGCCCTTCGAAAATGCCTTTTTCCATGATGGCGTAGCTCCCTGTTATTGCTATTGTTCCCGCGGGATGGAATTAGACCCACCGAAAATCGAACCGCCATTTGACCCTGCTTGGCCAGGGGATGCAACGGTGCCGTCGGCTATCCCGCCGCTGCAAAGCCGCACTGTTGCGGTTCACTCGCTTGATCGTGTCATCGACACGCAGGGCGAATGTGGCAATGTGGCCGCTCGGTTGTAAGATCTCGTGACGCCGATAACATTGGGCGCAGCGAGGCCTACGTTCCGACCTGCTCGTCGTTCGAAGGGAAAGATGATGATGCCGTCCTTTCGTCTCCTTCTGCCGGCGGTGTTGTTGCTGGCGTTCTGCTGCAATCAAGGCCCGGCCCAAGCCGGCGATCTCGAGGATTGCACCGGTGCCGTCATCGCGAAGATCGAGCCGGCCTGCACCGCCATCATCAACGATCAATCGCGGCCGGCGGACGACCGGCTCAAGGCCTATGTCGTGCGCTCACGCCTGTCTGGCAGCCGCTCGAAGTACGACCTTGCGATGGCCGATGCCGAAGCCGCGGTTCAGCTCAACCCTAAATTTGTCCCGGCGCTGCTCGCGCGCGCCTTCGTGCACGAGCGCACCGCCAGGTTCGACCTCGCACTCGCCGACCTGAACCAGGCCATCGAGATCGATCCGAAAAACCCGATCGCCTATATCGCGCGCGGCAATGTGAAGGCGGACCAGAAGAATTGGGCCGACTCGCTGGCCGACCTCGACCAGTCGATTACCCTGCGCCAGGATATTCCGCAGGCTTATGTCGGCCGCGGCCGCGCCTATGTCGAGACCGGGCAGATCGATCAGGCGCTCGCCGAGCTCAACAAGGCGATCTCGATCAACGCGAACGTGCCGAATGCCTTTTCCTGGCGCGGACAGGCGTATCGGCGCAAGGGCGATGCGGAGCACGCCATCGAAGACTTTTCGCGCGCGATCGCGCAGGCGCCGCAGACCGACGTCGTGTCCTATCTTTCGCGCGGGCAGCTGTTCAGCGCCAAGGGCGACTACGCCCGCGCCGTCGCTGATTTCGACAAAGTGCTGGCGCTGGCGCCGAACAGCGCCGCCGCCGGGGTCGCCCAGCAGCAACGGCAGTCGGCGGTGGCGATGCAGACGGAACTGGCCAAGATCCATGATGGACAATCGCAGCCGGCGCCGGCTGCCTCGCCGGCGGTTGCCGCGTCGCCGCCGCCCGCCGTGAAGGCATTCCTCGAAGCCCAGCAATTGATGGCGCAGCGGAGATACGCCGACGCCGTGCCGCGCCTCAACATTGTCCTGGCCGCCGATCCGCACAACGAGCAGGCGCTTCGGCTTCGCGTGTTCGCCCTGCTGGGGCAGGTTCGTTACGCCGACGCCCGAGCCGACATCGATGAGGTACTCAAGCTGAGACCCGACGACAAGCAGATGCTCGGCGCCCGGCCGATGGCCTCGATCGGGATGAAACAATTCGACCAGGCGATCGCCGACGCCAATCACGCGCTCAGCGTCGATCCCAACAACGCGGTCGCCTATCTCGGCCGCGGCATGGCCAACCGGATGAACGGAAAATTCAAGGACGCCATCGCCGATCTCGACCGCTCGGTTGCGCTCAATCCCAAGGACGCCTCGCCCTATACCGAGCGCGGGCAGGCCTATATGGGGCTAAGCCAGATCGACAAGGCCGTGGTCGATTTCGACCAGGCGCTGGCCCTCAATCCCCTGAACGACGTTGCGCGCGCGGCGCGCGGACTTTCGCTGCTCTTGAAGGGGAACAGCGCCGAAGGTCTCGTGGATGTCAAGACTGCGCTCGACCGCAATCCCAACAACGAGTTGGCGGAGCTGGGTCAGGGGCTGGCGATGCTGATTTCCGGCCAGTACGACCGCGCGATCGTGGCGCTCGACCAGGTCATCGGCAAAGCCCCGGCCTTTGCCTTCGCACACACGCTGCGTGCGCGCGCCTATCTCGCCAAGAAGGATACGGCCGGCGCCATGACCGACCTTAATCAAGTCCTTGGCACGCGGCCGGACGATGCCGACGCCCTGGGCCTGCGCGGCATCGTCTATTCGCAAATGCATGAATATGACAAGGCGCTGGATGATCTCAGCAAGGCGATCGCGCAACACGAGACGGTCGAGCGGTATTTCGCGCGTGCGACGATCTACGAGGCGCAGAACAAAATTGACAAGGCGACCAGTGACTACAAGAGCGCCACACAGCTCGCGCCGTCGAGCGTGTTCGATATCCTCGCCCAGGCGCAGTCGAAGCAGAAGATCCAGCAGCTCTCGAAAAGCATTCCCTGCGGTGGCTCTGCACGGGGCAACAAGAACGAAACCTGCCTGTGAGGGCTAACCGCGCTGCCGGGCACGCGGGGAAGGCGCGGTGATGAGTTCCTCGCGCGGTGGGCCCTCATCATCCACCATCAGCGCGGCATTGCCGCCGGCGGCCGCGGTGTTGACGGTGACGGTCTGCTCGGTGGCGAAGCGGACGAGATAATGCGGACCGCCGGCCTTGGGGCCCGTTCCTGAAAGACCATGCCCGCCGAATGGTTGCACACCGACCACCGCGCCGATCATGTTGCGGTTGACATAGATGTTGCCGGTTTCAAGCCGCGCGATGATCGCCTCGACGGTATCGTCGATGCGGGAGTGGATGCCGAGGGTGAGGCCAAAGCCGGTGCGCTCGATCGATCGCAGCACGTCTTCCAGCCGGTCGGCGGCGTAACGCACCACGTGCAGGATGGGTCCGAAGACCTCTTCGGCGAGCGCGCTCGCATCCTTGAGCTCGAAAATATGCGGCGCGACGTAATTGCCTTGCGGCGCCGATCCGGCAAAATGCACGCGCGCCTCGCGCTTCATGCGGGCGATGTGCGCATCGAGCCGCGCCTTGGCCTCCGTGTCGATCACCGGTCCGATATGGGTGGAGGGATCGGAGGGGTCGCCGATCTGCAATTCGCGCGCAGCGCCCGCGATCATCTCGATCATGCGGTCGGCGACGTCGTCCTGCACGAACAACAGCCGCAACGCCGAACAGCGCTGACCGGCCGAGCGGAACGCCGAGGTGACGACGTCGTCGGCGACCTGTTCGGGCAGAGCGGTGGCATCGACGATCATTGCATTGATGCCGCCGGTCTCCGCGATCAGCGGTACAATGGGTCCGTCCTTGGCGGCAAGCGTCCGGTTGATCGCGCGCGCGACCTCGGTCGAGCCGGTGAAGACGACGCCGGCAATATCGGGATGGGCGACCAGCGCAGCGCCGGTGCTGCCGTCGCCCGGCACCAGGTGCAGCGCGGAGGCGGGGATGCCGGCCTCATGCAGCAGCTTGACGGCCTCGGCGGCGATCAGCGGCGTCTGCTCCGCCGGTTTGGCGACGACGGCATTGCCGGCCATCAGCGCGGCGGTGACCTGGCCTGAGAAAATCGCCAGCGGGAAATTCCAGGGCGAGATCGCGACAAAGACGCCACGGCCGCGCAGGCGCAGCGTGTTGCTTTCGCCGGTCGGGCCCGGCATGGATTCGTCGTCGTCGAAAAGCGTGCGGCCTTGGCCAGCGTAGTAGCGGCAGAAATCGGCGGCCTCGCGGACTTCGGAGAGCGCGTCATCGAGCGTCTTGCCGCCCTCGCGTTGCAGCAGTGCGATGAAATGCGGCTCACGCTGTTCCAGGAGATCGGCAGCACGTTCCAGCGCGGAGGCGCGATCGTGCGCCGGCGTCGCGCTCCAGTATCTAAATCCCTTGCGCGCGGCGGCAATGGCCGCATTGGCGTCGGCAGGTGTCGCATCGGCCACGCTGCCGGGCGCCGGCAGCTTCGCGTCGGCGACCGCGGCGAGAAGCTTCTTCAGCGCGGCGCGTTCGCCGAACTCGATGCCATCCGAGTTGATCCGCTGCGGCTGCAGTATTTCGCGCGGCAGCGGGATGTTCTTGTGCCGCGCGCCGCCGGGGCTGCCGATGATGTCGGCCGGGCGCCGCAGCAGGGTTTCGAGCGGCACCGCGTCATCGGCGGCGAGCGCCACGAAGGAGGAGTTGGCGCCGTTCTCGAGCAGCCGACGCACCAGATAGGCGAGGAGGTCGCGATGGCTGCCGACCGGCGCATAGGTGCGATAGGCAATTTCGGGGCGATCTTCGCCAAGGCGCGCATAGAGTGCCTCGCCCATCCCATGCAGGCGCTGGAATTCGAATCCGCCCGCGCCGTCGGCCAGTTCGAGCACGGTCGCGACCGTCAGCGCATTGTGGGTGGCAAATTGCGGGAACAGGCGCGGGCGCAGGCTCAGCAGCAATCGCGCACAGGCGACGTAATTGAGATCGGTCATCGCCTTGCGCGTGAACACGGGATAATCGCTGAGCCCGCGCTCCTGCGCGCGCTTGATCTCGGTGTCCCAATAGGCGCCCTTGACCAGGCGCACCATCAGTCTCCGTTGATGCGCGCGCGCCAGCCGGTCGACATGGAAGATCACGTCCGCGGCGCGCTTCTGATAGGCCTGGACCGCGAGCCCAAAGCCGTCCCAGCCGGCGAGCGAGTCCTCGGCCAGCGTCGCCGCGATGACATCGAGCGACAATTCCAGCCGGTCGGCTTCCTCGGCGTCGACGGTGAAATTCAGGTCGTAGGCCTTGGCCCGCCGCGCCAGCTCGACCAGGCGCGGCACCAGCTCGCGCATCACCCGTCCGCTGGCTCACCGCCTCGAAGCGCGGATGCAGCGCGGAGAGTTTTACGGAGATGCCGGGCCGGTCGGGCAGGGGACGGTCGCCGGCGGCGCGGCCGATGGCCTCTATCGCGCTGGCATAGGCGTCAAAATAGCGCGCGGCGTCCTCAGTGGTGCGCGCGCCTTCGCCGAGCATGTCGAAGGAATAGCGCGGGCTGCGCGCGGATTGCGACTTCGCGCGGGCCAGCGCCGCTTCGATGGTTTCGCCAAGCACGAAATGGCTGCCCATCAGCCGCATCGCCTGCCGCGTCGCCGCGCGCACCGCGGGCGCGCCGATCCGCTTGGCGAGCCGGCCCAGCGTTCCCTGCGGCGTCTCGCCCGGCTGGATCACCCGCGCCGACATCCCCAGCGCCCAGGCCGAGGCATTGACCAGGAAGGCCGAGGATTTGGTCTCGTGGTGGATGAAATCGCCCTCGCCGAGCTTGTCCTCGATGAAGCGGTCGGCGGTACGGGCATCCGGCACGCGGAGCAGCGCCTCCGCCAGCACCATCAGCGCCAGCCCCTCCCTGGTCGACAGCGCGAACTCGCGCAGCATGTCCTCGACCCCGCCGAGCGGGTCGTCATTGGTGCGGATCGCCTCGATCAGCCGCGTCGCCGTGCTGGTCGATCCGCCGTTCCTGCTCGGGCTCGAGCCGGGCGGCGGCCAAAAGCTCCGCCGCAATGGCGCCATCGTCGGGCGCGAATGGTGCAGTGAATGGCGCAACCGAGACAGAATCAGATTTCATGGCAGGCGGTCCAGGTATCCCCAAGGTCGTATCATGCCGCTGGCCTTTGAATTGCGAAACAGCCGCGATGATCTTCGTGGGGTTCTTCACCGAATGTGGTGGAGGATGCGAGGGATGAAAGGGCGGAAAGCAGGCGGGCTTCGCGCGACTGCGGCGTTTCGTGGCGTTGCCCTGTGGTTTCTCGCGCTGCCACTGATGGCCGGCGCAACGTCGGCGTCAGCGGTCGAACTGAGCCCGCCCCAGGCGGCCCTGTACACGACGGTTTCGATCTATCCGCCGTCGGCCAGTTCGATGACGGTTTGCTACGGGTTCGTCTGCCGGCGCCGCGAAACGCTCGACTTCACGTCCGCCGACCGGAAGGCCCTGACGAAGATCCTCGCTGCGGGACGGGTCTCGGCCATAGCCGAACGGAAGGCCGTACAGAATGCGGTGATCTGGTTCGACCGCAGGATGGGACCGATTATCGGAACCGACAAGCGCGTCGCCAAGGCCGACTTCCGCTATTTCGACGACAAGCACAATTACGATTGCTGGGATACCACCCGCAACACCACCAGCCTGCTGCTGGTGCTGCAGGAGTGGGGGTTGCTCAAATACCACGTGGTCGGCAATCCCCACTATCGTGGCAACGCCCTGGTCCTGCAGACACCGCACAATACGGCTGTGCTGGTCGAAAAGGCGACCCAGGTCGAATGGGTCGTCGACCTGTGGCCGCGCGGCTATACGCAGCCGCCGGATGTCATGACGGTCGAGAAATGGGTGACGGAAGATTAGCCACGGGCGAGAATGCGGCGTCGCGGCATGCCTGCAGGCTCCGGCGTGTTATCACCAGCCGGCTCGGCCACTGCAATAGACATCCGATGCGCGGGAAGAACGGTCGCCGCTCTTTCCGAAGGCAATTTATCAGATTAAATTTTTCAAAAGCCACGCTCCCGGATTACGTCCGGGAGTGTCCGCGTGCCGCGCTAGACCTTGATGTTTTCGGCCGAGGTCTTGCCGCGATTGGCGATCTCTTCGTATTCGATGGTCTGCCCTTCGTTAAGCGAAGAAAGCCCAGCTTTCTGCACTGCCGAAATGTGAACGAAAACGTCCTTCCCGCCGTTGGAGGGCTGGATGAATCCATAGCCCTTGGTTGGGTTGAACCACTTGACCGTACCTTTAGCCATCCGTCGTCTCCGCGGGTGCAATAAATAATAAAATGCGAATAGCCGGTCCCCGCAAACCGGCACATTCCGACATGCAGAATACGACGGTTGTGGCAAGCTTGGTAGCTCAAACAAGCATCGGATTTTGCCGGAAACGCTCGATATCGCGGCGCATTTGAGGCATTTTTGCGTTTCACGGCCGCCGGGGCACGGCCTGCTCAATAGGTCGCGGCGAGGTACTCGACGATCCCCGGCACGTCGGAATCATCGATCGGCGCACCGTAGGTCTTGATCATCTTGGTGACTTCGGCCTGCCAGAAATCCTTCTTGGACTTCACGTTGCGCGGCTGGGTGTTGATGTAATCGGCCGAGTGGCAGCCGGTGCAATTGTTCTGCACCACGTCGAGGTTGGGGCCGGGTTTGAACGCCGCCGTCTCGTCCGGCAGCTTGTAGACCACGGGCACCGCGCGGGCGGCGACGAGGCCAAGCGTTGCGGCGGCCGCAGGGCGAGGAGAAGTTGATGCTTCATGATCGTTCTCCTCAGGCCGCGGTCACGCGCGTGGTTTCGATGACGTTGCGCAAGTACCCGGCCGGATTCCATCTGGGCTCGGCCGGCTGCGTCTCGCCGCTGTTGGAGGTGGCGCGCACCTTCAACTCATAACTGCCGGCCGCCAGCTTCACCGGCAGCTTCCATTCGCGGAACGAATATTTGCCGAGATCGCGGCCGAGCTTTGCGCCCATCCAGGTCTTGCCGCCGTCGGTCGAGACCTCGACCTGCTTGATGCCCTTGCCGCCGTCGAAGGCGATGCCCCTGAGCATGGTTCGGCCGTGCTTCAGCTTCGCGCCGTCGGTGACGCTGGTGATGAAGGAACGCACGGTGAAACGGTTGATCGGGATCGTCGCCTTCGGTGCGGTGCCCGGCTCGACGCTGTTGTTGGGCGTATCCGGTATCCGGTAGGCGGACTTCATCCAGAAGCCGTCGAACTCGCGGTCGAGCACGGTGATCTCGTTGAGATGCTTGACCCAGTAGGTGCCGTAATAGCCGGGCACCACGAGGCGGAGCGGAAAGCCGTTGAGAACCGGCAGGTCGTCGCCGTTCATGCCATAGGCCAGCATCACCTCGCCGTCGCGGGCATGATCGATGTCGAGCGCTTTGACGAAGTCCGGCGTCTTGTCCATCACCGGGCCGTCGAGGCCGCCGAAGGTCACCTGCTTCGCGCAGGCCTGTACGCCCGCCATGTCGAGCACGGTCTTCAGCGGCACGCCGTGCCAGCGCGCATTGCCCATCGCGCCATTGCCGAGCTGGCCGCCGGCGACCCTCGGCTCGAGGAAGCCGCGGCTGTTGCCGGAGCATTGGTTGACCGCGACGATCTCGGTGGCCTTAAGCTTTCGGATATCCTTCAGCGACAGCTTCAGCGGACGATCGACCTTGCCTTTCACTTCCAGCGTGAAGGTGTCGGGATCGATGTTGAGCGGCACGTCGGCGAGATGATAGCGCACGAAGAAGGCGTTGTTCGGCGTGATCGGGCCGTCGTTGAAGATCGAGAACGGCGTCTCGAGCTGCGGCGGCCGGCTGGTCAGGCCGATCATCGGGCGCTTCTGCGGATAGGTGACGAGCGGACGCTCGCCATTGTCGAAGGGGAGTTTTACGGTGTCGAGCGCGAACGCCCGCGTTGAAGCAAAACCTGTAGCCAGCGCAGCCATGCCGGCGCGCTTCATCAACTCTCGTCGATCGAGCATTTCGGGCTTCCTCCGAAGCTTCTTGATTGATTCCGGTCATCACCGGAATCAGGGAGCCCAAGTGTCACACCGGCGTCACGCAAGTCAAATCATGCTTTGGACGCAAGCGCTTGCGATGCAAAAGGACAGCGAAAATCCCGGCCGGGGGACGGCCGGGATTTCCACAGGAAACAGAGCCTGCACTCAGTAGCAGACGTTGACGAGGCGACCGAACGGGGTCACCGCGAGGCAGAGTCGACGACCGGGCCGCCGAAGCCGTAGCCGAAGCGATGGAAGCCCCAGTGATGACCCCAGCCGCCGCCGAAGCCACCGCCCATGCCGAAGTGATGTGCAGAAGCAGCGGTCGGCGTGAAAGCGGCAGCGCTGATGGTAGCAGCGGCGAAGAGTCCAAAAGCAAGTTTGCGAAGCATAGTCATTCTCCAAATGTTGCGCCGTGGCGTTTCGCTTAGGGCGCGGGTTTCAGTGATACCCACCGTCCGTCTGTCGAATGCCTGCGGGCGATTTCGGTTCGGGTCAGAATTTCCTGAACAAATGTTCAGATGTGCTGGAAATCACACGCGGATTTTGCGCGGTGCTGCTCAACGCCGCGACGGCACCGAGCTTGTCGACGAACGCGGACAGCGCTCTTCGCTTCCGCGACGACGCGCACCGTCATCGGCTCGGCGCGGCCGCGGATCTCGACTTCCTGCTGCGGCAAATCGTGCTCGCCAAGGCCGGCAGTCGCGCGCACTTCTTCCGAGATGATGGCTTCGCAGGCGAGCGTCTTGGTCATGTCCTGCAGGCGTGCCGCGACATTGACGGGATCGCCGAGCGCGGTGAACACCATGTGGTCGCGGTAGCCGATGTCGCCGACGATCACCTCGCCGCCGTGTATGCCGATGCCGAAGCGGATCGGCTCGCGCAGATCGTGGCTCAGGAACTGGTTCAATTCGTCGATATTGGCCGAGATCAGCGCCGCCGCGCGGATCGCCTGCCGGCAGGCGGTCTGTGCCGAGCTGGCAAGCCCGAACAGCGCCAGCATGCCGTCGCCGACGAATTGATTGGGCCGGCCGCCGCATTCGATCACCGCCTGCGACACCGCGGCGAGGAAGCGGTTGACGACGAATACCGTGTCGAACGGCAGCCTCTTTTCCGCAAGCCGGGTCGAGCCGCGCATGTCCACGAACAGGCTGACCAGATAGCGCTCCTCGCCGATGCGGGCTGGATTCGACGCATGCGCGTTGGCGGAAGCAAGGCTCGGAATGAAGAGCTGGAAGAACGAGAGGTCGCCGGTCGGCCGCAACTGGCAGGCAAGCCGGATCGACGGATCGTTGGCGCCAACGCGGGCCAGCACGAAGGCCTCGCGCTGCGACGGCTCCGGCAACGCCGCATGATCGCCGATCACGCGGATGCGACAGGTCGAGCAGCGCGCACGTCCGCCGCAGACGCTCGCATGCGGGACGTTGTTGCGCAGGCTCGCTTCCAGCACGCTGAGGCCCCTGGGCACTCGCACCGTGCGGCCGTTGCCGTAGGACAGATTGATCATGCCGCCACGGCGTTCAAAAAGGGCGCGGGCGCCGCGCGCCATGATCACGATCCCGATCAGGCCGAGATAGCCGCGCGATGAAATAATCAACGATGTTGTCCAGCATGCTCTGTTCTGCCGGCGTGCCGACCTGACGCGCACCGAGATTGGCCGCCTGCCAGGCGGTATCGCTGCTCATGGCGATGACGGTGCGGCCCGCCTGATAAAACCCAAGCAGCGCCAGCGTCGGCACCAGCACGGCCGCCGCGAGCAGGAACGGTGCAGCGCGCTTGAACCATGGCTTCATGCGCAGCCAGAAATACAGCCCGATGCAGCCATGCACCCATGCGATCAAAAGTACTGCCGAGATCTGCAGCGCCTTGATCGGGTGCGAGACCCAGAATGCATGCAGCTCCTGCGGATAGAGCTTCTCGTGCGCGAACAGGGCCTGGCCGAGCCTCGCGCCGATAATGTGGAAGGCGACGAGCAGGGGCACGCTCAGGCCAAGCGCGAGCTGCAGCGGCTCCATCGCTTTCCAGCTGAACTGCCGGCGCTGATACAGCGCCCAGATCCCGAGTCCGGAATGCACCAGCGCGGAGCCATAGAAGATGATGGCGACGGGCGGGAACTGCCAGAACACCGTGTGGTAGTAGACGCCTTCGGCCAGCGCATCGAGCGAGATGTTGCCGAGCGCATGGTTGAGGAAATGGCTGATCAGATAGGTGAACAGCACCATGCCGCAGACAAGGCGGACCTGCCGCACGCCGATGCCGCGAAGGAAGGTCCTGATCTGTTCGCGCGAACCGGGGGCCATCTGATCCATATGATCATTATCTGCGATCAGTGACATCCATTCCAGAGGAGAAACGATCGCACGTTGACTCTCTCGGGGGAGTCGGGGAGAAAGCGCCGTGACACAGACCTCGCTTCCCCTTTACGCCCGCCAATTCGATCGATCCGCGCGGCCTCTGGTCGTTGCCGTGATCGTGATCGCGGCGATGACCGCATTGCGAATCGCCTATGCCGGCCTGATCGATCTGCGCACCGACGAGGCCTATTACTGGACCTGGTCGAAGGAACATGTGCTGTCGTTCCTCGATCATCCCCCCATGATCGCCTGGTTCATCCGCTTCGGCACGGCGATCTTCGGCGACACCAATCTCGGGGTCCGCTTAGGCGGCATTGTCGCGATGGCTGTCACGCAATTGCTGCTCGCCGACATCGTCCGTCGCGTGACGCATGACATCAGGGCGATCGTGTTCGCCGTGCTGATGCCGGAGGCTGCGCTCTATTACGGGCTGTTGATGTCGAAGGTGGCGCCCGACGTGGCGCTGATCCCGTTTGCGGTCGCGATCGTGTGGTCACTCGTGCGGCTCGCAGAGAGTAACGATCAGCGCTGGTGGTTGGCCGCCGGATTGTTCGGTGGGCTGTCGCTATTGTCGAAATTCACGGTCGTGATGATGCTGCCGGCGGTCGCCGCTTTCATGCTGGTGCCGGACTGGCGGCTGCGGCAATTGCGTTCGCCCTATCCCTGGCTCGCGGCGCTGATCGCGATCGCGCTGTTCTCGCCGGTCCTGATCTGGAATTACCAGCACGACTGGGCGACGTTCCGCTTCCAGGCGGTGCGTGCGACCGCCGCGCATGAATTTTCGCTCCGCACCGTCGGCGACTATATCGGGCTGCAATGGGGGCTGGTCGGCTTCGTGCTATTCCCCGTGGTTTTGTCGGGGATCGGCTTCACCGCCTGGCGCGGCTATCGCAACCGTGAACCGGTCGCAATCCTGCTCTCGACCGCGGTGATCGTCCCCTTCCTGTATTTCTTCTGGAAGTCGCTGACGTTGCGGGTCGGCGACACCTGGCCGATGTTCATGTGGCCGGCCGGCTTTGCGGCCGCAGCCATCAATATCGCCATGCTGCCGCGTGAAAATTTTCCCGCCTGGATGATCAAGTCGTCCATCTTCTGGGCCAACACCGCCGTGGTCACCGGCATCGCGATGGTCGTACTGGTGGCCTGGTATTATGTCGCCTCTCCCTGGAATTTCATCGGCCGCGCCGATCCGATCGGCGGCGAGGCAGGTTACGAAACGGTGGTGGCGCGCGCCGAGGCGGAATTGCAGAAGACCGGCGCAACCTGGATCGCGACCACGGATTACCGCACCTATGCGATGCTGCGCTGGTTTTTTGGGGATCGCATCCCCGTCATCGAAGTCACCGAGCGCGGACGGTTCCAGGGTTTCGCCGATCCCGGCACGGATCGCATCAAGGGCCATACCGGGCTCTATGTCGCGCGCGAGCCCGACCAGCTGCTGCCGCTGTGGAATTTGACCGGCGCCAAACGCGAGCCGCTGGAGCGGGTCGATCGCGTCTGGCGCGGCATCGTGATGGATACCTACGCGCTGGAGAAGCTGACCGGCTGGACGCCTGAGTTGTCCCCGCCGCCGGATACACCTTTCTTCCGCTGGCGCGTGCTGGCGCGTGGTTTACACTGGCCTGCAAGATCGGCGTAGTCGCGGAGAGGTATTCGGGATGGATACAAACGATCTCGCGCAAAAATACCAGGTGATCACGGAGGACCTCGAATACGGCCGGGCCGGCGACACACCGTTGCTTGCCCGCCTCTATCGTCCGCGCGGCATCACCGGCTTTCCGGCCATCGTCGACGTGCATGGCGGCGCATGGGTCGCCAACGACCGGCTGCAAAACGCAGCCATGAACGAGGTGGTTGCCTCCGCCGGCACGGCGGTGCTGGCGCTGGATTTTCGCATGGCGCCGGCATCGCCCTATCCCGCCTCGATCGCCGATATCAATCTCGGCATCAGATGGCTGAAGGCCAACATCGCGAAATGGGGCGGGGATGCAAGCCGCGTCGGAGGGCTCGGCACCTCCAGCGGCGGGCATCAGTTGTGGCTGAACGTACTGCGGCCGCGGGATGTCAGATACGCCGCGGCAAAACTCGCCGGTGCCGAGGACGTTGATGCGAGCCTTGGTTTTGTCGTCGTGTGCTGGCCGATTTCAGACCCGGTGGCGCGCTACAACATGGCGCGCGAAACTGGCAATGAGCGGCTGGTCAAGAATCACGATGCCTTCTTCCTGACCGAAGCGGCGATGGCCGAAGCCAATCCGCAAACCATTCTGGAGAGAGGCGAGGCACGCAACCTCCCGCCGGCCTTGCTGATCCAGGGAACGGCCGATGCCAACGTCACCCCTGATATGGCCGACAGGTTTGTTGCCGCTTACACAAAGGCCGGCGGCCGGATCACGCTCCGGAAGTTCGAGGGCCAGCCGCACACGTTCATTTCGCAGAACCCGACGAGCCCGGCCTCCGTCGAAGCGCTGGGCCTGATCACGGATTTCATTCGCGAACAGACGCGGTAGCTACTCGTCTTCCTCGCGCTTCTTCAATAGGTCTTTCGCCAGATCGGTCAGCGCCGGGCGCGGCAGCGCGGTGAAGGGGAGGGGGCGCGTCACATCGATCGCGGCGAGCCCGAGGCGGGCGGTGAGCAAGCCGTTCAGCATGCCCTCGCCAAGCCGCTGTGACAGCTTGGCCGCGATCCCATGGCCCAGCATCTGCTGCACCAGGCTGTCGCTTGCGGCCATGCCGCCGGTGATGGCGAGATGCGCGATCACATGGCGCAGCAGCCGGATCATGCCGAGCGCGCCGGGCCGGCCGCCATAGAGCCGCGCAAGCTGCCGGATCAGCCGCAGCGAGGCCACGAACACGAAGATTATGTCGATCGCGGCGCGCGGGCTGATCGCGGTGACGATGGAGACACGCTGCGCCGCGGAGGAAACAAGGCGGCGTGCCTCCGCGTCCAGCGGCGTCATCAGCTCGCGCTCGGCGAGCTTGATCAAATCGGCGCCGTCGATGATCTCGTCGGCATGGCCGATGAGCGCGGTGCGGGCGCGCGCAAGCTGCGGCTTCTCATGCGCGAGCTTGAGCAGGTCCTTCAGGACGGCGCGGCTTTGGTCGCGGTCGTCGCTGAGCAGCACGCTCTCGGCGCGCGCATGCAGCTTTTCGATGGTCGCAAGCCGCACCAGTGCCAACAGTTCGCGCAGGGTGATCACGCCCAGCGCCAGCGCTGCAGCGGCCGTGAAAGCGATGCCAATCACGCCCAGGCTTTCGCTGCGCGCAAACAGGTCCTCGACCAGGTGTGTGACGCCGAGCCCGAGGCCGAGCAGCACCAGGCCGGCGACGCCGGACCAGAACACGGTGCCCCAGCCGAACGGGCGGCGCGGCACGGCCGGCGCCTCGATCGGAACCGGCAGCTGGGCCGGATCGTGTTCCGGCGTGATCTGCACGGTGCCGCGCGCGGGCTTGCCGGCGTCGTCGGCATCGATGACCGTCACCGCGGGATCGTCGAGCCGGAAGGTCGCCGGGCGCCGATGTTTCGATCGATCGTTCATTGCAGCCGGTCTCCGATCAGGAACTGCAGCGCCCGGTCAAGGCGGATGTGAGGCAGCGCGGGTTCGCCCTCACCGTCGCGCTCGAGCGGCGGCGGGCGGAAGCGCAGGAAGCGGAAATCGCTCTTGTCGGCCGACGCCGAGGACAGGCCGCGAAAGCCGGCGCCGTCGAACAGCGCCTCCGGATCGGCCGGCAGGTCGCCGGGAAAGGTCGCGACCTCCATATTGCCGTCAAAGATCTCGTCGCCGGCACTTTCGCCCGGCGCGGGCGTGCCAAGGATGGACGGCAATTTGTCGCGGCCGCGCGCGACCATCGCCTCGCGGGTGGCGCGCACCGCGGCGAGCGCGACGACGTCGATTCCGGCGCCGGTCGCTTCCGCCCGTGCCACGGCGCCCGCGACGGCGCGGTGCAGCACGGCTTCCAGTCGGTCGTGGCTCAGATGATGCAAATGGTCGGCCTTGGTCGCCGCAAACAGGATGCGGTCGATCCGCGGCCGGAACAGCGTGGACAGGATGGTGCTGCGCCCGACCCGGAAGCAATCGAGAATGCCGGCAAGCGCCGCCTCGAGATCGTGCAGCGCTTCGGGCCCGGAATTGAACGCGGCAAGCGCATCGACCAGCACGATCTGGCGATCGAGCCGGGCGAAATGGTCGTGGAAGAACGGCCGCACCACGACGTCCTTGTAGGCCTCGTAGCGTCGCACCATCATCGCCCATAGTGAACCCTCCGGCGCGGTACCGTCAGCGGAAACATCGAGCGGCGCGAAGGTCAGCGCCGGCGAGCCCTTCAGATTGCCGGGCATCAGGAAGCGGCCGGGCGGCAGCAGGCTCATGGCGAAGCGTTCGTCGCGGCAGGCGCGAAGATACTCGGTGAACAGCCTTGCGGAGGCTAGCGTGGCCTGTTCGTCTTCCTTGCCCTCCGCACTCAGCGTTGCGAGTTGGGCGTGCCAGGCAGCGGCGAGATGCGCGCGGGGCGCCTCGCGCGACAATATGAGGCTCTCGGCCGACCATTGCTCAAAAGATTTGTCCAGCAGCGGCAGGTCGAGCAGCCATTCGCCGGGATAGTCGACGATATCGAGCGTAAGCCGCCGGTCGGCGCCGTTGTGGCGCTGGTAATCGATCACGAGCCTGAGTTCGCTGATATCGACGGTCGAGTTCGGCCAGCGCCGCTCCTCGATCAAGGTGTGCAAATGGTTCTCATAGTCGAAACGCGGCACCGCATCGTCGGGCTGCGGCGCGAGCTCTGCCCGCGCGATCCGTCCAGAATTGAACGCTTCGAACACGGGAAAGCGGCCGCCTTTCGTCAGCCCATGGACCAGGGCGGTGATGAACACGGTCTTGCCGGCGCGCGACAGGCCGGTGACGCCGAGCCGCACCGTCGGGTTGAAAAAGTGCTCGCCATAGTCGAGCAGCGCCCGCGCCGACAGCCGCGCTTCCTCGATGATTTCGGAAAAACTTGGAGCCATGGATTAAAGGAAAACGCTCGGCGTCAGGGGGTAATCGATGGGCGACTTGCCCCGAAAAGTGGCGATTGGCGGGCCAAAATCAAGCTTCACATTTCGGGCGGGATTGCGGTTGACCGGGTTTTGCGAGGGCGGCTTGAACGTCGCGTTGACCTCGCGACACCTATTGTCTATCTGGTTCGCCAGAGATCTGCAGGTGGTCCATGACGATCTTCCAGCTGAAGCAACTCGCCTCGACCGCGACCGGCGCGATCCGGTGGAACTACGACAAGGTCGAGCTTATCGCCGATGGTGTCGTGCATGCCATTGGCATTCTGTTCGGCCTGATTGCCGCGACTGTGCTGGTGGTTCTCACGGCCGTCTATGCCAGTGCGCTCTCTATCGTCGCGGTCTCGATCTATGTCGCGGGCCTGCTGTCGATGCTGGTCTTATCGGCGACCTATAACCTCTGGCCGGTGTCGCGCACCAAATGGGTGCTGCGGCGCTTCGATCATTCGGCGATCTATGTCCTGATTGCGGCGACCTACACGCCCTTCATCCTGGAACTAAAGGACAGCGTGGTCGCACTGGTGATGCTGGTCGGCGTCTGGTGCGTCGCGGCGTTCGGCATCGCACTGAAGCTCGCCTGGCCCGGCCGGTTCGACCGGCTCTCGACCGGGCTTTACCTCGCGCTCGGCTGGAGCGGTGTCATGCTCTACAACTCCGTCGTCTCCGGCCTGCCGAAGACCGCGCTGTGGTTGGTGCTGGCCGGCGGGGCACTCTATAGCCTGGGCGTGATTTTTCACGCCTGGCGGCGGTTGCGCTTCCAGAACGTGATCTGGCATTGTTTCGTGCTTTTGGGCGCGGCCTGCCACTACACGGCGGTGATGGACCTCGTCCTGACCTGAACAAAAACAACAACGGGAGGCGACGATGCAGGTGACCGGCAAGGTGGTGGTCGTCACCGGCGGCGGCAACGGCATCGGCAAAGCGCTGTGCGAGGCCTTTCACGGTGCGGGCGCGGCCAAGGTGGTGGTCGTCGACCTCGACGGCGCCAATGCGCGTGCTGTTGCCGCGGCGGTCCATGGCGCGGCGTTCCAGTGCGATGTCGCCAAGGAAAAGGATGTCCTGCATGTGATCGACGAGACCGAGCGGCAGTTCGGCCCGATCGCGCTGTTCTGCTCCAATGCCGGCGTCGGCGGCGGCTTCGATCCCCTGTCGGCGAACGCCGGCGGCACGTCGGACGAACCGTGGCAGCGCAGCTGGGCGATCCATGTGATGGCCCATGTCTACGCCGCGCGGCATCTCGTGCCGCGCTACAAGGCGCGCGGCGGCGGCTATTTCCTCAACACGATCTCGGCGGCGGGCCTGTTGTCGCAGGTCGGCAGCCCCGCTTATTCGACCACGAAGCATGCCGCGGTCGGCTTTGCCGAAAACCTCGCGATCTCGCATCGCGCCGACGGCATCAAGGTTTCGATCCTGTGTCCGCAGGGCGTCGACACCAACATGCTGCGCTCGATCCCGAAGGGTCCGCAATCCGGCGACGGCGACCTCTCGCCGGAGCAGGTCGCGAAAGACGTGCTGGCGGGCCTCGAACAGGAGACGTTCGTGATCCTGCCGCACCCGCAGGTGCTCGGCTACATGCGCAAGAAGACCGAGAATTACGACCGCTGGATATCAGGCATGGCCAAGATCCAGGCCAAAATGCGGGAGGAGTATGGGAAGTGACGCGATCCTCATGGTGAGGAGCGCGGCACGCGCATCTCGAACCATGAGGCCTGCCTCTCTCCTGCGGCCATCCTTCGAGACCGCGGCTGCGCCCGCTCCTCAGGATGAGGTCTCAGCTTTTCTGCGCGTAGAGCAGCGGCACTGCGGAATTGACCATCACCTCGACCAGGCTGACGCCCTTGTGCGCGAGCGCGCGCTTCAACGCCGGCGCCAGCTCCGCGGCCTTGGCAACACGCACGGCATCGCAGCCCATGCCCTCGGCGATCTTCACGAAATCGATGCCCGGCAGATCGAGGCCGGGGACGTTGCGGACCTGCATCACCTGGCTGAAGGAGCGCATCGCGCCGTAGCCGGCATTGTTGATCACGACCACCGTCAGCGGCAGCTTGCGCTGCGCCGCGGTCCACAGCGCCTGGATTGAATACATCGCAGACCCATCGCCGATCAGGCAAACGGTGTGGCGGTCACCACGGCCTAACGCCATGCCGACGGCGGCCGGCAGGCTGTAGCCGAGACCGCCGCTCGCCATGGTGTAAAAACTGTCCTGGCCGCGCATCGGCATGAATTTTTGCATCGCGGGGCGGTGCGAGGGCACTTCCTCGACGAGCGCCGCGTCGACCGGCATCGCGACCGACAGCGAATGCATCAGGAACTCGACCGGGATCGGATCGGCCGCCGTGGCCGCAGGCGGCAAGGTGCGGCCAGCGGGCGCCGCGCGCTTGGTCTCCGGCAACAGTTCGAGCAACATCGCGAGCGCAGGCTTCATGGTCGCGACGATGCTCGTGCCGGCCGGCGACACCGCGGCAGCATCGGGATCATCCGTGATCTGGAAGATCATGGTTGATCCATCGAAGATCGAAGCGTGGCCCTCGACATGGAACGTAAAGACCGGCGCGCCGATCACGACCACGAGGTCGTAATTGCGCAGCGCGTCCGAGAGTTGAGCGGGCGAGGCATGCAGGAAGCCGGTGAATTGCGGATGCCGTTCCGGGAACGAACAGCGTGCCGAGAACGGGCTGACCCAGACCGCGGCTTTCGTTTTCTCGGCGACCTTCACCATGTCATCGACGGCTTCCGCGCGGTCGACGCCAGGGCCGACGACGAGTGCGGGGTGCTTGCTCGTCGACAGCGCCGCGACCAGCGCCTTCATCGCGTCAGGATCGGGGCCGATCTCGCGGCTGACCTTTCGCGCCGGCACCGGTGCGACCTGATGCGTCCAGTCGTCGATCGGGACCGAGACGAAGGTCGGCCCGCAGGGCGGCTGCATCGCCGTATAATAGGCGCGCGCGATCGCGGCCGGCACGTCCTCGGCGCGCGCCGGCTCGACGCTGTACTTCACATAGGGCCGCGGGAACTCCGAGGCGCGCTCGGCATGGAGAAACGCCTGCAGCGGCAGAATCGAGCGCGCCTGCTGGCCCGCGGTGATCACGAGCGGCGTCTGATTGCGATGCGCGGTGTAGATATTGCCGAGCGCGTTGCCGACGCCGGCCGCCGAATGCAAATTGACGAAACCGGCGTTGCGCGTCGCCTGTGCGTAGCCGTCGGCCATGCCGACCACGCTGGCTTCCTGCAGACCCAGCACATAATCGATGTCACTGGGCCAGTCGGACAAGAATGGCAATTCGGTCGAGCCGGGATTGCCGAAGACCTTTTTGATGCCGAAGGCGCGCAGCAGGTCGAACGTCGCCTGCTTGACAGTGACGGCTTTGGTTACGTCCTTTGTTTGCCTGCGAGACACGTTGTGTACCCTCAGCGTTCGTCATTCCTAGGAGCCAACGGGTCAGCGCGGAGTGCGGCCCGATGACAGGCTCCGCGACGAAGCAATCCATGCTTCCTGCGCGGAACTATGGATTTGCTTCGCTTCGCTCGCAATGACAGTCTACCATGTTGCGCTGCCCTTCATCGTAGGCTGGCCTTCGCCGTTTGCGGTCCACAGCTCCATGCTGCCGGCATTGTCGTTGGCGTTGACGGAGAACTCGCTGCCCTCGAACAGCGGCTGCACGCCGCGATAGGCGAGCCTCGCTGGCGGCGTGCCGCCATGCAGCTTCGCCGCCAATTCAACGATGAACGCCGCCTGCAGCGGGCCGTGGAAGACCAGCCCGGGATAACCCTCCACCTTGGTGACGTAGTCGCGGTCGTAATGAATGCGGTGGCCGTTGAAGGTCAGCGCCGAATAGCGGAACAGCAGCACGGGATCGGCCATGTGCGCCTCGCGGTGTTTTGCGACCGCAGGCGGCGGCGGAGCTTTCGCCGGTGCAGCCGATGCGCCGCCCATTTCGCGATAGACGATGTCCTGCCGCTCGCGGATCGCGATGCCGCGCGGCGTCGTCACCACATGCTCGACCGAGACGAAGCACAGTGTGCCCGTCGAGCCGGTCTTCACTGTTATATCGGCAATGCGCGACGTGCGTGTGGCTTCATCGCCCACACGCAGCGGATCGAGAAATTCGAGCTCGCCGCCGGCCCACATCCTGCGCGGCAACGGCACCGGCGGCAGGAAGCCGCCGCGCGTGGGATGACCGTCGGGGCCCAGCATCGACATCGGAAACACCGGCTGCGCCAGGCACCAGTGCACCGTGAACGGCGCGACATCACCCGCCCTGGGCTCGCCGACATCCTGGAACAGCGTCGCGCGCAATCCCTTGACGAGCTGCGCTGTGACGATGTCGGACGCCTCAGCGCTCCGGCCGATCCATTGGCGCAAATGATCGAGTTCGAGCTTTTCGGTCATGAGGATTTCCGTAACCCGACCTTGGACAGTTCGGCATGTTCGTCGATCGCGGGCACCGCCCCGTAATGCCGCGGCTCGCCGACAAAGATCGCGGCCGGCGCGGAATAGGTGACGACGCCTCTGGGCGTGTCGACCTCGATGCGGCGCAGATGCGGATGCACGGTGAGGTCGGCCATGGTGTTGACCTCGGCAAAGGCGATGTCGGCGTCGTCCAGCCGCTTCAAGAGCTCGTCGCGGTTCAGCGATCCGAAGACATCGCCGACCATCTTGTCGGTAGCCGCGCGGTTGCGCACGCGCTCGAGCATGTTGGCGAAGCGCGGATCATTGGGCAGATCGGGTTGGCCGAGCACTTCCGCGCAGAGTTTTTTCCATTCGCGCTCGCTCTGGATCGAGATCAAAATGTCCTTGCCGTCCCTGGAGCGGAATACGCCATAGGGCGCGATCGAGGGATGGGCGAGGCCCATGCGCTTGGGCGGATTGCCGGCTTCCGAATTGAGCAGCGGCACGGCGAGCCAGTCGGCCATCACGTCGAACATGGAAATGCGGATGTCGGCGCCCTTGCCGGTGCGGGTGCGTGCGAACAGCGCTTCCAGGATCGAGGCATGCGCGGTGGCGCCGGTCGCGACATCGACAATGGAGACGCCGACACGCGACGGCCCTTCCGGACCGCCGGTGATCGAGGCGAGGCCGCTCTCGGCCTGGATCAGAAGATCATAGGCCTTGCGATGCGCATAGGGGCCTTCATCGCCATAGCCGGTGATGGTGCAGCAGATCAGCGCCGGATAATCCTTCTTCAGCCGATCCAGCGAGAAGCCGAGTTTGTCCATCGAGCCGGGTTTCAGGTTCTGCAGCAGCACGTCGGCGCCCGCGATCAGCTCTTCGAGCTGCGCGCGGCCGCTTTGGTCGAGAGGTCGACCACGACCGACTGCTTGCCGCGGTTGAGCCAGACGAAATAGCTGCTCTGGCCCTTGGCTGCGGCATCATAGGCGCGGGCGAAATCGCCCTCGGGGCGTTCGACCTTGATCACGGTGGCGCCGGCATCGGCCAGGCGCGACGAGCAGAACGGCGCGGCGACCGCCTGTTCCACGGCGATGACGGTAATTCCCTCAAGCGGCAACATGTTGGTTTCTCTTGTTTTACGCACATCCTTTATCGGCGAACCGGTTCCCACTTCGCCGGGACATGCGCTAGTAGGAGCGGGGCATGCCCAGCACGTGCTCGGCGATGAAAGACAGGATCAGGTTGGTCGAGATCGGCGCGACCTGATAGAGCCGCGTCTCGCGGAACTTGCGCTCGATGTCGTACTCCTCGGCGAAGCCGAAGCCGCCATGGGTCTGGATGCAGGCATTCGCCGCCTCCCAGGAGGCGTCGGCGGCCAGCATCTTGGCCATGTTGGCTTCCGCGCCGCAATCGAGCCCCGCCTCGTATTTGCGGGTCGCCTCCTTCACCATCAGCTCGGCGGCGCGCATCGACGCATAGGCGCGTGCGATCGGAAACTGGATGCCCTGGTTCTGGCCGATCGGGCGGCCGAACACCGCGCGCTCCTTGGCGTAAGCGGTCGCCTTCGCGATAAACCACTTGGCGTCGCCGATGCATTCCGCGCGATCAGGATGCGCTCGGCGTTCATGCCGGAGAGGATGTAGCGAAAGCCCTTGCCTTCCTCGCCGATCAGGTTTTCCGCCGGCACCCGCATGTCGTCGAAGAACACTTCGGTCGTCGAGTGGTTCATCATGGTGCGGATCGGACGGATGGTGAGGCCCGCCTTGCGCGCCTCGCGCATGTCGACCAGGAACACCGACAGCCCTTCGGTGCGCTTCTTCGCCTGATCCTTGGGCGTGGTGCGCGCGAGCAGGACCATCAGGTCGGAATGTTCGGCGCGGCTGGTCCAGATCTTCTGGCCGTTGACGATGTAGTTGTCGCCCTCGCGCCTCGCAAAGGTCTTGAGCGAGGAGGTGTCCGTGCCGCTGGTCGGTTCGGTGACCCCGAAGGCCTGCAGCCGCAGTTCGCCGCTCGCGACCCCCGGCAGCCATTTCGCCTTCTGCTCCTCGCTGCCGTGCCGCAGCACCGTGCCCATGGTGTACATCTGCGCGTGGCAGGCGCCGGCGTTGCAGCCGGCATGGTGAATCTCCTCCAGGATCGCGGTCGCGGCCGAAAGCTTCAGGCCGGCGCCGCCATATTCTTCCGGGATCAGCACCGAGAGGTAACCGGCTTCCGTCAGCGCATTGACGAAGTCGGTACGGATAGGCCATCTCGCGGTCGAGCTTGCGCCAGTATTCGCCGGGGAACTGGGCGCAAAGCTTGGCGACCGCATCGCGGATATGAGTGTGTTCGTCTTGCTGGTGTTCTTGAGCAGTCATCGGAACTCAGGTGGTAGGTCAAGCGCGCGCATCGTGGCAGTGCAGAATGCGCATAGGCGCTCGGACTTTTCGTCTCGGGTGAAAATCTCGACGGTGGCGACACCGATCGCGCCCGACATTTGCAGGGTTTTGGCGCGCGCCACAAGCTCGGTCCGGTCGGCGGGAGAGAGGAAATTCACCTTCAGCTCGACGGTAACCCCGATCCGGCCCTTCGGCAGGCCGGAGGTGACGGCAATACCGGCGGCCTGGTCGGCGAGCGCCGTGATGACCCCGCCATGGAAATGACCGAAGAACTGCACGAGGTCGTCGCGGCGCGTCAGCGCCACTTCCGCATATCCCGGCTCGACCTTGACGATGCGAAAGCCGGCAGCCTGGGTGAAGCCCTTCGCCGAGATTTTCTCGGCGAGCTCAGGCGGGTTGAGCTCGGTACTCATTACGCCGGAATGCGCACCGGCAGGACCTCGATGCCGCGCACGAAAGAGGAATAGACCCGCTTCGGCTCGCCGACCACCTCGATCCGGTCGAAGCGCTTGAGCATCTCCTGCCAGACGATCTTGAGCTGCAGCTCGGCGAGCCGCATGCCGACGCAGCGGTGGATGCCGAAGCCGAACGACAGATGGATGCGCGGGCGGGCGCGGTCGATGATGAACTCGTTCGGCCGCTCGATCACTTCCTCGTCGCGGTTGCCGGAGACGTACCACATCACGACGCGGTCGCCCTTTTTGATCTTCTTGCCGCCGATCTCGGTGTCGGCCAGCGCGGTGCGCCGCATATGGGCGAGCGGCGTCTGCCAGCGGATCACTTCCGGCACCATGGTATCGATCAGCGCCGGATTGGCGCGCAGCTTCTCGTATTGGTCGGGATTCTCGTTCAGCGCCAGCACCGAGCCGCTGACATGGTGTTGCGGGTGGTGTCGTTGCCGCCGACGATGAGCAGGATGATGTTGCCCATCAGATTGTCGGGGTCCATGTGGCGCGTCGCCTCGCTGTGCGCCATCATCGAGAGCAGGTCGTTGCGCGGCGCCGCATTGACGCGCTCGTTCCAGAGCCGCGCGAAATATTCGCGGCACTCGTCCATCTCCTGGCGGCGCTGCTCCGGCGATTCCACGATGCCGCTCTTGGGCAGCGCGGTCGCGACGTCGGACCAGCGCGTCAGCTTGCGCCGCTCTTCCCAGGGGAAATCGAACAGGGTGGCCAGCATCTGCGTGGTCAGCTCGATCGAGACGCGTTCGACGAAATTGAAGGTCTCGTTGCGCGGCAGATTGTCGAGCACCTTGGCCGAGCGCTCGCGGATCAGCTTTGCCAGCTCATCCAGATGCGTCGGCGTGAACATCGGCGACACCGTCTTGCGCTGGTCGGCGTGCTTCGGCTGGTCCATCGCGATGAAGCTCGGCCAGTCATAGCCGGCCGGCGCGTCGCGGATCGTGATGCCGCCGAGCGCGGCGTCGGAGGAGAAGATGCCGTGGCTGGTGTCGACATGCATGATGTCGTTGTATTTCACCACCGACCAATAGGGCTCGATCGGCGCGTTGGTGCAGTAATGCACCGGCTCTTCCTTGCGCAGCCGCTCGAACCACGGCCACAGCGTGTCGTTCTGGAACAGGCGCGGCGCGCCGGGATGGAAATCCTTCAGCGGCGTCGCATAGGCTTCCTCGCGCGCCTGGCGCAGCAGCTCGGCCTTGTCGGCGCGGATCGCGGTCTGGATGTTCATGGTGCTCCTCCCCTCGAAGTGGCGGAATTGGATCAGCCGGAAATCCGGACCGGCAGGTGCTCGATACCCTTGACGAAGCTCGAATACACCCGCTTGGGCGGACCTACCACCTCGATATTGTCGAAGCGCTTGAGGATCTCTTCCCAGATGATCTTCAGTTGCAGCTCGGCAAGCCGCATGCCGACGCAACGGTGGATGCCGAAGCCGAACGACAGATGCGTGCGCGGCCGGGCGCGGTCGATCAGGAACTCGTAGGGCCTCTCGATCGCCTCCTCGTCGCGGTTGCCCGAGACGTACCACATCACGACCTTGTCGCCCTTCTTGATCTGCTTGCCGCGGAACTCGATGTCGGCAAGCGCGGTGCGGCGCATATGCGCGAGCGGCGTCTGCCAGCGGATCACCTCGGGCACGAAGCTGTCGATCAGCGCGGGGTTCTTCTCCAGCTTCCGATATTGCTCCGGATGCTGGCTCAGCGCCAGGATCGAGCCGGACATGGTGTTGCGGGTGGTGTCGTTGCCGCCGACGATCAGCAGGACCAAATTGCCGAGGAAATTCTTCGGGTCCATGTCGCGGGTGGCGTCGCTATGGGCCATCATCGACAGCAGGTCGCTCTTCGGCGGCTGGTTGATGCGCTCGTTCCAGAGCTTCGCGAAATAGGTCGCGCATTCCATCAGCTCGGCCTGCCGCTCGTCCTCGGTGGCGACCAGGCCGCCCGGGCCGGGAATGGTGGTCGCGACATCCGACCAGCGCGTCAGCTTGCGGCGGTCTTCCCAGGGGAAGTCGAACAGCACCGCGAGCATCTGCGTCGTCAGCTCGATCGAGACGTGGTCGACCCAGTCGAACACCTCGCCGCTCGGCAGATTGTCGAGGCATTCGGCCGAGCGCTGGCGGATACTGATCGCGAGCTGATCCAGATGCGTCGGCGTGAACATCGGCGCCACGGTCTTGCGCTGCGCCGAATGGCGCGGCTGGTCCATCGCGATGAAACTCTCGCGGCGCAGATCGGGATCGATGTCGCGGATGGTGATGCCGCCGAGCGAGGAGGCCGAGGAGAACACGGCGTGGTTGGTCTCGATGTCCATGATGTCGTTGTACCGGGTCACCGACCAGTACGGGCCGAACATGCTGTCCTTGGTGTAGTGGACCGGATCTTCCTTGCGCAGCCGGTCGAAATAGGGCCAGAACGTATCGCTCCTGAACAATTCGGGATCGCCGGGATCGAACTCGCTGAGCGGCAGCGAATAGGCGCGCTGCGCGCAGCCTCGGAATCGATTTTCTCGGCGACATCGATGGTCCCGTGCATGGGCGGCTCCTCTTTCATCTTCTTGCTGGGCGTCGCCTGTAGGCGGCATTTTGTGCGAATTACATCCCGTTGTGTGCGTCGCGCAAGCGGGACTTTGCCGTGAGCCAACAGGCCGCAGGCTGGTATTCCAGCCCCCCTTAGCTGCATTTTTCTAGCCCGTGACAAGCACAATTCGAGCGAATAAGGCTGTTTCAAACAACGTTTGGTTTGCCGGAGGCACGACGCCCATGATTCCCAACGCGTACCGGATCTTCAATTTCGATCTCGGCGAAACCGCGGACGGATGCGCGAAACCGTGCACGCTTTCGCCAACAACGATATCGCGCCGCGCGCCGACGAGATCGACCAGATCAACCAGTTTCCGCGCGACCTCTGGCCGAACATCGGCGCGCTCGGCCTGCACGGCATCACGGTCGAGGAGGAATATGGCGGCGCAGGGCTCGGCTATCTCGAGCATTGCGTCGCGATGGAAGAAATAGCGCGCGCCTCCGCTTCGGTCGGCCTTTCCTACGGCGCGCATTCGAATCTCTGCGTCAACCAGCTTCGCCGCAACGGCAACGACGCGCAGAAGCGCAAATATCTGCCGAAGCTGATCTCGGGCGAGCATGTCGGCGCGCTCGCCATGTCCGAGCCCGGCGCCGGCTCCGACGTGGTGTCGATGAAGACCCGCGCCGAGAAGAAGGGCGACCGCTATGTGCTGAACGGCAGCAAGATGTGGATCACCAACGGCCCCGTCGCCGATACGCTGGTGGTCTACGCCAAGACCGATCCCAATGCGGGCCCGCGCGGCATCACCGCCTTCATCATCGAGAAGGGCATGAAGGGATTCTCCACCGCGCAAAAGCTCGACAAGCTCGGCATGCGCGGCTCCGACACCTGCGAGCTCGTATTCGAGGATTGCGAGGTGCCGGAAGAGAACGTGCTCGGCAAGGTCGGCGACGGCGTGAAGGTGCTGATGTCCGGCCTCGACTACGAGCGCGCGGTGCTGGCGGCCGGGCCGCTCGGCATCATGCAGGCGTGCCTCGACGTCGTGATCCCCTACGTGCACGAGCGCAAGCAGTTCGGCCAGCCGATCGGCAGCTTCCAGCTCGTGCAGGGCAAGATCGCCGACATGTACGTGACGCTGAACGCGGCGCGCGCCTATGTCTATACGGTCGCCAAGGCCTGCGACCGCGGCAAGACCACGCGCGAGGACGCGGCGGGCGCGATCCTGTACGCGGCGGAGAAGGCGACGCAATGCGCGCTCGACGCGATCCAGCTGCTCGGCGGCAACGGCTACATCAACGACTTTCCGACCGGACGCCTGCTGCGCGACGCCAAGCTCTACGAGATCGGCGCCGGCACCAGCGAAATCCGCCGCATGCTGATCGGGCGCGAGATGTTCGATAAATCGGCG
>CAVUCB010000060.1:0-138818 GCA_963739755.1 uncultured Alphaproteobacteria bacterium | reverse complement strand
CTCACGTCAATGCCGGCGACGTCCTGGCCCGACTCGATCCGGCCGAGCAGCAGGCCGATTTTGACGCCGCGACCGCGAGTATGGCCGCGGCGGAGGCCCAGTTGCGCGTGGCGCAAGCGACCTTTGACCGGCAGAGCTATCTCCTGTCGAGCGGCTTCACCACCCGCACAGCCTATGACCAGGCGCAGGAGCAATTGCGAACCGCACAAAGCATGCTTGAATCGGCGAAATCGCAGTTGGGAACGGCCCGCGAGGCACTCGGCGATACCGAACTGCACGCCCGCGCGGCGGGTGTGATTACCGCCCGAAACCTCGAGGTCGGGCAAGTCGTGCAGGCGGCCCAATCGGTTTTCACGCTGGCGCAAGATGGCGAGCGCGACGCTGTCTTCGATGTCCCTGAATCGATGTTCTTCGGCGATGTGGAGCACGGCCACGTGTCGCTGGCGCTGGTCTCGGGTTCTGACGTGACCGCCATCAGGCTACGTCAGGGAAATATCGCCTGCCGTCGATCCCAAGAGCTCCACGGTTCGCGTGAAAGTCGCAATCCAAAATCCGCCCCCGGCGATGACGCTCGGAAGCGCCATCGCGGGCACCGCCGGGACCAAACCGGCCACGGAGATCACCGTGCCGTGGACCGCCCTGATGGCAACGGGCTCAAAGCCCGCGGTCTGGATCGTCGACCCCAAGACAAGCACAGCGTCGCTGAAGCCGGTGACCGTCGGCGCTTACGAAGCCGGAGCGGTGCTGATCAAGGAAGGGCTGGAGGCTGGAGACCGCGTCGTCATCGACGGAGGCAAGCTGCTGAGCTCCGGCCAGCCCGTGACATTTGCCTGGAGATCGGTCATGAGAACGCGATTTTTTGTCGTTGCAAGCACCATCGCTTCGGCATTGGCGATGGCCGGATGCAAGCAGGAGGCGAAGGCGCCGGAGCCCGTCCGGCCCGTGCTGTCAACCGTCCTGCAACCGGCCGCATCGGGGAGCACGGTGGCGGTTGGAACCGTCCAGCCCCGCTACGAGACCAATCTCGGCTTCCGCGTGCTGGGGCGCCTGATCGCGCGTCCAGTCAACGTCGGAGATCTGGTTGCCGAGGGGCAGATGGTTGCCGCAATCGATCCCACTGCCCTGGAGCTCGCCGTGCGGTCAGCGAAAGCGGACCTTTCGAAAGCCCAGGCCCTGCTTGAAAACGCAATCGGGACCGAGGAGCGGAAACGGATCCTGATCAAGACCGACGCCACGACGAAGCAGACGCTTGACGATGCAGAGCAGGTGCGCGCGGGCGCACAAGCATCGACCGCTCGCGCCCGCGCGAACCTGACCAAGGCGATCGAGCAGCTGGGTTATGCAGAGGTGAAGGCCGATTTCGCCGGTGTCGTCACGGCCGTGAGCGCCGAGGTGGGACAAGTCGTCTCGCCGGGTCAGAGCGTCGTGACCGTGGCGCGGCCGGACGTCCGGGAGGCTGTGGTCGATATCGGCGCGGACTTCCCCGTGCCCTTGACCGTCGGTTTGCCGTTCACCGTCAGCTTGCAGCTGCTTCCTGCCGTTCAAGTCCAGGGCCAAATTCGCGAAATTGCGCCGCAAGCCGATTCCGTGACGCGCATGCGCCGCGTTCGTATCGCCTTGAATGATCCGCCTGAAAGCTTCCGGCTCGGAAGCACCATCACGGCAAGGCTAAGCAACGGTCACAGCTCAGTTCTCCGAGTGCCCGCGTCCGCCGTGCTCAAAGAGGGCGCCGAGACTTTCGTCTGGGTCATCGACGCTCCCACGAGCACGGTTTCGCTGCGCAAGGTCGACCTCTCCGAGGACGAAGGAGGCATCCGCGTCACCGGCGGTCTCTCCGTCGGAGCGCGCATCGTGACTGCCGGAATCCACAGCCTCAAACAAGGACAGCAAGTCCGCATCGAACAGGACGCCACGCCATGAAAACCTTCAACCTTTCCGACTGGGCACTCGGGCATCGTTCGCTTGTCTGGTATTTCATGATCGCCTTCATGGCGGCGGGTCTCTTCGCATACCTGCAGCTGGGGCGGCAGGAAGATCCTGATTTCACCATCAAGACCATGGTGATCGGGGCGCAATGGCCGGGCGCTTCGCCCGAGGAAATGACGCGCCAGGTCACCGACAGGATCGAGAAGAAGCTCGAAGAGCTGGAGTCGCTCGACTATACCAAGAGCGTCACCGTTGCGGGCCAAACCACCGTCTTCGTCTATCTGCGCGACACGACGAAGGCTGCCGACGTCGCGCCGACCTGGGCGCGCGTCCGCAACATGATTGCGGACATCAAGGGCGATTTCCCGCAAGGGGTCGTCGGTCCCGGCTTCAACGACCGCTTCGGCGACGTCTTCGGCAACATCTACGCTTTCACCAGCGACGGCCTGACCCAGCGCCAGTTGCGCGACCGCGTCGAGGACATTCGCGCAAAAGTCTTGACCGTCCCGAATGTCGGCAAGGTCGACATTCTCGGCGCGCAGGATGAAAAGATCTTCCTGGAATTTTCGACCCGGAAGATCGCGGCGCTCGGCCTCGACACCCGTTCCATCGTCTCCTCGCTGCAGGCGCAAAATGCCGTCGCGCCCTCCGGCGTATTCCAGGAGGGACCGGAGCGCATCAGCGTGCGGGTCAACGGTCAATTCGCATCCGAGGAAAGCCTGAAGGCGATCAATCTTCAGGGTCAACGACCGGTTCTTCCCGCTGACGGATGTGGCAACCATCACGCGCGGCTACGCCGATCCGCCGACGACGCTGTTTCGCTTCAACGGCCAACCCGCCATCGCACTCGCGATCGGGATGAAGTCGGGCGCGAACTTGCTGAAATTCGGCGAGGCGCTGAAAGAGGAAATGTCCAAGATTCTGGCCGAGCAGCCGATCGGCCTGGGAGTTCATCTCGTCGCTGACCAGCCGGTCGTCGTCGAGCACGCCGTGTCGGGCTTCACGGAAGCCCTGTTCGAAGCGGTGGTCATCGTGCTCGGGATCAGCTTCTTGAGCCTCGGCCTTCGCGCCGGTCTGGTCGTTGCGATCGCGATTCCCCTGGTTCTGGCGATCACCTTCGTGGTGATGGCGTATGCCGGAATCTCGCTGCAGCGCATTTCGCTCGGCGCCCTGATCATCGCGCTCGGCCTTCTGGTCGACGACGCCATGATCGCCGTCGAGATGATGGTGGCGCGGCTGGAAGTCGGCGATCCCCTGGAGAAGGCCGCAACGCACGTCTACACCTCCACGGCCTTTCCCATGCTGACGGGCACGCTGGTCACCGTCGCCGGCTTCATCCCGATTGGCCTCAACACCAGCAACGCCGGTGAATTCACCTACACCTTGTTCGTGGTCATTGCTGTCTCGCTGCTCGTGTCATGGATCGTCGCGGTGCTGTTCACGCCCTTGCTCGGCGTCACGATCCTGCCGGCCAGGATCAAAGGCCATCATGAATCCAAAGGCCGGCTTGGGCAGACGTTCGCCCGTCTGCTTCTGGTTTGCATGCGTCATCGCTGGATCACCGTCGGGGTGACGGTCGCGGCGTTTGCGCTCGCTCTGTTCGGCATGAAGTTCGTGCAGCAGCAGTTCTTTCCGTCGTCGGACCGTGCCGAATTGGTCATTGACTGGAACCTGCCTCAAAACGCCTCGATCACCGAGACCAATGCGCAGATCGCCCGCTTCGAGCGTGAACAGCTGCAGGACAATCCCGGTGTCGACCATTGGTCGACTTATGTCGGAACCGGCGCTCCGCGATTTGTGCTGTCATTCGACTTGCAGACGGCGAACACCTGGTTTGGCCAGATGGTCGTCGTCACCAAGGGCGGCATTGCCGCGCGTGATCGCGTCAAGGCGCAATTCGAAACCTATCTGAAAAAGACCTTTCCGGGCACCGATACCTTCGTCAAACTGCTCGAGGTCGGACCTCCGGTCGGGCGTCCCGTGCAGTATCGGCTGAGCGGACCCGACATCGCCAAGGTGAGGGAATTTTCCCAAAACCTCGCCGGCATCGTGCGCGCCAATCCGCACCTCGATCATGTCGTGTTCGACTGGATGGAGCCGGCGCGCGTCGTCAAGGTCGATGTCCTGCAGGACAAGGCGCGCCAGCTTGGCGTGAGTTCGGAGGACATCGCGACGACGTTGAACGGCGTCCTTGCCGGCTCCTCGATCACCCAGGTGCGCGACAGCATTTACCTGGTGAATGTGACGGGACGCGCGACCGCACCGGAGCGCGCATCGATCGATACGCTGCGCGACCTGCAATTGACCGGCCTGGGCGGCCAGTCGGTGCCGCTCGGAGCGGTCGCCACGCTGCGCTACGAAATCGAGCAGCCGACAATCTGGCGCCGATCGCGGCTTCCCACGATCACGCTGAAGGCAAGCGTTCTCGACACCGTGCAGCCGAAGACGGTCGTGGATCAACTCGCGCCGAAGGTGGACGAGTTCGCAAAAGGACTGCCGGCCGGATACTCGGTCGCGATCGGGGGCTCGGTCGAGGAAAGCGCGAAGAGCCAGGCCCCGATCGAAGCGGTCGTTCCGCTGATGCTCTTCATCATGGCGACGATCCTGATGATTCAGCTGCAAAGCTTCCATCGGCTGTTCCTGGTGTTTGCGGTGGCGCCCCTCGCCTTGATCGGCGTTGTCATGGCCTTGCTGCCAAGCGGAGCGCCGCTCGGATTCGTTGCGATCCTCGGTGTGCTGGCGCTGATCGGCATCCTGATCCGCAACTCGGTGATCCTGATCGTGCAGATCGAAGATCTGCGGAAAGCGGGACGGCCCGCATGGGACGCGGTGGTGGAAGCGACCGAGCATCGCATGCGGCCGATCATGCTGACCGCAGCCGCCGCAAGTCTCGCCCTCATCCCGATCGCGCGCGAGATCTTCTGGGGGCCCATGGCCTACGCGATGATGGGCGGCATCATCGTTGGGCACCGTGCTGACGCTGTTGTTCCTGCCGGCGCTCTATGTGGCGTGGTTCCGGATCAAGGAGCCGGAGCCCGCAACGGACAACACTCACGAAAATCCGCTTGCCCCCGAATTGCAAGCAGATCTGTCAGCTGACGCGCCCTCTCAGCGCGAAATGGAAAATGCATAGGAGCCAATATGAAAGAAGTTCTGAGTGTCTTCACGTTTGGCATCGGAGCGTTGTGCTTCGTGGTGTTCGTTACCGTCTTGAAGCCGAATGCCATCAGCGCAGTTCCCGGGCCGAGTAAGCCCGAGTATTGCAATAGCGAAGCTTCGCCTACGCACCGGTGCCCACTGCACATCTTTGCTGCAATATCAGGGACTAACGTCGGGCAGCGATAGTAAACACCTCGCTGCCGCTCGCTCCGCGAACGGCTGCTTTACGCCCACAAGCGGCCATTCCATGACCACTCATTCCGCGAAGATCGCCCGTGACATGGCACGCTGCCTTTCGGGGGTGATACCATCAACCGCGCGAAATCGCGTAAAAATCGTACGCAGCCGCGCCCGCGAATGAACGGCCCTCTATCAGCCACTCGGCACACGATCGATTGGCCGCCGTAGGAAACGCTGACCGTGCTCCCAAACGGACGTGTCCGCTGCGCACAGGTCAGTTCCCCGGGATGACCACGATTTTGTAGCTGTAATATGAAGCTAAACCGCGCTCTGCTTGAACTTCGGAAAGAAGGACGGCGAGGCAGAGCGCAAACGAAATATGTACGATACAAAGGGACACTCGCTGGTAGCCCTGCCAACCCAACCAATCCTTCTAGATTGGGAAGGTTCCGTCCTGAAGGGCATACGTCACATCGCGCACGATCGAATACCTCCGTTGGTGGTGACAATCTTGACCTTCGCGTGGCGGCTAAAATGAATCGCCCAGCAAAATTTGCAAATAGTGATTTGTCCCTCAACATCGAAATGAGCAGCAGATGCACGATGTGATCTTCCTCTTCGACGTCGACAACACGCTGATCGACAACGACCGGATCCAGCAAGATCTGCGCGCGCATCTCGAGGAGAGCTACGGGCGCGCCGCGCGCGAGCGCTATTGGGCGATCTTCGACGAGCTATGGGCCGAGCTCGGCTACGCCGATTATATCGGCGCCCTCGAGCGCTACCGCGCAGAGAAGCTGCACAATCCGACGCTCTTGCGCATGGCGAACTGGCTGCTCGACTACCCGTTCGCCGAGCGCCTCTACACCGGCGCGCTCGACGCCGTCACACATGTCCGGCAATGGGGTCTGCCCGTGATCCTATCGGACGGAGACGCCGTGTTCCAGGCGCGAAAGGTCGAGCGCTCGGGCCTCTGGAAGGCGTTCGATAGCCGGGTGCTGATCTACATTCACAAGGAGAACGAGCTTGCCGACGTCGAACGGCTCTATCCGGCGAAGCACTATGTACTGATCGACGACAAGCTGCGCATCCTCGATGCGGTGAAGTCGCACTGGAGCGAGCGCGTGACGACGGTGTTTCCGCGCCAAGGCCACTATGCGCATGACCCGGGGATACTGGCGAAATACAGGCCGGCGGATGTAGCCGTCGAGGCGGTTGGTGAGCTTGTGACGCTCGCGCGTGAGACGCTGGTGAGGCGTTAGGCGAGCGTCGCGGTTTGGGTCGCGGCCGAGCCCGTGATGTCCAGTGGCGGCGTCTCGGGCACCGGCTTCCTGGCAAGAAGCGAGATGCGCAGATCCCGATCATGCTACCGGACACGGCTTCGCTTGCCAAAGCTCGATGGCATATTGGGCGATCGTGTGGTCGCTGGAGAGTTTCCCGGAGCCGGCCACGTTCAGGATGGCCTCGCGCGCCCAGGCGTCGCAATCGGTATACAACGCGGTCAGCGGCAGTGCACAATGACCCGCCGTTCGCTCTCGATCAGGAAGCGGCGAACCTGATCCCCAGTCGATGGGGCGGACCACCCGGGTAGGGATAGCGGCCTCGTTTGCAAATTCAGCTTGGCTAAAAGAAAGGTCACTCAGCCCAATGCGAGACCGCGACTTCGCCTCCCGCATTGCGCTGTTCGCGCGATTCGTCAGCGAATGTCGTCTCGCCTGCGCCCGATCCTGAGGCCAACGCTGAGGATTGACACGATCGTGGCCCCAAGCATCACGCCGTGGGAAAGAGGGCCGTCAGTGCACCCCAGAAAATACGGCGCCGGTCTCGTTGCGGTCGCGCGCCTCTCGGCCGGATTGGCGGACGAGGCCTATCTCCGCGCGGTGCTGTTGACGCTCATGCGCGGCCTCGGTCTTCCCTCCAAACACGCCGAGAGTCTAATCGCCGAACCACTGGCGCCGCTCGATTTGAGCCCGGCTCGCTGTTCATGCGAAGCCAGGCGCGCTTCCGGAAGCAGAAGCGTGGCAAGCGCAGATGAGACGAGCCGCGCTTGAGGACGGAAAATCGCAAAACCTGATCCAGCGATAAGCTGCGGAGGTCAACGCGGCAAGGCCCGCCAGTGCATGAAGGAAAATTCGTGATCGCGCCGTGGTTCAAGGAGGGAATGAAATGGGCGTTGGTTTTAAGCTCGCAGCTCCGCCCGACAACATTCGGCGAACTCACGAAGGACATCAGATTTTCGGCCGAGGTCGGGTCTTGTCTGAGTGTCAAGTTTTGGGGAGTAGTAGGTCTCGATGATCCGATCCATGACCTGCTCGGCAGCTTCTATCGTTCGATCGGACGCGAATAGACGTAACTTCCCCATCGTCGCATACAGCGGGATGATACGCGAAGTATCCTGGATCGAGGTTCGCTGCAGCGCATCAACGAACGCTTTGGACGACAAGTCGATGAATTCGACAAACACTCGTTCACGCCGAACATTCTGCTGGGCACGCTGCCGAACTTCGTCCTGATGGCGCTGCGTCAGCCAAGTTGTTGCAAGTGACGCAAGCGCCCCGATTGCAGAGCCAAACAAAGCCGCCAGCGCCGAGATATACGCAGGATTCATCTCTCATTTCCTGCGGGCATTAGCCGTATCACGACTGTCCACGCACCGTTGCCATCATCCGTTACCCAACAGGCACGCGACCTTCGGAAGCTCAAGTGTAATCATGTTATTCGGCCGCGAGCTGCCGTCTTTTGATTGAGATCAATAAATCGCCTAGCCCCATCTGCCATTATGTAATTGGATTTGCCTGCTGGGAGGCATTCAAGTTGAGTTCCTGAACGCATGATGGGCTTCATCGCAAGGTGTTGGCACTGGGCCTCCTCGCTCGATTGGTGGGAGCGGGGTGTCGTTGGGGCGCTCGTCGGAGCTTTTCTGTTTATCCTCGTTCCCGCAGCCATTTCCTATGGAGGAGCTGCCAGCTTTGTCGCCCATTACTGGAGCGTGTTCTCATCGCTCGATATGTGGCAGCGGGCGGCCATTGGGGCGCTCTCTGGGGCTGTCTTGTTGATCCTGATTCCCGCCTACGCATCTACCAGTAAGGCGTGAGACATCAGCTGAAGGCGCGCGCGAAAAGGGAGCCTCACCATGCTGGAAAAGGAAATTCGCGATCGTATCCAGAAACTTGTCCATCCATTCCGTATCACCAAAGGCAAGGGCTTTCGCCTTGACGCTTTCGACCCAGGTGACACCGGCGGCCTGACGTTGGACAAAGCGCAGGGGGCGGAGCTCGTCCAAATCGGCACCGAGTGGCTGGCGGAAGAACAAGACATGCTCTACGCCCAGGACCGCTGGTCCTTGCTGCTGATCTTCCAGGCAATGGACGCGGCCGGCAAAGACAGCACGATCAAGCACGTGATGTCGGGCGTCAATCCTCAAGGTTGCCAGGTATTCTCGTTCAAGCAGCCGTCGTCGGAGGAACTCGATCATGACTTCATGTGGCGCTACGTCATCCGCATGCCCGAGCGCGGACGTATCGGCATCTTCAACCGGTCATACTATGAGGAAGTCCTCGTGGTGCGCGTGCATCCAGCGACCCTGAAGCGGCAGAAGATGCCGCCGCGGCTCGTCAGCAAGAGTGTCTGGGACGAGCGGCTTGCCGACATTGCGCATTTTGAGGACTATATCTCCCGACAGGGGACGACAATCTTGAAATTCTTCCTTCACGTGTCGCGCAAGGAGCAGAAGAAGCGCTTCACGGAGCGCCTCGACGAGCCTGAGAAAAACTGGAAGTTCTCTCCGTCCGACGTGATGGAGCGCGAGTTCTGGGACCAGTACATGGAGGCCTTCGAGGAAGCGATCCGAGCAACGGCGTCAAAGCATGCTCCATGGTTCGTCGTGCCTGCCGACAATAAGTGGTTCACCCGCCTGGTCGTCGAAGCGGCGATTGTGGATGCGGTGGCTGATCTCGGCCTCGCATACCCGAAGGTCGACGCGGAGAAGCGCAAAGAGCTCATTGCGGCCCGGACTGCACTTACCCGCGAGCATAGCTAGTCCAACGCGCCGCTTGTTCCGGTAACTAACGCGATCGCCATTCCTTACTCTTCCTTGAGTTCAGCTGTCCAGCAAATGCAAAACCTTGCTTAGGCGCCGTTGCCCGTCGGCATTGAGCTTGCCAGTCGCTGCGACGGCCCTTTGAAGCAAGTCGGAAAGTGCGCGGCGCGCCGCGGCATCCGCAGGCAACAGTCGCGGCAACGCCTCGATTGCGGCGAGCTCGTCCACTTCCAGGATCGCCCACTGCTCGCGCAGCGCAGCCTTGAACTCGACCTCCGAAATTTCCGGATGCGCCAGAAGCAGCTCGCGCAGGGCAACGAACGTTTTCTCGTCGATGCGATGCTGAGCCTTGCCAATATAGACGACCATGCGGGCTGCAGCATCGAAGACGTTACCCTCCGGGATCCGTTCCTTCAGACGAAGTCTCTCCTTCTCCGCTGCCGCCAGCACGGAGGGCAACAGCCCGGGCCGCGGCCGGGGCGGTGCATCATTGTAGGAGATTCCGCAGGCGGCCTGAACCAGGGGCGAACCATACATCGCGTGAAAGGTGCTCTCGACCATCTGATCACGCAGATCACGGAAAACGTTGAGCCCGTGGACCATTGTCTCCGAGAATTTCTGCTCCATCGCAATGAAGGGATTGTCAGCCGAGGCGGGCCTACGCTCTGTCCGGACTTGATCTGCGAGCGGCGCAATTGATCGCATCATCAGATTCCTGTCGGATGGCAGAGAATACCCGAGCCGCAGCGGGTTCAGCTCAATCATGGCGCGCGCGACTTGTGGGCCGCTCATCATCTTGATCCAGGGCTGCAGGAACGTCTGATAGAGCGCATTGTTGTGGTCTGAGATGCGTCTGGCAGCTTCGAACTCGCGCTCGTCATCGAGCGAGTTGCAACCCAGCGCGCGGATGTCGTCGAGACCGCGTTGTTCGATCGACAGATCGAAATCGAGAGCTTCTCCCTTTTTAGAAGCTTCCGTGCCCGGCCTCTCGGTGATCACGATCTCGTAGAGGCCCGGCGGCATCGTGTCGATCAGCTCCATGTTGTTGATGAACTCGGCATGATTCTTCTCGGCTACCTTCGTACCGACGAAAATAGCGAGATGCCCGACCTTGGGATCGATGTTGTAGAAAATTCTCTGGCCGCATTGCCGGATTTCGTCCTCAGATTGGTAGTTGTCGAGAATCCAGTCCAGCGCCTGTTGCGGCGGCGTGATATTGTCGCCATGCGAGCAGAAGCAGACGATCGGTGTCTTGATCTCCCGCATGTCGAGGCGAATGCCGTCGCTGGTGACGATCTGGCCAGTCGAGAACTTGTTGCCGATAAAGAGATTGTCCACCATCCACTGCATCTCTTCCCCGCGCAGGACGACAAAATCGCCCCACCACTTTTCGAACTCCAGGTAGCGTTTCTTCTCCTGCTCGGGGTTGACCCATACGTTGTATTGTTTGGTCCAAAACGTATTGGCGGGGTTGAGATTGTCGAAGTTGGCAACCAGCCATGCGGCATCGAAGATGCCGTTCCCCATATCGCTCGTCAAGCGATCGGGCCAGCTTCCGCCGTACCAGCCGCCCAGATACCGCATGGCATTCTTGCCTCGGATTCCGGCCCAGTATGAGAGTGGCGTACCCGCGAGGACCATAGGTCCGACCACATCGGGACGCATGCATGCCGCCAGCATCGCGTGCCAGCCGGCCTGGCAGTTGCCGAACACGAACGGCTTGCCGAGTGCCTTGGGGTGCAATTCAGCGACCTTTTCGAGGAAGATCGTAAATGCGCGCGCGACATCCTCGATGCGCTGTCCCTCGACAGGCGAAGCCGTAAAGCCCGCGAAGTACACCGGGTGCCCGGCCCTGAACGCGTCGCCTATTTCGCTCTTGTGCTTGAGGCCGCCGATCCCCGGTCCCTGCCCGGCACGCGGATCGATGACGAAGACGGGGCGTTTGCGGTCATCCACCTCCACGCCCTCCGGCGGAATGATGCGCAACAGCGAGTAGTTGACCGGATGAGCCAACTCGTCGCCGCGCATGATGAGTTCGCTGTCATAGATCAGGACCGAGCTCACCCCGTGCAACACCATCTCATCATGCTGGTTGCCGCGTTGGCGCAGGATATCCATGAAAAGAACCGACCTTTGCCAGGAGTCGCGCAGATAGTCACCGAAAGCGCTCGACGGAACCGACTTCTCCCAGGCGCGCGCATGTTCACTAAGCTCATTGATAGCAGTCGACGCCTTTGAGCTTATCTGGCTCGACAATTCCTCGAGCACTCTGGGTGGCGGCAGATCGTGCAGTGGGATGCTGGCTGTGACGATTTCGGCCATTGCGTCCTCCTTGTCGCGAGCGTGAACCCTCAATCACGGCTCGTGTATTTCGTATCCCACGGGCCTGACGATGCCACATATTATTTGCCCGCAGGCGGCAATACCTTGATCAGGATCAAAAGAACGCCTGCCCCTATCTGCCATTCTTTAAACGCGCTCATCGGACGACCCGACAATTCAAGCCGGGCAACCGGTTCTGCGCGCAAGCGGAAGCAAGATCGTGTGCTGCGTATTTCGCCGATCGAATGGAGCGGGAGAACGTCGTGCTTGCAAATCCTGTATCGAAGCCCAAACTGAAGTCGATCCGAACGGAGCTTGTGACTGCGCAGCTGCCACTGCGTTGGGTACACGCCCTCGCCCCGAAAGCCGCGCTGATTTGCGTTGCTCTGCTGGCGCTTGCATCGGCGCTGAACATATCGGACGAAGGCTCCTTGATCGCCGGGGCCCACGCCCAAGCGAAGCCGCCAGAGCCTATAGAAAAAGCCAAGAAAGCGGTCGAGACGCTGATCAACCACCTGCGTGGTCGCGACATGCCCGAGGGGATCGTGAAGACGAACGGCCGCATTGAGGCCACCCAGGTGGATGTGGCGGCGAAATACGCGGGTCGCCTGGCGACACTGACCGTTGACGAGGGCGATGAGGTCACCGCGGGACAGGTGGTCGCCACCATCTCGTCACCGGAAACCGAAGCCCAGCTGCGCTCCGCGCAGGCCCAGGTGCTGAAGGCGAAACAGGGCTACGCGGAAGCCGTCGCGCTGATCGCGCAGCGCAACAGCGATTTGACATTCTCCAGGACCGACTATGAGCGCGGAAAGACCCTGCTGCAAAAAGGGGATATCGCGCAGCAGGTTGTCGACCAGCGGCGCAACAGGTTCGAAGCGGCCGACGCGGCTTATGTTGCGGCTAACGCCCAGCGTGACGAGGCTGAAGCCTCGATCAAGTCAGCCGAGGCCGAGGTCGAACGGCTGCAATCCATTCTGGTGGATCTCGTGCTGGTCTCGCCGAGGAGCGGACGCGTGCAGTACCGGCTGGCTCGCGCCGGTGAAGTGGTCTCCGCGGGCCAGCGCATTCTGACGATTCTCGATCTGAATGACGTCTACATGACGATCTATCTGCCCGCGGAACAGGCTGGCCGGCTTACGATTGGCGATGAGGCCAGAACCATTCTCGATCCGGTACCGCAATATGTCCTCCCCAATACCGTCAGCTTTGTTGCAACCGAGGCGCAGTTTACACCCAAGAGCGTGGAAACGACGGAGGAGCGGGAGAAGCTGATGTTCCGCGTCAAGCTCCAGGGTGACCCCAAGGTGCTGGATCAGTATCACAAGTCTGTAAAAACCGGCGTCCGCGGTCTCGCCTTCGTGCGCACCGATCCCAAGATCGCCTGGCCCAAAGAGCTTGAGGTTAAGCTCCCGCAATGACCGATACCGTTGTCGCCAGAGTCGAGCACGTTATGCACCGCTACGGCAAGGCGTACGCGCTGAACGATCTCATGCTCGAAATTCCTGCCCAGTGCATGGCGGGATTGATCGGGCCCGACGGCGTCGGCAAATCCACTTTGCTCGCCCTCATTTCCGGAGTGCGCAAAATTCAAACCGGCAAAGTCACGGTGCTCGACGGCAACATGGCCGATGAGCACCATCGCCGGGCGAGTTACGGGCGCATCGCCTACATGCCGCAGGGGCTGGGTCGCAATCTCTACCCGACGCTCAGCGTGTTCGACAACATCGACTTCTTCGGCCGCCTGTTCGGCCAGGGCACGGCCGAACGTCGCACGCGCATCGACGAGCTGCTGAAGGCCACCGGGCTCGACCCGTTTGCCGATCGACCGTGCGGCAAGCTCTCGGGCGGCATGAAGCAGAAGGTGAGCCTCTGCTGCTCTCTGATGCACGATCCCGATCTCCTCATTCTCGATGAGCCCACCACGGGCGTCGATCCGCTCTCGCGAAGGCAATTCTGGGAGCTGATCGATTCCATCCGCGCCCGTCGCCCGCAAATGAGCGTGATCGTCGCGACCGCCTATATGGACGAGGCGAGCCGGTTCGACTGGCTCGCCGCGATGGATGACGGCAAGGTCATCGCCCATGGCACGCCGAAGGAGATTCTCGCCGAGGCGAAAAAGAGCACCCTCGACGATGCCTTCATCGCCCTGCTCCCACCGGAAAAGCGCGGCCAGCATCAGGAGGTCATCGTGCCGCCGCGCACCGAGAGCGATGACAAGACCGCGGCGATCGAGACGGAAGGGCTTACGCGCCGGTTCGGCGATTTTGTCGCCGTCGATCATGTGAGCGTTAGCATCGGACGCGGCGAGATTTTCGGATTCCTCGGCTCGAACGGCTGCGGAAAAACCACCACCATGAAAATGATGACGGGGCTGCTGCCGGTGACCGAAGGCTCGGCCAAATTGTTCGGCAAACCGATGGCCGCCGACGATATGGAGGCGCGCCAGAACGTCGGCTACATGTCACAGGCATTCTCGCTCTACAGCGAGCTGACCGTGCGGCAAAATCTCGAGCTCCACGCGCACCTCTACCATCTCCCTCCGAACGAGATCGAGGGCCGGATCAGGGAGCTGCTGGAAAAATATGACCTGAAGGATGTGGCCGACGCCAAGCCGGAGAGCCTGCCGCTTGGCGTCAAGCAGCGGCTGCAGCTTGCGGTGGCCGTGCTCCACCGGCCGCTCATGCTCATTCTCGACGAGCCCACGTCGGGCGTCGACCCGGTTGCCCGCGACCAGTTCTGGCGCACGCTGATCGATCTGTCGCGCAATGATGGCGTCACCATCTTTCTATCGACGCACTTCATGAACGAGGCCGAGCGCTGTGACCGTATCTCGTTGATGCATCAAGGCCGGGTGCTTGCCGTCGGCGCGCCCAAAGAACTGGCTAAGGAGCGCAACAGCGCTTCTCTCGAGGATGCCTTCATCTCGTATCTGGAGGAGGCAAGCGGAGCCGGCAAGAACCAGAAATCCGAGCCCGCCAAGCCGGCGGCAGGGCGAGCTGAGAAGGCCGACGCGCCGGAGCGCAGCTGCATCGGCCCACACCATGGCGTCGCGCTCTTCCAGGCGATTTGATCCGGGACGGCTTTGGGCCTATGCCCGGCGCGAAACGATGGAGCTGTTGCGCGATCCCATCCGGCTGGCATTCGCGTTCGTCGGTCCTGTCATTCTCATGTTGGCGATGGGTTATGGCATCACGTTTGATGTCGAGAACCTGAAATATGCGGCCTTCGACCAGGACCAAACGCCGGAAAGCCGCAGGCTCCTCGAAAGCTTCTCCGGCTCTCATTATTTCACCGAGCGGCCTCCGATCGGCTCGCACGGCGGAACTGGAGCGACGCATGCGGAGCGGTGAGCTGGCTGTCGCCGTTGAAATTCCATCCGGCTTCGGCCGCGATCTTGCGAGCCTGCATTCGCCGGAGGCCGCTTTCTGGATCGACGGTGCTATGCCATTCCGGGGCGAGACCACGAAAGGCTACGTCACCGGCCTGCTGATGCGCTATGCGCAGGATCTCCTGACAGAGCGCTTCGGCCCCAACCCACCATCCAATATCCGTCTGGGAAGCGTGAAAATGGAAAACCGCTTCCGCTACAACCAGGCCTTCAAGAGCGTCTTTTCCATGGTTCCGAGCGTCATCGTGATCATGCTCGTTCTGATCCCGGCCATCATGGCGACTATTGGTGTCGTCCGCGAGGTGGAGACCGGATCGATCGCCAATTTTCGGTCCACGCCCATCAGCAAATTCGAGTTCCTCCTGGGCAAGCAGTTCCCCTACGTCGTGGTCGGGATGCTGACGTTCGTCATCCTGGTGCTGATGGCGTTTGTTGTTTTTCACGTACCGGTCAAGGGGTCTTTCGGAGCGCTTACGCTCGGAGCTTTGCTCTACGTTTTTTCCACTTGCGGTTTTGGGCAGCTCGTCTCGACCTTCACCAAAACCCAGGTCGCTGCGGTGTTTGCGACCACGGTCCTCTCCGTCATCCCCGTAACGAATTTTTCAGGCCTGCTGGTGCCGGTGTCCTCCCTTACCGGCGCCGGCAGGGCAATCGGCTTGGCGTTTCCAGCGGCTTGGTTCCAGCCGATCAGCGTCGGCACTTTCACCAAAGGGCTGACCTATTCCGATCTCGGGTTCAATGCGCTCGTGCTTGCGGTGTTTGCGGTCGGCTTCTTCGGTGCCGCTCATTTCTTCCTCCAGAAACAGGAGAGCTGAGATGTCGGTAGCGAGCGGAGCAGCAGATTCACGAGAACGGGCGACGCCGCACGCAGAGACGCAGACCAAGCGGCCCCGTAGAAACCGGTTCGCCAAGCTGCGGCTGCACCTCGCCAATATCTACCGGTTGATGATCAAGGAGCTGCGCAGCTTCCGCTCCGACCCGATCATGTTGGCTGCTTGTCGTCTATTCCTTCACCATTGCGATCCACGCCGCCGCCACCGGCGCCTCGACCGAAGCGACCAACCTTTCAGTTGGAATTGTCGATGAAGATCATTCCGATCTTTCACGCCGCATTGCGGATGGCCTGACGCCGCCCACGTTCAAGCAGGCGATACAGCTGAAAGCCTCGGAAATCGACGCCGTCGATGAATTCGCAACGTGTCCTCTACGCCATCGAGATTCCTCCAAAGTTCCAGGCGGATATTCTCGCGGGGCGGCAACCTACCGTTCAAATCGATGTCGATGCCACCGCGGCGGCCCAGGCCTTCAATGGCATGACCTACATCCAGAACGTCATCATGAACTATGCGACGGATTTCATTTCAGGACGCGAAGGATTGACCGCTGCACCGCTCAAGATGGTTACGCAGGTCAAGTTCAACCCGAATCTTGAAGTCGAGCTGGTTCACCTCGGTGATGGGGATCGTCAGCAACCTGACCATGATCACGGTCATGCTCACCGGCGCTGCGCTCATTCGCGAGCGCGAGCAAGGCACGGTCGAGCACCTGCTTGTGATGCCTGTCGTTCCCACCGAGATCATGCTCTCCAAGATCCTGGCCAATGGCGTCGTCATTGTGGTTTCGACGGCAATATCGCTGGCGCTTGTCGTCGAGTGGTGGCTGCAGGTACCGGTCGCCGGATCGCATCTACTATTCCTGGGCGGCGCGTGCGTCTACGTGTTCACTGTCGCAGCACTCGGCATTGCTCTCGGCACCATCGCATCAACGATGGCCCAGTTCGGCCTGCTTTCAATTCCAGTGTTGCTGGTCATGATGCTGCTTTCCGGCAGCACGACTCCGCTGGAAAGCATGCCGGTGTGGCTGAAGTACCTCATGCTTGGTCATCAGCCCGACGCCGCATTTCGTGATTTTCGCACAGGACGTGCTTTATCGCGGGGCGGATGCTTCCATTGTCTGGCCAGAGATCGTTGCGACGGCCGCTATTGGGAGTGTCTTCTTTGCAATTGCCTTGTATCGCTTCCGCAAGCGTCATTTTCGGCGGCTGAGCTTGGCCGGGCTCAGTTCAAGCGGCGATGCCTTTTCGATGTTGTCGATGCCGCCGGCGCCAGCAGGGCGCGGCATCGCGAAAGGCTGTCGGGCCGCGCCGATGCGACCGGATTCGTATCCTTGGCCTGCTCGCCTCCGACTTCCCGGCGAGGCAAGGCAAAATCGTCCGCGCGGCCGGCGGGCGGTGTCAACGCTTCACCCTTGATCAGCGTTCTGGCGGCGAGCGCGTCGACCGCGGCGGGCGGCGATCCCGGGCCCCCGAGCAGTTGATCGGTACCGACGGAAGGGGCGACCAGCGGCAGGATCGGTCCCGCCAGCGGACGCTGCGCAGGCTGGCCGGGAATTGCGGAAGCGTCGGGCGTTGCCGGTTCGGTCGGCAGCGCGACAGGTACGGTGCGCGCGGCCAAAAGCCGCGTGATCTCGCGTTCGACGTAGTGAGCGAGCTTGCGCGCACCGGCTCTTGTAAAGTACACGCCGTCGGAGGAACGCAGCTGGCGTGTTTGGCCTTCGAAATCGGGTCCCTTTTGCAGAAAGCCCCCCGTCTCGTCGACAAATCCGTCCCAGACATCGACATAGGTGATGCCAGCCTTGCCGGCGGCATTGCGATAAAGAGCATCCAGGAACAGCGTGTCGGCCGTCGCCGTGGAGCCGCGTACCGCTGGCAGACCGACCCACAGTACCGGTACGCCTTTGGACTTAAGCACGCCGATCATCTCGTCGATCTTATTGTTGTAGAGTTCCACCCACCGCTCGTCGCGAAAATCGTAGACGCCGTTCGGCGAGCGCGCACGTTTCTCGGGCGCAATGACCGGCAGCCCGACGCCGGCGGCATCGCCGGACAGTTCGTCATCTGACGGCTTGTTATTGGGTGCCGCGCCGGGCTTTGCCTCCAGTTTGGACGTTGCATCCTTCGTCTCAGCTTTTTTATCGACGTTCTTGTCGGTTGCAGGCTTGCCGTCGGTTTTCTCGGACGCAGGCTCATGCATCGACATGCGGTCACTGAGGCCGAGCATGACGACGATAACGTCCGGCTTTTCGTGGGCGAGGATGCCCCTGGCCGCAGCGACCCAGTCGGCGGGCTCGCCCTTGGGTTGATATCGAATGAGACCGGAAACAGTCTTGTGCTTGCGGATCACGCCCACGTCGGACTGCTCCGAATAGGCGTCTTCGAGCCCATAAGCCAACCAATCCGCCATGGCGTCACCGAGCACCAGAATGTGGCGTTGCGGAACCGTTTCGCGTTTCTCCGGTGGAGGCGCTTTTGAAAAATCCTCGCGCACCGGCTGTGGCGTCTGCCGCCTATTCCAACGAGGCTGGGGCGCTGGCTGTTGGAACGGCTCAAATGTGTCGTTACCAAACCAGCCGCCGCCCAACCAGTTACTACCGCGTTGTGGTGGACGTTGCTGAAATCCGCCGAAAAACTGCGCCGAGGTTGGCCCAACAATGCCGAGCAGCATCGCCGCCACTATGGCCAGCGCTATACCTAGCCTTTGTCCTTTTTGCTTGTCGGACATGCTCCCGGACCGCACGAGAGGGAGAACCTGTCTCGATAAAAACTCGCATAAGATCCGCTTGCCGCTTTGATAGAGATCAACGAAGCCAGACGATGTTTCTGGTGCAGAGCTATTCTGCCGCTGACAGGAGCGGCGTCGATCGACGCTTGGCATCCGCAAGCAGTAGAGCAACCGCTGCAGACGCCAAGCGAGTCCGCAGCTTGTCTGCGCGGCTGGTCAAAATAATCGGAACGCGCGCTCCAAGAACAATTGCTGCGCCAACAGCGCCCGACATGAACGTAAGCTGTTTTACCAACATATTTCCGGATTCAATGTCGGGAACGAGCAGGATATTTGCTTTGCCCGCGACCGGGGAAACGATGTGCGCCTCTTGAGCAGCCTCAGCGCTCACGGCGTCGTCAAATGCAAGCGGCCCATCGACGAGACCGCCGGTGATCTGCCCCCGATCAGCCATCTTGCATAGGGCAGCCGCTTCCAGGGTGGAAGGGATCTTTTTTGTGATGTTCTCGACCGCAGAAAGGATCGCGACCCTTGGTTCGTCGAAGCGTAAGACCTTCGCAAGATCGATTGCGTTTTGGCAGATGTCGCGCTTGTCTGCCAAGGCAGGAAAAATGTTGATCCCCGCGTCAGTAATGATGAGCGGAGTCGCATAGCTCGGCACGTCCATGACGAAGGCGTGACTCATGCGTCGCTCGGTCCGAAGACCTGTTGCTGTTGCGACAACTTCATGCATCAACTCGTCTGTTTGCAAGCTCCCTTTCATGAGAGCCTCTACCTTGCCTCCTCGTACAAGCGCGACTGCGGCGGCGGCTGCCGCGTGGCTAGTCTCGGTGTTGATGATTTCATATCCCGCGATATCAATATTCGCTGACGCGGCGAGTGATCGAATCTCCTTTTCCGGTCCGACGAGTATTGGGATGATGAGCCGAGCCTCCGATGCGCAAACGGCTCCCTCAAGCGAGGCGCGATCACGGGGATCGACGACAGCGGTCCGAATCGGCTCCAGCTCCACGCAATGCTTGAACAGTTCGTCGTAGCGGTCATGCCGCACGATCTGAACTTCCGGCAGGGTCACTCGAGGCCGCTTGACCTTTTCAGTGGGAGCGATCACCTGTGCAGTGCCGGTGATCACCTCATCCCCATTTTGATTCACGCAGCGGCAATCAAACACAACAATATGCTTTTCGGGTCGTTTCTCGGCGGCAGTGACAGTCACCGTGACCGTATCGCCTAAGCCCACTGGCTTGCGGAAGCGCAGATCCTGCCCGAAATAAATCGTGCCAGGGCCGGGGAGCCGCGTCCCCAGAACAGCGGAGATCAGCGCACCGCCCCACATCCCGTGAGCGATAATGCGGTGAAACATGCTTGTCTCGGCATAGGGTTCGGCGAAGTGGGTCGGATTCACATCGCCGGACATGACCGCAAACATCGCAATATCGTCCTTCGATAGTGTCCGCACCAAACTTGCGGATTGACCGATGACGATTTCATCGAACGTTAGGTTTTCAATAAAGTCGCTCACCTGCATGACTGACTCCAAGCGACTACTTGGTTAGGGTCGGCCCGAAACACTATAAAGGTTGCGTGCGCAGATGATCGAACAGTTTCGACGCTTCGCCGACAGATCGCGACCAGGATTGGTGCGCGAAGTCCAGTTGACACTTCATTGCTTCGGTAAAGTCTGCACACTCAGCGAGCTTCCTCAGGTGATCAGCCTGGTCCTGAAGACAGGAAGCAGTGAATCCCAGCGCCCCTTTTGATGCCGTGACGTACGGGATGTTCGGGAAACCATTAAATGATTTCGGCCACTCAGGTGGCATCACGAACGAAAATGTCGATGCTGCCGCGCGTTCATTTCCCATTGGACGTCCTCCATGTTGAATGTTGAGAAATGTCGAGGACCAAAAGCCTATTCCTTCCCGAACAGTACCTTTTGATCCAGGTCAATGCGTTTCGACAAATACTCTTCAGCGAAGTTCATCGATTGAGGGAAGAACCGGTGCCCATCAAAGCGACTTCGGCCTAGGAGTTGACTAATAGTGCAAGAGATGCCCGGTCGGTCGCCGCGAGAGCGGATATGGATCGATTCCGAAATTCCACTGAGGCGATATTTCGCCTGTGTCGGTGGAGCGCTGCTGATGCTGCTGTTTGCTGCGGACGCCTGACGCCGCGACCGCCGGCGACAGAGAGGCGCGATTCCGGCGATTCCGGCGTCACGCTTCCCCGGATCCGGAACCACTCCGAACGCAAGGGACCCGAAGCGGTGCTGATTGGTACCAATCTGCCTCCAATCGCTCCCGCAGGCGGACTCGGCTCCGATGCCGCAAACATTCACTCCGCCGGATATACGTATCCGTCAAAGCTTTGCGCAGCTAGTCCCGCCATCACTGAAACAAGCTGGCGAGAGAGAGCCGAAGAAGGAAGAACGCAAACTGCAACCAAAGCGGAAAGTCACGAGGGCTCACCTCAGGCATCAGCCGAACCCGGTTGCCCAGCCTCAGCATTTCGGATTGTTTGAGACCCGCTGGTAAGAGCAAGTGTCGGTGAGTAAGCTATACTACCTTGTCCTTCTGCATCTCACGCCTCGATAAACAGCTTGGCGGGATTAGCAGTGCGCCGAATGCAAGCTGGCCGACAAGTCGGGTTGGACCCTCCGGCAGCGAGTCCATTGCACAGCCGTGAGTTTGATCTCGGTCAATACAGCCGAAAACGTGGTCGCTAGTTTGCAATGGCAAGACAATGGAGCAAACGAATGCAGGGCACGATGAAAGCTGCCGTAGTGCGGAGCTTTGGCAAGCCGCTTGCGATCGAGGATGTTCCAATTCCTGCACCCGGGCTGGGAGAGGTCCTGGTCAAGGTAAGGGCTTGCGGAGTCTGCCACACCGATCTGCACGCCGCCTCCGGCGATTGGCCGGTCAAGCCGACGCCTCCCTTCATTCCAGGCCATGAGGCCACCGGGATTGTGGCCATGCTCGGGCCGGGCGTCGACAGTCTGAAGGTTGGCGATTCAGTCGGTGTTGCTTGGCTGCATGATGCCTGCATGCGGTGCGAGTATTGCGAGACCGGCTGGGAGACATTGTGCGGGCACCAGCACAACACGGGCTACAGCGTCAACGGCGGCTTTGCCGAATACGTTATCGCGTCGGCCACATTCGCCGCGCGCTTGCCACCAAAAGTGAAATCTTGCGGCTATCGCGCCTATCCTGTGTGCGGGCGTGACCACCTACAAGGGACTCAAGGAGACCGAAGCCAGGCCCGGTGAGTGGGTGGTGATTTCCGGCGTAGGTGGCCTTGGCCATATCGCCATTCAATATGCCAAGGCGATGGGGCTCAAGGTCGTCGGCGTCGATATCGCTCAGGACAAACTTGAGCTGGCGCGCAAGAGCGGGGCCGATCACGCCATCAATGCGCTTGCCAAAGATGCCTTGGATGATGTCTTGGCAGCGACCGGCGGGGGGGCGCATGGCGTGCTGGTCACCGCGGTGTCGACGCCTGCCTTTGCCCAGGCGTTGCGCATGGTGCGGCGAAAGGGCACGGTCAGCTTGGTCGGCCTTCCCCCAGGCGAATTCCCGATCCCGATCTTTGACGTCGTGCTCAAGCGCATCACCGTGCGTGGCTCGATCGTCGGCACCAGGCGCGACCTCGATGAGGCGATCGCGTTCGCTGCCGATGGGAAGGTGAGAGCCGAGTTCACCAAGGCGCCGCTCACCGAAATCAACACCATCTTCGAGCGAATGAGATCCGGAAAGATCGACGGCCGGGTTGTGCTGGATTTTGGCTGAGTGACGCAACTGTCTTACGTGAACGATAGGGCAGCTTTGGTCGATGGCGTGTCGTTGAAAATGGACTCCGCGACCCGAACACTTCATCGTCCATGAACGCTGATCTGGCAAGGATGAATGTGGTCTGTCACGAACTCGTGGGAGTTCGTGCACGCGCCGCCGCGATCTCCTCAAGCCGTTTCCGATAATTCCAGATCATGTGATCGTCGTTGATTAGGAGCCTGCTTGTGCGCAGTGTCACGAGGATTATTGCGGCGATATTGTAGAGAAAGTCGGCGTACCTGTCGCGACGAAGTGCAAACGATGTTTTAGGCGTCAGGAGGCGCGGGTCCCCATTGTGGCGATAGCCTCGGAACAACGCCAGTGGATCTCTCCTTGTTGAAAACCTGTACCAACCGAAAGCTCCCCGCCTCCAGGCGCCGCTTCAGCTCATCGCGGCCCGCCTCTCCGGCGACCGTTGGAGCGCCGGCCTGATCTGCTGGAGACTGATCGGCCACAAACGTATCGTGGGCAAGCTCACAGAAAAGCGCCATCAGTGCTGAGGTGCGATCCGAATAAGCAGCTCGCCAGGATGGTACGGCCTCCGACTGCATCGGTGAGAGGCTGGGCGGCCAGTGCCGTTTTGCTTTGGCAGACATGCCTGCTCCCAGTAATTACCACAGCTCGGCCGTCAAACACGCCACGGGCCAACCGATGAATTTATAAGCTAGAGGGGTCCACCGACTGGCGGCAGCGGCGGGAAATCCCGGACACCATCCGCGCCGAGTTCATGAAGCGGCTGGTACGCGTATGCGGCGGTCGAGTTCGACCAAAGTGAGCGTGAGACTGTCGAGGATCAGCCAACGCTCGCCCTCGCGCACCACTGCGACAACATGCGTTTCGTCCGGCCGCGCATTGTTCCACACCAAGATTATCTTGCGGTCTGCCGCCGCCACGCCGGCATCGCCGAGTGCAATGTACTTCACCATCGCTAGCTCTTGCAATCGCCGGGATAGGAGCGCCGCGAGCGGCGCGTACAATGGCACGTCGCCACGCGCGATGGGGATCGCCGCGTTGACCGCCCGGTTGAGATGGCCCAGCAGAGCTCGCCCCTGATGCTGGAGCGCCTCATCCACAATGGCGATAAACCGCTTGGCCGCCGCTGAGTCACAGTTTGGCTCGGCCCGGCAGCTTGCGATCCTGAAATTCATCGCCGGCGATGTCGAGCTGCAAATCGTGCCAGATTGCGGTCAGCGTTTCATCCTGCGTGGGGACGGTGGCGACGCCGAAGGGCTCCCCAGCCTGGGTGAACATCAGGACAAGGGCGGCAATAGTCGCAGCGAGCTTCATGGCTTCTAGATCCTGGTAGGAATGTCACCGGCGAACATTGCGAAAAATCAAATCGGGTCCTGCCAGCTATCGCTGCGAGACGATCAAAACCCTGAAGCGGCAAAGTCGCCCTTGCCGCTCCAAGAAAGACCACATCGGTAGCATGGGCTCAAGCAGCGAGTGCTTCCTTGATCAACGCGCCTGCCTGCTTCAGCTTGGCAGCTCGCCGATCGTGATCGGCACGCAATTCGGCAAGGCGTTCCTTGATCCGAGTCTTGTTCTCTGCGTTGGCCTTCGCAATCTGGTCATTCAGTTCGCCGATTTTGGCAGTGGTTTCCTTCTCCAGTTTTTGCAACTTGGTATGCGCCTGGCTGGACAGTTCATCGAGCTTCGCTCTAACCTCGTTGATCCGTTTCTGCAGCTTTGCTTTTGCCTCCGCACCTGACTGAGCCAGTTCAGCCTTCAATTGCGCGAGTTCTGCCTTGTTCGCCGCACTGGCCTTTGCAATTTCAGTTTCCTCGAAGTCGGCGCGCCACTCACGCACGACGGAGCCGCCGATCGCCTCCATGCGTGTGTTGAGCGGCGTCACCCAATCCTCATCGACCTCCGCGATCACCGCCGCCTTGCCCGGAGCCAGCCCGCGCGAGACCTTGTCGAGAAATTCCGCGCCGACGCCGACGTTGAGAAGGTCGCTAATACCTCCAAGCAGCATGCCGGTGGTCAGGCCAACAACAACACCAGCCGGCCCGCCGAAGAGTCCAACCAGCACGCCGACCAGACTGCCGACGGCCGTGCCGGTCAGTTCGTCCGTCCCCTCCTTTACGGACAGCTTGCCACCAGCATCTTTCGTGACAACGACCATGCCATAGAGTGTGATATTGCCCTCTGAATGAAGCTCCTTCAGAGCGCGGGTACCTTCGTAGGCCCTTGCCTCGCTATCGAATGTAGTTACGACAAATTTGCTCATGATTTCCGGCCTTTCGGTTGAGTGGACTTCACTGAAACAGGCTTCCGACTTCCAAGAGGCGTAACTTCACCGACCCTTCGACACGCCCTTTGATGAAGGGCGCCGACGGCTGTCAGTCGATGAAATTTCACAGAATACGGCTAGCAGCAAAATATGCCGCGGAAATTGATCTAGATTAAATTCGATTGCGCCGGCTCGTAATAAGGAAGCGCAAAAGCCGCGCGCACAGGTCAAGGCAAGCGGAAGCGCGTTCGGGAAAATGGATAAAGTTATCGAATGGAGGCGACCATGCCGGAGCAAAGCAGCAAGCATTTCTATCTGAATTGGGCGAAAGAGCGAATTGACGAGATGGATGCCGCATTGGCGTCATTCGAAGTCAAGGCGAGCCAGGCCCAGGCTGAAGTCCAAAGTAAGAGCCGATCAGTTGGTCAATGACCTGACGAAACAGCGGGACGAGTTCAAAGCCACGGTCAAGAAACAAACCGAAGCAGGCGAGGCAGCGTGGGTGCGTACCAGGGCCGACTTGGAGACGAAGTGGAGCGAGTTCGAAAGGCAGGTGCAGGCCTACTTCGCAACCGCCGGCAAGCAGATCGAGCAACAACAGGCCACGTTCGGGGATGTTGCCACCGCCCAGGTAAAGGCCTGGCGCGAAGCGGCCGACAAGTTTCGGGACGCGGCAAACAAGGTGGCGACCGACCGTCGTGTCGACCTTGACGCCGCCTTGAAACAGATGAAGGCGGACGCATCGGAAGCCGAAGCACGATTTCACAAGCTGAAGCAGGCCGGAAGCGAGACCTGGTCGGCGCTTGGTGCGGCACTAGCGGAGTCGCGCAAGGCTTTTGACAGCGCCAATCAGGCTGCGTGGGATGCATTCAAGCGTGCCGCGCCTCCAAGCTGAGGAAATTCTCGTCTTTCGAGTTTGCTGCCGAAACGTCAAGCTTGGAGGTGTTATCATGGCCGCCGATGTCCTTGTCTCAAGGGAATTGAAGTCACTGCAAGATGAGCTATCGGTCTCCCAAAACCAGCGCGCGACAGTGTCGGCTGCGGCAAGCGCCGCGCCGACAACTGCTCCTGAGCCGGCGAAAGAGACGCCGGACGAAAGGGAATTGCGGGACCAGCTGCACCAGTTTGCGAGCGAGCTGACCAGTCTCTTCGATGAAGCGGAAAAGGGCATTTCGGCTCATCCAACCCAGAGCGTCGTCGGCGCATTGCTCGTTGGCGTTTTGATCGGCCGGCTCCTCGGAAGGCGTTAAGGAGGAAGAGAATGATCGATCATCTTGTTCGCGATCTCCAGGTACTGCGCAAAGCCGATCTTCTTATCGGAAAAATCTGGCTCAGCGTTCTGGCGCGTCGGCTGGGTCTATTTGCGTTCGCCGGTCTGATCGGGGTGTTCGGCCTCGGAATGGCGAATGTCGCTGCCTACAATGCTATGCAGGCTTCCCTAGGCGTCGTCTGGGCGGCTGCCGTCGCCGCGATCGCGGATTTTGCAATCGCGGCGATCGTGCTGCTCGTGGCCAACAAATCGCGCCCGGGGCCGGAAATCGACCTCGCGCTCGAAGTTCGCAGAACGGCCATCGAATCAATTCATGAGGACGCACGCGACCTCAAGCTGACCATCGATGCCATGGGACACGAGATAAGAAGCGTCAAGGAAAGCATCACGGCAGTCGTCCACAATCCGCTCGACGTTGCCGCGGAGAAGTTGCTTGTCCCTGCAGCCTTGTCGCTCCTGAGGGGGCTGCGCTCGAAGAAGGAGCATGCATAGACCTATTGCGGAGACCCGGCCGTACGCCGAACAGGCCGACCGACGAAGCACAATGCTCCGACGACAAAGGCGCCGAGACTCAAAATTTCCTTCATGTTAGCTCCTCTGCGCTACGAATGTAATTGACAGTCCAAGCCAAAGACCGGCTGCCACGATCTTGAGGCCCTCATTTAGCAGGGCTGAGCGGTGGCGCCTTGCAGAAAGCTCTGCTGAGCAGTGTCAGCCGCCTTGCCAAGGGCCGTACGCGTATCCTTTAGTGTTGAGCTGAGTGCGGACAAGGACTGGCTCCCAGTCTCACTCAGTTGCTTGAGCTTCCTTTCGACCGCCTCGGCGTCGGTATTGCGATGCTTGACAAGATCGCCAAATTCCGCGCGGTGTTTCGCGGCAAGAATTTCCGCCATGGCATTGAGCTGCCCGGCAAACTCGCGCCAAGCGTTTCGTTGCGCTACCGCTTGCTGTTGCAAGATCGCGTGCAGATGTTGTTCCGCCTTCTCACCAAAACTTTTGGCATTCTTCGCCAGTCCGTCTCAGATCTCGTCCACCCGATTTCGCTCCGCGATCTGATGTTCTTCCAGGCGGCTGCGCCAGCGACCCTTGAAAGCCGACAGCCTGCTCGAAGTCGTCGCGCATTTTCCGCAGAACTAACCAGGGTCCGCTCCGCTTGCTCGCGCTCTGCGGCTTTCAGTGCCTCCGTGTTCGAGTGGAGGCAACCGATCGCTGCGTTCATCTCAGCGACGAGCGTCTTTGTCCGATTGAGGTAGTAATCGAAACCCGCCGCTTTATCCATTTGTCATCTCCTCGCTGATGGGGTCCAGTCGAGCGCTCGCTTGCGCGATGCGATCTGCAGGCGTTAAATTCCAAACATTACTCATCGCGAACCCGCGACGCGGACGCAATCGCGTTTTGGCAAGTGGTCATTCATCGTAGCGATCCAAGTCTCTCAAGTTCATTCAAATTCAGAGCCTTCAAGACACCGTTGGAAAGATCAACGATCCCGCGCTCCCGAAAGGCGCGCAGCGTGCGGCTTACGTGCACCGCACCTTGACCGTACCTCCTCCCGCTTCATCCCGCTGATCTGAACTGGGGTAAGAGCTTTGACCGAAAAGTGTCCTTGCTCCTGAAGCACTGATCCAACCGAGAAGAGATCTCCAGGCAAAAGGACGCTCAAAATCTGTTTGCGGCCATCCGCCAATTGCAAAAACCGCATTCCCCAACCACCACAGAGCACGAACACATCCGGCGAGGGTTGATCGCGGCTGAGGATCAGCGCCTTCGGCTACAACAACCCGATGATCCTGCCAGGGACGATGCTCAGATGCCGCATCATCGCCCTCGATCTGCCAGCCGAGCGCAAGGTCTTCGTTCGGGCGGCTGCGCACGAGAGGCATTGGAGCATCTGAGGAACCACTAAAGAGGGCAAATAGCTGCCTGGTCGCAGCGAACCTCGTGCCGACGGCCGTTCACCAAGAGCGTCATCGAGTCGCCGGATTCCAGTGTTGCCTGGAGAAGATCGTGATCAGCATCGATCCTGAATTTCAGACGCCGACCACGCCACTCAATCGCGAAGCCCAGGCTTCGCCACTTCGCGGGCAACTTCGGATTGAGGGCGATCTCGTCGCTTTGCAATGATAGCCCTGCGAACCCGAAGACCGCCGTGAGCCAGGTACCGCCGAGAGCGGCCATGTGCAACCCCCCCGCGATAGTCGTGTGCGTATCCGCGAGATCTATCGCCGCAGCGTGCTGGAAATACCGCAATGCGAGGTCAGAATAGCCCAGCCGGGCTGCGACTAAACCATGCATGGCGCCGCTGAGGGAACTGCCATGGCCGCAGCGTGGCTCATAGTAGCGAAAGTTCGCATCTGCGTGGTCGCCAGCGAATTCTTCCGGTAGCAAGCCGAGTAACGCCACAACATCCGCCTGCTTGATCACCTTAGTCTTTTGGGTCCGCTCGCGTCCGAGCACGACATCCATCGGCACAGAGCGGCCCTCGTAAGCTGTCAGATCGATCTCCTCAAGGTCGAAAAATCCCGCGAACTGCTCGAACAGCCCCGTTTGCGGACTAAAGCCGGTCGCCATTGTCTCTGCCACGGTCTGCCACTGAACAAGTTCCGTATCACCCAAGGCGAGCCGGGATGAGAGGCTTGCCCAGCGCTCGGGCCAGCGTTCGCGTAGCAGGCCAACCACATCTATCGCCCGCCGAATGTTCCAGCGTGCCATCACATTCGTAAAGGCATTGTCGTCTATGTGCTCGTGGTATTCATCTGGTCCTATAACGCCGCGGATATGGCAGTAACCGTCCGCCTCCGGCTGAGCGCGGCTCGACCAGAACCGGCCCGTCTCAAGGAGGATCTCGGCACCAGCCCTCAGGAGGAACTCTTCGTCTCTGGTTGCCTGCCAGTACTGCCAGACTGCGTACGCGACGTCCGCAGTAATGTGCTGTTCCTGCCTGCCGCAGAGGACTTCGACAATGCGACCATCGGGACAGACAACCCGCTCCGGCGTTGCCTCCGCACCAGTGTCGGCCGATTCCCAAGCGTACATGGCCCCGCGCCAACCCATGCCGGCCGCCTTCGCCCGTGCCCCGTCAATGGTCCGAAATCGGTACATCAGCAGCGCGCGGGCCGCCTCTGGCCAAGTCAATGTGTAGAACGGCAGCAGATAGATCTCGGTGTCCCAGAAAACATGCCCATGATAATCATCTCCAGTCAGCCCACGCGCTCCGATGGAGACGTGCTCGTCCGCCGGGTTAACGGCGCTATTCAGATGATAGGCAGCGAAACGCAACGCCCGCTCCGCAGCCGGATCTCCCCGGACCTCGAAATCGCTGCGCTGCCATCGCTCTGACCAGGCGGCCTCGTGTTCTTGGACAAGCTTGCGCCAGCCAAGTTGCCGGGCACTCTCGAGCTTCTCCCATGCAACTCGGTCAGGAGCCTCATCCTGGGTGTCGCCTCGCGCCACGGCCACCAGCCGCGACAGGCATACGATCTGGCCAGCACGAGTTTTCCAATGCCAAGACCATACGAACGGACCGGGCATAGTCGGTGCGAGATCGGAGCCGTCAATCTGCAGGCAGGGTGCGGCAGCCATCGCGAGGCGCTTATTTGAATTCCTAGTCCGCCAAACGCCGAGATCCTGCTCAAGCCGCTCAGACAAGAGCCCGAGGCCCAGTCCCTCAAATGATGCTTCCAGGGTGATCTCGACCTCGCCGTACTCGACCTCCAAATTGATCACGTGTAGCCCGAGCGCACGCTCTTTCAGTGACACGAGCCCCATCGTCCGAACGTGGACCGCGATGTTCGGGTGGTCGATCAAGCGACATCCGGTGAGCAATGCGCCTCGCCGCATATCGAGAGTCGTGCGATGCGAGGATACCTCGGCAGGATGGTGTACGAGTGGGCCGCCAGTGGAAATGATGCGGGATTCCAGCCAGCCCGGGGCGGGAACAAGCACCGGTATGGGATGCTCGGGGCCCGGTATATCGAACAGACCGGCAATGTAAGTGCGATGGGGTTCAATCCAGCGCGATCCGCGACTGACCGCACGTCCTCCTCGCACCCCGAGAAAGCCGTTGCTGGTTGCAAAACGTGCCTCATAGATGCCTTCACGAAGTGGGTCGTAACCCTCTGCGACAAGCACCCACGTGGGATCAGATGTCGGTTCAAGTAATTTTTCCATCTCGGACGCCTCCGCTCACTCCGCGACTGGGTAGAGCCGGCCCGGCAGGCAGGGAATCCATTGCAAATTCACGGCAGCTTGTCACCACCAGATCCGAGGCAATGGGCCGTAGCAGGTTTTGCGATCAATGATCCACGCATATCAAACCTCCATCGCTTTGATCAAAAAAGGGAATTGCCGTGCCAACAGGTTTGGAGATGAACGCCAACCTCGAGCGCTGGCTTTGATCCAGGCTCCTTTCAATCCCCGCCGAAATTCGGTTTGCTAGACCACTCCTGCGACGACGGCACTGTCGCCGCCCACTGCCGCGACGGGCTCCGTCAAAGTCGCCTGCTCTACCGCCAACGATCTTTGTCCCGTACCGTCGGTATCGTCCAACGCGCGCCAGCACGACTTGCCGGTCCCCTGTCAACCCAAAGGCAATCACGTCGACCAGGACTCGCAGGACAGGTAGATCGACGGCTGGGCCGAGGTCACAACGACGCCCGTAAGTGTGTCGCGAGGGACGTTGCAAGCGCCCGCGTCACGCCCACCGAAAGTCGCTCGGCCCAGCGAGCGGACTCGCTGGGCACAACATGGCCGTCCCTCCTCGTCAGGACTGGCGCGCTCAGACATGAGCGCGTTCGGTTGCAGACCTATTGTCAGGTTCGAAATGGATTTGAGCTGGATCAAAGTGGGTTGGAGGTCTGTTATGTATACGGGGGGTTCGTAAGCTGCGATCGATTGGAATGGACCGCGACGTGGAGGCGCAGCGGTTCCTGTGCGGCCTGGAGTTAAGCGACATTGTCTCTTCGTTGCGGCCGAGCATTGCGATGAAGTGCCGAGGCGACATCGCGATTGCCCGGAACGGTCGGGAAACTATGGTACGGCCCACGCCCAATTTCAAACTGTGCAAGGATCACTACCCGATTTGACCTCGTTCGACTTGCTGCGCTGAGCAGTAAACACGTCGAAGAGCTAATCCGTGTCCGGACGCAGCCCCTTTGAGGAGCTGCAGCAGTTAAATGACACGGGATCAGGAGGCAATGATGGATGACAAAGAGCGGGCATTGATGGATGCGTACTGGCGGGCCGCCAACTACCTGTCGGTCGGCCAGATCTATCTCTATGACAACCCGCTGCTGAAGCAATCGCTCACCAAGGAACACATCAAGCCGCGGCTCCTCGGCCACTGGGGAACGACGCCAGGCTTGAACTTCATCTACGTTCACCTGAACCGGGTGATCAAGAAGCACGACCTCGACATGATCTACATCACCGGCCCCGGGCATGGCGGTCCCGGTCTGGTCGCCAACGCCTACCTCGAGGGGACCTACAGCGAGGTCTATCCGAACATCTCTCCCGATGAAGAGGGCATGAAGCGCCTGTTCACCCAATTCTCCTTTCCTGGCGGCATTCCGAGCCACGTTGCACCGGAGACGCCCGGTTCAATCCACGAAGGCGGCGAACTCGGCTACGCCCTCTCGCATGCCTACGGGGCGGCCTTCGACAACCCTGATTTGATCGTTGCCTGCGTCGTCGGCGACGGCGAAGCGGAGACTGGACCGCTGGCAACGAGCTGGCATTCCAACAAATTCCTGGACCCGGCGACCGACGGGGTGGTTTTGCCGATCCTCCACCTGAACGGATACAAGATTGCCAATCCCTGCATTCTCGCCCGCATCAGCCATGAGGAGCTGGATCACCTGTTCCGCGGCTATGGCTACACGCCGTATTTCGTCGAGGGGGATGAGCCGGAAAAAATGCACGAGCTGATGGCCGCCACTCTGGATAAGGTCGTCGGCGAAATTCAGCGCATCAAATCGGACGCACGTCGAAAGGATTTCAGCGAGCGTCCCCGCTGGCCGATGATCGTGCTTCGCACACCCAAGGGCTGGACGTGTCCGAAAGAAATCGATGGCAAGCGCACCGAGGACTACTGGCGCTCGCACCAGGTGCCGATGGGCGAGATGCACGAGAACGCGGCCCATGTGCGCATTCTCGAACAGTGGATGAAGAGCTACCGACCTGCGGAGCTCTTCGACGACAGCGGCCGCCTCCGACCCGAGTTGGCCGACCTCGCCCCTCGAGGCACCCACCGCATGAGCGCCAACCCGCACACCAATGGTGGCTTGCTCCTGCGTGAACTGCGGCTGCCGAATTTCCGCGATTACGCTGTCGAGGTGACCGCACCCGGCGCCGTCGCGGCCGAGTCCACGCGGGTCATGGGCCAGTTCCTACGCGATGTGATGAAGCTGAACATGGAGCAACGAAATTTCCGCCTTTTCAGTCCCGACGAGAACAACTCGAACCGCTGGCAGGATGTGCTCGAGGTCACCAATCGTGCCTGGGTCGCCGAAACCCATCCCTGGGATGATCATCTCGCCCCTGGCGGGCGGATCATGGAGATGCTCAGCGAACACCAATGCCAGGGCTGGCTCGAGGGCTATCTCCTGACCGGCCGGCACGGCTTCTTCTCTTGCTATGAGGCGTTCATCCACATCATCGATTCGATGTTCAACCAGCACGCCAAGTGGCTCAAGGTGTGCAATCACATTCCCTGGCGGCGACCGATCGGCTCGCTGAACTATCTCTTGTCGAGCCATGTCTGGCGCCAGGACCACAACGGCTTCAGCCACCAAGACCCGGGATTCATTGACCACGTCGTCAACAAGAAAGCCGAAGTCATCCGCGTCTATCTGCCGCCCGACGCCAACTGCCTGCTGTCGGTCACCGACCATTGCCTGCGCAGCCGGAACTACGTCAACGTCGTCGTCGCCGGCAAGCAGCCCGCTCCTCAGTGGCTGACGATGGACGAGGCGGTCAAGCACTGCGAAGCTGGACTCGGCATCTGGGAGTGGGCCAGCAACGACCAGGGGGGCGAGCCCGATGTCGTGATGGCCTGCTGCGGTGATGTGCCGACGCTGGAGACCCTTGCCGCTGTCGACCTCCTTCGAAGGCACGCGCCCGAGCTGAAGGTCCGCGTCATCAATGTCGTCAATCTGATGAAGCTGCAGCCATCGACCGAGCACCCGCACGGCCTGTCGGATCGTGATTTCGATGCGCTGTTCACCGTCGACAAGCCGATCATTTTTGCCTTCCATGGCTACCCGTGGCTGATACACCGGCTGACCTACCGGCGTACGGGCCACCAGAACATCCACGTGCGCGGCTACAAGGAAGAGGGCACCACCACGACACCGTTCGACATGTGCGTGCTGAACGATCTCGATCGCTTCCACCTCGTGAGCGACGTGATCGACCGCGTGCCGAAGCTCGGACCGCGGGCCGCTTACGCCAAGCAGGCGATCCGGGACAAGCTCATCGACCACAAGGAGTACATCGCCCGATATGGGGACGATATGCCCGAGATCACCGGCTGGAGATGGGGGCAGGAGGCGGCTTCCGCGGCGGTTCGTTCGACAGAGGCCGATAACGTATGACCCCTGCTGGCGGGAGGAGAACGTGAACGTGTTCGCGATCAGGCACGGGGAGACGGCCTGGAGCCGCAGTGGCCAGCACACGGGTACGACGGACATTCCGTTGACCGACGACGGCCGCCGGCTTGCCAAGCGGATGCGGCCGGTACTCGAAGCTGAGGCCTTTGCGCTGGTTCTCTGCAGCCCGATGCAGCGAGCACGAGAGACCTGCGAGCTGGCAGGCTTGGGAGATAAGGCCGTCATCGATTTTGATCTCGTCGAGTGGAATTACGGGGAATACGAGGGGCTGACGCCCGAGCAAATCCAGGAGATGGCGCCGGGCTGGTTGATCTTCCGGGATGGATGCCCGGGCGGCGAGACGCCGGAGCACGTCGGTGCGCGCATGGACCGGGTGATTGCCCGGTCGCGCGCGATGGAGGGCGACACCGCGTTGTTCGCGCACGGGCACGTCCTGCGCGTGTTCGTGGCGCGCTGGATCGGGCTGCCTCCGGGCGGAGGTCAACACTTTCTGCTGAATACGGGCACCCTATGTGTGCTGGGCTACTACGGCAAAATACCGGCGGTAGGGATTTGGAACGGACCTCTCCTCGACTAGATCGCAGCGAGGTCAGTTGGTGCGCTCAGGTCCATGAGTAAAAGGAGAGCGATTCATGCCGCAGCCCGAGAGCAAGCGCGTCAATCGTGACCAGTACGACGCCGTTCTTTTTGATCTCGACGGCGTAGTAACGAACACCGCCACTCTCCACGCGACGTGTTGGAAGCAGATGTTTGACGAATACCTTCGGAAGCGTGCGGAACAGAAAGGGGAGGTATTCCGCCCCTTTGATCTCGCCACGGACTACCGGCTCTACGTGGATGGGAAGCCCCGTTTCGACGGCGTTCGTGACTTTTTGAGATCACGCGGTATCCAACTCCCTGAGGGAACCCCTGACGACCCTGCAGACGTCGAAACCGTGCACGGACTCGGGAATCGCAAGAACGAGCTGGTGAACCGCGCCATCGCCGAGGTGGGCGTGGAGCCTTACGCCGGAACCGTGCAATTCATTCATCAACTCCGCCGGAATGGGTTCAAAATTGCCGTCGTCACCTCCAGTCAAAACTGCGATGCTGTCCTGAGGGCCGCCAAATTGGATGACCTCTTCGAGGTGCGGGTCGACGGCAATGTGATCCAAGCACAGCGACTTGCCGGGAAACCGGCCCCGGATACGTTCTTGATAGCGGCAAAGCAGCTCGGTGTTGAGCCGATACGGACGGTGGTCATCGAGGATGCCATTTCCGGAGTTGAGGCCGGCTCCAATGGGAAGTTCGGGCTTGTGATCGGCGTCGCACGCAAGGGAAATGCCGAGGAGCTGAAGCATCATGGCGCGCATCTGGTGGTCGACGACTTGGGCGAACTGGTCGAGTGACCAACGCCTCGCGCTGACATGGGAGGAACAGCCCGATGCTGCATCATGAACGCCTCAGGCCGCCATCCCATGATTATCCGGCCGACGAGTGGAACGTCATCGAAAAAGCGTTTCACCCTGAATTCCTGGCCCAGTTGGAAACGATGTCGGCGCTCGGCAACGGATATCTCGGCATGCGCGGGTGCCCGGAAGAAGGCGGCCCCAACGCCGAGAATGGCACTTTCATCAATGGGTTCTACGAAACTCGCCCGATCGTCTATGGCGAAGAAGCTTATGGTTTCGCCAAAACTGGCCAGACGATCTGCAACGTGACCGACAGCAAGACTATTAAGCTCTTCGTGGACGACGAGCCGTTCTGGTTGGCCAATGCCCATTTGTTAAAATACGACCGGCGGCTCAACATGAAGTCCGGGACGCTCGACCGGGAGATCATTTGGGAGACTCCCGCCGGCAAACAGGTGTCGATCACATCCCGACGTTTGGTGTCTTTCGCTAACCGGCACGTGGCCGCCATCTCCTATTGTGTGACACTCCTCAATGCGCAAGCCTTTGTCGTGATCTCGTCGGAGATGGCGACCAATGAAACTACCGCCCGCGACAATGGAGGTGATCCGCGATTGGCGAGAGCCCTTCAAGGCCAGGTACTGCATCCGCGAGCGAGCTATTCCAAAGACCGGCGCATCGTGCTGTGCCATGAGACCGAAAAGAGCCGCTTCACGCTCACATGTGCGAGTGATAATGCGCTGGAGGGCTCTTGCCCGCATTCCTGCAAGGTTGCCCACACCGCTGACTCCGGCCAAGTCGCGTTTACAATCGACGCGCAGCCCGGCTGTCCACTCGAACTCACCAAATACTTAGTCTATCACACCTCGCAGACGGTTTCCGCCGAAGAGCTGTGCGGCCGTGCTGAACGGACGTTGGATCGCGTAGTGACCCAGGGCTTCCGGCAGCTGCTCGCCTCTCAACAGCAGTACATGGACGATTTTTGGCGCCGGAGCGATGTGCGGATCAAGGATATCAGGGAGGACCGAACAAAGCGCAGCACCGTGGAGATCCAACAAGCGATCCGCTTCAACCTTTTTCACATCCTGCAGGCCTCGGCGCGGGCGGAAGACACGGGCGTGCCGGCGAAAGGCCTCACCGGACAGGCCTACGAAGGGCACTACTTTTGGGACACCGAGATCTACCTGCTGCCGTTTCTGACCTACACGTCCCCGCGGATCGCCAGGAATCTCTTGGCCTTCCGGTACAAGATGCTGCCGCGGGCACGAGCGCGAGCCAAGGAATTAGATCATCGAGGAGCCCTGTTCCCCTGGCGCACCATCAACGGGGAAGAAGCGTCGGCATACTACGCCGCCGGAACCGCGCAGTATCACATCAATGCGGACATCATGTACGCGCTCCGCAAGTATGTGCAGGCGACGGGCGACGAAGAATTCCTGCGAAACTTCGGTGCCGAGATGCTCGTGGAAACGGCGCGCCTGTGGCTGGACCTAGGGTTCTACTCGGATGCAAAAGGAGGAAAGTTCTGCATCAACGGTGTCACTGGCCCCAATGAATACAACGCCGTCGTAAATAACAACGCATATACGAACTTGATGGCCCGCGAAAACCTGCGGTACGCAACCGAGGTTGTCGAATCCCTGCGAGCGACAGAACCGAATGCATACAACGCGCTTGTACAAAAAACGGCGCTTAGAGCCCTCCGAGGCGAATGCATGGATCCACGCGGCGGAGAACATGTATGTGCCGTATGATGAAAAGCTTAAGATTATTCCGGAGGACGACAATTTTCTGGACAAGGAGCCATGGGATTTCCGGAACACACCGGCCGACCACTATCCGCTACTGCTATTTTACCATCCTCTGAATATTTACCGAAAGCAGGTGATCAAGCAGGCTGACGTCATCTTGGCCATGTTCTTGTTGGGCGACGTGTTTTCTCCAGAGAAGAAGAAGCGCAACTTTGATTTCTATGACCCATTGACGACCGGCGACTCATCGTTGTCCTCATGCGTCGAGGCGATCGTCGCCGCACAGATCGGCGACCTTGATAAGGCGTTTCGTTACGGGATGGCGGCACTGCTCATGGACTTGGCTGACGTGGGGGGTAACGTGAAGGACGGCTGTCATATCGCCTCCATGGGTGGCACGTGGATGATGCTTACCTATGGGTTCGGTGGTATGCGCGACGATAACCGGACGTTGTCGTTCTGGCCACGCCGTCCGCCCGAGGACAACGCCGTCCTTCGATTTCCCGTAACGTACCGCGGCCAACTGCTGGAAGTGGAAATCGGTCTAGAGAAGGTGGAGTACGCGTTGCGTGACGGCGAGCGCCTCGTGATCCGCCATGAGACCGAAGAAATTGACCTGAACTCGGGAAAATCCGCTGGCGGTACGGACAATCAGCAGGAGATGAGGACCGGATCTCGAATGCCGATCGAGCGTTGGCGCAGTCGCTCTGCAGATGAATCGTCCGGAACGTGAATAACGATCCTGAATGGTCGGTCTGACGGCAGCTCTCTCGCCCACCCGACGATGTATTCCTCGGCTTCGTGGTCCAGGTCTTTCTCTCGAAACGGATGAGGATCCAGCGTATCGAAAAGCTGCGCGATTGTGAATAAGCGCCCGAGAGTGACCCCTCCACCGCAAATTGGATCAATAGCTTAACGCGCCTATCGGCGTCGGGACCCCGCGCCGATTCACAATCGTCTTCCTGTTGAGGTTCACAACCTCGGAGGGCCGAAGTCCCGTGTCCGCGATAACATAGATGATACAGCGAGCTTCGTCATTCAGCCCGTCTAGGGCGCCGTCAGCCAAAAGGCAATTCTGGATGAATTTGTTCTCGTAAGGGGTCGGCTCCTTGTCGACTTCACCCTTCAGGCGCAGGCCTCTGAACAGATCGGGCAAGCCCAATCGGCGCAAAATATTCAGTTCCTTGATCATGCCGCTCAGCTGGCCAATCTCCCGATTGGCGCTTTTTGCAGCGATCCCTTCCTGCACAATGCGATCCCGCCAAAAGTTGCGGAAATCGATTGCGTCATCGACTGTAGGCTCCGTGATGAACTTGTCGGTAACAACACCTACGAAACTCTTGACCACTCGTTTCCGGGCATTGCGCCATATCCTGAGTTGATCCGGCGAGAGATCTAGAACCTGATCTTTTGTCTCCGCCTCGTACTCTTCGAAGATCTTCGATACTTTAAAGACCGGCTTCTTCTTCAAGCCCAGGACTGCGTGTCTGGCGCCCTCATCATTGACGAGGCCTTTGGCCGCTAGAGTTTCAAGACGCTCCAGCCGCTCGGCAGGCGGCCTGGCGACGAGCTGCGCATTCTCGATGTAGTCGAAGCCGAGTTGGCGCGCACGCTTCCTCGCTTCATTGTAACTGTCGACCCCCTTTTTTGAGTCGCTGTCCGCGAGCGCTCGCCAATGTTGCTCGAGGCTGCTGTTGAGTTTTTCAACGACGCGTGACGCACGCACTGCTGCGCGGTCTGAAGCGATCCAAATCTTGGTCGAGTGCTTCACGACACCGCGGCGATCGAGGTGCGCAAACTCGGTCGGGACTCGACGTGCGAAGTGCCACGTGCCGTTTCGTCTCGTCAAAAAATCGGGCATGAGCTCGAACGTGTTGGACGTTTTGTTGGACGAAATGTTGGACGCTTTCTTTGGCAAAAATACGGATTCTGTCCGCAATTTCAATAAGTCGCGGAGATCGCTTGGGAACTATATCGGGGGATGGAGCGGGTGAAGGGAATCGAACCCTCGTATTCAGCTTGGAAGTCAGACGCTTTCGCGAGGTTCATCAACGGTTTTTCCGACAAATCGCAGCCAAACACCCCATAGATTTCAAAAGATACCCTGCCCGACATTCAACCCCGCATGGTTGTCATTCCGGCACAAATGGCAGCGCTCTAAGGACCAGGGTCACTATGAGGCAGTCCGTCAAAAAAACGACTATCGAACGGAAGTCACCCTCGATCACGGTGAACATCTTCTGGATGCCGCGGAATTCTGGAGTCTGGAACCTCGTGGACGGACTGGCTAAGGTCCCGACGAGTCGTTCCATCGGGGCGCGTATAGCGCGGCCCGAACGTCAATTGGGAGGAAGTTATGGCCGCCATCTATTCGGATCTCGCCGGCAAGGTCGTTATCGTCACCGGCGGCGCATCGGGCATCGGCGAAGCGATCGTGCGGCGTTTCGCGCAGCAAAAATCCATTGTCGTATTCTTCGACATCAAGATCGAGGAAGGTACGCGCCTCGCGCGCGAGCTCTCAGACCAGGGTCTCAGTGCGCATTTTCTGAATGTCGACCTCACGGATATCGCCGCACTGCGCGCCGGCGTCGCTGATGCGCGCAAGGCCCACGGACCGGTCAACGTCCTCGTCAACAACGCCGCCCATGATGAGCGGCATCCGACGGAAGAGATGACGCCGGAGTATTGGGACGACCGCATCGCGGTCAACCTGAAGCATCAGTTCTTTGCCGCGCAAGCCGTGCTGCCGGACATGAAGGCGGCGAATGCCGGTGCCGTCATCAATTTTGGCTCGGTCTCGTGGATGGTGGGGCAAGGCGGCATGGCCGCCTACACCGCCAGCAAGTCCGGCGTACTCGGTCTCACCCGCTCACTGGCGCGCGACTACGGACACTACAACATTCGCGTCAACGCGATCGCGCCCGGCTGGATCATGACCGAGCGACAGATCGACGAAATGGCTGACGCCGGAGGGCGTGGAAGAGTTGATGCGCCGCCAGTGCCTGAAGCGCAAGCTCATCCCCGACGAGATCGCGAAATTCACGGTGTTCCTTGCGTCCGACGAAGCATCGGCGTGCACTTCACAGCACTACGTCGTGGATGGCGGCTGGGTGTGACGGCTGCGGCGCGCGGCTCCCCGACCGCCTACTTCACCCGCTCGAGCGGTGTTGGGGCAACATTGGCCTGCGTCCGCCCCTTGGCCGTCGTCGCACGGCGGCCGCGCTGCACGAGATACTGGTCGGCCAGCACACCGATGAGGATCACCGTCCCCATCACCGCAAAGTTGAGCGAGCTCGGAATGCCCAGCAGGTTGACGAGGTTTTGCAGCACCTGGAGCAGCACGGTGCCGAGCACGACGCCTATGATCGAGCCCTCGCCGCCGCGCAACGAGCAGCCGCCGAGCACGGCGGCGGCGATGGCGTAAAGCTCATAGAAGGAACCATGTACCGCCGGCGAGATCGAGCGCGTGTACATCGCGATCATGATCGCCGAGAACGCCGTCAGTCCGCCGCAGATAATGTAGGCGGAGAGGACGACCCGGTTGGCGCGGATGCCGGAATAGCGCGCCGCCTCCTCGTTCTTGCCGACCGCATAGAGGTAACGCCCGAACACGGAGCGGTGCAGCACCACCCAGGCGACCGCTGTGATGATGATCAGCGCCACCACGCTGTGCGGCAACGGAAAGCCCATCACGTTGGTCCGGCCCGCGGTCAGCCATTCCAGTGTCGGAAAGCTCGCGCCGAAACCAAAGCCGGCCGTGGCATCTTCGGTGTAGTAGCGCGCGGCGCCGCGGTAGATCAGCAATCCGCACAGCGTGACCACGAAGGGCTGGATGCGCATCTTGGTGACGAGCGTGCCATGCACCAGGCCGATCGCAAGCCCGCCGGCGATAATGATTGCGAAGGCTGCAACCCAATTGACGTCGTGATTGACAATCAGGTCGATGAACAAGACGCCGAGCAGCGCGATCACCGAGCCGACCGACAGCTCGATTCCGCCGATGATGATGACGAAGGCCTCGGCGATGGAGAAGATACCGAACAGCCCGACCTGGTTGGCGGTGTTGGAGAGATTGCCGACCAGCACGAAGCGTGGATTGATGAAAGCGACGACGGCGCCGACCACCAGGATCAGGACGAGCAGGCTCAAGTCTTTCTTGTGCAAGGTTCCCTCGCCTAGACTGTATGGCCGACGGCAAGCTGGAGCACATTGTGCTCGCTGAACTGACTGCGATCAAGAAACCCTGAAATCGCGCCCTCGTGCATGACAGCAATGCGGTCACTGACCCCGATAACCTCCTCCATGTCGCTCGAGATCATCAGGATCGCGACGCCCGCGTCGGTAAGGCGGCGCAGCATGTCGTAGATCTCCTGCTTGGCCCCGACGTCGATGCCGCGCGTCGGCTCGTCAAAGATCAGCACTTTTGGCCGCATCGAGAGCCATTTGGCGAGCACGACTTTCTGCTGATTGCCGCCGGACAATGTGCCCACGGAAGCTGCCACATCAGGCGAGCGGATCTTGAGGCGCTCGCGCTGGCGGTGCGCGTTCTCGGTCTCGCGCGCGGTGTTCACCATCCAGAAGCGCAGATAGGACGCGAGGTCCGGCAGCGAGATGTTTTCTGCGATCGAGACATCGAGCAGCAGACCCGAGCTCTTGCGGTCCTCCGGAATCAGATAAATCCCATGCTCGATCGCCGCGCGCGGCGTGGCAACACTGATCGGTTCGCCCTCGAGCTTGATCGCGCCGCGGCGCAGCGGATCGATCCCGAAAATGGCGCGGGCAAGCTCCGTGCGCCCGGAGCCGACGAGCCCCGCGAGACCGAGGATCTCGCCGCGGCGGACCGACAGGCTCACGGCGCGCTCCGGGTAGGTGTCGGTAACGGCCTCGACGATGTCGAGCACGCTGTCGCCGGGAGGGGCCGCGGGCGGCACGTATAGCGATTTGAGGTCACGCCCGATCATCAGCCGGATCATGGCGGCCGGCGTAAGTTCGGCGCGGGTGAGCGCACCGACCATGCGCCCGTCGCGCAACACCACCGCGCGATCGGCACATTGCATCACCTCGTTCAGGCGGTGCGTGATGAAGATGATACTGACACCCTCGGCCTTGAGCCCCGCGATGACCCGCATCAGACGGTCGGTCTCGGTCAAGGTCAGGCTGGAGGTCGGCTCGTCCATGATGACGAGGCGCGCATCGAGCGACAGCGCCTTGATGATCTCGACGAGCTGGCGCTGGGCCAGCGACAGTTCAGCGAGCGGCGCATCGGGCTCGAAATCGGCGCCGAGACGCTCGAGCAGCGGCCGCACCTGGGCATAGAGCCGCTTGCGGTCGATGAGTTTCAGCGGTCCGCCATGCACCGGCTCGCGGCCGATATAGACGTTGCCCGCAACATCGAGATTATCGAAAAGATTGAGCTCCTGATGGACGAAGGCGATACCCGCCTTGATCGCGTCCTTCACCGTGAGAGACCGCCGCTCGACGCCGTCGACCCGGATGACGCCGCCGCTCGGCTCCACCACGCCGCCAAGCACGCGCATCAGCGTCGACTTGCCGGCGCCGTTCTCACCGACCAGCGCAATCACCTCGCCGCGCGACACGGCCAAGTCGACGTGGTCGAGTGCGACCACGCCGGGATAGATCTTGCTGATGTCGACCAGTTCGAGGAACGGTTCTGGCATTGGCGGCTGCGATCTGCGAGCAGCGCTGGCACTCCCGCTACTTCTTGAGCATCTGCTTCATCGAGCCCATGAAGTCGTCGACGTTCGACTTGTCGATGACCTTGCCGGGAACGATGATGATGCCGTTTGCGGGAATGCCCGACTTGTCGCCTTCGAGATATTTCGCCATCAGCTTCATGCCTTGATAGCCCCACTCGAACGGCTGCTGCACGACGGTGCCGACGATGCTGCCTTCCTTGACGCCGCCGAGCGTGATCGGATCCTCGTCAAAGCCGATGATCTTGATCTTGTCGAGCTTGCCCGCCTCCTTCAGCACCTCGTAGATGCGCGGTGTGTTGTAGGAGTAGAAGCCGACCAGACAGCTCACGTCGGGCATGGCGGCGAGAATGTCTTCCACATTGCGCTTGGCGCGAGTCTGGTCGATCTCGTCGCCGCGAATGTCGACCAGCTCGACTTTCGAGCCCTTGATCGTCTCCTTGACGCCTTCGATGCGCTCACGCGCATTGTCGGCCCCGGGAAGTCCGACGAAGCCAACGCACTTGCCGCCATTCGGCAAGGCCTTGAGCATCAACTTGCCGGCTTCCTTGCCGAGATCGGTGTTGGACGAGCCGATGTAGGCAACGCGCTTCGATTGCGGGGCGTCGCTGTCGGTGGTGAACAGCACCGTCTGGGAAGCAACCTTGTTGAGGTTCTCCGTCTGGTTCTTCGGATCCACGGCGCTGACCATGATTCCGGCGGCGCCCGCCGCCACGAGGTCATCCATCACCCGCTGTTGCACGGCGGCTGCGGCCTGTTCAGGATATTTGAACTGAAGGTCGTAATTGGGCAGCTCGCCCTGCGCCTTCTTCACGCCGGCCTCGGCGATCTTCCAGAAGTCGGACGCTCCATTTACGACGAAGGCCAGAACCTTCTTGTCAGCCGCGTTCGTAGAGCCGAGACCAAGCGCCATCGCCAACACAACGGACACACCTGCAACCATGAGACGCCGCATTTCATCCCTCCCTTTATCTGGTTGACCATCTGTGCGGCCAACTCTTCATATTATTGAGCGAACGCCTCATTTTCCGCTGTCCACGCCAAGAAGCCGCCATCCGCATCTGCGGAAGAGCGGCATCGTCAGCCCGGACCTGCACGGAAAAAATGAGGCACGCACCGCAAAATACCAGAAACACGCCGTGCGTGCAACCACAAGGGATTCGCGTGTCCAGCACTGGCTAATCTTCGCGACCACCGGACTGCACCAGGACTTCGAAAGCCGGTGTTGCGAGATCAAATGTCGAGGTCAAGGCACAGCTGAGCGCGAACGGCGGTCTGATGCAGCTCCACAGGCTCCCCTGGACCGCGCGTGAACTCGGCGATGGCGCGGAACGTGCCCACCGCTCCAGCCGGCTTCGATGTCGGCAATCTCGCCGACAAGCAAGTTGATGAGATGATCGTTGGTTGTGGTACGATTTGAGCCGCTGCCCGAGTTCGCCTTCGGGCGAGATATCACGCTGTGGCTTTCGATATCATGGCGGCTACTACAGCTGTGGCGGCCAAGGGTATTCAATCTTGAAGCCAGTTAGTGCTGCACCTGATCCATCGCACAAGGGCTTCCAATCGCCGACAAAATGGCCGTTTGTGGCTTTGTTCCGGCAATACGCGTGATTGCCAAACCGGTGCGAGATGAATTTCAAAGTGCGAGCATTTGCCCTGATGCTTCGACAGTGAAGATTAGAAAGATCCTGTCATCTCGTGGACGTGTCGCGGGTTCAAATCACGACCCGCGAGACCGGGACCGACATTCGCTGATAGCGGTCATTTTGAATGGCAATTCAACGCAGGTTGCCGTCAGGCGTGTTCGAGCGTAAGATGTCGGGCGCGGACCTCCTCGGCGGCAACGAGCGCAGATCCGTCCCCCTCCCAGACGATCTGTCCGCCATCAAGGATCGCGAACCTATCAGCGACGGCGATGCAAACCGCCAGACTCTGCTCGACGAGCAGCATGGACAACCCGGCGGCCTTCAATTCTCGCAGAATCTCGACCAAGCGATCGACGATGACCGGCGCGAGCCCCTCCGACGGCTCGTCGAGAAACAGAAGCTTCGGTCCGGTGACAAGAGCCCTCCCGATCGCGAGCATCTGCTGCTCGCCACCGGAGAGCTTGCCGCCATAGGTTCGGCGCCGGTTGGCGAGTGAGGGGAACATCGACCATATCTGCTCGACCGACCAGCGTGAGCCGCGACGTGCTGCCAGGGAAAGGTTTTCCTCGACGGTCAACGTTCCGAAAATGCCGCGATGCTCGGGGACGAGCGATAGGCCTCGCCGTGCAATCACATGGGCAGGCTGACCAAGAATTGGCAGGCCGGCTAGTCGGACGTCGCCTTCCGTCCGGTTCAGCGTCCCGGAAATCGCTCGCATCGTCGTCGTCTTGCCGACGCCGTTCCGGCCGAGAAGAGCGAGAAGCTCGCCGTTTCCGACTGTGAGATCGACGCCCTGCAAGATGTGGCTCTTACCGTACCATCCGTGAAGGCCGGCAACCGAAAGAATGGAGGCACTGGTCATGCCGTGCTCCCGAGATAGGCGGTTCGAACGGCAGGGTCGATGCGGATCTTCGCCGGCACGTGATCTTGCGGCCGCCGGCCATAACGGTGATGCGATCAGAAATATCAAGCACGACGCTCATGTTGTGCTCAATCAAGAGCACGGCCATGCGGCTCCTGAGCGAGCTGATCAGCCCTTTCGTCCGGTAGACATCATCGATTCCCATCCCGGCGAGAGGCTCGTCGAGGAAGATCAGTTTGGGACGGCCAGCCAACGCCATTCCGATCTCGAGAGAACGCTGTCCGCCATGCGACAGGTCGCCCGCCCGGGTGTCGGCGCGATCGGTCAGAAATGTCTCGGCCAGAAGTGCGTCGACCTCATCGCGGATATCGCGCCGGCGGTCGGGACTGCGCCAAAACACCCAGCCTTCGGCGCCGTGCCTGGCCTGCACGGCGAGGCGGAGATTTTCGGCAACCGTTAGAGCTGCGAAGAGCGCCGTGACCTGAAATGATCGGCTCATGCCGTAATGGACGCGGCGATGCGCCGAGGTGCGCGTAACGGTATGACCGTCGAACACGATGCTGCCGCCGCTCGGCCTGCGCACGCCGGTCAGCGCGTTGAACAGGGTGGTCTTGCCAGCTCCATTCGGTCCGATGAGTGCGTGGATCGAGCCAGGCCGAACCGACAGGGAGAAACCAGACAGCGCCTGGAAATCTCCAAACCTGACATCGATTGCGTCCGCTATGAGGATCGGCTCAGTCATGGGCGGCATTCCGCTCGAACAGCGCCGAAATGCGACGTCCGGCACTCCACAGACCGCCAGGCAGAAACAGAACAAGGCCGATCAGCAGGAGCGCGATCAGCGCCAGCCAGCGCGGCCAGATCTCGGACAAGGCTTCGGAGACGATCGTGTAAAATACCGAGCCGACCAGCGCGCCTCCGGGCGATCCGACCCCACCGATGAGCGCGATCACAAGGAGACGCTGGCTCATTTCGAGCTCGATGTCACTGGGCGGCCCGAAACCCAGAAAGATGACGTGGAGGCCGCCGGCAAGGCCGGCGATCCCGCCAGCAAGGCCGACGGCTGCCGTTTTATAGAGAGCAATCGGATAGCCGAGCGCCTCGCTCCGCGCCTCGTTCTCACGGATGGCCGCGAGCACGCTTCCGAATGGCGAGGCGATGATCCGCTGAACCAGCAGAAAAACAAGAAAGAACGCACCGGCCATCAGTCCGTACATCGACAGCGGCTCGGTGATTGGCAATCCAAGGAGATCGAACTGCCGCGGCAGGCCCGAGAGGCCGTTCTCGCCGCCGGTCACGCTCTTGAAGGCAATCACGGCGAAATAGCCCATTTGGGCGAAGGCCAGGGTCAACATGACAAAATAAACGCCGTGCCGACGCACGATCACGCTTCCCAAGAGGCCGGCCAACGCCGCCCCGGAAAGCATCGCCATGAGCAGCGCCGGAACAAGGCCCAGTCCGGCGTCGCGGACAAGGAGGCCACAGACATAGGCGCCGACGCCGAGATAAAGACCTTGCCCGAACGACAGAAGGCCGACGGCCCCAAGCAGCAGCGCGACAGAAAGCGCGCCGGTCGCGAAGATCGCGATTTGGCTCGCGAGCGTGGCGGGCACGATCAACGGCAGCACCACGAGCGCAGCGACAACGATCGCGGTCGCCAGATTCGGAAAGCGCTCCGCGGCGCCCATCAGATCCGACCCAACAGGCCCCTCGGGCGTATAAGGATGACCAGCGCCATCGCGGCATAGATCATCAATTGCGCGCCTTCAGGCCAGAGCGTGCTCATGATGGATTGCACAAGCCCGATCAGAATCCCTCCGACGAGCGCGCCCGAAAGGGTGCCGAGCCCGCCGACGACCACGACCACAAAGGCTATCCCGAGCGCTTCGGCGCTCATGAATGGCTCGACACCCCGGAGCGGCGCGGCAAGGACGCCGGCAAGACCGGCAAGAGCGGCGCCGAGCGCAAAGGTCGTCATGAAGACCCGATCGACATCGATGCCAAGAAGGCTGACCATCTCGGCGCTTTCAGAGCCAGCCCGCAGGATCGAGCCCATCTTGGTTCGTTCGATCGCGATCCAGAGCACGATAGCTACCAGAGCCGCGGCGCCAACCACCGCTAATCGATAGGCCGGATAAACATATGGCCCAAGAAACAACACGCCGGAAAGAGCGGCCGGTACCGGTACCTTATGACCGAGTGGTGTGAAGAGCAGGATCACGACCTCTTGTATGATGAGCCCAACCGCGAAGGTGATGAGAATCTGCGCCTCGTGCGGAAGGGCATAGCTATGTCGAAGCAGAAGTCGTTCGATAGCGAGCGCGAGCATCGCAACGAGGGCCGGGCCGAGCAACAGAGCCCACCAGAAACTTCCGGTCCAGAGCACGACGGCATAAGCGATATAGGCGGCCGCGAGATAGAAGGCTCCGTGAGCGAAGTTTACGAAACGCATCAGCCCGAAAATCAGCGTGAGGCCGACCGACAGAAGAAAATAAATCATACCGATGCCGACACCGTTCAAAACCTGAAACAGGAGAAGCTGGGTCGACATCGGCTCGTCTATGTTCGGCTCAAAGCGAGGCCGCCATCTGGCAGCCAGTCTTCTCTGGCGGCGGCAGCGCCTTGGTGGCGGCGATGACGTCGCAGAGGTCGTTCTTGTCCCTCATGGCGCTCTTGGCCTTTCCGAGCATCAGATAATAATCCTTCACGACCTGATGGTCTTCGGGACGAACCTTCTCGGTGCCGGTTGGGCCCTCGTAGCTGAGACCTTCGAGCGCTTTGACGATAGCGGGAACATCCGTTGAATTCGCCTTGTTGATGCCTTCAATGAGCATTTGCGAGACCGCGTAGCCGCATGCCTGGAGGTAATTCGGGACATCGCCGGTCTTCTGCTTGACAATTTCGGCCACACGCCGGCCGCCCGGTGTGTCGACGCCGTGCCAGAAGTTCGCGCCGAAATAGACGTCCTCGCAATTCTCCGGCCCAAGGGCCTGGAATTGATCCAGTCCAGTAGACCAAACCGCCAAAATCTTGGTGTTGCGTTTCATGCCGTAGCTGATCGCCTGCCGTACGACGTCGACCGTCTGGTTGCCAAAATTGCAAATCGCCAGGACGTCGGGGTTCTGCGACAGGGCGTTGGCAATGTAGCCAGAATATTCCCGGTCGGAGAGCGAGTGATAGCTATTGCCGACGTGCTCGATACCCTTCTCCTTAAACACATCTTTGCAGTTCGACAGCAGGCTGTCACCGAACACGTATTGGCCGGTGATGGTATACCAGCGCTTGGCCTTCGGGAATTTGTCGATCAGCGGCCGCACGGTGGCGTTGACCGCGCTGTAGCAGGCGACGGGCCAGCGGAAGCTCGCTTTGTTGCAGTCCTTGCCCGTTACTTCGTCAGCACCCGCCTCATTTATGTAGATGCCCTTGCGGGCGTATACTTCTTTCTGAACCGCCAGAGCGATCGCCGAGTTCGTACAGCCGATCACGTGCTTGATGCCACGTTGGGTCATCGCCTCCTGAACCTTGCGAACCGCCTCGCCGGCATCACCGCGATCGTCGAGCAGAACGTAGTTCAGCTTGTTCCCGGCTGCACTGCCATATTGCTCGAAGGCCCATTTGCTCCCATCATTCAGGCCGGCCCCGACATTGGCGAAGGTCCCAGACAGGGAGTAGACAGACGCCACGTCGAGAACACTCTCCGCGTTGGCGCGCCGAATGATCGGGCGCCGCGAAAGCCAGGGGAGCCGCCGCCATTCCGGTTAGAACACGTCTGCGATCCATCATACCTTTACCCTCCAGTCGCGTTGGTTGAAGTCTCAGGCAGGGCAGCGGCCCTCGCCCGTTTCTCAAGCCACCAGCCCCATGATGGAGGCCAGCGTTCGAAACGCTCATCCCGGCCGAGGGAACGGGCGGCATGCAATGGCCAATGCGGGTTGTGCAGCGCCTCGCGGCCGATCGCCACGAGATCGGCACGGCCCTCGCGCACGACCAAATCCGCGAAGGCCGCCGTCGTGATCAGTCCGACCGCCATCGTCGGTACGCCTGCTTCCGCGCGGATGCGCTCGGCATAACGGACCTGGTAGCCTTCGGGTCGGCGGATCATCCTGGTGGTGGTGCGTTCGCCGAGCCCGCCCGAAGAACAATCCACGACATCGACCCCTGCTTCTTTCAAGAGAGATGCCAAGGCCACCGAATCATCGAGCGGCCAGCCTCCCGGCTCGTCGTCGACGCAGGAGAGCCGCACCATCAGCGGACGGTCGGATGGCCAGCTCGAGCGAACCGCGCCCACCACCTGCAGCAGGATGCGCGTCCGTCCGTCGAAATCGCCGCCCCAATCGTCGTGGCGGTGATTGGCGAGGGGCGAAAGGAAACAATGAAGCAGGTAACCATGGGCGGCATGAATGTTGAGTACGCGGAAGCCCGCTTGTGCGGCGCGCCCGGCCGCTAAAGCGTAGTCGTCGAGAACGCGTTTGATTGCATCGGCGTCGAGCGCCTCCGGAACGTGCCAACCGCGATTGGCCGGAATGGCGCTCGCCGAATACGTGGTCCAGGGAGCGTCGCCCCTTGCAGCCGTCGTCGCATCCAGCGGCGAGTAGCCGTGCCAAGGCCGCGAAACGCTGCCCTTGCGGCCGGCATGGATGAGCTGTGTCGCCGGGATCGCTCCAAAGCGCTCGATCTCGGCAACGAGCGCAGTAAGCGCCGGCAGATGGTCGTTCGACCAGATGCCGAGATCGGAATTCGTCACCCGGCCCGAGGCCGTGACAGCAAGCGCTTCGGTGAAAAGCAGGCCGGGCCCACCGAGCGAAAGCCGACCGTAGTGCTGGCGATGAAATTCGTTCGGCAAGCCGTCCGGTCCGGCGGTGTATTGCTGCATCGGCGAGATGACGATCCGGCTTGGAACGGTCACTCCGCGAAGCGTGAGCGGGCTGAGGAGATTCGCCGATGGTTGCGTCATCCGGCCAACCCCATGCGGTCGCGAGCCCAGGCCCAGGCGATGCCCAGCGTCAGCGCGGGACGCCTTAGTTGATGCCAACGGATCGGCGAGAAATTCGTGGTTGGAAGCGGCGGTGCCTCGCCTCGCAATGCCTTCGCGGCTAGCCAGCCGCCCATCACGGTCGCCATCGCGACGCCACGGCCGTTATAGCCGAAACCGATGTGCAGGTTCGGAGCCGGCTCGTGCACGCGTGGCAAGCCGTCGAGTGTGAGCCCGATCTGGCCCGACCATCGAAAAGCGACCGGCACATCGGCTGCTTCCGGGAACGTCCGACGCATGGCGGCGCTTAACGCCGCGGTGAAAACATCGCTCTCGGTATCGCCGACAGCGCCACGACCGCCGAACATCAGTCGACCGTCGGGCGAAAGCCGGAAATAGAAGGCAAGCCGCCGGGTCTCGGAGCAACACCGGCCATCGGGCAAAATATGCGCCTGGAGATTTTGCGAAAGCGAACTCGGTCGCCAGTTGTGCGCTCTGCACCAGCAGCATCGATTCCGCCAGTCCCGCAACGAGAGGCGTCGAATAGGCATCGGTCCCGACGACGACGAAGCGGGCCCTGACGGTGCCCTTCGCCGTCCTGATACGCCAGCCCTCGCCGTCCGGTTCCAGGAATTCGACGGGAGAATTCTCATGCAAGACAACCCCGGCTTCGCGCGCGGCACGAGCGAGGCCGCGCGTGAAGGAAAGCGGCTGGAGCGTGCCGGCCCGCTTGTCGATCCAGCCGCCGAGATAGGCACGGGTACCGATCAGCCTTTCGATATCGGAGGCATCGAGCAATTCGACCGGAGCGCCCACATCCATCCAGTCTCGTGCCCGCTGCTGGACACGCGCGAGTGCCGGCGCAGCGTGGGCAGCCTGAACCCACCCGCTCCGCTTCGCATCGCAATCGATACGATGTTTTGCGATCCGGTCGAAAACGACGTCGGCTGCATTGCCGACCGCTTCAGTGAGCTTCCGGCCAACGGCCGAACCGTATTTCGCGGACATCTCGGACGGATCGTATTTCAGACCCGGAATGACCTGCCCGCCATTGCGCCCGGAGGCACCCCAGCCGATCGTCTTGGCTTCCAGCAGCACCACCGATGCACCGGATTCGGCCGCATTCAGGGCCGTCGAACAGCCGGTAATGCCGGCGCCGATGACTGCGAGGTCGATGCGGCTGTCACCGGTGAACGGATCGGTAGCGAGGGCCGCCTCGTGCACGGTCGCCGACCAGAGCGATCGATCATGGCTTTCGGCCGAGGACCCCATCCGGACCGTCACTCCGCTGCTATCTTGGAAGTGGTCCAGCGCGCGGCACGGTCCGCCGAAATGATCTGATCGGCCACATCCTCGCGCAAACGTTCGGCGGAGCGCTTCGATGGATCACCGAAGCCGCCGCCTCCGCCGACCGCGAGGGTGACAATGTCGCCGGGCAAAAGATCTAATGCATCTTTCGATTTAAGCGGAATGATCTTGCCACCGCGCCTGACTTCACAATAGCCCGTTGTGCCGGCGCCCCCTCCAAATAGTCCCTCCGCGGGACGCTTGAACCGGTCGCTGTAAAGCGAAAAGCGGACCCCCTCCTTCAGAATTTCGTAACGGCGCAGGAAGCCGAGACCTCCGCGGCTCTGTCCGACGCCACAACTATCCTGCGTCATGGCGTACTCGATGACGCGGAAGAAGGGAAAGTCCTGGTCGAGCGCTTCGATCGGCGTGTTCGAACAGTTTGACAGCGGCAAGTCCACCGCGTCGCATCCATCGGAGTCGATTGCCGCGCCGTAGCCGCCGCCGAAAATCTCGAGGTACACCGACCAGCCGTTGTCGCCGAGCCGGGACAGCACGCCCACGGTTGTCGTGTCGTAGCCGCAGGCGATAACCTTCTCCGGCACGGCCTGAGACAATGCCTTCATGACCGCATTCCAGGCCCGGAAACTTGCCTCCATCCGGGCACGGACGGGCGCAGGGTGATGCGGATTGAGAAGGCAGCCCTTCGGAGCCTTCACCGTGATCGGCCGTGCCGCACCGGCATTGAACGGGATGTCGGGGCTGGTCAGCACGCCCTTTACGCAGGAGAGCGCGGCCGAGACCGTCGCGGCGAACGGCGCGTTCAGGTTGCGACGAACCTGCGCGGCGGTGCCCGCAAAATCGATCTCGATGCTGTCGCCTTTCACGATAACCTTTGCCTTCACCGGCAACGGCGCGTCGGTAATGCCGTCGTCGTCGATGGCATCCTCGCCGAGATAGACTCCATCCGGAACCTCAGCGATCGCGGTCCGCATCCGGGTCTCGGAGTAGTCGAGCAGCGCCGCCATGACGGCCTTCAGCTTGTTCACACCGTAGCGCTCGGCGAGTTCGACGATGCGCGCCGCTCCAATGGCGTTCGCAGCGACCTGGGCGTCGAAATCGCCCATGGTCTGATGCGGCACCCGGACGTTGGCGCGCAAAATACGCTCGAACGCGCCGCCATGCCAATCGCGCGCCATGTTGAGCTTGATGGGCGGGATGATGAGCCCTTCGGAATAAACGTCGGTAGCAGCCATGTTGAGCCCGGGATCGCCGCCCGATATGTCGAGATGGTGCGCGACCGAAGCGGAGAAGCCGAGGACTTTGCCTTCGAAGAAAATCGGGTGAAAGAAAAACACGTCCTGTAGATGCTGGCCGCCCGAATACGGGTCGTTCATTACAAAGAAATCGCCCTCGGAAAGTGTTTCCTTCGGATATAGCGCAAGCGCAGGCTGGACGACATGCCCGATTGTGCCGAGTTGCATCGGAATCAATTCGGCTTGGGCGATGGTGTTGCCACCATCATCAAGCAGCGCAGCGGAGCCATCGCGAGCCTCTCGCAGCACAGTCGAATAGGCTGAACGGATCAGCTTCGCGCCCATCTCTCGGGCCGCCGCGATAAGCGATTGGCTGATCACAGCGTAGTCGACAGGGTCAAGGGTTTCGACGGGGATGCTCATGCGGAGATCCGACTCATGATGAGGTTGCCGGCCTTATCGCGTTCAGCCCGCCAGGCAGGAGGCAGCCATAAGGTTGAACTGTAGCCTTCGACAAGGGCGCCGCCATCGATGGATTGACCCGAGGCGATCGAGGCGGCGTCGACCAGCTTCGCCTTCACGGCTCCAAGCGGGGTCCATACCTCGATGCTGCCGGGGCCAGCGAGTTGGGCGGGACGTTCGCGAAACTCGGGCAACGTCTGCAGCCGACGGCGCACGCCGAAACGGAGGCTGACGATTTCAATCTTCCGGCCGGGATCTCCGCCATGAAAATAGATGCGCCGGTGCGCGGCGTCGAAATCAGCAGCAAGGTCAGATGCACCGAGCCGCGGCAGCGCCGCAGCATCGATGGGGACCGGGATTTCGAAGGCCTGGCCGACAAAGCGCATGTCGGCGGTGAGATCGAAATCCAGGTTGCCATCAAGCCCAAGCGAACGAAACTCGGTTTCGGCTTCCCGTCGGAAGAGATCAAATTCGTCCGCTGACATGCGAGGAGCGGCGTCGGTAAGTCCGGCACGGCGAGTGAGGCCCGAGACCTTCACGTAGTCAGCCGACAGAAGGCCGAGCGCGGAGATGACGCCCGGATTGGGCGGCACCAGTATCTCCCTGATGCCAAGTTCCTCGGCGATCTCGGCGGCAAGCAGCGGACCCGCGCCACCAAAGGGCAACAGAGCATAATTGCGCGGATCATGGCCGCGCTCCGTCGAGACCAGCTGAATCGCACGAACAATGTTGGCGACGGCGAGCCTGATCGCGGCGGCGGCCGCATCGCGGACCGAAAGCCCAAGCCGACTTGCGATCGGCTCAAACGCCTGATGCGCCTTGTCGAGGTCGAGCTGCATCGTTCCGCCGAGAAACGCGTCGGGCCGGATCATGCCACGCACGAGATGCGCATCGGTAACTGTCGGCTCGGTGCCGCCGCGGCCATAGCAGGCTGGCCCCGGCATCGCGCCCGCGCTGCGTGGACCAACCCGCAACATGCCGCCGTCATCGATCCATACCAGTGAACCGCCGCCGGCGCCGACGAGTCACGATGTCGAGCACTGGGGTCCGGATCGGCAGGCCATCAACCTCGGTTTCTGGTGAAACCGAGGGGATGCCATCAACGACAAGGCAAACGTCGGTCGAAGTGCCGCCCATGTCGAAGGTGATCGAGATTTTCGCGCCCGGAACGTTCGGCCTGCCGGATCGCTCCAACCACGCCGGCGGCCGGACCGCTGAACAGCGCCGCAATCGAGTTCTTCCGCATCGCGGTGGCCGGCATCCGGCCCCCATTCGACTGCATGACGCTGAAGGCACCCTTGAAACCGGCGGCAGCCAGCGTCGCCTCGAACCGGTCGAGATAACCGTCGATCACCGGCTGCACATAGGCCGACAGAACGGTCGTCGAAGCCCGTTCGAATTCCCGGAATTCGCGCACAATGTCGTGGGAGCAGGCGACACGGATCCCCGGCAACCCGGCCGAGATAAGTTGCCTCAGCCGCGTCTCGTGAACCGGCGACGTATAGGCGGAGAGAAGACAGATCGCGATCGCTTCGTAGCCACCAGCCTTGAGCGCGGGCACAAGCGCCGACACAACCTCCGCCTCATCGAGCGGTGTAACGATCCCACCTGCGGAATCGAGCCGCTCGGTGACTTCAAAACAATCCCTCCGCCGAACGGGCGGCACCGGCTTCGCATAACGCAAGTCATAAATGTTGCGGCGATCGTGACGCTGGAAAAACAGGATGTCCCGGAACCCGCGCGTCGTCACGAAAGCAATTTGCGCGCCCTTGCGCTCCAGGATGGCATTGGTCGCGACCGTCGAGCCGTGAACAAGGTCTGTAACGACAGCGGGGTCGAGGCCGGCGGCCTCCAGCGATGCGAAGGCACCCTTGTCCGGACTGGCCGGCGTGCTCGGCACCTTGACGACTTCGACGCGGCTGCCGTCGACCGCGACAAGATCGGTGAAAGTGCCTCCGACTTCTATACCAACGCGCATACGACCCTCATTTGTCCTATTTTGTAAACACATGACGGCTAGATTGCAACAGCACTAAAAATTTTGCTCAAGATTTGTACCTTAGGATGAAATGCGCTATCATCACCGCAGGGAGGACAAATGTCACAGCCAGCAAAGATTGAGACAACATCAGAAGCCGAGCGCGACGAAGGTCTCGGGCGAAAGCTGAGGCTCAGACGAACGATTAAGCGGTTGTCGCTTCAGTATGTGGCAGAACGCGCCGATATATCCGCCGGGCTTCTCAGTCAGATCGAACGCGGGATTGCGACACCGTCGCTTCGATCGCTTCGCCAGATCTGCACGGCACTGGATATGCCGGTCGGATGGCTGTTTGACGTGCCGACATCAAAACGGGAAGACGCTGTTGTACGCGCGAGTGCCCGCCGCACTCTCGATCTCGGGCCCAAAAGCATGCGAAAGGAACTTCTCTCGCCTGACGAAGTCACGGGCATCCAGATGATGCGTATCGAGATCAGGCCGGGGGGCGCGTGGGGCGAGGCAACCCGCAACGAGAGCGGCGCGAAATGCGGCATCGTGATGTCAGGCACTCTCGCGCTCGAGCTTGACGGCACCGTGCATATGATTGGGCCTGGTGACTCGTTTGCGTTCGAAGCCACCAGGTTTCATCGCTTCTGGTGCGAGGGTCAGGAAACGGTCGATTTGCTTTGGGTTGTCGCGCCTGCCGTCTATTGAGGAGCGAGCATCCAGCGTCGCTGAGCATACAAGTGCCCGCGAAAACATCATGCTGTCTCTGCTGCTGGTTTTTGTCATAGGCGCATGGGGCGGAACTACGTCGTTACAAAGGATGCTGTAACGACCAGTGGTGTGTGGATCTTCAATGCACTTCGGTATGCCACGGCGGCAGCGTTGCTGGCGGCATGGTTTTGCTACCAAAAGGGATGGCGCTTCCTTCTGCCGGCCCGCGGCGAGTTCGGCAGGATCGTTCTGATCGGAGCTGAAGGAGCAAATGAGCAAGCTCGCTATCTACGAGAAGCAAATGCTTGCTTCGCCTGAAAAGCAAATTTCTCTGACCGATCCCGACAGCCGCTCGATGGCGACGAGCGGTCGTGGCTCCGGCGTCGTCGGCTACAACGTGCAGGTCGCCGTCGACACCGGTCAGGGCCGATGAGATCGCGGCTCGGCAACTGCACGCACTCCGTGCAAATCAAAGGCCACGGAGATTCGAGTTCGGCAAGCGCTACCACTTTTTTCCACACCAACCGAAGTTGCGCTGTCTCCTTCTATCCCTCACCCGATGGCCGTTTAGACCCACCCTCCGTCTATCAGGTAAGACTGCGAGGACATTGCACTCCAATCATCTGCGCCCAAGAAAAGGCCGGAATTTGCAATATCTTGCGGTACTATTCAGCTGCAATTGCAGACGGAAACGCCAGATGAAGAGGAGTGTCGCGAGACGCTTTTTATTGGGACTTGCGCCGTGGGTCGGCGCGGTCGTGCTTTGGTACGCCGTGCGCTGGAGCGGCCTCGTCAACGCCTCGCTGATCCCCGCGCCGCACCAGGTCGCTGCGAAATTCGTCGAGCTGCTTGCTGCATGAAGGCCTGCTTATCGACATCTACGCATCGACCCGCCGCGTCTTTCTCGGCGTAGCGCTCGGTATCTTCGTCGCCGTTCCTGTCGGTTTCCTGCTCGGCTGGTATCGGCCAGCGCGCACCTTCGCCGATCCGATGATCAACTTCTTCCGCGCCTTGCCGCCGATCGCGCTGATCCCGCTGGTGATCGTCTATTTCGGGGTCGATGAGATCGCCAAACTCGTGATCCTGTTCTACGCCTCGTTCTTCTCCGGTGTGATCGTGATGTATGAGGGCGTCTCGCAGATCACCCCGCTTTATATCCGGGTCGCGCAAACGCTTGGCGCCAATGAACTGGAGATCTTCCGAAAGGTCATCATTCCGCTCACGGTGCCGCATATCCTGACCGCGCTGCGCGTCGCACTTGGCGTCGCCTGGGCGACGCTGGTAGCGTCCGAACTCATCGCCGCCCAGCGCGGCCTCGGCGCCATGATCCAGAACGCCTCGACCTATTTCCTGCTCGACGTCATCTATGTCGGCATCATCTGCATCGGCCTCATTGCGCTGATCATGGACCTGATCCTGCGCAAGATTAGCGCCCGCCTGTTGGTGTGGCAGGAACGGGCAGTCGCATGAACGCATCAGGCAACGGCGCCAGGCGCGTGCAGTTCGACCACGTGTCGCTCACCTTCGACACCTCGAAGGGACCGCTCAGCGTCGTCGAGGACGTCACCTACGACATCAATGACGGTGACTTCGTCGCCGTGATCGGGCCATCCGGCTGCGGCAAGACCACGATGATGAGCATGCTGGCCGGCTTTCGGACGCCGACCACTGGCCGGGTGCTGTTCGACGGCAAGCCCGTGAAGGGACCGGGTCCGGAACGTGGCGTCATCTTCCAGGAATATGGCGTATTCCCCTGGCTGACGGTGAAGCAGAACATCGCCTTCGGCCTGCAGCTGAAGGCCAACCATGTCGCTGCCGCAGAGCGCGAACAGATTTGCGAGCACTATCTTGCGCTCATGGGTCTGTCGGATTTCGCCAACTCCTACCCGAAGCATCTGTCCGGCGGCATGCGGCAGCGGCTGGCGATTGCGCGGGCCTATGCGGTCAAGCCGCAGTTCCTGCTGATGGACGAGCCGTTCGGCGCGCTCGACGCGCAGACCCGGGCCAACATGCAGAACCTGCTGCTGCGCGTGCTGGCGAGCCGAGGGCAAGACGGTCATGCTGATCACGCATTCGGTCGAGGAAGCGATCTATCTCGCTTCCCGCATCGTGGTGGTGACGGCGCGCCCGGCGCGGATCAAAGAGATCATCGACGTGCCCTTCGCTTATCCGCGCGACGAATCGCTCCAGGAAAGAGCGGAGTTCGGCGAATTGCGCAGCCACATCCGCGAGCTCGTGATGAACGAATACCGCGCGCAGCAGGCACAGATGCGGCCCGCGGCATTTTCGGAATAATCAAGGAAGTAAGGCGAAGGGAGTAAGCCATGGATCGACGACAATTTCTCACAACGACCGCCGGCGTCGCGCTCGGCGGCTTTTGCGGCGTCTGCGCCCGCGATCGCGCAGGCCAAGACCAAAATCCGCGTCGGTTATCTCCATACCGTCGCCGTCGACGGCCAGATCTGGACCGGCATGGACCGCGGCACCTTCGACAAGCAGGGCCTCGACCTGGAACTGCGCCAGTTCAACACCGGTCTTGAAATCTTCCAGGCTCTGATCGGCGGCAGCCTCGACGTGCTCGCGACGGGCGCCGTGCTCTCGAACTTCCCGGCACGCGGCCAGGGCAAGGTGTTCCTGATCAACGACATCGAGGTCGCGACCGCGCAGCTCTGGGTGCGTTCCGACCAGGGCATCAAGTCGTTCGAGGATCTGAAAGGCAAGCGGATCGCGACGGCGACCGGCACCACGGCGCATGTCTTCCTCGACAAGGCGCTGCGCGCCAACAAGATTGATCCAAAGGACGTCGAGCTCGTGAACCAGACCATGCCGGCCGCGGTGACGTCGTTCATCTCGGGCGCCGTGCCCGCGGTGGCGCTCTGGGTGCCCTTCAACGTCACCGTGCGCGACAAGGTTCCGGGCGCCGTGAAGCTCGCCGACGCGTCGGCCTATTATCCGCAAGCCGCGATCATCGGCGGCTGGGCCGCGGCCAACGACTATTACGAGCCGAACAAGGAAACGCTCGCGAAGCTGATCAAGGGCTGGGCCGAGGCCAACGACTACATCGTCGCCAATAGCGACGAAGCGATGGAGAAGCTGCAGAAGGCGCACTACAGCCAGACGCCGCTGGCCGACATCAACGAGTCATTCAAGGCGCAGAAGATGTTCACTTCCCACGACTGGAAACGGCTCTATTCCGATGGCACGGTCACCAACTGGCTGCAGCAGTCGACCGATTTCTTCATGGCGAATGCCGGCATCAAGGATTTCACGCCGGCAAGCAAATATTTCGATCCAGGCCTCTACCTGCAGACGGTCGCCTAATTTAGCGGGACCAGAGATGACCGCGGACCAACGGCTTTAGTATGCCGGATCGGACACGGTTGGTCTGGTTGGTACATCGCGCTACCATCGCCCGATCAGGATCGCAAAAAATAGAAGAGATGGGCACAAATTCGTAGCGCTCGGCAGCGGGGGAGCGCTACCCACCACCGTTGCAAGAATTCTTAGATTGGACCCGCGAGGCCGCGCGAAAGCGCTGCGGAGGGACTGACTTTCTTCAACTGAGGCTGCACATCCTCCGTCGCTCGCACACCTCCTCTACCCCCCGGAGTCTTTGTCGTGCACATCGTCGCCGTGCCTCACGCCAAAGGGCCTGCTCACATTGGCTGTCGCAAGATTTTTCTTGATCTCCCAGCGCACACGTCGTGCACACGCCGCCTTTTATCTCATTGAGAGAACTACTTTCGCGCCAGTCCATCATCGGTGCGACGGAAAAGGATAGTCTTGCGATTTCAATTATTTACCCTGTGTTCTCAACGAGATGAAACACGAACGTGCGCGCTCTAAACTAGACGAAATTGCACACGTTTGGACCGGTTTTGACCTCTCGGCGCACACATAGAGCACACGAAAGCCGGAGCGCACACGCGTGGCGACCTTCACTCAATTGGCATTCGGAAACTGGCGCGTCCAGGTCCGCCGCAAGACCCGTTATGTGGCCGAGACGTTCCCGACGCCCGAAAGGACGGCGAGAAATGGGCGCTCGCAATAGAGCGCAACATTGACCGCAATGGATCGTCCAAGCCGCGCGCGGTGCGGAACGTCCGCACGTTTGGCGATTCTGATTGACCTGCACGACGAAGACATGCGCGAGGTCGGAAAGCCCCCTCGCCGGTCAAAAGCTGCTGTGATGGCGTCGCTCAAGACTGACCTCGGCAGCGTGAAGCTGCCCGTGCTCAATCGAGAGCGGCCGATCGAGTTCGGAAGAAAGCGCGCCAAGCAAAAGCCAAACGGCTCCCACGTGACCTAGCATTACAGTTGCATTTTTCGTCTGAGGTGAGCGCGGCGAGCGTCGGCCTGGTGAGCTCGCCGCCAGAGCGACCATGCGAGAACACGTTCGATCGAGATGCGCCGTTGAGCGAGCTTGATAGCGATGCGACGGATTTCCTGGATCGACCAGCGGATCAGGAACGATGTTTGGTGCGCGGGCGTGGTAGTGTTTTTTTGAGTGCTGGCTCAGCATTGGCCCGATGGCGGATGACAGCCATCATGGCGAAGGCGAGCATGACGAGGGAGACATGGCGGTGCCAGCCATGCCAGGAGCGGGTCTCGTTATGATCGAGGCCGAGTTCATTCTGCGGTCTCAAAACTATCCTCGATAGCCCAGCGATGACCTCCCCCGCAACCAGCTTTGCCATCGGCGTGCCCTTGGGACCCCAAGTGGAGAAGGCCAGATCACCATTGGCGATGTTGCGGCGGATCAAGAGGCCTCGTGTCCACTCCCCAGCAAGGGTGTCGTTGTATTGGCCGGCCTCGAGATCGGCCAGTTCGACGTAGGCCCAGTCGTGCAGACGCGGCCCCTTGGTTCCTTCACCGGACGATAGGCGTCGCCAAGCGGTCTTGGGAAGGCTCTGCGCAATGGTGGCGGCGGTGCCGCTGACAAACTGCGGCTTGCCCCAGGAATGGAACACATGATTGGCGGCAACGCCCAGAACATAGCCCTTGCCGGCATTGCGAAGCAGCGTTTCGATCATTCCCGTACCATACACGGTGTCCGTGGCGACGAAGGCGAACGGCATCTTCGCGGCGATCGCGCGTGTAATCATCCGACGAGCGATCTGAGGCTTGGTCGCAAATTCCACATTATTCGGCACATGCGCCACCTTCAGCCGACGGCGATCATCCGTCCATTCCTTTGGTAAATAGAGCGCCCGGTCGATGAAGGCATGACCGTGCCGCGACACGTAGGAGGCGAGCACCCCGATCTGGCAGTTCGTGATCTTACCCGCCGACCGGTGTACTGGCGCACAACTCCGCACGAGGCCTTGCCCTGCTTCAAAAAGCCAGTTTCGTCGATGACAAGAACCGCGTCTCCATCGGACAGCGCTTCCAGTGCATACTCAGGCACCACATCGCGCAGTGCATCGGCATCCCATCGTCCTCGGCCCAGGATCGCCTGCTGGCGCCAAGGGCCGTTATCGCCGGCCGTTTCCGCCCGCATCCAACCCGTCTTGCGCGGTTCGTTGCCCAACAGTCCATCGAAAAACTGCCCCGCCGAGATCGCGACCCGCTCCTGCGTAAACAGCGGACGCATGCGCAGCTTGGCTTCTCGCAACGACGAAGCCCACAGCGTCAGCATATCTTCGACCGACGCACCACCAATCATCAAATCCCGAATCATGGTCGCCCATAGATTCAGAACCGCAGGACAATGCAACTGTAATGCTAGGGGTCGTTCTCTCGCCCGCTGTTTGCATCTACGCGAAGGGAAAAGCGAGACCTTCGATGCTGAAGCGTGGCTTCATGTCAGTGTCCGCGCGGATGTTTTCAATCAAGTCAGCGAACTCGCGTCCACGCATCGTGTCCAAATGTCGCGAGAGAGCTTCGTCCACTCGAAAAGTCACAAGCGGCGCGAGCGCCGTTTACCTTCTTCGAAGCACGCAGTATCAATTTTGCAATTGTGGTGTACTCTCACATTCATGCATGTCGATGCTCGACTTGCATTGAACCATTTGCTTGGGATCACGGAGGGCAACATGGCCAAGAAAGCGAAGAAGGCGAAGGCAAAGAAGAAGACCGGCAAGAAGAAAAAGAAGTAGGTCTCACCTACACACCGCTGAGACACGTCAAGGCGCGTGCGCTTTGCCATCGCGAGGCCGATATTGCCGCTGTTGATTTGCTTCATCTACGCAGAAAATCCAAGCCGGACCACGACGCGCCTCTGCGCTGACCGGTCCGGCCTTTCCAAAATTACCGCGCGTTAAAATGGGACGCAAATCGACATCCGCGCGCGCATCCTTCAGCGTATCAAACGACACTCGCTCCACCGTGCCGTCCGGATTGAGCCAGGCGCGCACCATCAGCGTTTGCGGCGGCCCATCCTCTTTGCCGGCGTGGTCGGTCGCATAACGCGCGGAACCGGTTCGCGACCTCCTCATCGGCTCCGATCCATGTCTCGAAACGATATCGCACCAGTTTCGCAAACTGTTGCCAGGACGGTGACGCCTGCCTCAAGTCGGAATCCGACCTTTTGTCACTGGCCGACCAGTCCCTTCCGTTCGGCTTCAATCAGTTGCTGCTTCTGCGCGTCGGTAAGGGGGCCAAGACCGATGATCTGAAGGCGACTGTTCAGATCGTAGCTGCTGTGTTGGTCGTTCCCATTTCGGCTTTGGTCGTTATCCTGAACTGGCGGCGTAGAGCCGTCGCCGCCGCCGAATCCGAGGAATTCGCTCTGCCCGTCTTGTCCGGAATTTGGAACTCGGACGGTTGCGAGAAGGAACGGGCACCTGGCTCGTTGGAGCTTTCGAACTGGCACCCGGCAGATACGACGAAGCCTCCGGCATCTTCTCCGTCGCGCGAGAGCATTACCTTGCCGCCAGGGCAACCGGTCTGGCGCTGCCGACGGAAGGCTATATCGCGATCGTGCGGATGATCTCAAAGCGTCCGTTTCCGCCTGACGGAGATGATCTCGATCAGGTCTGCGCCAGATATCGGCGGAGGGGTTCAACGACGGTGCCGCCTGGATCGCCCAACTTCGCACAGCTTCAAATGTGTTCACACGGTGATGCGGCGGTCGTCAGGCGCTTCGGACATCTCTCGCGATCCCTCCCCGCGTTAGCGCGCCGGCGCTATCGCCTTTCCCCATAGCAACCGAACCTACGATATCTTATCCAATCTTCCGCTTGACGTTGTTCATGAGCCCGCGAACCAAGCGCGTTCGTCAGTCCGATGAAGCTATCAGCAGTCTCGGACGCAGCAGGCCGTCCTTGCCAACGCCCGCCGGATTGGCTTTCGACTTCGTCGGGGAAGCGCAGCAGTTCGCCCATTCTCGACGTCGCCTCCGGCCGGGATGGATGCCGACACCAGAGAACGCGGCACCCGATGCTATGCCGCTTGCTTTCCGATGCTTGCCGCCTCGGCCGCCGCACGTTGCATGCTTGACGACATTTCGCCGGTAACGGTGCTCTGTTCTTCGACCGCCGCAGCCGTAGAGGTCACGTATTCGCTGACGTTTTGAATTGCCTGTCTGATGGAGTTCAGTGCTTGCACAACATCTCCTGAGATGCCGTTGAGTGATCCGATTTCGTCTGTAATCTTGTCCGTGGCCTGTTTGGCCTGATTTGCCAGATTTTTGACTTCGGCGGCTACGACGGCAAATCCTCGACCGGCCTCGCCTGCTCGCGCGGACTCAATCGTCGCGTTGAGAGCAAGCAAATTGATCTGTCCGGTAATGTGGCCAATCAGTTCGACGATGCCGCTCATTGACTCGGCTGCGGAAGCGAGCCGCTTCGCTTCCTCGTCGGCCTTCTCAACGCGATGGACCGCATCTGAAGCAGTTTCCTTCGATTTGAGCATCGCTTCAGAGATCTCGCGGACCGAGGCATTCAATTCCTCCGCTCCGGCAGCGACCGACTCCATCATCCCGCGTACTTTTTCACTCTTCATTCGCGCAATGACTTGCACCGTGGTGTCGGTTGCATATTTCACGACCTTGTATGGCTTGCCGTTCAAATCGAGGATCGGGTTGTAGGAAGCCTGAATCCAAACCTCTTTGCCGCCCTTGCCCATGCGCTTGTATTCAGCTGCCTGATACTCACCACGATTGAGCTTGGCCCAGAACTCGCGATACGCGGCGCCGTCGCGCTCGGCGGGATCGACGAACATGCTGTGGTGCCGTCCTCGAAATCTCGTCCAGCGCGTAGCCCATGGCGCCCAGGAAATTGCTGTTTGCGCAGATAATCGTGCCGTCCATGTCGAACTCGATCACGGCCAGCGACTTCCCGATTGCAGCAATCTGACCTGCGAGATTGGCGGTGCTCAGCTTCTGCTCGGTGACATCGGTTGCGAACTTGACAACCTTGAAGGGCTTCTTCCGCTCATCAAGAATCGGATTATAACTGGCGAGGATCCAGACTTCTTTGCCGCCCTTGCCGATGCGTTTGTACTCCGCCGCGGAGTAGTCGCCGCGATTGAGTTTCGCCCAGAATTCCCGATACTCCGCACTCTCTCGCATGGCCGGCTCGACGAACATGCCGTGATGCATGCCCTGGATTTCAGCGAGCGCGTAACCCATGGTCTTCAGGAAATTCTCGTTAGCTGTAATGATCGTGCCGTCCATCTTGAACTCGATGACAGCCTGGGCCCGCAGAATCGCATCGATCTTGCCGGCATCCTCCATGCTTCGGATCTTTTTCGCAGTGATGTCGGTTGCAAATTTGACGACCTTCAAAGGCTTACCGTTCGTATCGCGAATGGGATTGTACGACGCCTCAATCCAAACCTCTTTGCCGCCCTTGCCGATGCGCTTGTATTCCGCCGCCTGGTACTCACCGCGATTGAGCTTGGCCCAAAACTCGCGATACGCGGCGCTGTCGCGCTCCGATGCTTCGACAAACATGCCATGGTGTTTGCCCTTGATTTCCGGAAGCGTATAGCCGAGCGCCCTGAGGAAATTTTCGTTGGCGGTCACGATTGTGCCGTCCATGTTGAACTCGATCACGGCCTGCGATTCGCTGATCGCAGCAGCTTGCGCCAATGCATTGCGCGCAGCCGCGCTGCTTCGCCACGAAAACATCTGAAACTCCTGATGGTACTGAGGGATTCCGACGCAAAAATTTCCTACCGCTAACGCGGCGTATTGCCAGTCCCGGAACGACGCATGGTGTCGTCCTTAAAAGCAGGGTTCCATGTATCGGATAAAACTTCGTTAAATTGATTGGCGATGCGTGTCGCGCCGCCGCATTATGGCGTGTGTCCGCTCGGCCACGCCAGCTTGGCCAGCACCGCGCTCTATACTCAGGTGGCCACCAAAACCATCAGCAACACACCAAGTCCGCTTGACCCTAGCATTTGGGGCAATGGCGGTTGCGTCGCCGGCGACAGATTGCGGACCGTCATGTCCTCGATCATGCGGCGGCGAAGAGGGCTGGTCTCAGCCATGGGACACTCCTGTCTGAAGGGTTGGGCTTCGAAAACCCGCGATCCTCTCAGACAGGAGGCTGCTATTGCGATCCTTCCTCAATTGCCGCGCCGGCGGCTTCGTTCAATCCCCTATCAATTCGATCTAGACCCATTCCGCTCTAGACGGCCTTTGTCAGTGCCCCGTCAATGATCAGGTTGGTGCCGGACACGCGGCTCGCCACTGGACTGGCGAGAAACACGACACCGGCCGCGACTTCCTGCGCTGTTCCCATGCGGCCCGTGGGGTTTAGCGACATTGCCGTCTTGAACAGGTCCGGCATGCCTTGCTCGATGTTCTGCCAGATGCCGCCCTCGAAATAGGTATTTCCGGGCGAGACCACGTTGACGCGGATCCCCATCGGGATCAGCTGGCTGGAGAGCCCCTTGGAGTAATGGATCAGGGCCGCCTTCATCGCTCCGTAGGAACCCGCGGCGAAGTCAACTTCAAAGCCCGACACGCTCGAGACAATGATGATCGAGGCCGACTTCGATTTCTCCAGATAGGGTTTGGCGGCGGCGACCGAATTGACCGTGTGCATCATGTCGGTACGGAACGATTTCTCCCAGGTCTCCGGCGTATCGCCAACGGCGAGCGCACTGACATTGCAGACGATGCAGTCGATGCCGCCCAATTGAGCGGCCGCGCCTTCGATCCAGCCCTTCAAGGCGACGGGGTCGGCGACATCGATCCCCTCTCCCCAGGATTTGACGCCCCTGGCGGCGAGCGCCTTCACCACGAGGGCCACCTCTTCGGCGTTGCGCGCGCATATCGCGACATTGGCGCCTTCGGCTGCAAAGAGTTCGGCGATCGCAAGCCCAATGCCCTTGCTGCCGCCGGTCACGAGCACGCTCTTGCCCTTCAGTCCCAGATCCATCGCTGCCTCCCGCCTGATATGGCGGCCGGCTGTCGTGCAACCGGCCGCATCACGAACTACATCTTGGTCCAGTCGCCCGCGCCTTCGAACGCCGCGGCGGCGCGATAGATCGTCGGCTCGTCGTAGTATTTTCCGACCAGCATCAGCCCGATCGGCAGGCCGTCACCCATGCCGCATGGAAGGCTCATTGCCGGATGACCAGTGGCATTGAACGGCGCGGTGTTGGGAACCATCTCGAAGGCGCGCTGAATGTAGAGCTCGCGCGGCGCATCCGGCGGCGGCAGCGGCGTCGCCTTCATCGGCAGGGTCGGCATCAATAGCAGATCGTAGTTGGCGAACGCCGAATCGTAGGCCGCGCGCAGCTTGCGGTTCAAATTCTGCGCCTTGGCGTAGAAATGGCCGCGGTAGTGCTTGGTGAAATATTGCCCGAGCAGCATCGTGATCTTGAGGCTGTCGGACAGTTCGTCAGCCCGGTGCTTCCAGGCGGAATGGGCGTCAAGCAGCGTGACATTATAGAGACCGCGCCAGTTGGTCCCCATGCCGTTGCCCTTCATCATGAACTCGGTGGCGCCTTCGGCCGCGATCGGCAGCCAGATGGCGGGCGCGGCCAGATGCATCGGCACCGAGATTTCGTCGACGGTCGCGCCGAGCTTCCTGAAGAGCTCAGCCCCCGCTCTCACCTTGGCATCGACATCGGCTTCCGAGCTCGGATGGCCAAAGCCTTCCTTGACGACGCCGATGCGCAGTCCCTTGACGCCGCCGCCGAGCGCTTCGGTGTAATTCGCCACCTTTGGCGAAACCTGCCGCGGATCGAGCCCGTCGGGTCCGGCCAGCACTTCCAGGAGCAGCGCATTGTCACGCACGTTGCGCGTCATCGGGCCGGTGTGGTCGATCGTGATCTCGATCGGCATCACGCCGGTGTAGGGCACGAGGCCGTGGGTGCCCTTCATGCCATAGATACCGCTGAACGCAGCAGGAATGCGGATCGATCCGCCCTGGTCGCCGCCGATCGCCATGTCGGCTTCGCCGGTAGCCACCACGACAGCGCTGCCGGAGGACGAGCCGCCGGACGAGTAACCCATCCGGTGCGGATTGTGGACCGCGCCGGCGGCGCAGGTATGGCTGCCGCCGGAGAAGCAGAAATACTCGCAATGCGTCTTGCCGACGATGGTGCCACCGGCATCGAGGATGCGCGTCACGATGGTGGCGTCGGTCTCCGGCGTATATCCTTCGAGCGTCGAGGCGCCGTTCATCATCGGCACGCCGGCAAGACTGACATTGTCCTTCACCGCGATCTTCTTGCCGGCGAGCTTGCCGCTCGGGGCGCCCTTGATCTCGGTCTTGACGTACCAGGCGTTATACTTGTTCTCCTCGCCTTCCGGCCGATAGCCCGGCGTGCGCGGGTATTTCACCGGCGGGACATAGTCGGGCATGGCGTCGACGGCGTCATAGGCGAGGTAGTTCGCCTGCATGAGGGCGTCGTAGGATTTGAGCTCGTCATCGCTCATGGTCATGCCGAGATCCTCGGCTACGCCGCGCAATTGCTCGAGAGTGGGTCGTCTGACTGCCATGGCTCTTCTCCCTCTGGACGCGGCCCGGTTGACCGGGCTCAGGCTGTGATCCCGATGAATTCCCCGACAAGACTTGCATCGTGCAGATCATCCAGTTCAACGTCCCGGGTGATCGTGCCTTTCTGAATGATGAGAATCCGCTGCGACAGCGCGGCGATGAAATCGAGATTCTGCTCGACCAGGATGATGGTCAACCCGCTCTTGGCGCGCAGCTGCTGCAATGTCTCGACGATCTCATCGATGATCGACGGCTGGATGCCCTCGGTCGGCTCGTCGAGCAGCACCAGGCGGGGCTTGCCGCAAAGACAGCGCGCGATCGCAAGCAACTGCTGCTCTCCGCCCGACAGTGCGCCGCCGAGCCGCTCCAGCAGCGGCTTCAGCCGCGGAAACTCCTCCAGCACCGTCTCGATGGTTTCTCGCTCGGCCGCGCTCTGCTGCTTGGTGCATCCCATCCGCAGATTGTCGTAGACGGTGAGCGCAGGAAATATCTCGCGGCCCTGCGGCACATAGCCAAGCCCGAGCCGGGCGCGGCGGAACGGTTCGAAGCCGGTGATGTCCTGATGCTCGAAGCGCACCTGCCCGGATGTGGCCGGCAGAAATCCCATCAGGGCGCGGAGCAAGGTGGTCTTGCCCATTCCGTTGTGGCCCAGAATGCCGACGAACTCGCCGTCGGCGACGGCAAAGCTGATGCCGTTGAGGATGGGGATCCGGCCATAGGCCGCGCGCAGGTCCTGTACCTCGAGCATCATGCGGCCGCCTGTTTGCCAAGGTAGATGTCGCGCACCAGCGGGTTGCGCATGATGTTCTCCACCTGATCCTCCACCAGGATGTTGCCCTGGTTGAACACGGTCACCTTCTTGGCGATCATGCGGATGAACTGCATGTCGTGCTCGACGACGATGAGCGCCTTGCTGAGGTTGATCTCGCGGACGAGCTCGGCCGTCTTGTGGACCTCCTCATGCGTCATGCCCGCGGCGGGCTCGTCGAGCAGGATGAGCTCGGGATCGGTCGACAGCACGAGGCCAAGCTCGACCCACTGTCGCTGGCCATGCGCGAGCTGGCCGACCATACGGTCCGCCGCTGATGTCAGCTCGATCCGCTCCAGCATCTCGTCGACCAAAGCCGCGGCCTTCGACCTGGGATGGATGCGGCTTGCCGCCAGCCAGATATTTTCGCGCACCGAGAGGCCATCGAACACGCTCGGCACCTGGGTCTTGATGCCGATGCCGAGGCGGGCGATCTCGTGGGCGTGCGCATCGGAGATGTCCTGCCCGCGGAACAGTACGCGGCCGTGACTCGGCGCGAGCTGGCCCGTCAGCATCTTGAAGAAGGTGCTCTTGCCGGCCCCGTTCGGTCCGATCAGGCAGCGCAGCTCGCCCTCGTCGAGGGTAAAATCGACATTGCGCACGGCGCGCACGCCGCCGAAATTCACGCCGAGGTCGATGGTCTGAAGAAGCGGTGCGGCCATCACCCTACTCCGCCGCATTCGGTTCGAAGCGCTCGCGCTCCGCCGCGCTACGCTGGCGGTGGGGCAACAGCCATTGCCCGAGTTCAGCGAGCGTCGGCACCAGCCCCTTCGGCACGAGCAACACGAACGCAATCAGGATCGTGCCGAGAATGAGCGGCGCATTGGCGAATATCTTTGCCCACCAATCCGACCCGGTCGGCTGGTTGGCGCCGAGCGCCGTGTTGAGCCATTGAATGCCGATACAGCCGACGATCGGACCGATCAGGGTGCCGCGGCCGCCGACAATGACCCAGATGATGATCTGCGCCGACTGCGAAAGACCGAAGATGGTCGGACTGACGAAGTTGCCCCAATTGGCGAACAGGCAGCCGGCAAAGCCGGCCAGCGCGCCGCCGATGGTGAAAGTCGCCAACTTGTAGGCGCGCGGATCGTAGCCCAAGAGCTCGGCGCGCCGTTCGTTTTCGCGGATGCCGACGATGATGCGGCCGAAGCGGCTCGCGAGCAGCAGCCGCAGTCCGAAATAGGTCAGGAGCAGCGAGATGGCCGCGAGATAGAACATGCCCTCGAGATCGATCGCGGCATTCTTGTTGCCGGGGAAATTCAGCGGCGGAATGCCGGGAATGCCGTTGAAGCCGCCGAGCCGCGCCACGCCGATGTGAAACTCCGGGCCCGCGGTGGAATTGATGGAGTTGAAGAGGATCAACGTCACCGTCAGCGTGATGACGCCGAGATAGACCTCACCGATGCGGCCATAGAACATGAAATAGCCAAGCAGCGCCGCAAACGCGGCCGGCAGGGCAATGGCGAGCAGTAGCGGAATCGTGCTTTCGCCGAAATTGAACACCGCGATGGCGTAGGTGTAGGCGCCGAGGCCAAAGAAAGCCGACTGCCCGAAGCAGAGAATGCCACCATAGCCCCAGATCAGCGCGAGGCTGAGCGCAAGCACGCTCATGATCAGGTAGACGGTGATCTCAAGCAGCGTGTCAAGCTCGAGAAAACGCGGCGCGAAAGCCGTGAACAGGATTCCGACGACGCCGACCAGCACGAGGCCGAGTATGTTGAGCGCGCGTCCGTTCACAACCCTCTCCGGAAGAAGCGGCCGGTGATGCCCTGCGGCAGCAGGCGGATCAGGACGATCGCGGTGGCGAGCAGCGCCACTTCGCCGAACACCGGCGTGGTGACAAAGGTGGCGATCTGGTTGACCGTGCCGAACAGCGCCGACGCCGAGACCGTCCCGCTCAGAATGGCCGCGCCGCCTCCGATCACGGTGATGAAGGACTTTGCGACATAGGCGACGCCGATGGTCGGGAATACGCCCGACACCGGCGCCAGCACAGCGCCCGCAAGGCCCGACAAGGCGGCGCCGATGCCGAAGGTGACTGCATAGACGCGCGGCGGATCGACGCCGAGGGCGGCCGCCATGTTGGCATTTTGCATCGTTCCGCGCGCGATCAGGCCAAGCCGCGTCCAGCGCAGCGTTGCGAAAATGGCCGCCAGCACGGCAATTGCGACTGCGATGACAAAGAGCGTGTAGGTCGAAACGCGGTAGGCGCCGATCTCGAAGCTGCCGAGCGGCGCCGAAATGCCGACCGTGGTGTTACCGAAAATCGCTGTCGTGAGACCGACCAGGAACAGGCTGAGGCCCCAGGTCGCGAGCATGGTGTCGATCATGCGGCCATAAAGGAAGCGGATGATGGCCCGCTCGACAATGACGCCGATGATTCCGACGACGACAGGGGCAATCACCAGCATCGAGAGCCAGATATTGATGCCGTGGTTGGTTGCGACAATCGCCGCATAGCCACCGAGCATCAGGAACTCGCCATGCGCGAGGTTGATCACCCGCATCATGCCGAAGATGATCGCCAGCCCGACGCTGATCAGCGCGAGGCTGGCGACCGCGTATAGAACCTGGATTGCCAGTAGAGCAACGAGATCCACGTTCACCTTTCCCAAACAAGACCGAGCCGTGCGTCCTCAGATCTTGATCACATATTGCTGGTTGTCATTCGGATTCTTGATCAGGTCGCACACGGCCGCCGTGTCGGCCGGCTTCTGCTGTGCAAAATCCTCCAGCACCTTGAGCTTCTTGTCGGCAACTTCGGCGATGTGAACGTCAAGCACACAATGATGCGTCGGCGGATCGATCGTCACTTTGCCGGATGGCGCATCGATGCTGATGCCGGTTTCCAGCGCCTCGATGACCTTCATGCGGTCGACGCTGCCCGCCTTCTTAACCCCCTCGGCCCACAGACGGAAGCCCTGATAGGTCCCCATCGCGAGCTCCGTGATGTTGGGATAGTCGGCGCCGAAACGCTTGTGGAAGGCGGCGACGAAGGCTTCGTTGACCGGGTTCTTCAGGTCCTGAAAGTAGTTGTAGCAGACCAGCATGCCGTCGCACTCTTCCGGCGACAGCACGATGTGCTCATTGCCCACGGCGAAGGTGGTCGACGCCATCGGAATGCTCTTGCGCATGCCGGCCGCCGCCCATTGCCGGTAGAAGGAGATATGCGCGCCGCCGACCAGCGCCGACCAGACGAAGTCCGGCTTCGCCGCCTGGATCTTGGAAATAGTCGAGCCGAAATTCGTCACATCGAGCGGGAAGAAATCGATCGACGACACCTCGCCGCCGTTTTCGGTGACGTATTTCTTCACCCATTGCGAGGTGATCTGGCCGTAATTGTAGTCGGCCGCGACGACATAGACCTTCTTGCCCCACTTCTTCATGGCATGGGGCACGAGCTTCTCCACCGTCTGCGCCGGCGTCACGCCGGTGTCGAACTGGTCGCGGTCGCAGACGCCGCCCTCATACTGGGTATTGTAGAAATAGAGAGTCTTGAATTTGTCGAGCACAGGCCGGATGACTTCGCGCGAGGCCGAAGTGATGCCGCCATGCACCACCGCGACCTTGTCCTTCAGCGCCGCCTGCTGCGCGAACTGGGTGTAGAGCTGCATGGTCGATTGCGGATCGTAATTGATCAGCTTGATCTGGCGCCCGAGCAGGCCGCCCGCCGCATTGGCTTCCTCGACCGCCAGCGTCAGCGCGTCGACCATCGGTTTGCCGTAGATGTCGAGGCCGCCCGACAGATCGTGGATGCCGGCGACGCCGATCGGATCCTCGGCCCACGCCTCGGACGCAAACAGGCTGGCAGCAGCTCCGGCCGCCGTACTCTGCAAGAATTTTCTGCGATTCATATCCATTGCGTGGTTCTCCTCACGATTGCCCTTCATGAAACCAGGTATTTCTTCAAGATCGACGCGCCCATCGTGTATTTCGGATCGACCATGTTGCCGAGCCGGATGCGACCGGCCTGGCTCAGCAGCATGTAGGCGTCGATTTCATCGAAGCCGTAGTCGGCGCTCATCCAGCGCACGAGTTCGCGATAGGCGATGCGCGCCGCATCCTCGAGCGGGCGCGCGCTGCCGATCGTCATCAGAAAATCCGCCGTCTCCAGCCGCGGCCAGGCGAAGCTCCAGCCCTTGATGACGTCGATCTGGAAGGTGACGGTAGCGCGCTGCTCGATCGCAACGCCCGACAATTCGCCGTCGCCCTGGGCGGCGTGGCAGTCGCCGACATAGAGCAGGCCGCCGTGGGTGTGCACGGGGAAATAAAGGATCGATCCCGGCGCGACATCGGGCAGATCCATGTTGCCGCCGTGATAATCCGGCTGCAGCGAGGAGATCGCCTCGATCTCCGGCGAGACGCCGATGGTTCCGATGAACGGCTGGTAGGGCAGCGTGATCTTGTCGCTCCAGCGCACGCCGTCCTTGTCGACATGCACCTTCCTCACCCGCTCCGGCAGAGGCGGGTTGAGCATGGCGGTGGCGGCAGTACCGACCAGGCCGCCGAATTCCGGAATGATGCAGGTGGTTCCGGCCGGCTGGGCGCCCCGCGTCTCCACGGCATGGATCAGGACGACCAGGCAATCACCCTTCTCGACGCCCGCAACCGCAATCGGCCCACATTGCGGGTTGAGGAAGGGGAACTTCAGCTTGGCGGTCGGGCTGTCCTTCTCGCTGGTGATGACACCGCCAAACGCGTCTTCCGTTTCCACGGCAACGACATCGCCCGGCTCCACCGACAGCACAGGTTTCGCGTAGGGGCCGTAAACATAATGAAACGCCCCCTGCGCCGCGATCGAGAGTTCGTGGCGCTGACCGGCCGCCCCCTTCGCAACGCCGCGCTTCGCCATGATCGAGGATGTGAGCCAGGGATCTTTGATCATCGCGATCTCCTCAAATCCTTATGCGCGGCGGCCGGTTTTACACATCATTTGCGCCCTTAGTTCGACTTCCAGTCCCCACCGGCCTCGATGGCGGAGGCAAGCTGGATCAGGGTTGTTTCCTCGAAATGGCGGCCCACCAGCATCAATCCGACCGGCAGCCCATTGATGCGGCCGACCGGCACGGTGAAGGCGGGATGCCCCGACACGTCGAAGGAGCAGGTGTTTGCCTGCATGTTCAGTGCCACATCGATCGCGGTACCGAGCGGTGCATCGGCTGGTGGTATCGGCGTTGCCGTGAACGGAATGGTTGGCATCGCCAGCACGTCGAACTTTTCCAGCGCCTCGTCATAGGCGCGCCGCAGCAGCACGCGCAGGTTCTGCGCCTTGGAATGATAGCGGCCGTGATAGTGGCGATGCATGTATTCGCCGAGCATCAGCACCAGCTTCACCGTCGGCGACACGTCGTTGATCCGCGTTCCCATGCCGCGCGCCAGCGCCTCCTGCATGGAGACGGGATAATAGCCCTGGATGTTATTGCCGACGCCGTAGCCCTTCAGCATCATCTCGGCCGCGCCCTCCAGGATGATGCCGCCCCAGACATGCGGCCCATCGAGATGCCACGGCACCGAGATTTCCTCAGCTTCGACGCCCGCCTTGCCCAGCGCCGCGATGGCCTGCCGCACCTTGTCATTGACGGCGGGATCGCTCTCGGGATGACCAAATCCTTCGCGCAGGATGCCGACGCGCAATCCCTTGGCCGACTTGCCGACAGCTGACATATAGTCGCCGGTGCGCGCGCTGATGGTTCGCGTATCCCAGCCATCGTGACCGGCGATGACCGTAAGCAGCCGCGCGACATCCTCGACGGTGGCGCACATCGGACCGCAATGATCGACGGAATAGCTGATCGGCATCGAGCCCGTGGTCGGCACCAGACCCCAGGTCGGCTTGAGCCCGTAAACGCCGCACCAGCTCGATGGCGTGCGGATCGATCCGCCCTGGTCGCCGCCGAGCGCCATCGGCACCTCGCCGGCCGCGACCAGCGCCGCGCTTCCGCCCGACGAGCCGCCGGCGCTGTGGGCCGGATTGTGTGGATTGCGGATGACGCCGCTCGCGCAGGTATGGCTGGCACCGGAAAAGCAGAGGTCTTCGCAGGCCGCCTTGCCGGCGATGGTGCCGCCGGCATCGAGAATCCGCGTCACCACCGTGGCGTCGAGCTCCGGCACATAGCCCTCGAGCAGCGCCGAGCCATTCATCATGGGAACGCCGGCCACGCAGATATTGTCCTTGATGGCGACCTTCTTGCCGCTCAAGAGCCCTTCGCTTCCGGTCTTGATATCCGTCTTCCAGTACCAGGCGCCATAGGGATTTTCGGCAGCCGACGGCCGATAACCCGGCGAGCGCGGCGCGACCGGCGACAAGGCCGGCGCCACAAGCTCCTCGAGCCGGCCATAGGAAGCGAGCGGCCCCTTGAAGGCCTGCTGGAACGCCGCGATCTCGTCCGCGGTGAGCACAAGGCCAAAATCCGAACCGAGCGCATCGATTTGCTCCAACGTCGGAAGACGCACCACCATGCTTCACCCCCACACAAACGAAAAAAGCCACCCGTGGCCGAAACAGGCCCCGAATGGCTCACATGCCGTACTATCGATGGTCGCGTAGATCTACGTTGCAGAACGAAAGCGCGAGGTCGTCACTCAGACATCAGCGGCTGCGCGAGAACTCATTCGCCATGCACGTATTTGCTTACCGGAGGATAGTGTCTTAGCCTTGCCGGGCTTGTCAATCAGAGCCGGGCCCCTTTTTTGAGCTAGGGCAGCTCAAAACGCACGCAGGTTGCATCGCGGATGACGGGTGACAAATCGAAACTCTGGCGCATGATCCGGAAAGGTGTGCAGCGGTTTTCCGATAGGATCATGCGCAAACAAGATGAGATGAAACGCCACAGCAATTCCGGAATGACCTGATGATAAAACCGTCCGTCCCTCTCGGTCTCGTGTTTTCCCGATCGGGCCCTTACGAAATGATGGCACGGGAGATGGAGAAGAGCGCGTTGATGGCCGTCGACGAGGTCAACCAGAGCGACGAGTTCGACTTCACCCTCACGCCGCATTTGCGCGATCCTGGCGGCGTGGTCGCCGCCTATCACTCCGCCTGCGACGATCTCATCCGCAGCGAACAGGTGCAGCATATCATCGGCTGCTATACGTCCGCCTCGCGCAAGCAGGTCATTCCGATCGTCGAGCGCACCGAGCGCCTGCTCTGGCACCCCGCACGCTACGAGGGTTTTGAAAGCAGCGACAACGTGATCTATGTCGGCGCCGCTCCCAACCACACGGTGGTGCCGCTGGTGCGGCACATGCTCGAGCACATCGCAACCGACGTGTTCTGTGTCGGCTCCAACTATGTCTGGACCTGGGAGACCAATCGGGTCCTGCGTGAGATCGTGACCAGCGCCGGCGGCCGCATCATCGCCGAGCGGCTGCTCGAGCTTGGCGAGACGGCAGTAGACCACATCGTTCGGGAAATCATCGATCGAAAGCCGCCTGTCGTCTTCAACACGCTGGTCGGGGAGTCCAGCTACGTCTTCATGCGCGCGTTGCACGCGGCATCGGAACGCGCGGGGCATTCGATCCCGGTGTTGAGCTGCAGCCTTTGCGAGCCGGAGCTGAAGCTGATCGGATCGGACGCCTCGGTCGGCTGCATCACTTCCTCGGCCTATTTCGAGAGCATTGAAAACGCAGCGAACCGCGCTTTCGTCGCGCGATGGAAAGCGCGTCACGGCGCCGACAGCAGCGTCTCGGTCGATGGCCAGTCGACCTATGTCTGTGTCATGCTGCTGGCGCGCGCCATCCGCCGCGCCGGCTCGGTCGAGGTGTCAGCCGTTCGCCGCGCGGCCGCCAACCATCGCTACGATTCTCCGCAAGGGCCGGTCTGGGTGGATCCCGACAACAATCATTGCTTTCTCACGCCGCGTCTGGCGCGCTCGGTGTCCGACTGCCGGTTCGAGATTTTCTGGGAGGCGGATGCTCCCGAACACCCCGATCCGTATCTCTCCAGTCTCGATCTCGCGTCGATCGGCACGAGATCGGAAAACAGCGACGCCGTCGCACGGCGCTCGAACCATTTGCGGGTCGTCAAATGACCAGACCATCGCCTTTTTCCGTCCGCGGCCGTCGCGCCCTCATGATGATGAAGGACGAGCGCGACATCTCGATCCTGCGCCGCCAGTTGGATCGCCTGGGCATGTCGGTCGTGGAGGCCGATCCCGGCGACAAGCAATCGCCGCAAGAGCCTGTCGACGTGATCGTGCTGGATGCGGACGCGATCCCGATCAAGTCGGATCGTCCCCCCGCCCTCAAGATCAATGCGCCGATCGTCGCGCTGATCGGCACCGAGACGCCCAGCCGGCTGAAATGGCTGCTCGACCTGCAGCCCGCCTCCTTCCTGATCAAGCCGCTGCGTTCCGCCGGCCTCTATACCGCGCTCGTGGTCGCCTTCGACTGTGCGCAGCGGCGCGGCGAGGAGGCCGCGCATATCGAGAAGCTGGAAGAGCGCGTGCGTTCGCGCCGTGTGGTGTTCGGCGCCGTGTTGCAGCTGATGAAGAGCCACGCCCTTTCGGAAGAGGATGCCTTTGCGCTGATCCGGCAAACGGCGATGCGGCATCGCACGACCATCGAGCAATTGAGCGCCGAGATCATCGCAGTCGGGGGCATGCCGAACCGCAACAGCCGGTCTGCATGATGGCGTTGCAGGGGCGGCGGATGCTCGATCCTGCTTTCGCACCTGCTTATGGCGGAGCGGCCACGTGTATTTTTCACACGGGATTCGATCCTGTTGCTGACGGTCTTGTAGACAGCCTCGCACGGCCTGGCGTGTGCACTCAAGAAGGGACGGGGACATGAAGACCGTCATCGGCAGCGCGATCCTGGCGCTGTTCATCCCTGCGTTCAGCTGCGCTGCAGCGGATAAGGCCAGATCATGCATCATGAAAGCCACTGAAGGTCTTCCAAAAATCGCCGGGCTGCAGGTCAAAAAGTCAGGCACCAGATCGATGCCGCCTCAACAGCTCGCAAACTGGAAAGGTCAATCGAGGCCGATCATCGTCGACATCGATACGGTCACAACTGGCATCGTCGAACGATATTCGTATATCTGCGCAAGCAGTCCTGCCGGCACAGCATTCGTCCAACGCATACTTGACTGAGAGGCAGCAGAAGGAAGCAACGCAGAAATTCGTCAAGCTCGGGCGGGAAATGAACATGAAGGCGCCTGTCGCAATTGCCGCCCTTCTATTCGCCACGAGTGCAGCACTTGCTCAGAACGCACAGCCGAAGGTCTTCGCGGGAGAGAGCTTTATCGTTCATCCCTGGGCAACGGCAATTCCTATTTCTCTTTGGACTTCGCGGCTTCCCTGGCTAGTCGCTCAGCCCGCAATCGTTCGTAGTTTTTTTGGAAGGCTTCCTGCGCTTTTTCGTATTCAGTTACGGCCTTTCGCTTATCCGCCCGTAAAAACGCCTTCACCGCCTGTCGTTGCGCGAGGTCCTTCCTCGTTTTATCGATCATGGATCACCGGCTGCATTATCGACGCCGCTGCTTGCGGCCAGCAGATCCGCGAACGCTTTTATTTTTGGCCGGTCGCTTCGACGCAAGTGGCGTTTTGCGGGGTTGCGTTTTGCGCTTCGGCTCGGGTTGCGCGTCGCCGACCGGCTCGGGTTGCGTGTTACGGACCGGCGGGGGTTGCGTATTGCGGACCGCCTCGGCCAGCATCTCGAGCAGCTCGGCCTTGGTCTTTGTCTTGTCGCTCATAGTTCACCTCCGTGACCGATGAGACGACGGTAGCGCGGCCACAGTGCCCCGCAAGAAAACCCGCCGATTAAGCTTGCTAGTTAAGTTTAACGGCGGTGGCTTTAACGCGACAGGACATAACGTGAACGACCGGGAAAGCCGATAGAACACCCTGCGGCCGCCGCATGCGCCGTCGGTGAACGTCGTTATGAGATTGGGCCCGGTTTGCGCTGTCGCAGCCGCTTGACCGTGAACTCGACGAGCCCATCTGGCAATGTTTTCCAATGATCGATTTCGGTAAGGTACGTCTCAACGGGAAAGAACTTGAACTCCCGCCTAGCTCGCAAGCGCGCTTCTTGTGGAAGCCTGAAATGCAAGCGGCAGAATTTGCTGCCCTTGCCGGCAACAAGCCGGCCCGCGAAATCACGCGGAGTTTTCGCGCTACTACCCCCGGAAATATCAATACTGAAAAAATTGAAATGGCCGTGGAGAACTTACATGCGGCCTTTCGGAGGAGGCTAGCCGGAAATCATCCCATCGAACAGCCCCAAAAGAAGGTGCTTGATCGTCATGACCGCTGGATGTTGCACGAGAGCGGCACGTTCGTGAAGTTCACCCAAGCCCACGCGGATCTGTTCGCATGTGCTGCGCGCGTTGCGACTGGGCTTAGGGCTCTTTCAAACCTAGAGCAACGGTTGGCGCCGACCCGGCGGATCTCTTCCGCCGCTGCATCGGGCGGGCCATAAAATCAATTACTTGGTCAAATGCCCCTGAAGTCGGTTAAAGTAAAACTCATCACAAATAGTCCAGCCATGGCGCAGAATCTGCAACGTGAAGCAGCCAGTTCCGATCATGAGCTTAGCGGAAACACACTCGGTACCCTGCTCAACACTTTCATTTACCTGAGGCTGGCGCAAAACCGTTGAATACGGCGGCAGGCTTCATCGAGCAGGTCCATGGATGCCGCGTAGGAAATTCGGAAGTTCGGGCCGCAACCGAATGCTGACCCATGCACCACAGCCACTCCCTCGCTCTCCAGGAGTGCGAGAACAAAATCTTCGTCGGTCTTGATGATCTGACCATCCGCCATCCGCTTTCCAATCACGCCGGCGCAGGACGGATAAACGTAGAACGCGCCGTCAGGGATCGGGCATTGAATACCGTGTGCCTGGTTGAGCATCGATACCACAAGGTCCCGGCGCTGCTCGAAGGCCTTGCGACGATCTTTCAGGAAATCCTTCGGGCCGTTGAGAGCCTCGACTGCGGCCCATTGGGAGACGGAGCAGGAGCCAGACGTCACTTGGCTCTGGATGGTTTCCATCGCCTTGATGAGCTTCTGCGGGCCACCGGCAAATCCGATCCGCCAGCCGGTCATTGCGTAAGCCTTGGAGACCCCATTGACGGTCAGCGTCCGTTCGTAAAGCTCCGGCTCTACCTGGGCCAGGGTTGCAAACGCCAGATCGCCATAGACCAGATGCTCATAGATGTCGTCGGTGAGGATCCACACATGCCGGTTGCGTTTGAGGACTTCGGCAAGCGCCTTGAGTTCATCGTAAGTATAAACCGCGCCGGACGGGTTGCACGGCGAGTTCATGATCAGCCACTTTGTCCTCGGCGTGATGGCGGCTTCGAGCGCTTCGGCTCGCAATGTGAAGCCGTCGGTGACGTCAGTCGTCACGGCGACCGGCGTCCCGCCGCAGAGCTGAACGAGTTCAGGATATGAAACCCAATAAGGGGCCGGGATGATGACCTCGTCGCCCGGATCCACCGTCGCCAGCAGCGCGTTGGCAACAACCTGCTTGCCTCCTGTCGAAACGATGGTCTGCGCGGCCTGATATTCGAGATGGTTCTCTCGCTTGAACTTGAGGACAATGGCCTCGCGCAGCTCGGGAATGCCGGCGACAGGCGTATATTTCGTGCGCCCACGCGCAATCGCAGCATTCGCGGCCGCCCGTATGTTGTCCGGCGTATCAAAATCGGGTTCACCGGAGCTGACCGCGACGATATCGCGCCCTTCGGCTTTCAGCCTGCGCGCGCGGTCCGACGCGAAATTGGTCGGCGATGGTTTGATGCGTGACAACGCGGCGGAGAGAAATGGCAAGATGAAGCTTCCTACTGCAACTTGATGTTCTGCGTCTCAATGAGCTTGCGCCACTTTCCGCACTCCTCTGCAAAATATTGCGGAAATTCCTCCGGCGACCCCGCGACCAGGATCAGGCCTGCCTCCAGGAGCGGCTTGGTCACCTGCGGTGACTTGAACGCAGCTTTCATTGCGGTGTTGAGCCGATGAATGATAGGCTCAGGTGTTCCCGCCGGCACGAACATCGCGACGTCGGTGGTTGACTGGAACCCGGGTATGGTCTCCGCGATCGTCGCCACGTTTGGCCGAAGCGCTGCTCGCTCCGTCGTACTGGCTCCCACCATCCGCAGCAGGCCAGAACTCGGTCACCGAAAGGGCCGTGGACAGGTCGACAAATCCGACGCTCGTCTCACCGGCAATGAGAGCCTGCAGCGCGGGCGCGCCCCCTCGATACGGAACGTGCTGCATGCGGATGTGGGCCATGGACATCAATAGCTCCATCGCCATGTGGCTCGTGCTGCCGGGGCCGGCGGACGCGAAGTTCACCTCGTTCGGCTGGCGCTTCCGGACATAATCCAACAGCTCCGGAACCGTGTTCGCCGGAACGCTGGGATTGACGCAAAGCATCTGCGGAGATCGCAGCACCAATCCGACGGGCGCGAACGCTTTCTCGTTGTCATAGGGCAACGACGGCAGAATGTTCGGTGCGATCGCGTAAGTGCTGTTGGTTGCGAACAGGACCGTATAGCCATCGGGTGGCGAGTTCGCGGCCGCGTTGTGACCAATCGTGCCCGATGCGCCCGCCTTGTTTTCGACGACAACAGCCTGGCCGAATTCCGTCGACCACTGATTTGCAAGCAGGCGCGCCGTCGTATCGGTAATGGCGCCAGCGGGCCAGGGAACGATGATCCTGATAAGCCGATTTGGATAGCTCTCCTCGGACGCTCCGAGACGGGTGGTCAAGAATGGAAGCACGGCTGTCGCGGCGAGCCAGGCGGACACACGGCGACGAGGAATTCCAACATGCGCAGACATACCATCTTCTCCTGTTGCGATCGTCTCCAGACAGCCGGCTTGCCCCGAGCGGTTAGCAAAATCATCCAAGCGCTTCGTTTTTCCCTCGTATCGAGTACCGTTTCGTCCCCACGATTTGCGTACGCCCACAAGCGTCCGCATTGGAATTTACTCACTCTTGCTCAAACATCGCCGCGGCCAGTCGAATTGTGACCGACGCCAGCGATTGCCACAGCCCGATCAGCCCAGATCGATCACTAGGTTCTTCATCTCATCCACCCTGACCTGCGCCCTTGGACCGACCACGCATGTCGATTCTCGCTCTTCGATCAGCGCCGGCCCGGAGAACGTCGCGTCTGCCCGGAGCGCATAGCGGTCATAGACGGGACAGGTCTGCCACCCGTGGCCCTCGAACAGTACCGGGCGCTCGCCACGGCATGCGTTGGTATCCTCGCCGCCGCGTGAACCGCGCGCACCGATGCGAATGCCCGTGCTGGGCGCAACGCACGCGAGACGCCAACTCAGCGCCTCGATTGACGCATCCTCGACGAGGCGCCCAAAATGCGTGCGATAGCTTGCAAAGAAGCTTTCTCTGATGGCCGGTAGATCCGCGGCCGAGAGCGACAGCGACGGAAGTCGCACGGGGATTTCAAAGCCCTGGCCGATATAACGCATGTCTGCGGTCGGCGTATATGTGATCCGCTCCGGATCGGCGCCCGCTTCGGTCAACAAATCGCGCCCCAGCGTCTCCATTTCCGAAAACATCGCGTTGACATGTAACCAGTCCACGCGTTCAAGCCGCGCGACGTAACTTCGCACCATGTCGGTCGCCGGAGGAGCAACCAGAAAGCCGAGCGCCGATGCGACGCCTGCGCCGAGCGGCACAACGACCCTTCCGACCTTCAGCAACCTGGCGAGGTTCCACGCATGCACTGGCCCGGCACCGCCAAAAGCAATGATCGTATACTGGCGGGGATCCCTGCCCTTCTCCGCCAGCCGTCGTTAGTCGACCGCTCGACGCTGTAGGCACCACGACTTTAAGCTTGCCGGGGATCGCGGCGGTCGGCAGAAGTGTGGCCTTGGCGGCAGAAGCTCGGGCCGGCATGGCTTGGACGCAGCAAAAGCGTAGGCGGACCGGCGCCCGAGAATATAGACCGCGCCAAGGCTTTGAATCATCCCGATGAGAAGCGCCCCCAGGATCGTGCCGTTCACATTGCCGAAACCGCCCAGAATGATCGCGGCGAACGCATTCAGCATTTCGGTGCGGCCCATGTCGGGAGCAATCATGTTCACCGGGCCGGCGAGCGCGCCGGCCGAAGCCGCCATCATCGACCCGATGACCAGGGCGAGCCGCGACACCTGATTGACGTCGATGCCCATGGCGGAAGCGGTTTCGTGATCCTCCGACACCGCGCGGAATTTGCGTCCGAGGCTCGTGTATTGGACGAGCCACCACAGGCCAAGGAGGATGGCAGCGCTTGCAACAACGCAGATCAGGCGCTGTACGCTGATGCCCACTGTCCCGAAATTGACGGATGTCTCATTGTAGATCGTCTCGAACGGTCGCGGCGTCGTACCCCAGACGAGTTCGGCAACATTCACCAGAACAATCGACATACCCATCGAGGCGATCAAGCCGTTGAGCTCGACGCCGCGAAACGGACGGAACGCGGTGCGCTCCAGGATAATGCCAAGCACGGCGTTGACCGCCATGGCGGCGGCGATCGCGCCGACATAGCCGACATAGGGCGCGGTCGTGTAGGCGACGAACGCGCCGATCATCACGGACTGACCTTCGGCGAAGTTGACCATGCGCATCACGCCGAACGTCAAGGTGAGGCCGACGGCTACCAGCGCATAGCCGCCGGACAGCACCAAACCGTTGACGAGAATCTGGCCGAACATCTTATTGGACGACCTCGATGCTGCCATCCGGCTTGGTACGGATGAAGACGAAGTTCAAGCCGTCGGGTTTCGAACCGCGTTTTTCGTCGAACTCATAGTGCCCAAGCACCAGATCGATCTTCGTCGCCGCCATCGCTTTCAGGTAGTCGGCCGCCTGCGGCCCGCCGCGCTTGACCGCATCGGCCACCAGGCGCACCGCGTCGTAACTCGCCACGTCCCAATAGATCACGTCGTGGGCCTCGCTCAGCTCCTTCTGAACGCGTGCCTCGAGCTTGGCGACGAAATCCTTTTGCGCCGGGCTATTGGTGTCGCTCTTCACGAAGAAAGCCGCACGCACCAGGCCGATCTTGCCCGCCTGCGCGCCTACCTGGCGCTCGAAGATGCGCGGCGGCGGCGGCGGATAGTCCGAGAACAGCGGCGTGGCAATGCCCGCCTCGGCATACTGCTTGACGAAATTCGCCGCCTGAACCGCCGAGATCGACACGATCACAAGGTCCGGCCTGGAGGCCGGGATGCGCGTGATGGTCGCATACCAGTTGGTGTCGTTGCGATCCTGCGTGACGTCGAGCACGACCTTCTTGCCCGCCTTCTGCATGAGCGCGACCATGTTCTTGCGGAACGTCAGGCCAAAGTCGTTGTTCTCGACGATGATTGCGACCGATTTCGAACTTGAAATCCTTCTGCAGCAGCTTCGCTTCCCGCTCTTGCGAATAGCGGTTCTGCATGGAGCTCTGGAAGGCATAGGGTCCGGAGTCGCCCGCGATCTGGTCCGCGGTGGAGATATTGACCAGTAGCGGCACCTTCTCGTCGTTGGCGACCTGCGCGACCGCGACCGAGGCGCTGGAGCACCATTCCCCGATCAACAGCTGCACCTTTTCCTGGCTGATCAGTCGCTCGGCCTGATCGTGCGCTGCCCGCGGCTCGCATTGGCTGTCGCCAACCACGAGTTCGAGCTTGTAGCCACCCGCGAGATCCTGCGCGTTCACTTCCTCGGCCGCGATCGCGGCTGCGATGCGATTGGTCTTCCCGGCCCACGCCGTGTTGCCCGTGAGCGGCAGCAACACGCCGACCTTGACGACGCCCTTGCTGCCGGCCTGGGCAAGAGCTGCGGACGGCACGGCAAGCAGCAGCACACCGGCGAGCGCCGCGAGATGGCTTTTCATTTGGATCCTCCCCTGTCGCCGCTGTTTCCAGCTCAGCTCCTGACACGCACCTTGCCCGGCCTCGCCGGGAATTTTTCTTCAGCCGCCCACGCGATCATGGATGCATCGCGGATCGCGGTGAGAAAATCGCCGGGAACGTTGTTGCAGTCGCCCACCGCGACCCACGGCACGTCGGCCTCATCGGCCAACTGCGAAACGTCGCGCACCGGACGCGCGCCGACCGCAAGCACGATCCGGTCCCCTGCGGGATGGCGTATGACGCCCTGCCCGCTGCGACACAAAATCTCATCGCCCTCGATCGACACAACCGGCGCGCCGGTCACGATCTGCGCCTTGGCGTCGCGCAGGCGTAACAGCACGTCCCACCGGTTGTTGCGCGCCATTTCCTTGGCAACAACGTTTTGACCTTCGAGAATCGCGACATGCCCTGCGCGCTTGGCGATGCACTCGGCCGTCTCGATGCCGACCATGCCGCCGCCGACCACGGTGACGCTCGAGCCTTCGGGTATCAGCTCCGGCCTGCGCAGCACGTCCCACGCCTGAATCATCGGAACGTTTGTATTGGTGGGGAAAGGAGGGTCGCGCGGCGTGGAGCCGGTGGCGATGACGATCAGGTCCGGCCCGTAGGCGCGGATGCTGTCGACGGTCGGCTCGACGCCAGTTCGGATTGGCACGTTGAGCTGCGCCAGCGCCGCGACCCGGTACGTCCATACACCCGAAACATCGTCCTTGTCCGGCGCCGCGAGCGCGAGGTCCATCTGGCCGCCGGCCCGATGTTTTTGCTCCCACACCTCGACCTGCCGGCCATTGGTCGCGAATACGCGCGCGGCTTCGAGGCCGGCAACGCCTCCGCCGATGACGAGCACGCGGGAATTCTGCTGTTTGATTCCTGCAAGCCCCGGCTCGAGCCTGGCGAGCGTCTCGAACTCGGTGCCAACAAGCGGATTTTGGACGCAGGCGACATCGAGCTCGAGCGTCAGCCGCTCAAAGCATACGTTGCACGAGATGCAAGGGCGGATCGGCCGCTTCACTTCGCCAAAGGCCTTCAGACACCAGTGCGGATCGGCGACCAGCGCACGGCAAAGCGCGACGTAATCGGCACTTCCGGCTTGCAGGACGCCTTCCGCATCCTCAGGCGTCAACATGCGGCCGGCCATGATGACCGGAACGGTCACCGCATCCTTGATCGGCCGTGCATGCGGTTCGAGGAAGCGGCGCGGAAAGGATGGCGGCTGGATGCAATAGCGGGAAAGTTCCGGAGTTTCATTGGTGCCGCCGGACAGATCGATCGCGATCACGCCCGCGGCTTTGAGCGCCTTCGACAGCTTCACGATGTCGTCGAGCGAATAGCCGCCATCCACGTATTCGGTCGCCGACAATCGTACCATCATGGGGAAGTCGGGTAGCTCGGAACGAAACAGCCGCACCGTCTCCATCAACAGGCGCATGCGGTTCTCGACCGGACCGCCGTAGTCGTCCTCTCGCTTGTTGTGACGCGGCGTGAAGAATTGCTGAAACAAATAGCCGTTGGCGGCGTGCAGTTCGACCGCGTCGTAGCCGGCGCGATAGAGCCTGATGGCACTGCTCAGGAACTGCTCCTGAATCTCGGCGATGTCGTGCCTGGTCAGTGCGCGGACTTCATCGCCGGTCGCCGGATTTTTCCCCGGCGAGGGTCCGACCGGCTCCATGCCGAGAACCGAGCGGCGCAGCAGCATGCCGCGATGATTGAGTTGGCCGCAGACCAGCGCACCAGCCTGGTGAATTGCTTTCGTGAGGTCAGCGAGGCCCGGGATGAAACGATCGTCGAAGATGCAGAGCGAGGCGCGATGATTGCGCGCATTGCCGGAGACCACCATTGCTTCGGTGATGATCATCGCGGCGCCACCGCGCGCCCGCTCGGCGTAGTAGATCTTGTCGCGCTCGGTCGAGAAACCGTCGGTGTGCCGAAGTTGGTCCCCATCGGACCCATCACGACGCGGTTTTTCAGCCGCAGCGGGCCCATCCGGCCCGGCTGTTGCAACAACATTGACGGCTTGTCGCGAGCCAGCATCAGCCGGACTTCGCGCGTTCCGCCGCCTGCTTCACGCGCTCCGGATCGGCCGCGATCTTGACGCCCGAGCGCTCCTGCTCGAGCAGCATCACGGATCGCGAGTCGCGCCCTTCCCAGCCGCGGTTGCACGCCTCCCTCATCTCGGCATAGGTGAGATTGCATATGCGCATCGGCACGCCGAGTTCGCGTCCCAACTCGGTCGCCAGCTTGACGTCCTTGGTGGCGAGCTTGAGCGCAAAGTTCGGCGGATCGTATTTGCCAGGCAGGAACTGATCCAGCAGGCCGTCGAACGTGAGACGGCGACCGCCGACGCCCTGGCGCACAGCCTCCCACAGCGCTACGGGGTCCATGCCGGCTTTCACGCCCATGGTAAATGTCTCGGCGAGCGCGCAGGTAATCGCATAGCCTGACATGTTGTGCACGAGCTTGGCGACCGTCGCAGTGCCGATCGGTCCGATATAGGCCGCGCGGTCACCCATCGCATCGAGGACAGGCTTGTGCCTGTCATAGGCGGCCTTGTCGCCGCCAACCCAGATCGCCATCTTGCGCGATGCCGCCCCCGACGGCCCGCCGCTCACCGGCGCATCGAGCATGTGCGCGCCCTTGGCAGCAAAGGCCTCTTGAATTTTTTTCACGACACTTTGGGAATTTGTCGACAGATCGAAGTAGACCGCGCCTTTTCGTACGCCTTCGATCAACCCGTCGGCGCCCAAGGAGACGCGCTCGACATCCGCCGGCTCGGGCAGCGAGGTGAAAATTACGTCAGACTTCTCGGCCAGCGCGCGCGGCGTATCGGCCCATTCGGCGCCCGCCTGTAAATGATGGCCGGCCGATTGCCGGTGCAGGTCGTGTACCACGACCTTGTATCCGGCCTTGAGAATGTTGGTGGCCATCTTGCCACCCATGGTGCCAAGGCCGACGAAGCCGACGACAGTGTCATTGGCCATCATCATTCCCCCTTATTGCCTTCGACCAGCACCGTGTAGGCGACCTGCGCAGCCGACATCGCGGCAGGCCAGCCCGCGTAGAAAGCCATGTGGGTGATGACTTCGGTGATCTCTTCCTGGGTGACGCCATTGGCGATCGCACGTGACAGATGCGACACCAGCTGCTCCGGCCGGTAGGTCGCAACCAGCGCAGCCACCGTGATGAGACTGCGGTCGCGCTTTGACAGAGCCTTGCGCTCCCAAAGGTCGCCGTAAACAACGTCGTTGGTGTAATCAACCAGGGCGGGCGTAAACGCCTTGATACGATCACGCTTTGCGGAAGGCGGTGCCTTGGCCATGCGTCTCTCCCTTATATTTAAGCCGCGCCTCGCAGCGCGGCCTTTTTTTCGTTGCCGTTGAAGCGACGGCCAAAATTTCACTACCATCGCCGAACGGAAGTGTCGACCGGCGTAAATCGCCGAGCTGGCCCGCGCGGATTGGCCCACAAATCCAGTTCTTGATGCTTTCGGGCAGGTCTCGCCTTGGGGGACGGTTCTGCCCGCATCCGGTCTTTCAGCAAGCCAGCCGCTTCCATCACGGTCCGCGAAATTTCCCTGTTGTTCGCCAGGACCAACGAACGCTTGCAGCGTCAGGGATTTTCAACCTGCTTGAACGCTTCGCGCGCATTCCGGACCGCGTCGATGCAGGACGGGATGGGGAGCTGCGCCCCAAACGTGGATCGCAAACAAACAAGACCAACAAGATGCTTGCAGGCGATTGACCAGCTTTATCGGTGTTTGTCGGCGGGGTTTCGGTTGTCAATCGGTGTGGTTGGGATCATCAGCGAACGCCACTGGCCGCTTCTATTGAGGGCGTCAACAGTTTCCGTTTTTCATCGACCAGATCACGTCTCTCCGTCACTGTCAGTTCTCCGGCGCCCAGGATCTGAACCCTGCTATGGGGATCCTGGCTCTGATTATTCTCCTTGCGCTGCTGATCCTCTTGCCGCTGGTTATCACCATCGCCGCCGCCAAAACCGAGGAACTCCACGATGATGATCGAGGGTTGATCATTGTTTTTCGTCCCGTTGCTCGGCGACTTCGACGTCTTGGCTGCCGCGCCAGCGGTGTTCGAGGCCGAGGTCAGCGCGCCGATGTTGGGCGCCTCGACGGTCGGCACGCCCGAGGATTTGCCGCCGACCTGTATGTTGCCGGCGTTGAGAACGGCCAAGGCGGCGATGTTGAGGTTGCCGGAAACCCGTATGCCTGCGTCGCCGGCATTGACGGTATAACTGGAAGCAATGTGCTGGCCATGCTGCAGCGCCGCTCGCGCGCATCAGCGCACAGACTTAACCCTTGGCATCATTGCCCAACTTCATCCCGGAATTGAAATGTGGGCTTCGCGATTGCGAAAAGCCCGATTGCAGATCACGCGGCGTCAGCGCCGCCGAGATAGGCGTCGCGCACTCTGGCGTCGTCCTTGAGCGCCCGCGCCGGACCGGAAAGCACGATGCGGCCGGTCTGAAGGACGTAGGCCTCATGCGCGATTTCCAGGGCGAGGCTCGCGTTCTGCTCGACCATGAAGATCGACACGCCGTCCTTGTTGACGGTCCGGATCAGCTCCAGCACGCGGTCGACATAAAGCGGAGACAGACCCATGGTCGGCTCGTCCATGACGATCATCCGCGGCCGGCTCATCAGCGCGCGCGCCATCGCGACCATCTGCTGCTCGCCGCCCGAGAGCGAGCCGGCGCGTTGCGACAGCCGCTGCCCGAGCTTGGGAAACAGCGCCAGCAGGCGTTCGAGATCGCGCGCGACCTCGGCGGAGTCATTGCGCACGAAGGCGCCCATCAGGATGTTTTCCCGCACGCTCATATCCGCGAACAGCCGGCGCGCCTCCGGCACCGAGGCGATGCCGCGCCGAACGATCTGCGGCGTGGTCAGGCCGAGCATCGAGGCGCCGTCGAAGATCACCTCGCCCGAGCGCGGCCGCACCAGGCCGAGGATGACCTTCATCGTCGTCGATTTGCCGCTGGCGTTGCCGCCGAGGAGACAAACGATATGACCGCGCGGCACCTCGATCGAGAGATCGAAATGCACCTGCGCCTGGCCGTAGAAGGTGTTGATGTCGGACAGCCGCAAGATCGGCTCGGCGGAAGCGGCGATCTCGTTCATGCCGCCGACTCCCGTTCATCCGCCGCGCCTTGCGACAATCCGTGGCCGAGATAGGCCTCGATCACCTTCGGATCGTTCCGCACCTCTTCGCCCGCGCCTTCGGCGATCTTCTTGCCTTCGTCCATGACCATGACGCGGTCGGACAGGCGCATGACCATGTCGAGCTTGTGCTCGATCAAGAGGATCGTCAGCCCCTCGGCCTTGAGCTCGGATATCAGCCCCTGCATCTCGGCCGTCTCGGTCGGATTCATGCCGGCGGTCGGCTCGTCGAGCAGCAACAGACGCGGCTTGAGCGCCAGCGCGCGCGCGATCTCGACGCGGCGGCGATTGGCGTAGGAGAGGCTATAGGCCGGCTGATCGATCCGCGGCAACAGACGCTCGCCGAACCGTGCGAGGATCGCCCTCACCTCTTCGCGCAACCGTTCCTCTTCGGCCTTGACCGAAGCTGGCCGCAGCAGCGCCAAGCCAAGCTCGAGCAACGGGCCGATCAGCGGGATCGCCGGCTTGACGGCGCGCAGCCGCGCATGCGCGCCGATCAGCACATTGTCCATCACGCTGAGATTGCCGAAGACGCGACCGAGCTGGAACGTGCGCGCGACGCCATGGCCCGCCAGCTTCTCCGGCGAAAAGCCGGTGATGTCCTTCCCGCCGAGACGGACCTCGCCGGCGTCGGGCCGGTCGAGCCCGGTCACGAGATTGAACAACGTGGTCTTGCCGGCGCCGTTCGGCCCGATGATGCTGACCAGCTCGCCCCGGCCGAGGTCGAGATCGATGTGGTCGACAGCGGTCAACCCGCCGAACCGGCGCGTCACGCCGCGCAGGGACAGCAAGGGCGTTGTCCCGGCCATCAGATCGTCCCCAACAGGCCCTGCGGCCTGAACCGGACCAGGAGCAGAAGCACGATGCCATAGATCAGGATGCGGTATTCGGCCGCGATCCGGAACGCCTCGGGCAGGCCAACCAATGCCACCGAGCCCAGGATCGCGCCGGCGACATTGCCGAGCCCTCCCAGGATCACCACGGTCAGCGCCAGGATGGATTGCTGCGTGTTGAAGGTCTCGTGATTGATGTAGGAATAGAGATGCGCGGCGATGCCGCCGCTGACGCCGGCCGCGAACCCGCCGAAGATAAAGGCCAGCGCCTTGTAGCGGTTCAGGCTGAGGCCATAGGCGCGCGCCGCGACATCGTCATCGCGGATCGCGCGAAAGCTGCGGCCGAGATGCGAGCCAAGCAGCCTCGCCTGCAACAGCGCCAGCAGAACCATGACCGCGAAGCTGAACCAGTAGACCGACGCCGCGCTGACAAGCTCATAGCCGAACAGAGACAAGCGGCGGGATGCCCGAAAGCCCGATCGGTCCGTTGGTGACCGGCTCCCAGTTCAGGATGACCAGTGACACGATCTCGCCGATGGCCAGCGTCGCGATAGAGACATAGTGCCCGCGCAGACGAAACGAAGGCGAGATCAGGAGCGTGCCGAGCGCGGCGCTCATCAGCCCACCGCAGATGATCGCGATGCCTACCGGAAACGACAATCTCAACGACAGCAGTGCGGAAGTATAGGCGCCGATCGCGAGCAGCGCGGCGTGTCCCAGCGAGACCTGGCCGACCGTACCGGCGACCAATGTCAGGCTGAGCGCCAGCATGCCGAGAAGCCAGGCGTTGATGAGCGTCTGCAGCACATAGGATGAAACCGGGAGCAGCGGCAACAGCGCGAATGCGCCGACCGCGGTCAACAGCGCCCAGTGCGGGACGCGGACCGGACGGCTGGGAGCGATGAAAGTGCCGGTCAAGGGCTCCGGCGGCGCCTGCCTCGCGCTCGCGAACAGGCCGTTCGGCCGCAACACCAGCACCAGGATCAGAAGCAGGAAGGCGAACAGATTGCGGTAGCTGGTGCCGAACACCGCCACGCCGTAACTTTCCACCAGCCCCAGCAGCATGCTGCCGACCACGGCGCCGGGCACGTTGCCGGCTCCGCCGACTACCTCCGCGACCACGCCCTTCAGCGTCGCCTGAAGGCTCATCGCGGTGTCGATCTGGTTGTAGTACATGCCGACCAGCATGCCGGAAAGGCCTCCCAGCGCCGCCGCGATGCCGAACACGGCCTGGTTCACGCGGTTGACGTCGACGCCCATCTGCATGGCGGCGTCGCGGTCCTGCGCGGTGGCGCGCACGGCCCAGCCGAGCTTGGTGTAGCGCAGGAACACGAACAGCAGCAGCGCACTGGTGATACCGACGCCGGCGATCAGGAGGTCGAGCGGACCGATCGTCCCTGTGCCGATCTGGAAGCGGATATCGGGTAACTGGCTCGGCAAGGCGCGCGGATTCGGCGAGAAGGTGAGCATGACGATCTGATCGAGCACGAAGCTGATGCCGATCGTCGCGAGCAGCGGCGCGATGCGCACCGAGTTCTGCAGCGGGCGCAAGCCAAACCGCTCGATGATCAGTCCGACCAGCGCTGCGATGGTCGCCACCAGAATGATGGTGACAATGAGCGGCGTCCGCAGCTGCACCACCGCCACCCAGCCGACATAGGCACCGACGAGATAGATGGAGCCCTGCGCAAAATTGATCAGCCGGCTGACGCCGAAGATCAAAGCGAGCCCGACGGCCACGAGCGCATAGACATTACCGACGATCAGCCCATTGATCGTGTAGTCGAGCCAGGAGGACACGCAGCATTCCCTTCAGGAGAAACCGGGGCTGATACTCCCGGCATGCGAGGTCAGGTCGGCTTGCCGTCCCAGATCGTGAACTGACCCTTTCGCACGACGAGCTCGGCATTCATCGCGCCTTTGACGCGGCGGGTCTCGACGTCGAAACTCGCGGGTCCAAAGATGACGGTCGGCACGTCCTTCACTTTTGCAAAGGCGTCCCGGATGGCTTTCCGGTCCGTGCCGCCGATCCTGAGCACCGCGGCTGCCACGTTCATCGCGTCATAGGAATAGGCGTTGAAGGAATCCGGCTCCTGGCCGCCATATTTTGCCTTGAACGCGGAGATGAACTTGCGGACCTCAGGACGAGGGTCTTCCGGAAAGTACCTGGTGCCGACATGAACGTCCTCGACGGCCTCTCCGCCGAGTTCCAGAAATTTTGGCGAGTAGACGGAGCTCGCGGCGCAGATCGTCTGCTTCAGACCGACCTGACGCGCCTGTCGGGCGATCAGTGCGCCGTCGGAATAGTACGAGATCAGAACCAAGCCATCCGGATTGGTGTCGCGGACGCGCACCAGCGTGGAGCGGAAATCACGCTCGTCGGCGATATAGCCTTCGGTGACGACCACCTCGCCGCCGTAATCCTTGGCGGCCTTGACGAAATAGTCGCGGCTGGTGCGTCCCCAATCCGTGTTCTGATGCAGCACGGCAAGCTTCTTCAGCCCGAGGTGGCGCACGGCATAAAGCGCCAGCAGCGGCTGCTCGTCCGCCTGGCTGACGGACGTGCTCCACATGAAGTCGCCGCCCTTGGTAAAGTCCGGATGCGAGTTGGTGAAACCGAACTGCACCAGGCCCGCACGCTGATAAATCGGCGAGGCCGCCATCGAGGCCGGGCTGGAGAAGTCGCCGAGCTCCATGACGATCTTCGGGTCCGAGACGAATTTCTGGGCGATCGCCACCGATTGCCGCGGATCGCTCTGGCTGTCCTCAAAACTGTAGGCGAGCTTGCGGCCGTTGATGCCTGAAGCGTTGATCTCGTCAAGCGCGAGATCAAAACCCTGCTTCCATTGCGTGCCATATTGCGCGTTCGGCCCGGTCAGGGGGCCGCTGACGCCGAGCATCATCGGTTCGGACGAATCTGCGCAGGCGGCGCGCGAGGTGGCCGCTCCCGTCATGACGGCGGCCAGAGACCCTTTGATCAGAGTGCGACGATCGAAATTACGCATGCGCGGCTCCATTCGTTCTGTCATTGCAAAATCCAGCTCATTCAGGGGCAATTTCCATGCCAGCGATCACTTCGCGGCCGCTCTTGTCGGCTCTCCCAGCGACAGCATTAGCCGGTTCGCCCAGTTGAAGAACGCCGCGCTGTTGATCACGTCGACGATCTCGGCCTCATCGAGACCCACGCGACGCAGTTCCTCGATATGTGCCTCGCCGAATGCGATGGGCGTCGAGGCCAGCGCAACGGACGCCCTGACCACCGCGTTCCAACGCTCGCCGAGGTCGGCGCCCACGCCCTCGTCGAGCAATCGCTGCACATCGTCGCGGCGCTTGGAATAGGTCGTGGCAAAGCGCGCATGCACGGACGCGCAATAGATGCAGCCGTTGTAGCGCGAGGTCGCCGCAGCCGCGAGTTCGCGCTCGGCCCGCGGCAAACCGTCCGCGGTGTTGTAGAAAATATCCTTGTCGGTCTTGGTTCTCGCTTCCAGCACCTCGGGGTCGCGCACCAGCAGGCGAAAGTAATCGGACTTGGCGCGGGATTTATCGACCAGGCCGGCGAAATGCCGCTCCGTCAACTCGGCCTCGGGGAACGGCTGCAGCCAGGGCAGCCAGCCCAATTCGTCCTGGGTGAAAACCAGGGGCTCATTCTCGCTGGCATGAACGACGATTGAATCACTCATGATCGTGAGCTCCCTAACTGGCCTTGGCCGCAGCCTCTGCGCGCTGCCCGAGCGAGGCACTGAGCGTACGCAGACCGACGACAGAGCGAACCTGAAACGACAGAAACGCGACGAGTTGCGACAAGGTGACGATCGCGGTGCTCGACCAGCCGGCATCGAGCAGCGCCTGCATCGCCGCAGGGGTCGCGTCGCGCGGACGGAACACCAGCAGATGCGCATGCTCGAGCGCGGAGGCGAGCTTCGCGCCGAGGACCGGCTTCCGATCTCCAGCCACCTGATAGATCAGGCCGGTCGTGTCCTCGGCCGAGAGCGGCCCGGCCGGAAAGGCGCCATAGGGACCCTTGGTCTTTCCCCGTTCGATTTCGGCCTTGAGCGCTTCGACCAGCTCTGGTCGGCCTGCGGCCTTGGCGAGCTTGGCCAAATAGAAGGCGGCTATGGCGGGCTCATCATGGACGCCGGCCACGAAGGCCGCGACCGCATAGCGGTCTGCAGCCGCGACGTCGCCAAAGCCGGCCGGCTCGAACAAAGCCAGATAGCTTTTCTGCGCGTTCTGACGGGCCTGCGACCGCCGCGCGCGGATGCCGTCGAGGCTCGACCCCGGTTCGATGCCGGCGAGAAGATCGATGATATCTCTGGATTCTGTGTTCATCATTCAGCTTCTTCAAACCAGCGCCACATCGGCCGCTGTCGTCTTTGTCCATCCCAGCGCCGGAGCCACTTTCTCCGCGACCAGCTCGATCGATCGCAGGATATAGGGATGCGGCGGATCGACCGAATGCGCCTGGAAGACGAGATCGGTCACCCGTTCCAGCGTGCTGTCGGAACGGAGCGAAGCAATGACGTCGTCAGGCGTCCCCACATGCGTGTCAAACGCCGTGATCATGTCGGCCAGCGCCTCTCCGGGCCGCAGGTGACCGCCGGCGAGGAAGTTCGGGAGCGCGCGCCGCAATCCAATGCCGGCCAGACGCATCGCTTCTCCGCGATCGTCGGCGGCGAAGACAGTGCGCGACGCCATGATCCGGGGCTCGCACCCCGACGGCAAGGCGGCCATATAGGCATCGATGATGGGATGCTGAATTTCGGCCAGCGTCGCGCGCGGCGCGTCCTTCGACCGCGGCTGTGTCCGCGACAGCAGCAAGCCGTCGCCCGTCTTGCCTGCCCGCGCTCCGCCGCTCACCGAAAAGGTCGCCTGCCAGATCCGGTCGCATAATTGCGGGCGTGACGGATAGAGCGTGTCGCCGCCAGCAAGCGGCCGCCCGGCCAAAGCGCTGCGGACCACATCAAGATTGCGCGCGAAGATCTCGTTACGCTCTGCGCTATCGAGCCCGAAGGCCGCAAAGGCCGACGGGTTTCCGCCGGTCCCGACGCCAAGCTCGAACCGGCCGTCCGACATCAGGTCGAGCACGGCCGCGTCCTCCGCCACCCTCACCGGATTTTCCAGCGGCAGCGTCACGATGCCGGTCCCGAGACGAATGCGGGAGGTCTGCGCCGCGACGAAACCGAGAAACGCAAAGGGAGCCGGAAGCCCACCCTCGGCTTCATGAAAATGGTGCTGCGCGATCCACGCGGAATCAAGGCCGACTTTTTCCGCGTGCACGATCTGCTCTGCCGCCAGGCGATAACGTTCCGCTGCTGTAGCCTGATCGAGAAGCCGCGTAAAAAAGCCCAGTCTCTTCAAATTTGCCAAACGCTTCATTCGCAACAGCAACCGACATATGAGGCTCAGACCCAGCCGTCCTGCTCGTCGGACGACAAACAGCCGTGGGCGGTCCGCCAACTTTGCGCGGACCGCACACGGCAGTCAAATCAGAGCAGGCAGTCGGCGCTGTCAGGGCTTTAGCGCCCTTTGACGGGAATGTTGTCGCAATATTGGGCCGTTCCGGGAAACGATGTTCCAGACATCCCCGGAGTAGCAGCCGGCAATGGCCGCGCCCTGCCGATCATCGCCCGAGTTCATCCCAGAATTGCAGGATCGGCGGCGCTAGCGTATCGGGACGATCTTCCGGGAAGAACAGCCGCGCGTCCTCGACCTCGATGACACGCTTGGCGCCGGGGATGGTGTCCTTCAGCCAATAGGCCCATTTGACGTCGAAGAAGATATCCTTCAGCCCCCACACGATCAGGGTCGGCACCTGAAGCTTCTTCAATGCCGGTGCGATGGCGACGGTGTGCCTGTTGTCGAAGCCGAGCCAGTAACGCTGGAACGCATCGATACGCTCACGCGACGACAGCGGCGGCTGCAGATAGAGCCGGATCAGATCATCCGTGAGGATGCTCGGGTCGGCATAGCTGCGGAACAATGGCACCGACTCGCCGCGTGCATGGCGCTCGCGTGCGAGATCCGGGCGATCGGCGGTCGGCCCGAATACCGTGGCGATCGTGCCGTTGCGCGAATGCTCCATCAGCGGCAGCACCTGCGGCGGCGGCCAGCCATCATGCACGTCGCAATTGGTGAGTACCAGCGAAGTCAGGCGATGCGGATGATGCGCGGTAAAAATCTGCGCGATCGCGCCGCCGGAGTCGTTGGCAATGAGATCGATCCTGTCGATGCCGAGCGCATCCAGCACCTCGGTGATCATCTGCGCCTGCGCCGTGAAGGAGACATCCTGCGTCGGCGCGATCTCGGTGAAGCCGAGCCCCATGAGGTCGATGGCGATGCAGCGCCTGCGATGTTTGACGCGGTCGATGATGTGGCGCCAATGATAGCCGTTGAGCGGCACACCGTGGATGAACAGCGCGACCGGCCCCTGCCCTTGCTCGAAATAGGCGATGCGCCCGGATTTGACCTCGGTAAAGCGGCGGCTTTCGTGAAAGGTCGCGACATCCATGGGCTGTCTCCGCCTGGTTGCGGAGATGTTCTAGGCCGCCCGGCTCGACCGCGCTGTCATGATCTTGCGTAATTCGGCGATGTGGGCGGCGGTCGCGACCCGGCGCAGCGCTGCCGGCGTGCAGCCGAAAAAGTTTTTGAAACGGGCGGTGAAAATGGCTATGGCTGGAGAAGCCGGCATCGAGCGCGATTGCGGTCAGGTCATCGCCGCCGTCGAGCACGGCATCGAGCGTCCGCGCCAGCCGCTCGTGCAGCACGTAATCGTAGATGGAGGTACCGACCATCTCGCGGAACACGTGGCAAAATGGAATGGCGACAGGTTTGCGACACGAGCGAGTTTGGCGACATTCCACTTGTCGGAGGGTGCCGACGCCACCGCCTCCTTCACGCGCTCCACAGCCCGTCTCCGCCGCGCCTGCGCCGAACGCCGCACCAGCAATTTGCCCGGGCGGACCGACTGCAGCGACAGGTTCAACAGATCGAGCCCGAGCGCTTCGGCTTCGAACGCATCCGCACCGCCGTTCTCAAGCCGCGTCCAGAGCAGGCTGCGCAGCATCATGGCCTCTGCCGGCAACAGTCCCTGCGAGGCCAGGCCATCGCCGCCGGACCTGATCGGGCGCCAAGCCGTCGCCGAAGCGCAGCGTGATCGCGCGGTCGCCGATGCATCCGGGAAAGCTGATCTTGTAGGGCAAGTCAGGCGCAAAATAGATCGCGTGGCTCGGCGTGCCCGTGACATGCCAGCCGGGCGCTTCGTGCTTGGCAAACAAGCCGCTGACCGGCAGCACGATCGCATTCAGGCTTTGCCGCTCGACCTCGCCGCAGGCGTCCGTGCTCGGCCGCGCCTCGAACAGGCCGATCTGCAGCGCACTGCTCTCGAACAAGGACCTGCGTCTGATCTCCACCGAGCCTATCCCGATTATTGTTTGCCGTATTCGTAAAAGCCTCGTCCGGTCTTGCGGCCGAGATAGCCGGCGTCGACCATCTCCTTGAGCAGCGGCGCCGCCCGGTATTTCGGATCGTTGAACCCTTTATAGAAGACGTCCATCACCGACAGCATGGTGTCGAGACCGATCAGGTCGGCGAGCGCCAGCGGCCCGATCGGGTGGTTGCAGCCAAGCTTCATGCCGGCGTCGATCTCCTCGGCGGTCGCGATCCCCTCCTGCAGCGCGAAGATCGCCTCATTGATCATCGGGCAAAGGATGCGGTTCACCGCAAAGCCCGGACTGTTCTTCGCGGTGATCGGCACTTTCCCGACGCGTTTTGCGAAGGCTTCGGCCTTGGCAACGGTGTCGTCCGAGGTCTGCAGGCCGCGGATCAGCTCCAGCAGCGCCATGACCGGCACCGGGTTGAAGAAATGCATGCCGATGAAGCGGTCCGGGCGGTCGGTTGCGGTCGCGAGCCTGGTGATCGAGATCGACGAGGTGTTGGTGGCGATTATCCCGCGGGGGTTCAGCGATGCGCTGAGATCCTTCAGTATCTTCAGCTTCAATTCCTCGTTCTCGGTCGCCGCCTCGATCACCAGGTCGCAATTTGCCAGCTTGGTCTTGTCGGTCGTCCCGACGATGCGTCCCAACGCGGCTTCGCGGTCGGCCGCGGTCATCTTCTCCTTCTTGACCAGGCGCTCCAGGCTCGAGCCGACGGCAGCAAGCCCGCGCTGAACGGCTGCGTCCGCGATATCGGTCATCACCACCTGTAAGCCAGCCGCCGCGCAGACCTGGGCAATGCCGTTGCCCATGGTGCCGGCCCCGATAACGCCTACGATCTCGATCATCGCCAAAAACCTTCTTCAAGCCTGAATTCTCGCCAGCGTCTTAGCAGTTCGATCGAAAGCGCGCCAATCCCGAGGGGTATGCGCACGCACGATTGCTACCTTCCATTCCTGGCAATTGCCGTGCCGGCGCGCGACTTCTACTCTGGCCTGAAAACAGGGCGGAAGCGCGATGACACGCATCAAGAATATCGAAACTGGACACTACCGGATTCCCCTCTCCGTCACGCTGTCCGACAGTACGCACGGCCAGATCACCGCGTTCGAACTCCTGACCGTCCGCATCCGGGATACCGATGGCGCCGAGGGCGTGGGCTACACCTATACCGTCGGCCGCAATGGCGGCGCGGTCGCCGACATCCTCCGCCGCGAGGTACCCGGACTGATCGAAGGCTGCGAGGCCGCCGACACCGAAGCGATCTGGCATCGCATCTGGTGGGCCCTGCATTATGGCGGACGTGGCGGCCCCACGGTGCTGGCGCTCTCGGCGATCGACATCGCGCTGTGGGATATGAAGGCGCGTCGCGCCGCATTGCCGCTCTGGCGTCTGCTCGGCGGCTTCGACTCCCGTGTGCCCTGCTATGCCGGCGGCATCGACCTTGACCTCTCGGTCGAGGCCCTGCTGCAGCAGACCGACGATAATCTTCGCAAGGGTTTTCGTGCCATCAAGATGAAGGTGGGCCGGTCGGACCTTGGCTCTGACGTCGCGCGGGTGCGGGCGATGCGAACGCATCTAGGCGAAGGCTTTCCGTTGATGGCGGATGCCAACATGAAATGGACGGTCGAGGAAGCGATCCGGGCGGCGCGTGCCTTGCAGCCCTACGATCTAATATGGCTCGAAGAGCCCATCATACCCGATGACGTCGCCGGTCATGCGCGGATTCTCGCGGCAGGCGGCGTGCCGATCGCAGCCGGCGAGAATCTGCGTTCGCTCTGGGAATTCAAGAATTACATCGCGGCCGGCGCCGTCTCCTATCCCGAGCCCGACGTGACCAATTGCGGTGGCGTCACCGCCTTCATGAAGATCGCGCGGCTTGCCGAGGCCTTCAATCTTCCCGTCACCAGTCACGGCGCGCACGACATCACTGTGCATCTGCTCGCGGCCTGCCCCAACCGCTCCTATCTGGAGGCGCACGGCTTCGGGCTCGATCGCTACATCGAGCATCCGCTCGTCCTCGAAGGCGGCATGGCGCTGGCGCCGATGCGTCCCGGCCACGGCGTGAATTTCGACTGGAAGGGCCTCGCCGAGCTCGCGGTCTGAAAGGATCATCTCTATCGCGGCCACCGCAAAACCCTTGATGGACAGGGCTGTCGGTTGCTGCCTTTTGCAAACTGCCGGCAAGATTTTGTAATCGCACGATTGCGTGCGCCGTTTTTGGAAAATTTCAGAACCTCCATAAAAGATTCGAGATATTCCACGAGTATGGATTGCGCCATCGCAAATGATTGTTCGGAGACGGGATGACAGATCAGCTCGAGCTTCCAGAGGCCGTCGACGAAGGCAACCGGGCATCGCTGTCTCGCCGGCGATTTTTTGCAACATCGGCGGGCCTTGCGGGAGCCGTTGTCGCCGGCCGCGCGTCGGCGGAGTCGCTGGCCGATGTGCCGCCCCGCGAGGACGGGGCCGACTTGAGCGGGCACAGCGAACGCTCGAAATATGTGAAGATTGGCCGCATTCCCGAGGCAGGCCCGGGAAAACGCAACGTCGATCCGAGCGACGCCATCAACTCGAAAGCCCCGCTCGACAAGCTCGTTGGCGGCATCACGCCGTCCGACCTGCATTATGAGCGCAGCCATTCCGGCGCGCCCGACCTCGATCCCGCCAAGCACCGGCTGCTGGTGCATGGCATGGTGCAGAAGCCGCTGGTCTTCAACGTCGACGACCTCAAGGCGATGCCGTCGATCTCGCGCGTGGTCTTCATCGAGTGCACAGGCAACGGCTGGGAGAACTGGAAGAAGGCCGATGAGAATCTCACCGTGCAGAACACGCATGGCCTGGTCAGCACCAATGAATGGACCGGCGTCCCGCTGAAATTCCTGATCGATCTCGTCGGCAAGGACCGCGGATTCGCACCTGGATGCTCGCCGAGGGCGGCGACGCCGCAGGCTGTCGCCCGCAGCATCCCGCTCACCGACGAGATCCTCGAACGAGGCTTTCATCGCCTATGGCCAGAACGGCGAGCCGTTCCGGCCCGCGCACGGCTTTCCGATCCGGCTGATCATGCCGGGCTTTGAGGGCAATCTGAATATCAAATGGCTGCGCCGGCTGAAGTTCGGCGACCAGCCCTGGATGACCCGCTGGGAAACGGCGCGCTACACCCAGCTTGCTGGCCAACGGCAAGGCCAGGCAATTCCAGCTTCGAATGGAAACCAATTCGGTCATCACCTCGCCCTCCGGCACGATGGAGATCCAGCCCGGATATCAACCGCATCACCGGGCTGGCCTGGAGCGGCCATGGCAAGATCGCCAAGGTGGATATTTCAGCACCGACGGCGCGAAGACCTGGAAGGAAGCGCAGCTGAACCACCCGGCGCTGCCCAAGGCGCAGGCGCGCTTCCAGATGGATTGGACCTGGGACGGCAAGCCCACCAAAGATCGTCAGCCGCTCGACCGACGACAAGGGCAACGTGCAGCCTGATCGACGAACCTTCATCGCGGCGATGGGGACCAACGCGCTGTTTCACTACAACGCGCAGCAGACCTGGAGCATCGACGAGGCGGGGAGGGTTCGCAATGTCCTTGCCTAGAAGACGTTGCTCTCGGGCGCGTTCGCGTTGCATGCTTGTCTCTCCCGCGCTGGCCGATGATTTTGGTCGGCCGGCGACCCCTGATGAAATCGCGCTATGGGACATCGACGTCCGGCCCGATGGCAAAGGCCTGCCGCAAGGCAGCGGCACGGTCGCGCAAGGCAAGCAGGTGTTTGCGGACAATTGCGCGGCGTGCCACGGCGACAATGGCGTGGGCGGCATCAAGGATCGCCTCGCCGGCGGGCAAGGCACGCTCGCCTCGGACATGCCGGTGAAGACCGTCGGCAGCTTCTGGCCCTATGCCACGACGCTGTTCGACTACATTCACAGGGCCATGCCATATCAGGCGCCGGGATCGCTCGAGCGTCGACGACACCTACGCGGTTGCCGCCTACATCCTGAGCCTCAACGGGATCTTGCCCGCGGACGGAAAGCTCGACAGCGAAAGCCTGCCGAAGGTCAAGATGCCCAACCGCGACGGGTTTGTGCCTGAGGCTGACTTCGATCCGGCGAGACTGTTCAGGAAGAAGTGAGATGACATGGCTTCGCGAAGGCCGCGACAAGGTCCCCGCATTGGTCGCTGGCGACAATGGTTTCAGCTCTTGGGAGCGTATGCGATGGCCGCGGAAGGACTGATCACGGTCAAGAGCAGCTTTGGTCCCGAAGAGACGATGAACCGGCTCGAGGCCGAAGTCCGCGCCAAGGGCATGACGGTGTTTGCCCATGTCGACCACGCGGCCGGCGCGGCCGCGGTCGGCCTGCCGCTGCGGCCGACCGATCTGTTGATCTTCGGCGCGGCCAAGGGCGGCACGCCGCTGATGCAAGCGGTGCAGACGCATCGGCATCGACCTGCCGCTGAAGGCGCTGGTCTGGCAGGACGCGGCGGGCACGACCTGGCTCTCCTACAACGATCCGGCCTATCTGGCCCATCGCCACGGCCTCGACGAGTCCGCCAACGCCGCCGTCACCGCGATGTCGGGCGCGCTGAAGGCGATCTCGACCAAGGCCACCACGCCTCCGTGAGGCGTCTCGCGATGATCTGAAACAGGCAAGCAGGGAATGGTCATGTCGTCCGCACATCAGCACGTTCTGTCGCGCCGCGGCTTCTGCATCTGCTGCGCCGCTGCCACCGCTTTCGCTGCCACGGGAGGCTGGCTCAGCCCGTCGCAGGCCTGGGCCGAGGCGCGCAACCTCGTGGAGCTGATCCGCGACGACGCGGCGAAGGCGTCGATCAAGATTCACAAGCTGCGCGGCGATGTCAGCATTCTCGAGGGCTCGGGCGGCAACATCGCCGTCCTGACCGGCGGCGACGGCAAGGTGTTCATCGACGCCGGGATCACCGCGACCCGCCCGCGGATTCTCGAGGCCGCGAACAGCCTGAGCTCCGATCCGATCAAGCATCTGATCAACACACATTGGCACTTCGATCATGCCGACGGCAATGAGTGGCTGAACGCGCAAGGTGCGACGATCCTCGCCCATGAAAACACTCGCAAGCACCTCCTCGCGGCGCAACGGGTCGATGACTGGGACTTCAACTTCCCGCCTTCGCCGAAATCGGCGATTCCGGCCGAGGTCATCTCGGTGGACAAGACGCTGACGCTCAACCGTTCCACGCTGCAGCTGAAATGCTACGAGCCCGCGCATACCGACAGCGACATCTCCGTCGCCTTCGCGGAAGCCGACATCGTTCATGTCGGCGACACCTTCTGGAACGGCATCTATCCCTTCATCGACTATTCGACCGGCGGCAGCATCGGCGGAATGATCAAGGCGGCCCAAGCCAATGTCGCTGCCGTCAGCGATAAGACCATCGTGATCCCCGGTCACGGCAGTCCCGTGAGCAACAAGGCGGAGCTTGTCGCCTATCGCGACATGCTGATCGCGATCCACGGCAATGTCGGGAAGCTCAAGCAGCAGGGCCGCTCGCCGGAGGAGACCGTCGCTGCCAAGCCGACCGCCGCATTCGACGCCAAATGGGGCCAGTTCGTCATCTCGCCGGAGTTCTTCACCCGCCTGGTCTATGAGGGTGCCTAAGTAAGGAATCTGCTGCAACAGCTCGGCCAAATTGCGAAGTAAGGAGCAAGGATCATGATGGACAGGCGTGCATTCTCCACCGCTCTCGTCGCTGCGGCCGCGGCTTCGCTGCTGCCCGCAACGCGCAGCTTTGCTGCTTCCCCGTAAAGGCGCGCAATATCGTGCTGGTGCACGGGCTGTTCGCCGACGGCTCGTGCTGGACCGAGGTGATCGCGCGATTGCAGGCGGCCGGGTTCAATGCCACGGCCGTGCAAAACCCGCTGACAACGCTGCCTGAAGCGGTCGCTTCCGCCGAACGCGTGCTGGCGCGGCAGGATGGTCCGACAGTACTGGTCGGTCATTCCTTTTCCGGGATGATCGTCACCGAGGCCGGCGTGCATCCGAACGTCTCCGCGCTGGTCTATGTGGCGGCGCGCGCACCGGATGCGGGCGAGGATTACACGGCGCTCGCCAAGACCTATCCGACACCGCCGGCGTCGGCCGGCATCGTCTTCGACGGCGACGAAGGCCGCCTTTCCGAAGAGGCATTCCTGCGCGATTTCGCGGGCGACCTGCCGGAAGCGAAAGCCAAGGTGCTCTATGCGGTGCAGGAGCCGTTCCACAAGGCGCTGCTCACCGGCAAGACCACCAACGCCGCGTGGCGATCGAAGCCGAGTTTCTATGCCGTCTCGACCGAAGACCGCACCATCAATCCGGACCTCGAGCGCTTCATGGCGAAGCGGATGGGCGCCAAGACCATCGAGGTGAAGGCGAGCCATCTCGCCCTGATCTCCCATCCCGATGAAATCGCGGCCCTGATCAAGGAAGCTGCGGGGAGCTGACACCAGGCCATGGCCAACGCCGACACGATGCAAGCTGCCGTCCTCGAAGGTCCGAAACAGCCGTTCAAGGTGATGCCGGTCGAACGGCCGAAGCCTGCAGCGGGACAGGTGCTGGTTCGGATCGCGGCGAGCGGCGTCAATCCGCTCGATACCAAGATCAGGGCCGGCGCGGCGGCCCATGCGCGGCATCCCCTGCCCGGCATCCTCGGCATCGACCTCGCCGGCGCGGTGGAAGCGGTCGGAGCCGGCGTCACCTGGTTCCGCGCGGGCGACGAAGTCTACGGCATGACCGGCGGGGTCGGCGGCGTGCAGGGGTCGCTTGCCGAATATGCGGCGGTGGATGCCGCGTTGCTGGCGCGCAAGCCTTCGAACCTGTCGATGCGCGAGGCGGCCGCGATGCCGCTGATCTTCATCACGGCGTGGGAAGGGTTGGTCGATCGCGCCCATGTGCGTCCTGGCCAGAAGGTGCTGATCCATGGCGGCGCCGGCGGCGTCGGCCATGTCGCCGTGCAGCTCGCGCGCTCGGTCGGCGCCAGGGTGTTTGCCACCGGCTCGGCGAAGAGCCTCGCCTACATCGAACAGTTGGGTGCAACCCCGATCGACTACGACAAGACGTCCGTCGAGCAATATGTGGCCGAGCACACCGGGGCCAAGGGATTCGACCTCGTCTACGACAATGTCGGCGGTACGACGCTGGATGCGTCCTTCAACGCGATCCAGCGCTTCGGCTATGTCGTGAGCGCGCTCGGCTGGGGCACGCATGCGCTGGCGCCGCTGTCCTTCCGCGGCGGCACCTATTCCGGCGTGTTCACGCTGCTGCCGCTGCTGACCGGCGAAGGCCGCGCGCATCACGGCGAGATCATGCGCGAGGCCACGCGGCTTGCCGAAGCCGGCCAGCTGCGCCCTCGCCTCGATCCGCGGCGCTTCAAATTGTCCAACGTTGCCGAGGCGCATGCAGCGATAGAGGACCGATCCGCTCAGGGCAAGATTGTCGTCGACATCGGCGAGTAGATCATCTCCGCTGGTTATAGACGTCGAAGCAGACGGCGCCCAGCAGCACGAGGCCCTTGATCACCTGCTGATAATCGATGCCGATGCCGAGGATCGACATGCCGTTGTTCATCACGCCCATGATCATGGCGCCAACCACCGCGCCACCGACCCGCCCTACCCCGCCGTAGGCCGACGCGCCGCCGATGAAGCAGGCGGCAATGACGTCGAGCTCGAAGCCGGTACCCGCTTTCGGCGTCGCCGTGTTGAGCCGCGCGGCGAAGACGAGGCCGGCCAGCGCGGCGAGCGCGCCCATGTTGACGAAGGCAAAGAAGGTGAGCCGCTCGGTCTTGATACCCGACAACTTCGCGGCCTTGGCATTGCCGCCGACGGCATAGATCTGCCGCCCGATCACGGTCCGCCGCGTCACGAAGCCGTAGAGCGCGATCAGGGCGGCCATGATGACCAGCACGTTCGGAAAGCCGCGATAGGAGGCGATCAGATAGGTGAAATAGAGCACCACGCCCGCCAGCGCGACGCTCTTGGCAAAGAACAGCGCATAAGGCTCGACCTCGATGCCATGCGACGCCTCGCGCGCGCGCATCTTGGCGCTGGCATAGACCAGCGCGAAGGCGAGCACGATGCCGATCAGGAGCGAGGTGGGATGGATGGCGCCGATATCGGGCAACACCTCCGCGATGAAGCCCGAGGACAATTTCTGGAAAGTCGGCGGAAACGGCCCGACCGACTGGCCCTGCAGCACCGCGAGCGCCAGGCCCTTGAACACCAGCATGCCCGCCAGCGTGACGATGAAGGAGGGAATGCCGAAATAGGCCACCCAATAGCCCTGCGCCGCGCCGATCGCCGCGCCCACCATCAGGCAGGCGATGACCGCCGAGCGGAAAGTCGATGTGAAAGCGCACCATCAGCACCGCCGCGACCGCGCCGATGAAGCCCGCGACCGAACCGACCGAGAGATCGATATGGCCGGTGACGATCACCAGCAGCATGCCGAGCGCCATGATCACGATGTAGCTGTTCTGCAGCACGAGATTGGTGAGGTTGAGCGGCTGCAGCAGCGTGCCCTCGGTCATGACCTGGAAGAACAGCATGATCGCGAGCAGCGACAGCAGCATGCCGTAATTGCGCAAATTGTTCCTGATGAAGCCGCCCGCCTTGCGCTCTTCCGGGAGTGACACCGACTTGTCGGTCATGACTGTAGTTCTCCCACCCGCGTCTCGCTCCCCTGCACGCCGGTCTTGATACGCTCATTGCGCATGATCGCGCGCATGATCTTCTCCTGCGTCGCATCGCTGCCTGTAAATTCGCCGACAAAGGCGCCGTCATTCATGACACAGATGCGGTCGCAGATGCCGAGCAGCTCGGCCATTTCCGACGAGATCACCACGACGCCCTTGCCGGCCTCGGCGAGTCCATTGATGATGGTATATATCTCATATTTGGCGCCGACATCGATGCCGCGGGTCGGCTCGTCCAGGATCAGGACTTTCGGGTCCGTCATCAGCCATTTCGACAGCACGATCTTCTGCTGGTTGCCGCCCGAGAGCTGACCTACCTCCTGGTAGACGTCCTGGCTGCGGATCCGCATGCGGTTGCGGTAGTCGCTCGCGGCTTTCAGCTCGGCAATATCGTCGATCACCCCGCGAGAGGAGACCTGGGTGAGGCTGGCGAGCGTGATGTTCTTTCTGATGTCGTCGGCCAGGATCAGCCCGAGCTGCTTGCGGTCCTCGGTGGCATAGGCAAGCCCGGCGTCGATCGCCGCAGGCACGCTGGAAAGGTCGACATCGCGGCCGTCGAGGCGGATGCGCCCGCGTATGTTCTTGCCCCAGGCGCGGCCGAACAGGCTCATGGCGAACTCGGTGCGACCGGCGCCCATCAGCCCGGCGATGCCGACCACCTCGCCGCGCCGCACCTGGAAATCGACGTTCTTGATCACCTGCCGCTCGGGATGCAGCGGGTGCTGCACCGACCAGTTCTCCACGACCAGCACGGGCTCGCCGATTTTCGCCTGGCGCTCGGGAAAACGGTGCGCGAGGTCGCGGTCGACCATGCTGCGGATGATACGGTCCTCCTCGACCGGCTCGGTTCGGCAGTCGATCGAGTCCACGGTGCGGCCGTCGCGCAGCACGGTGATGCGGTCGGCGACCTTGGCGACCTCGTTGAGCTTGTGCGAGATCAGGATCGAGGCGATGCCCTGCTCGCGGAACGCAATCAGCCGGTCGAGCAGCGCGGCGCTGTCGGCCTCGTTCAGGCTGGCAGTGGGCTCGTCGAGGATGAGCAGGCGCACCTTCTTGGACAGCGCCTTGGCGATCTCGACCAGCTGCTGCTTGCCGACGCCGAGATCGGTGATGAGCGTATCGGGCGACTCGCGCAGACCCACCTGCGCCAATAGTTCGCGCGTGCGCCGGTAGACCTCCTCGCGGTCGATGACGCCGAGCCGAGACGGCGGATGCGACAGAAAGATGTTTTCGGCGATCGACATCAGCGGGATCAGCGCCAGTTCCTGGTGGATGATGATGATCCCGAGCCTTTCCGTGTCGTTGATGTCGCGGAAGCGGCGCTCCTCGCTGTCAAAGACGATGGTCCCCTCATACTGGCCCGCGGGATAGACGCCGCTCAGCACCTTCATCAGCGTCGACTTGCCGGCACCGTTCTCGCCGACGAGGGCATGGATCTGCCCGGCCTCCACGGTGAAATTGACGTCACGCAGCGCGCGCACGCCGGCAAAGCTCTTGCTGACGCCGCGCATCTCCAGCATTGCCGTCATTGCATTGGTCCCGCGGAACCGGCAGGCGCGAGGGGCGCCTGCCGGAAGTGTTTCGCTCAGTCGAATTGCGACTTCTTATAGTAGCCGAAGTCAACCAAAACCTTCTCCCAATTGGCCTTGTCGACCACGACCGGCTTCAGCAGGTAGGACGGCACGACCTTGACGCCGTTGTTGTAAGTCTTGGTGTCGTTGACCTCGACCTGCTTGCCGTTCACTGCCGCGTCGACCATGGAGGCTGCGACCTTGGCGAGGTCGCGGGTGTCCTTGAAGATGGTCGAATACTGGTCGCCGCGCAGGATCGCCTTGATCGAGGGCACTTCGGCATCCTGCCCGCTGACTATGGGCATCGGCAGATCGGCGCTGCCGTAACCGACGCCTTTCAGCGAGGAGATAATGCCGATCGAGAGCCCGTCATAGGGCGAGAGCACCGCGTCGACATGCTTCTTGCCGTAATAGGCCGAGAGCAGGTTATCCATGCGCGCCTGCGCGGTGGCGCCGTCCCAGCGCAAGGTCGCCACCTTGTCCATGCCCATCTGGCCACTGACCACCACCAGCTTGCCGCTGTCGATGTAGGGTTTCAGCACCGACATCGAGCCGTTGTAGAAGAAATAGGCGTTATTGTCGTCGGGCGAGCCGCCGAACAGCTCGATGTTGAACGGCCCCTTCCCTTCTTTCAGCCCGAGCTTCTGCTCGATCGACTGCGCCTGCAGCACGCCGACCTGGAAATTGTCGAAGGTCGCGTAGTAGTCGACATTCGGCGTGTCGCGGATCAGGCGGTCATAGGCGATCACGGTGACGCCTTTGGCCTTGGCCTGCTTCAGCACGTCGGACAGCGTGGTGCCGTCAATCGCCGCGATCACCAGCGCTTTCACGCCCTTGGTCACCATGTTCTCGACCTGCGAGAGCTGGTTTGGAATGTCGTCCTCGGCATATTGCAGGTCGGCGCCGTAGCCCTTCTCCTTCAGCGCCTTGACCATGTTGTCGCCGTCGGCGATCCAGCGCGCGGAGGATTTGGTCGGCATGGCGATGCCGACGGTGCCCTTGCCCTGGGCGATCGCGCCTGATGGCGCGGCCGCGACGGCCGCGAGCGCCAGCGCGATGATCGTGGTCTTCAGTCTGAGCATGCTTCACTCCCTTCGGTGCAGAACGTGATTTTTATTGGTTGATATCCCAGAGATTGGCACAGTTGTGCGGGCGCACGTGTGGCAGCGTCGATTTTTTGGGAAGTCGCGCGCCGGCGTCCGGCCACGAGGCGCGGCGTCGCTGAGGCTTCATCCGCGCGTGGTCACGGGATCGGTTGCGGGAACGCAAAAGCACGTTGAGAAATCATAGGTTGCGCTCTCCCCACCTGTGGTGCGGCGCCCCCCGCCGCCACGCGGTTTGATGGCACCGGCCCGCCCGTTGGGGCGCGGCCGATTCAACTATTCCACGGATGAGCGAAGCCGACTAGTCATATTATTTGACTATTTGGTTCCGGATGAAGTCCGCCGCCCTATCCGATTGATTGGACGCAATGATCCTGCTCAAGTTGCGCGCCCTCGTTCTCGCGTCGCTGCTGCGACCGAGGTTTACAAGACAGGGCCCCTTCGAAGAGAGGGCGCAGGGAATGCCGGGTGCACGTCGCACCCGCAGCCTCGTGTGCATAGGTAGAAAGCACACGAGTTAGTCACCACAGGTACGCCGCACATCACGGCATTCCCTGCGCGACGGTTCGACGGCTTATACGCGCTCTCCCCGGTGTCCGGGCTTGATAGCCACCGTCGCCCGCGAAATCGTCCACGGACTTGATCCCAGCGTCGGGTCAGCGTCGGGGGATCAGGACCACGCGATTTTGCCGCACGCCATGGCATCACTCGTCTGGTGAGGCCAACGCGTCCATCGCATCCCGCACCACGTTCGTGACAATCGCGATACGCCCCTTGTGGGCGCGGGATGCGCATAGACAATCACATATTTCTGAAAAACGGAAGAGAAATTTTTCAGTCGGAGGGCTGGCCCGGCAAAATCGATTGAGCCGGCTCGCGAATTTAGTTTTTTGGCGCGGGCAAAATCCAGGTCTTGGGGCCGTCGCAGCCGAAGGTGGCCTGCGCAAAATCGAACTGATTTGCCCGTCGACGCGAGAAACGCCGCAGGTCACGACGCGCCGGGAACGGAGACAGACCGGCCGCGTGCGTGTACTCATCAAATCCACATATTCAGGCTGCTCGACTATCCAGTGTTGCCCTGGTCAGGACATCCGCTGCGGCGAATTAGGACACTCCGAAAATGCCGCCGCCCGTTTGAAATAATTACGGGCGGCGCAGACTCCAGCCCCGAGAGGGAACTAGCAAAATCTCGGATACGCATTGGTCGCCATAGGACGAGTCAAGGTTCGCTCGCGAAGGGGGAATTTAGGACACCCTGCGGCACCACGTCGCCCTTAGCCGCCGCAGATCGCGGATCATGTGGCGGCCGGACGCTCTGGCGGATCGCGACTGATTTTAGGCTGAAGTTCGCGGAGATCGACGAAGACGTCGGCTTGGCGCCGAAGGTCGTCGGCAATCATGGGGGGCTGGGTGGCTATGGTCGAGACCACGGTAACGCGGACGCCGCGGCGCTGCACCGCCGCCACAAGCGAGCGAAAGTTACCGTCACCCGAAAATAGAACCATCTGATCGATGTGCTCCGTCAGCTTCATCGCATCGACCGCAAGTTCGATATCCATACTGCCCTTCACCTTGCGACGACCGCTTGCGTCAACGAATTCCTTGGTCGCCTTGGTAACGACGGTATAGCCGTTATAGTTGAGCCAATCGATCAATGGGCGGATGGAGGAATATTCCTGATCCTCGATGATCGCAGTATAGTAGAACGCGCGCACCAGCTTGCCCCGGTTTTGGAAATCGGTGAGCAGCCGCCGGTAATCGATGTCGAAGCCGAGCGCTTTCGCCGTCGCGTAAAGATTGGCGCCGTCAATAAACAGCGCGACCCTGTTGGAGGATGACATTTGTTGTTGCCCTTCTGAATCAAGGCAATGAAGTCACACTGTGCTCGGATTGGGGAAGACGCCAATTGTGATGGCGCATATTCAACTACGTAGTTAATTCCAGATGCTTTAGGTTTCAAATTACGTCTTTGATAGTTTCTAACAGCAACGTCATTCAAAACTGGAATTAACCTTTGTAAGCCTTGCTAAGCGAGGGCCCGCAAGGCGTCATCCAGGATTGCCTTCGTCTAGCTCGCATCCATTCGCATCTGGCTGCGTGCTAATGAGTCCACGGCCTAAACTAATTCATTACGCAGTAATTTTGGAGAATTGCCCATGTCGGACAACACGCCGCCGGCGTCACAACAGGGCCTGCCGCCGCACATGCAATTGATCCAAATGGGCAGGGCCCACATCGTTTCACGAACGGTCTACACCGCCGCCAGGCTGGGGCTGGCGGATCACCTCGCATCCGCGCCGAAGAGCGCAGCCGAACTTGCCGGCGCCATGGGCGTGCATGCACGATCGTTGCACCGGTTGATGCGCACCCTGGCCAGCCTGGGCATACTGGCCGAGCAACAGGAGCAGCGTTTCGCCCTGACCACCCTTGGTGAGGCGTTGAAGACCGGCGCTCCGGGGTCGGCAAGATCGGCCGTGATTTTCTCGGGCAACCCTGCGGCCAACAGTGGCTGGGATAACATGGTCTACTCGGTCCAGACCGGCAGAACCGGCTTTGAGAAAGCGCAGGGCATGGCATTGTTCGACTACCTCGCGCACCACCATGAGGAAGCGTCGCTGTTCAGCGAGACCATGGTGGGCATTCATAACCAGGAGCCGCCGGCCGTTTCTGCGGCTTATGATTTTTCGGTTTTCAAGACCATCATCGACGTTGGCGGCGCGACCGGCAACCTGCTGGCAACGATCCTTGACGATCATCCTGGACCGCGCGGCATATTGTTCGACCGGCCGCATGTCGTAAAGGATGCGCCGGCTCTGCTTGGCGCCAAGGGCGTGAGCGACCGGGTGACGATTGAGCCCGGGGATTTCTTCCAGAGTGTCCCCGCCGGCGCCGACGCTTACATCCTTTCTCACATCATCCACGACTGGAACGAGGATCAGTGCCTTGCGATCCTTGGTCACATCCGCAAGGCCATCAACCCGTCCGGTCGTTTGCTGATGGTCGAAATGGTGCTGGCAGCCGGCGACGCGCCGCATCCCGGAAAAATACTCGACATGGTGATGCTTACGCAAACCGGGGGAGAAGAACGTTCCGAAGCCGAGTATGGGGTTCTTCTCGCCAAGGCCGGCTTCCGCCTCACGCGCGTCGTGCCGACCCATTCAGCAGCGAGCATCGTGGAAGCCGTGGTCGCCTAGGCGCGACGTTTTACCCTTGCCCTGAAGGGCGCCCTCGCCGATGATGGCGCCAACAAAAAAGTCAAAAGCATATGCCGGGGAGGACGCCACGATGACCGCCTTGCGTTGGATTATCGCAGCCCTGTTGCTGCTCGCCGGCGCAACGCCGTCACTGGCGGAGGGGTATCCGACCCGGCCCGTGCGCGTGGTCGTCGGATTCCCGGCCGGAGGCCCGACCGACGTCATCGCGCGCCTGGTGGCGCAAAAACTTGCCGACAGTCTCGGCCAGCAGTTCGTTGTCGAGAACATCCCCGGCGCGGGCAGCAATACCGCCTCCGGTCAGGTCGCGCGCGCCACTCCCGACGGCTACACCATCATGGCGATCAGTACGGGCTTCATGGTCAACCCCAGCCTTTACGCCAAGGTGCCATACGATCCGGTCAAGGATTTCGCCGCCGTGACATTGGTCGCGGCTTCACCAAACGTGGTGGTGGTCAACCCACAGGTTCCTGCCAGGACGCTGCCGGAACTCGTGCAGCTGATCCGGGACAATCCCGGCAAATACAGCTACGCCGGCCCCGGCGTCGGCTCGACGCCGCATCTCGGCGGCGAACTGTTCCGCCTGACCTACGAGCTCGACCTGGTCCATGTCCCCTTCACCGGTGCGGCGCCCGCCGTGCAGGCGACCATCGGGGGCCACACCCCCATCGCCTTCACCGCGTTGCCGTCCTCGCTTTCGGCGATACAGGCCGGTCAGGTGCGTGCGATCGCCCTCGCCGCGACGGAGCGCGCGGAGCAAATACCCGATGTGCCGACCTTCGCCGAAGAAGGTGTGAAGGATCAGGAAGCCGATACGCTGACCGGCATCGTTGCCCCGGCCGGCACACCCAGGGAGATCGTCGAGTTGCTTGCGCGCGAGATCGCCAGGAGCGTTGGGAAGCCGGATGTCAGGGAGCGGCTCGCGGCGCTGGGCTTCAAACCGGTCGCCAATACGCCCGACGAATTCACCGCACGCATCAAGCTGGAGATCGACAAGTGGGGCAAGGTCGTGCGCGACGCCAATCTCAGGATCGAATGACGCGACGGAAGCAGTGATGCGGCGACCATGGATCGCAAAGTCATGAAGATCGATGGAACCTGTCACTGCGGCGCCATCCGCTACGAGGCAGAGATCGATCCCGACTACGTGGTCCTTTGTCACTGCACGGATTGTCAGGCGATGTCGGGCGCCCCCTACCGCGTCAACGTGCCCGTTCTCCTCGAGAAGTTCGTCATAGACGGCGAACCCGTGCGTTACATCAAGATCGGCTCAAGCGGCGCCAGGATCGCAACGACATTTTGCGGAACATGCGGTACGCCGATCTATTCGTGCCTGGCCGAGAATCCGCGGTTCGTGAACTTGCGTCTCGGCAGCGCAACGCAGCGCGCGCAGCTGGCGCCGAAACGGCAGGGATTTTGTGCCTCGGCGGTGCCGTGGGCGTTTGATATCAGCGCTGTCCCGAAGGTGGCGGAGCGTCCGCGCAGGGCCGATCCGGCTTGAACGAAAAAGCGCCAGAGGATGATCAAGACGATCAGCCCGCGGCTGCGGCAGTCTCGTGCGCGGCCATGAACTGCGCTTCGAACTCGCGGGCCGGCATTGGCTTGCCAAAGAAATAGCCCTGCCCTTCCTCGCATCCCATGGTGATGAGGAGGTCGGCGATCGCACGGCTCTCGATCCCTTCGGCGATAACCGACAGGCCGAGCTGCCGGCTCAGCCCGACGGTCGAACTGACGATGGCGGCGTCGTCGGAATCGGTGAGCAGGTCGAACACGAACGACCGGTCGATCTTCAGTCCATCGAGCGGGAACTTCTTGAGATAGCTGAGGCTGGCATAGCCGGTGCCGAAATCGTCGAACACGAGTCGAACGCCGAGCTGCTGGATCCTGCGGAAGAGGTCGAGGACCCTCTCCTCATCCCGCAGCAGGATATCCTCGGTGACCTCGAGCTCCAGCAGGGACGGCGACAGCCCGGTGGCGTCGAGCACCTCGGCAACCGATTTGGCGAGATCACCCGAATGCAGTTGCGACGGCGAGAGGTTGACGCCAACGCGCACGCCATGGCCGGCCAGCTCCCATTGGCGCGCCTGCCGGCACGCCGTCTCCAGAACCCAGCTGGAGATGCCTTCGGAAATCGAGGAGGTATTGACGACAGGCATGAACTTGGCCGGCGAGATCAGGCCGCGCTCCGGATGGCGCCAGCGGATCAGCGCTTCCGCTCCGATCAGGTCGCCGTCCACCAGCCGGACCTGGGGCTGATAGAACAACTCGAACTCGCCGCGTTCGACGGCGCGCGAAAGCTCCGCCTCCAGCGTCAACCGTGCCTCGAGCTCCTCGCGGATCGCAGCCTCGAACATGACATGGCCGCCGCGCCGCGCCGCCTTGGCGCGCGAAAGCGCAAGATGGCCATTGCTCAGGAGCTCGTCCGCGTTGTCGCCGTCCTGCGGATACACGGCGACGCCGATGCTGACCTTGATGCGGTGCTCGCGTGTCTCCGCCGAGACCGGCTGTTCGAAGGCGCGCGCAAGGCGCTCGGCAAACTGCGCCGCCATTTCCGGAAATGCCGCGCAGGGTATCGCAATCGCGAATTCATCGCCGCTCAGGCGGGCAACCAGGCCTTCGCTACCGGCCTCTCCCACCAGCCGCTCCGCGACAGCGCGCAGCACGAGGTCGCCGCTGGAATGGCCAAGCAAATCGTTGATCTGCTGAAAGCCGTCGAGGCCGAACACCAGCAAGGCAACCTCGCCGGCGGGCTCTTCGGCATTGGAGATCATCGCCGAAAGGCCGGCGTGCAATGTGTTGCGGTTGGCGAGCCCGGTCAGTGAATCGTATTCAGCGAGATAGCGGATGCGCTCGGCTTCGCGCTTGCGCACCGAGATGTCGCGCAGCACCGCACCGTACTGAAAGCCCTCGGTGCCCTGCCAGCCGGAGAAAGATGCCTCGACCGGAAACACCTCGCCGTGCTTCCGCCGCCCCTCGAACTCCATCACCGCGCCAGCGGACAGCCGCAACGCGTCGCGGATCAAGAACGGACCGGGCGCACCGGCAACGCCGGCGGCACAGACGACATCGAACGGCTGGCCCGCAATTTCCTCCGCACCATAGCCGAAGATCACTTCGGCGCCGGGATTCCAGACCGTGATCAAGCCGTCCTGATCGGTGCAGACGAGCCCGTCGCCGAGCGACATCGCGATGCGCTGAAAGCGGCTCTCCGCAATGCGGCCAAGCACGCCGCGGAAATCGATTTCGTCGAGCGCAATCGCAGCCAGATACACCGCGATCGCCACGTGCCACAGCGAGGTGTCGAGAACGAGCGGGAAAAAGGCCTGCAACAAGATGGCGATCAGCTCGGCGGCGAACGCCATGCCCAGCAGGACCAGCGCGCGGCGGCCCGCCAGCAGCCGGCGCCAGGCGAACATCATGGTGAGCGCGATAATGCCGATACCGGCGAGCGTGACCACTTCCGAAGTCCAGTGCAGGGTGCGGTTCTGCAGCATCAACTCGGCGGCGAGGATCTGCAGCACGGAACCCGAAACGATCCTGCCGTTCGGAATGCTGAAGCGGTCGCCGAGCTCGAGCGCGGTGCCGCCGATGACGACCTTCTTGTCCTTCAGCCGTGCGAGGGTCGCCGCATCGCCCTGCAGCACGTCGATATAGGAAACCTTCGGCACCGAGGTAGCCCGGATGCTGAAGTCGATCAGGAAGGGAGCGTCCTTGCTGTTGTATTTCCCGGCAAGCACGGCGGCCATGGAAGGAAGGAACTCGCCGTCCAGCTTTTCGCCAAACGGATATTGCCGCACCCTTCCGTCCGGCTCGACCGCGACATTGACGACCGCCGTCCAGCACTCGCCGGCAAACGGTTTCAGCGGCCGGTTGATGTGGATCGCGTTCGCGTCGGCTCCCGGCTGCCTGAAGGCAGGCAGCACGACGGATCCGGCGGCATCTTTCAAAGCCGCGGCAAATTCCCGGTCGGATGCGGCATCCGACGGCGCACTGAAATCGACGTCGAAGGCGATATCGCGAACGCCCGCCTTCTCGAGCTGCTGGATCAGACCGGCATGGAGCAGGCGCGGCCACGGCCAGACACCGACCTTCTCTATCGAGGGGGCGTCGATCGCGACGACCATGATATCGCCGCTGGCCTGGCGATGCAGCGAGGCGAAGCGCAGATCGGCGAGCGCATTGCGCAAGGCGTCGTGCCAACCCGACGCCAGCACCATCGCCAGCGCGATCACCACCAGAATATGCGACCGATAATGTTTCAACTCGTTCCCCCGCGCGTCTCGCATCCCCCGAAATGCGTCCCCTTTCGATCAACGCCGGCGGTCAGTGTTTGGCGTTGCCGTTGCCATTGCCGTTGCCGACCCCGCCATTTCCGTTGCCGTTCCCGTTCCCGTTGCCGAGGCCTAGCGCTCCGCCTAACCCATTGACGACGCCCTTCCCGTTGCCAACCGCAGCATTTACAACGCCGTTGGTTCCGGAAACGACATCGGTTGTGACGCCGTTCACCGTTGCGACCGTTGCCGCGGACGCGGTCGCTGCGGCGGCGGAAGCCGTACTGCCGCCGGCCGACGAATTACCGCTGCCGCCGTTGCCGTTTGACGCATTGGAGCCCGCCTGGCCGAGCGCAATCGCGGTGCTGACGCTCGACTTGCTGTCGCTCCACACCGTGTTGTTGCCCGTGTCCCTGGAAGCGTGTCTGGCCTGGCCCGGCGTCAGCGCATCTTGCGCGAGGCCATGCGTGGCCTTGTTCACGTTCAGCCGGACTTCACCGAGCGCGGTCGACAGGTGAATGACGTTCTTGCCAACCAGCTTGCTCACGGCAGTCGGCTGCTGCCCAGCCGGCGCGCTCGCCATCTTGCCGGACGAGGCGTTGGTGGGCGCCAGCGCGTGGATGACCTTCCCATCACCGACATGCGGCGCCGGGAGGCCACCTCTGGGAACGGGAACACGCTCGATCGAGGACGCACGCGGCTTGCCTTGCTCGACTGGATTGAAGGTGCCCGAACCGCTCAGCGACAGGCCGCCCTTGCCGTTGGCAAAACTCGTCGCGGCCTGGCCGGGCATGATCAGCGCGATCTGGCCGGATTTGAAATCGGAAACTTCGACCTGCCCGCGCTTCACGTCGACGCTGGTGCTCGCGGCATTGACCGTGACGGAGAACTGGGTGCCCTTCACCACGGCGGCGAGATAAGGCGTTTCGACCTCGAAATGCTTGACGTTCTTCTTCTCGACTTCGAGCAGGATCGAGCCGGCCTGTTGCAGGATCGTGGTCGACAGCCCGTCCTTCTTCTCCGTGGGCACGCCGATCACCGAATTCGGTGCGATCAGGATCGTCTCCTCGCCGCGCACCAGAAGCACGCGCCCGTTGCGGCCGGTTCGGATCGTGTCGCCGGGTTTGAGCGTATCTTCCTGCTTCAGCGAAGCTTGCTGCGCGCCGGTCGTGGAGATCCACACCTCGCCCGAGGATTTGCTGACTGACCAGATGCCGTCGTCGGCGGCCATCGCACCGGAGCCGGCCAAGAGGACCAGCATCGTCGCCAGGGCACCACGCATTCCGCTTCCCAAGAGCATGATGTTCCTCAGCTGCTCGCCGTCCAGCCGCAAGGATTAGCGGAAATGTTTCAAGATAGGATTAGTGCAACGCACGCGATGCCGGACCGCCGGATTAACCGTTCGTTGACCATAAAAATCTACAAACCGTTATGTGGTCGACGATCATCCGCGCGTTCACGGCGTGTCCTCAGTGGAACTACGGGGAGCGGGCGCGCGGGCGTCGAAGTATCCACACCAGACTACCCTTTTTCTCGCCATCGCCTGTATCGCTCTGTTTGCATCGGTGCGACCGGCTGCCGCACAGCAGGCAAACCCTGGCTACGATCCAAGGCAGACCGAAAAACAATTTGACGATCAGCAGTCCGATCAGGGGCGTCCGGTGCGGTCGCCGCTGCACATGCCGCACGCGGCACGGCCCGAGAACACCGCGGACAGCAAGCCGCTGTTCATGCTTCGCGGCGTCAGCCTCGTCGGCGCCTCGGCGATACCGCGCGATCGGCTGGATGCCACCTATCAACCCTATCTCGGCAAGAAGGTATCCCAGGCCGACCTTGCCGCGATCGCGCAAGGCATCAGCGATCTCTATCGCGCCGCCGGCTTTCACCTGAGCCGCGCGATCATTCCGCCGCAGGACATCGCCGACGGCCGCGTGCGCATCGAGGTGATCGAGGGGACTATCACCGAAGTGTCGCTGAAGGGCGATGGCGCCGAGCAGTTCGGTGTCAGGCCGCTGCTCGATCCGGTGCTCGCGGAAGTTCCGTCGCGGCTGGCGACGCTGGAGCGCCAGCTCCTGCTGATCAACGGCTGGCCCGGCTTGCGCATCCTTGATTCCGACGATCGAGGAGATCGGCGGCCCGACAGGCCGCTTCCGCCTCGTCGTCTACCTCAAGACCTGGCACATCTACACCTGGGCCGGTCTGGATAATCTCGGTTCGGCTTCGGTCGGCCCCTGGCAGACCTACGCCACCGGCGCGTTCAATTCCTATTTGCTGCCGGGCGACACGCTCGCGCTCAATCTTTCGACCATCGCCAACGATCCGCGCCAGCTCGGCTTTGGCCGGCTGTACTACGATGCGCCCGTCGGCACCGACGGCGTGCGGCTCGGGGCGTCCGCGCTCTATAGCGAGGTTCATCCGGGCGACGTCCGGCGCCTTTTCAACGACAACACCCGGACGGAGTCGTTCGAAATCCATGGCAGCATCGTGCCTATGCAGTCGCAGCAGCAGAGCCTCGTTCTGACCGCAGCAGCCGGATTTCAGCAACGTCTCGGAGCGCGACATGTTCGGCCCGATCTACGATGACCACATCCGCACCGTGAGCCTCACGTCGGACTACCGGCTGCAGGATGGTTTTGGTGGGCTCAACTACGCGACCATGACCTACCGCCAGGGCCTCGACATTTTCGGCGCCTCGCATTTTGGCGACGACTTCCTGTCGCACGACGGCGCGGCGCCGAATTTCTCCGTGCTCGACTTCTATTTCACGCGCTACCAGCAACTGTTCGGCAGCTTCTCGACCAAGATCGCGATGGCGAGCCAGACCGCGTCCGGCCCGCTCTACACCTCGCAGCAATTCTATCTGGGCGGCGCGGCGTTCGGGCGCGGCTATGGCGCGGCCGAACTCAGCGGCGACAACGGACTTGCCGGCTCGTTCGAGCTGCGCTTCGACCAGCGGTCGAATCTCCGCTACCTCACCGGTTATCAGTTCTATGGCTTCGTCGACGCCGGCGCGGTCTGGAACGACGGCTACCGGATCGGCGACGGCCTTGCCCTCACTTCGGCCGGCGGCGGAATCCGTTTCTTCTTCTGGGACGATTTCCAGGCCGACATCGGCGTCGCGTTTCCGCTGAGCTACCGCGCGCCGGACAATTCGACCCGCAGCGCGCGGCTGCTGTTCTCAGTGTCCAACGCGCTGAAGCTCTGTCCCGCACGAGGACAGGGGAGCTGCCCGTAACCAATCCGTCCGCGGCGTCTGCCTTGATTGCCAAGCGATGCTTCAAAGCAGAAGACTGTGGTGCGCCTCGAGCATCGCAAGCGAAGTGTTCGTACCCATTAGTTCGGCCACCGTTTCCGTACCACCAGAGCCGGTAGCGAATTCCAGCAACGTGTTGCCGCCCACCACCTCGGTCTTGAGGAAGTGGCTGAGGTCGCCAGCTCTACCGCCCCAGTGCGTGCCCGACAGTACATTCTGCAAATCGAGTTGGTCGCCGTTATGCAGGTCGAAATTGAAGATCTTATCGGTCCCCGATAGCGCCAGCACGAATGTGTCCTTGCCCGCTCCACCAAAAATCGTATTGAACGTGCTGGCGGCGCCGGCGTTCACCCAATTGTACGTGCCAGACAGGGAAATGACGTCATTGCCGCTTCCGGTCTGTACGACATTGCAGCCCTGCCCGGTCAGATTTACCGTGCAGCCTCCGTTGCCAAGCACAATGGTCGTGTGGTCGACATTCAGCCCCACCACGTGATCGGCCCCATTGCCGGCGACAACCGTATTGTAAGACCCGCCGATCAGGATCTGGTCGTTCCCGTTGCCGGCGACGATGGTGAAAATGCCTGCCAGGCAGTAATCGAATCCGAACCGTTGCCAACAACAATCGTGTCAAAGCCACCAACGAGGTGCATGGTTGAATCCATGCCGCCGTGCAATGCAACCGTCGCGACGCCGTTGCCGTTCAGGTTGCCGTTGTCAACTCCGACATTGCCGTTGCCATTGTTGTTGCCGGAATTGTGTCCGGCGTTCAGATTGCCATTATAGTTGCCGTTGAGAACGCCGATATTGCCATTGCCGTTGTTGTTGCCGTCCGACGGCGAGGCATTCCCCAGGCCGTTGAAGTTGCCATTGAACGCGCCGATGTTGCCGTTGCCGTTTTGCGTGCCGCCATTGTCATCGCCGTTGAACACGCCGATGTTGTAGTTCCCGTCGCTCGCGTTGCTGTTGCCCAAGCCATTGAAGGCACCGATATTTCCCGTGCCCGAATTGAAGAAGCCGATATTGTGATGGTTTGCCGATATTAGCCCGGATATCTCACTCCAAATAGCGCATCGGGGCGCCGAATCAGCGAAAGTTGTTTTGCGAGAACGACTTTCGAGCGATTCGAGGAGCGCCCCGATGACGACAGAGTGTAGCACGGACCTGTTCGGATTTGCATCTGTCGAAGGGCGAGAAGTTGTGGCTGGGTTCGACGGTGGGGCAATCACGTCGGATGCCGGCGCATTGCTGCTGGGCGCGGCGGATCGCGCGATCGGCCTGATACGCGGGCTTGCGGCGTGCTTTCACGACGAGCGGCGCCAGGACCTGATCGAGCACGAGGTGATGACGCTGGTCGGCCAACGGGTATTCGGCATCGCGCTAGGCTATGAAGATCTCAACGACCACGACGAGCTGCGCCGTGATCCGATGATGGCGGTGTTGGCGGGCAAGCTCGAAGCGCGTCGCGAGGACTATGCGCCGGTAGCCGGCAAGTCGACGCTGAACCGGCTGGAGCTGAGCCGGCTGCAGCCGACGCGCTATCACAAGATCAGCCACAATCCGGTCGCGATCAGGCGGCTCTTTGTCGATCTGTTCCTGGAGGCGCACGAGCAAGCACCCAGCGAGATCATCCTCGACCTTGATGCGACCGATGATCCGGTGCACGGGGAGCAGGAGGGACGGTTCTTCCATGGCTATTACGACTGCTACTGCTACCTGCCACTCTACGTGTTCTGCGGGCGCCACCTGCTGGCTGCCAAGCTTCGGTCGGCGGGCGTTGATGCAACCGCGGGCGTGGTCGAGGAATTGGTGCGGATTGTCGCGCAGATTCGCCAGCGCTGGCCCTACGTGCGCATTCTGGTGCGCGCCGACTCAGGCTTCGGGCGCGACGAGCTGATGGCCTGGTGCGAGGCGAACAGGGTCGATTACCTATTGGGCGTGCAGAAAATCCCCGGCTGGTCGCCGAGATCGAGGACGAACTTGCGCGCGCTGAGGCGAAGAGCCGGTCGAGCGGCAAGCCGGCGCGCTATTACCGGGACTTCACTTGGAGAACGCGCACCACTTGGAGCCGCGCGCGGCGGGTCATCGCCAAAGCCGAGTTCACCGGCGGCGAGGCCAATCCGCGCTTCGTCGTCACCTCGCTCAAGCGTGCCAAGCTCCCGCCCAAATACGTCTACGAGAAACTCTACTGCGCGCGCGGCGAGATGGAGAACCGGATCAAGGAGTGCCAGCTCGATCTCTATGCCGATCGCACCTCGACGGCCACGATGCGAGCCAACCAGTTGCGGCTGTGGTTCGCCTCGATGGCCTACGTGCTGGTCTGCGCCGTGCGCCGGATCGGGCTGCAACAGACGCCCTTCAGCGAGGCAACCTGCGGCACCATCCGTCTCAAGCTGCTCAAGATCGGGGCGCTTGTCCGCATCAGTGCTCGACGCATCAAGATCGCCATGGCCTCAGGCTGTCCTGCAGCCCAAGCCTGGGGAACTGCTGCCGTTCGTCTCAACGCAGCCGCACGCGCGCGAGGCTCGCCAGCCTGACACGCAGCGCCGCGGCGCGTCACCCGCGGGCACCATTCAAAGGCCCACCGGAGATCCCTTTTCGCCCTCGCCTCAAATCCCCGACTCCCGCTCGCGCTTCTCGGCGCCACGGCAGCGTACGTCCGTTGAACCGCGGGAAAAATGTCGGCTCAATCGAGCGGTCGTGCCAACATAGTGTGAGATATCCGGGTTAGTCCTGCATCCCGGTGGGTGCGGCGATCCGGCTCTGAAACGCAGTGAAAATCCAGGAGCCCGTGGCATGCTCGTAGATGGTGCCGAGCGCGTTGAAGCCCCAGTTGTTGTAGTACCAAAACGTCCCGGGAGCATGGCTGCCGCGCGGAGGACGCCGCTTCGCCATCCCGGGCGTTTCATAGAGCGCCGCATGATAAATGCCCGAACGCGCCTTCAACAGATCGGCGACGGTCGCGGTCTTCTCTTCGGGCGTCAGGCTCGGTTCGTTGTCATCGATGCCAAGGCTGCCAACGGTCGCGCCCAAATCGATCTTGTGCTCATCGACGGCAATCCCGATCAGCGCGCTGAGCAGGCTTTTGCGGACGGAATGCAGATTGGACTTGATCGCGGTGTCGCCCCATTGGGCCACGATCCGGCCGTGCTGGATGATCATGACCGCGGCGGTCGGCGCGAACTGCTGCGACCAGGATTTTGCTTCCGCGAGCTTCTCGGCCGACCATCCGGCGGCCTCCGGCGTCGTCGTTTCGAACTCCGCTCCCGGGAAATTCTCCGCGATCGCGTTCGATCGCTCCTCGCCCGGCGCCGCGCCTGCGGCAAAGATCAGCAACGCGACCGCGACGAGCCATCGCCGGCCTAGCCGCTTCGAGAGTTGACGCCCCACCGACCTGCTCCCCATCGCCCTGCAAGGGCGACACTCCTACTACAGGTCAGCCGCAACCGGGAGAGCGGCGATGATCACATCGCCTTGCTTGCCGGTTCGCGCATCGCGAACGCCTCTGGAGCCGTTGCGGGAGCCTCGCCTTTCCCAAGCGCCAGCGGCTTGCCATGGGTTTCCACCCCGAGCAGCGTGAAGGCGAGCCCGATCGCGAGCCCGCAGGCCGCGAGGAACAGGAACGCCGGCGTCACCGCGTCGATCGTCGCCTTCGGCGTGATCAGGTTGGAGGTGCCCGCGATCAGCGCCAGACACAGCGGACCCGTGATCTTGCCGACGCCGTTGGCGGCTTGCGCGAGGCCAACGCCGCGCGCGGCGAGCTGCACCGGGAAGATTTCGGCGGAGTATGGCGCGATATTCGAAAAACCCCCGTCGAAGAACAGCGCCGCCGGGATCAAGAGCACGATGAAGGCGGGATAGCCGAACAGCGTGCGGTCGAAAAAGATCGCGGCAGCCCCCAGCGAAATCGCGATGCCATAGCCCATGATCGCGCCGCAGCGCCGCCGGCCGATATAGTGCGGCAGGAAGGAGAAGGCGGTGCGGCCGAGCATGCCGGTGAGGCTGATGATGACAAAGAGATGGGCGACTTCGACCGGCGTCACGCCCATCAGCAACGCGACGATGGTCGGGCCCCACAGGAACACGCCGTAATTCGCCGTGCTGGCGCCGAACCAGACGATGACCGTGAGCCAGAACAGTCTTGGCTCCGCCAGCAGATCGGCGAAGCTCGACTGTTGTCCGCGCGTTGATACCGGGCTTGCCGTCAACGGCAATTTATCCTCCGGCACCTTCATCGCCCGCGCGACAATGCGGCGCGCTTCCGCCATGCGGCCGCGCGACACCAGCCAGCGCACCGATTCCGGCGTGACGAACGCAATCAACACGGCGGGGATGAGCGGAATGAAGCCGAGTGCCGCCAGGCCGCGCCAGCCGATGCTCTGCAGCATGGTCGCAGCGATCAGCGACGCCGCCAGCACGCCGAGCGACACCGGGATCACGGTCGCGCTGGTGACGATGGTGCGGTTACGGGTCGGGGTGTATTCGACGATCAGGGGCACCGCGACGGAGGCAGCGGCGCCGACGCCAAAGCCGACGACAAAGCGCAAGGCAGCGAACAATATCCATGCACCGTCGGGGATCAGGGAGACCGTGCCCGCGCCGAGCGCACAGAGCGCGACGCCGATCACCAGCAGCACCTTGCGGCCAAAACGGTCGGCGAGTGCGCCCCAGATCAGCGAGCCGAGGATGGCGCCGACGCCGGCACTCAAGAGCATCAGCGAGGTCTGGCCGAAGGTCAGATGCCATTGCGGCGCCAGCACCGCGACCAGGAAGCCGACAATATAATAGTCGAAATAATCAAAGACGCTGCTGGTGATGCCGAGCGCAATGGTCGCCCAATAGCGCGCATTCAGCGGCGCCTTGTCATAAAGCGCGACGAGATCCTCCCTTTGATCTGCCATGGTCGTCCTCCTCCGTGATGTGTCGTTGTGATTTGTCCTCTTGCAGAAAGGCCTTCACGGCCGCCGCGACGGCTGCGGGATTTTGCCGGGTGGCGACATGGCCGACACCCGAAATGGTTACGGTCTTCGCGTTCGCGATCTCGCGCGCCAGCGACAGCGTGTGCGCGGGCGGAATGAGGCGGTCCTCGGCGCCTGCCAGCACCAGCGTTGGCGCGGTGATCCCGCCGAGATCGACCGAGATCGGCCGCGGTATGACGGCGCCGCGGCGCGCCTTCTGTTCGTCGGTCCGCTTGTTGCCGGTAAAGATTGCAAAGGCGTCCGGATGAGCCGCGAGATAGTCGCGCGTGAAGAAATATTCGGCGAATTCGCGAGCTGAGGCCGGCAGCCGGCTGCGCAGTTCGGCAAACCTTGGAAAGTCCGGATTGATCGACGGCAGCGCCGCGCCGGCACGGAAGGTGCTCGACAGCACCAGGCGGTCGATACGGTCAGGATGACGCGACGCGAGAGCCTGCGCGATCACGCCGCCGAATGAGGTGCCGAAGACATGGGCGCGCTGGTAGCCGAGGGCCGCGATCAACGCGGCCGCGTCATCGGCCAGCTCTTCGAAGCCATAGGATGCCGATGGATTCTTCGTGCTGCCGGAATCGCGCTGGTCATAGGCGATGACGGTGAAATCGTCCGCGAGCAGCGGGACGAACGCATCGAACATGGAATGATCGGCTTCGGCGCCGTGCAACAGCAACAACGGCGGCCCCTCGCCGCTGCGCCTGAAGGAAATCTCTGTGCCGTTGGCTTCTGCTGTTTCCATTAGTGCAGCACCGTTTGCAGAGCGCCGGCGAGCTCGCGCGCGGGATCGGACGGGATGTAGGGCATGCGCCAGGCGACATGGCCGTCGGGACGCACCAGCACTGCGCCGCGCAGCCCCATGTGGATGCCGTCGGAGTCATGTGCGTTCGGCAGCTTCTGCACATTGATCGGCAGGCCGGTTTTTTCGGCGACATCGCGTCCGGCTTCCATCCAGACATCCCCGAGCGGACCGGCGACGACCGTAAAATCCTTGTCGAACCAGTCGAGCGTCGACTGCTTGCGCGCCATGTCGAGCCAGATGTGCGGGAAGCGGCCGCCCGGCCGGTCGGTCGGCGTGTAGACACGCGTGAGATGGCCGCCGCGCGGCGTGCCGTCGGGGATGACCGCGCCCGCCTCGTAACTGAAGCCCAGCGCCTGGCCGATGCTGTGCAGATGATTGTCGAGGTCGTTGACCCAGAAGCGGATGCGATCCTCGTTGCCGGAACGCACGGCATCGTCGATGCGGCGGAAGCGGATCATGTTGCCATAGCTGAAATCGGCATTGGATTGCGCAACCGGGCGCCGTTCGACGTCGTAGCTGTCGAGCAGCTTTGCCGAGGCAAGGCCGCGCAGCACATAGACCAGCTTCCAGGCGAGGTTATGCGCGTCCTGCACGCCGGAGTTCAGACCAAAGCCGCCGGTCGGCGGGAAACGATGCGCGGCATCGCCGACCAGGAACACCCGCCGGTTCCGGAAATTCGCCGCCACCTGCCGGCTCATGCGCCAGATCGAACGGTTCAGCAGCGTCACTTCGAGATTGGGCACGCCAGTATGGGTGCGGATGATCTCGATCATCTCCGCGTCCGTCCAGGGCCGCGGCCGCTCGTCCTTCTCCCAGCCGATCTGGATGAGGGAAAGCCAGCGGTCTTTGCCGTTGGTGTTCAGGATGCTGGCGCGCGGCGGCATGCCCGGCTGACTGGAATAGACCATATAGCCGGCCGCTTCGCGCGCCAGCGGAAGGTGCGAGAGGTCGCCGCGCCAATATTCGTTCAGGATCACCGAGAGCGTCGCAGGCCCTTCCATTTCGATGCCGGCGCTGCGCCGCGTCCGGCTGCCGGCGCCGTCGCAGGCGAGCAGATATTTGGCGTGCCAATGCTCGGTGCGGCCGGTGTCAACCGAGCGGACCTCGCAGATCACGCCATCCTCGACCTCCTCGAAGCCTACGAACTCGGTCGAGAAATGTACCTGCACCAGGTTGGAGTGCTCGATGACTTTATAAATCTCCTCCTCGACCGCATCCTGCGCCACCAGTGATTTCCACGCCGGCGTCTGGCCGAGATTGGGCTCCGGGCGCGAGCGGCTGATCTCGCGTCCGGCGATGCTTTCGACCTGCACGAACATGTCGGACTTGTCCTGCAGGCCGCGGTCGCGGATCGCCTGCTCGATCCCCCATTGCCGGAAGATCTCCATGGTGCGGACCCAGCAGCCGCGCGATTTTGGATGGTCCGTCGTCGTAGGCGCTTTCTCGACAATGACGGCGTCGATCCCGAAGCGGTCGAGCAACAGCCCCATCGCAAGCCCGACCGGGCCGCCGCCCACGATGAAGACCGATGTCCGGCGCGTGCTGTCAGCTGCGACGCCCATGCGTTCCCTCCTGCTCTTGTGTTTTGCGAGAGAGTGCGCTCTTTTCGCTATCTCACAAGAACATGTTTGATATGGTTGCGATCTCTTTTTGAGATATTGGAGGCAAGGCCATGGATTTGCGCCAGCTTCGCTATTTCGTGGCTGTCGCCGAGCGCGGCGGCTTCGGCACTGCAGCAAGCGCGCTCAACGTCGCGCAGTCGGCACTCAGCCGCCACATCAAGCAGCTCGAGCATGAGCTTGGCGGCGCCTTGCTCGAGCGCGGCTCGCGCGGGGTATCGGTCACGGAGTCCGGCAAGGTGCTGCTGGCGCGCGGGCGCTGGCTGCTCGGCGCGGTCGACGACATCAAGGCCGAGGTGCGCACCGAGAACCGGGAACCGTCAGGCACCGTGCGGTTGGGGGCGCCATCGAGCCTCGCCGACATCCTCTATGCACCGCTTGCGAAAATCTTCGTCGAGCGTTTTCCACGAGTGCGGCTCGAATTGAGCGAGGGCTTGACCGAAGCGCTGAGCGACCGCCTGCTCCGCGCCGAGCTCGACGTCGGCATCGTCACGGTGCCGCAGCCGAACGATCATCTCGACTACGAGACGCTGGTAATCGAGCAGGTATTTTTGATCGGCCCGCCGCGCGATCCGCTCCTGCAGAAAGGCAGGCTGACGCGCCGGCAGTTCAGCGCGCTGCCAGCGGCGGTGCGGCCGCTCAGCCGCAACCCGTTTCCGGAAGGCGTGCCCTCTTCGCTGCGCGTTGACGGCTCCACGCCGATGAAGCGGATCGCGGCCTCCGGCCTCGGTTATGGCCTGTTGCCGTTCTCCGGCATCCACCAGGAGGTAGCCGCGGGAACCCTGTCGGCCGCGCTGGTGCCATGGCTCCGCGCCGATCGCGTGGTGGCATTGCCACGCGGCCGCCCCGTCAGCCGCGCCACGCGCGAGGTGATCGCGGCGCTCAAGGAAATCTTCCGCGACCTGATCCAGAAAGGGGTGATCCTGACCGCGCCGGGACGGTTGCAACCCGCGTGGGCTGGCTAATTGGCATAATATGCCATATGATCGTGGCTCAATGTCCAACTCGACGAGCCCTATCCATGCCAACGCGAAATGTAGTGCTGACGGACCATCAAGAAGAACTCATTGACAATCTGGTCGGGTCTGGTCGTTACCAGAACGCGAGCGAGGTCCTGCGCGAGGGGTTGCGCCTCGTTGAGCAGCGTGAAGCGGAGGACGCAGCCAAGCTGAAGGTTCTGCGGAAGGCAGCCAGCGCAGGTTTTTGCGCCTTGGATCGAAGCGAGTTCAAGGAGTTCGGGAGCATCGACGACCTCCAGGCCTATCTTAATGCTGTTTCGGACAAGATCATCTCAGGCGCAGGCAAATGACGTGTCATGATCGCGCGGCAATGGCGCGTTCGCCTCGGCGCTGTCGCTGAAGTCGATTTCGCAAATATCATCAAGTGGACAAGTGAGAACTTCGGGGCGCGACAGGCCGCGATCTATCGCGATATCCTGGTGCAGGCCGTCAGCGAGCTCGCGAAAGGCCCCAGCGTGGCCGGATCAAGAGCGTGCGACGACATCATGCCTGGCCTCCGCACGCTCCACGTTGCTCGACATGGTCGGCGCGGGCGCCACTTTCTGCTGTATCGCGCCGTCGAAGACGGAATCATAGAGATCGGCCGAATTCTGCACGATCAGATGGACCTACCGCGTCACCTGCCCCATTCGCCCGCCGAAGACGGCGATGGTGGTTCCGTGTAGCGACGGGAGAGCAAAACTCGCTTCAGCTCCCCCAAACCGACCGTCATCTCTCTGTCACAGAATGCGCCAACAGCTTCCCCTGACAAAATCGGGGACAAAGCATGGACTATTTCAAACGCTTCAACTTCCTGTTCGCGGCACCGGTTTTCGACGCCGACGACCTCGAAGGCATCCGCTTCAACCAGATCATCGCCGAAATCGAGCGTTCCGGCTTCGAGGTGGTGCGCGCCCGCAAGCTGGAGGATGCCGAGATCGCGGTGCAGACCGACGCCGCGATCGGCTGCATGGTGGTCGACTGGGGCAAGAAGGGGTCTGGAGGGCAAGACCGCGGCGCTGATCAATTTGATGCGCCGCCGCGGCCTCGATTTTCCGATCATCCTGTTGATCCGGCGCAAGCGGTTCGAGGATCTGCCGGTCGAGGTGCTCGATTTCATCGACGGCTACGTGTTCCTCTCGGAGGAGACGCCGCCCTTCATCGCCAAGAATCTGATCAGCCGGCTGAAGCAATATGCGGAGACGCTGAAGACGCCGTTCTTCGGCGCGCTGGTCGATTATGCCGAGGAAGGCAACCAGCTCTGGACCTGCCCGGGCCATAATGGCGGCGTGTTTTATAGCCGCAGCCCGATCGGCCGGGTGTTCGTGGAACATCTGGGCGAAGCCGTGTTCCGCGACGACCTCGACAATTCCGTTCTCGATCTCGGCGACCTTCTCACCCATGAGGGCCCGGCGCTGAAGGCGCAGAAGGAAGCCGCGCAAATCTTTGGCGCGGAGAAGACCTATTTCGTGCTCAACGGCACCTCGACCTCGAACAAGGTCGCGCTCGGCGCGCTCGTCACCGATGGCGATCTCGTGCTGTTCGACCGCAACAACCACAAGGCCGCCCATCACGGCGCGCTGATGATGGCGGGCGGCATTCCCGTCTATGTGCCGACCGTGCGCAACGCCTGGGGCCTGATCGGCCCGATGCGCTGGGACGCGCTGGACGAGACGGCGCTGCGCGAGCGCATCCGCAACCATCCGCTGGTGAAGGACGGCGACGCCTGGCAGAAGCCGCGCCCGTTCCGCGTCGCCGTGGTCGAAGAATGCACCTATGACGGCACGATCCACAGCGCCGAGATGATCCTCGCGCGCATCGGCCATCTCTGCGAATATATTTTATTCGATGAGGCCTGGGCCGGCTTCATGAAGTTCCATCCGCTCTATGCCGGCCGCTTCGCCATGGGGCTGCAAAACCTCGGCCCCGACGCGCCCGGCATCATCGCGACCCAATCGACCCACAAGCAGCTCGCGAGCTTCTCGCAGGCCTCGCAAATCCACATCAAGGACCGCCACATCAAGGGCCAGAAGCGCAGGATCGAGCATCGCCGCTTCAACGAAAGCTTCATGCAGCACGCCTCGACCTCGCCGTTCTATCCGCTGTTCGCCTCGCTCGATGTCGGCGCGCAGATGATGAAGGGCCGCTCCGGCGAAGTGTTGTGGGACGACACCATCCGGCTCGGCATCGAGCTGCGCAAGAAAATCCGCGCGGTCCGCCGCGAGTTCGAGGAGAAGGAGACGCGCCCCGAGCGGCGCTGGTTCTTCGAGCCCTTCGTGCCCGATCGCGTCGCGATCCCCGACGCCTCGCGCGAAGGCGCCGTGCACAATGTCGCCTGGGAGACGATCTCGACCGACCTGCTCGCGACCAACGCTTCCTACTGGCAGCTCTCGCCCGAGGCCGGCTGGCACGGCTTTCCCGATCTCGCGGCCGGGCTTTGCCATGACCGACCCGAACAAGCTGACGCTGCTGACGCCGGGCTTCGATCCCGCAACCGGCGCTTACGCCGATCACGGCATCCCCGCCCCGATCGTCGCGCAATATCTGCGCGAGAACCGCATCGTGGCGGAGAAGAACGACCTCAATTCGCTGCTGTTCCTGCTCACGCCGGGCGTCGAGGCCAGCAAGGCCGGCACGCTGATCTGCGGCCTGGTCGCGTTCAAGAGGCTGCATGACGACAATGCGCTAGCTGGAGGATGCCATTCCCGAATTTTATACCGCAGCCGGCCGGCGCGCTATGCCGAGAGTCCGGCTGCGCGACCTCTGCGGCGACATGCACCGCTTCTTCCGCGACGCCGATGTCTCCGGCCTGCAGCGCAAGCAATTCCTGCCGGAGCATCTGCCCGATATCGCGCTGTCGCCGCGCGAGGCGGCGCGGCGGCTGATGCGCAACGACGTCGATTATCTGCCCGATCGATTCGTTGCAGGGACGCATCGCGACCACGCCGTTTGTGGTCTATCCGCCCGGCATCGCCGCCATTGTGCCGGGCGAGCTTTTGAACGAGCGCGCGCAGCCGATGATCGATTATCTCAAAATGTTCGAAACCTGCTTCAACACGTTCCCGGGCTTCGACGTCGAAATCCAGGGCATCTATAAGGAGGTCGATGCGGCCGGCCGCATCGCGCTCTACACTTATGTGGCTTCTGAATGAGTTTGCCTGCGGAACACCCTGCCCCCGAACTTCGCGTCATGTGCGGCCCACGCGCGACAGCGATGTCGAGGCGATGCTTGCGATCTATCGCCGCCATATCCGGCGGGGCGTGGAGGAAAGCGTCGACGACAGCGGCACGCCGGAGCCCGACGATCTGCGCGACCGCCGCAAGAATTTGCGCAGCCATCGCCTGCCCCATCTGGTCGCAACACTGAACGGCGAGGTCGTGGGTTATGCCTATGTGGTGCAATTCCGCAAGCGCCCTGCCTACCGCTTCGCGGTCAAACACTCGATCTACATTCATCACGATTATCAGGGCCGCGGCGTCGGCCGCGATCCTGCTGCAGGAGCTGATCGACGCCTGCGCGGCCAGCGGCTTCCGCCAGATGATCGGCTATATCGACGCCGACAATGCGGCCTCGCTCGCCCTGCACGAGAAATTCGGCTTCGTCCGGGTCGGATCGCTGCCGGGCGTCGCCTATCGCTTCGGCAAATGGTGCGACACGGTGATGGTGCAGCGCTCGCTGGCGGCAGGGGCGACGCAGCCTCCGTCTCCGGTGTCGATCTTCCGGTGAAGGATCAGCCCTTCCGCTTCCCGGGCCGCGGTTTGGCGTGGCCTTGCAGCAGGCGATCGACCTCGTCGGCGACGGGCCAGTGCTCCAGCTTCTCGATGCTGACCAGAAGCCGGAAATAGAGCGGCGCGATCAGCGTCTGCAGCGCTGCAATGGGATCGGCCTCGCGCGGAAACTCGCCGCGCTCGACCGCGCGATCGAAGATCGGCCTCAGCATCGCAAAGCGCCGCTGCCAGTACTCATGGCGGACTGCACGGGCATTCGGGTTTTGCAGCTGGGTGAGGATCACGATCACCTGTCCCCGTCGGCTCGTCAGCATGGCGCGCGCGTGCCGCATCAGCGCGATCAGGTCGCTGCGCAGCGCACCGGTGTCGGGAACCGGAACGGCGTCTTCCATGAAATGCCGGCAGGCCGCGAGGATGAGCCCATCGCGCGACGGCCAGCGCCGGTAGATCGAGGTCTCGTGCACGCCGGCACGCGCGGCAACCCCCGCCACACTGAAATTCTCGATTCCCGCTTCGGCGATCAGTTCGAACACCGATTTCAGGACAGAGTTGTGCACGCGGGCGCTGCGGCCGCCGACCCTTCTCCTGATTTCTCGCGCTGCTTTCGCCATCAACTTCGAGTGCCTCCGATTCTCCGCTTTATCAAGTTCCCGTCATTAACGCAAAAATACTTGCGTTAATGTTTTCACTGACGCAGTACTGGTTGCGTCAGCTTCTGGAGCAAGGCCATGCGTCGGACAATCATTGCGGCGATCACCCTTGCCTGCTCCGCCGCGCAAGCGCAGATCGCGCCGAAGGCGCCGGAGCCCGCGACCCTGGAGGCCAATGCCGCGCTTGCGCAGCGCCTGCCCTTTGCCAACCGGCAGGATTTTGACGACGCGATGCGCGGTTTCATCGGCACCCTGTCCGACGGGCTTATTCCAGGTCCAGGCCCGCGGCCAGTCTGGAACACGAAGGCTTACGAGTTCGAAAATCAGGACCAGGCGCCCGACAGCGTCAACCCGAGCCTGTGGCGGCAGGCGCGGCTCAACGCCATCCACGGGCTCTTTGAGGTGACCGACCGCGTCTATCAGGTGCGCGGGCTCGACATCTCCAACATGACCATCGTCGAAGGCGACAGCACGCTGATCATCGTCGACACGCTCTCGACCGCCGAGACCGCGCGCGCCGCGCTGGAGCTGTATTATCAGCACCGGCCGCGAAAGCCGGTCGGCACGGTCATCTATACCCATAACCACAGCGACCATTATGGCGGCGTCAAAGGCGTGACCAGCGAGGCCGAGGTCGCCTCGGGCAAGGTGCATATCCTCGCCCCGTCCGGCTTCATGGAGGCGCTGATCGGTGACAGTATCTCAGCCGGCGTCGCGATGAGCCGCCGCTCGCAATACCAGTTCGGCACCTTCCTGCCGCCGGGTCCGCGCGGCCAGGTCGATGCGGGCCTCGGCAAGGCGCTTGCGATCTCGCGGATCACGCTGATCCCGCCGACCGACGCCATCACCAAAAGCATGGACACGCGCATGATCGACGGCGTCGAGATCGGCTTCAAGCTGGTGCCGGGATCGGAAGCGCCGGCCGAGATGCTGCTCTACTTCCCGCAGTTCCGCGTGCTCGACATGGCCGAGGACGTCACCCACAACATGCACAATCTCTACACCATCCGCGGCTCGGAGGTGCGCGACGGCAATCTGTGGTCACGCTACATCAACGAGGCGCTGGAGGCTTTTGGCGACAAGACCGAATTCCTGATCGCGCAGCATCACTGGCCGGTTGCGGGACAGGCGCGCGTGGTCGAGCTCATGAAGAAGCACCGCGACCTCTACAAGTTCATCAACGACCAGTCGCTGCGCCTCCTGAACGAAGGTTTCACGCCGGCCGAGATCGCCGAGAAGCTGCGGCTAGCCGGCGAGCCTCGAGCAGGAATGGTCGGCGCGCGGCTATTACGGCACGCTGCGCCACAACGCCAAGGCGGTCTATCAGAAATATCTCGGCTGGTATGACGGCAATCCGGCCGATCTCGATCCGCTGCCGCCGGTGGAGAACGCCCGCAAGACCATCGACTATATGGGCGGTGCGGAGGCCGTGATCGCGCGTGCCCGTGCGGACTTTGCCAAGGGCGAATACCGCTGGGTCGCGACCGCCATGAACCAGCTCGTGTTCGCCGATCCCGCCAACCGCGCCGCGCGCGAGCTTGGCGCCGACGCGCTGGAGCAGCTCGGCTTCCAGGCCGAGGCCGGCACCTGGCGCAACGCCTATCTCGTCGGCGCGATGGAGCTGCGCAACGGCCCGCCCAAAATTCCCGGCGGCAGCACGGTCAATGCCGAAACCTTGCACGCCATCAGCAACGACGCAGCTGTTCGACTATCTCGGCCTGCGGCTGAATGCCGACAAGGCCGAAGGCAAGACACTCCTGATCAACTGGAATTTCACGGACTCCAAACAGCCGCTCGCGCTGACGCTGGAAAATTCGGCGCTGACCTATGTCCCGGGCAAGCGCGCCGCCAACGCCGACGTAACCGTAACGCTGGCGCGCGACGTGCTCGAAGCCATCATCCTGCAGCAAACGACATTTTCCGACGCGATCAAGGCCGGCCGGGTCGAAGATCGAAGGCGATGCTGCAAAACTCGATGAGCTCTTCGCCATGCTCGACAGCTTCAAGGTCATGTTCCCGATCGTCGAACCCAAAGCCGTCAACTGAAGGCGCACGCCATGTCGAATTTCTCCCGCCGCGCCTTCACCGCCACGCTGCTGTCTGCCGCCGCCGCGCCGCTGTTGCCGCAAGGCGCAGCGCTGGCGCAGGAAAGCGGATCGGCGCCGCGGCCGTTCAAGGTCGAAATCCCGCAAGCCACCCTCGATCGGATTTTCGCCCGCGTGCGCGACGCGCGCTGGCCGGAGCGGCTGGAGGCCGCCGATTGGCGCTATGGCGCCGACTGGGACTACATGAAATCGCTGGCGCAGTATTGGACCGAGCAGTTCGACTGGCGCAAGGCGGAAGCAAACCTCAATCGCTATCCGCAATTCCTGGTGCGCCTCGGCGATTTCGACATTCACTATTATCACGTGAAGGGACGCGGGCCGAAGCCGATGCCGCTGATCCTCACCCATGGCTGGCCCGGTTCGATCATACGAATTCCTGGAAGCGATCGGCCCGCTCACCGATCCCCAAAGTTTCGGCGGCTCGGCGGAAGACGCCTTCGACGTCGTGATCCCCTCGCTGCCGGGCTTCGGCTTTTCCTCGAAGCCGAAGGGCAAGCCGGTCGGCGCGCCGACCACGGCCGCGCTCTGGAATTGGCTGATGACGGAAGTGCTGGGCTACGGCAAATATGGCGCGCAAGGCGGCGATGTCGGCAGCGTCGTCACCGCGCAGCTCGCCCGGCAATATCCGGAGCGGCTGATCGGCGCGCATTTCAACGGCATTCCCCTGTTCGGACCGCCGCCGCCGGTCACCGAGCAAACCGAGGAGGAGAAAGCCTGGGCAAAACGGTTGGCCGACTATACCGCGACCGAGCGCGACTATTTCAACGAGCAGCAGCACAAGCCACAGACCATTGGCTTCCCGCTGGCAGACAGTCCGCTCGGCACCGCGGCGTGGATGGTCGAGAAATTGAAAGGCTGGAGCGATTCCGACCGCGCCGACGAGCCGGCCTTCAGCAAGGACCAGGTGCTGACCGGCATCATGATCTATCTCGTCACCGACAGCATCGACACCTCGGTCTGGTTCTTCCGCGGCTATCTCGAGGACCTGCCCGCCGACGCGCGCAGAGGGACGCCGCCTCCGATCACCGTGCCCACCGCCAAAGTCTCGCTACCGAAGGAGTCGCCGCCGCTGGACGCGCCGCAAAGCCTGATCGCGCGCTATTACAACCTGGTTCGCTACACAAAATTGCCGCGTGGCGGACATTTTGCGTTCTGGGAGCAGCCGCAGCCGATGGCGGCCGATGTGCGCGAGTTCTTCCGCACATTGCGCGGTTAGACCGAGAACGCGTCGCGCGAGGCCGTTCAGCGCTTCTTGCGCTGCATGAAGCCCTTGACGGCGGCGACGACCGACGGCGCATGGATGCGCTCGCTGAACAGATGCTCTTCCTCGCCCATCCGGCGCAGCAGATCCTCGGTCGGCAATTTCAACAGCTTCCGCGAGATGGCGACCGCCTCCGGCGGCAATTCGCAAATCTCGCGCGCGACCTTTTGCGCCTCGATGATGGCGTGTCCGGGCGGGACGACGGAGTTGACGAAGCCGGCCTCGCGGGCTTCCTCCGCGCTCATCGGCCGGCCCATCACCAGGAGCGAGAAGGCGTGCTGATGGCCGGCCATGCGCGGCAGCAGCAGGCTCGAGGCGCCTTCCGGCACCAGGCCGTACTGGATGAAAGGCGACATGAACGAGGCGGTGGTGCCGGCGATCACGTAGTCGCAGTGAAGCACCATGGTCACGCCCATGCCGACGGCGACGCCGTCTACCGCCGCGATGATCGGCTTCTTGTTGGTGATCAGCGAGCGCACGAAGACGAGCGAGTTTCGCGGCTTGCCCGCCTCGCGCTTGAGGCTCGCTTCCTTGACGAAGTCGCCGACGTCGTCGCCGGCGGTGAAGACGCCGGACCGGCCCGTCAGGATCAGACAGCGGATATCCGGATTCGACTGCGCCGAATTGATCGCCTCGCTCATGGCAAGGAACATCTCCGGCGTCAGCGCATTCTTCTTTTCAGGCCGGCGCATGACGATGGTGCGGGTGGCACCTTCGTCCGAAACAATGATGTGACCAGCCATGTCATCCCCCAAGGCCGCCGAAGACCCTCAGAGCCCGGAATGGCGCTTGGACTTATGCACTAACCCTCAGATAGTTCCCGAACCCGGCGGCGATAAGCTACAGTTTAGTTAATACCTTTGCGGGAGAGTCGTGAAGGTGCCCCTCGGCATGACAGTCACAACTAAAAGACCGGGTGGTTGCGACGTTTTGTCTATTGACCCGACGGTGTACGCAGTCCGTGCCAGGCGTCGCGGACCTGGTGGTAATGCACGTCGGCCGAATAATCGGGGGTATTGAGGTTGAGCGTGTGGATGTCGAGCCGTCCGACCGCACTCAACAAGGTATAGGACGCGATCACCCGGTCGCGCTGCGCGCCAATCAGGCGCGACCGCGCATTGGTCAGGTCCTGTTGCGCATTGAGGACGTCGATGGTGGTGCGCTGCCCGCCCTGCGCCTCGCGCCGGACCCCCTGCAATGCGATCTCGGCCGCCTTCACCTCGGACTCGGCGGCGCGCACCGCGATCTTGGTGCCTTCGTTGGAGACCCAGGCGCTGACCACGGCGGTATGGGCCTGATTCCTGACCTGCTCAAGCACCAGCCGGCTTTGCGAAGTCACTTCCTTCGCCTGGCGCGTTTGTGAGGCCGCCATGCCGCCGTCGTAGATCGGCACGCTGAGCTGGCCGACGACCGAAGCCTGGTCTTCCTTCTGCACCGAGAGCGTGGGGTCGTTCTGCACCTGCCGGCTGACACTGCCCTGCACCGACAGCTGCGGCAGCAGCGCGCTCTCGGCGAGCTTGATCGAGGTTTGGGCGACGTCGACGTCGTATCCGGCGCCGAGCACGGCGGGATGTTCATGGCTCGCGGCGTCGATCGAAGCAAGTTGCGTCGGCGGGATCATGCGATCGACCGGGCTCGCCGCCGTCAACGCCGTCGGCGCCTCGCCGATGACCTGGGTGTAGATTTCCTTGGAGATCGCAAGCGCGACCTCGGCGGCGTTGAGATCGGCAAGGCCCCGGCTCAGGCGGGATTCGGCCTGCGCCGTATCGGTTGGCGTAACGTCACCGGCATCGAGCCGCCGTTTCGTCGTCGCCTGGATTTCCCGCAACACCTGTACGTTGGTGCGCTGCGATTCGTAGAGCGCATAATTGGCCATCACATTCATGTAGGCCGTCACCGCATCGAGGAACACGCCCTGTTCGGTGTTGCGCAACGCCTCGCGGCCGGACTTCACCTGGAATTCGGCCACCCGCACATTATTGGCGGTCTTGTAGCCGTTGAACAGCACCTGCGTGACGGTCAGGCCGATCGTCCAGGGTTTCAGGTTCGTGCTCTGCACCGTGTTGTCAGGCAAGACGTTGCGAACCGCCTGCAGGCCGGCGGAGAGGCTCGCGATCAGTTGCGGCCGATAGCCCGAGAGTGCCTGCGGCACGTTCTCATCGGTGCCGCGCTGGCGCGCGCGCTCGGCATTGAGTTGCGGGTTGGTCTGATAGGTTTTGACCAGCGCATCCTGCAGCGTCTCGGCGGACGCGATCGTGACGGTGACGAGCAGGCCGAAAATCGCGCATGCAAACCCTGCCCCCGGCAAGCGGAGGTTCAGGTCGGCATCCGAAAACGGCCCTACTCACTACCCCACCCATACTGCCGGTCCACCTATTCGACCGAACCCTAATTCTCAGAGGCGTACCCCCGCCGGGTCCGCCGCGAAAACATCGAAATCAACGCCGGCAACGTGACCAGAATGACGACCGGCGCCAGCATCATGCCGGCAACCACCACCACGGCCAGCGGTTTTTGCACCTGCGAACCTATTCCGGTGGATAACGCCGCCGGCAACAGGCCGACGCCCGCCACCACGCAGGTCATCAGCACCGGGCGCAGCTGCAACTCGCCGGTGCGCAGGATCGCAGCGCCCCGTTCCATCCCCTCGTCAATGAGCGCGTTGTATTGTGAGAGGATGATGATGCCGTCCATGACGGAGATGCCGAACAGCGCGATGAAGCCGATCGCGGCCGAGACGCTGAAGGGGATTCCGCTGAGCAGGAGGCCAAGGACGCCGCCGAACACCGCCATCGGAATCACGGTCATGGTCAGGACGGTGTCGACCACGGAGCCGAAGTTGAACCAGATCAGCACCGCGATCAGCGTGAGGCTGATCGGCACCACGACGGAAAGCCGCTTGATTGCGTCCTGAAGGTTGCCGACTCGCCGACCCATTCGATCCGCGAGCCCGGCGGTAGCTGCACCTGCTCGGCGACTTCGCTGGGCTTCCTGGATGGCGCTGCCGAGGTCGCGCTCGCGCACCGAGA
>CAVUCB010000059.1:0-11128 GCA_963739755.1 uncultured Alphaproteobacteria bacterium | reverse complement strand
CATACGAGGACCGCGCCATGACCGACGCACTCGTCGTCAAGGGCCTGAGCAAGCGCTTCGGCGGCCTGCGCGCGGTGCAGGACGTCGAGCTTCACTGTGAAGGAAACGAGACACTGGCGCTGATCGGCCCGAACGGCGCCGGCAAGACCACGAGCTTTCATCTCATCACCGGCTTCCACAATGCCAATTCCGGTTCGGTACAGGCGTTCGGGCAGGAGATCGTCGGGCTGAAGCCGCACGACGTCTGTGCACTCGGCCTCGCCCGCACCTTCCAGGTGGCAAAGCCCTTTGGCGCAATGACGGTGCTCGCCAATGTCATGACTGGCGCCTTCCTGCGCGACCGTCATGTCGCGGCTGCGCGCGAGCAGGCGCTCGAGGTGATCGAGTTCGTCGGTCTCTCCGCGCGTGCGCAGACGGCGGCAAAGGACCTCACCACCATCGACCAGCGTAGGCTGGAGATGGCGCGCGCATTGGCGACGCAACCAAAAATCCTGTTGCTCGATGAAGTGATGGCCAGCCTCGACCCGGCGGAGATCGACCAGGCGGTGGCGCTGGTTCGAAACTCTCGGCGCGCGGGCTCACCATCGTCATCGTCGAGCATGTGATGCGCGCGATCATGGCGGTGGCACGCCACATCGTGGTGCTCGACCATGGCCAGAAGATCGCCGAGGGCTCCCCGAAGGAGGTTGTGGAAGATCCCGAAGTGATCCGCGCCTATCTCGGCTCCTATGTGCACCCGCCTACGCCTGGAGCCGCCCATGCTTAAGCTTTCCGTCTTGAGCGCCGCCTATGGATCTGTCCCGGCGATCACCGCGTCACCATCGAGGTTGGCGAAGGCGAGGCGGTCGGATTGTTGGTCCAACGGCGCCGGCAAGAGCACGAGCTCCGTGCGATCTCGGGACTGGTGGCTAACGACCGGCAGCGTCACCTTTGCCGGCACCGATCTCAAAACGCTGCCGCCCTTCGCTTCCCGAGCTTGGCATCGCCCACGTCCCCGAGGGACGGCAGGTCTTTCCTGAAATGACCGTGCAGGAGAATCTGGAGATCGGAGCCTTCGTGCCGAAGGCGAAGGCCGAGCGCGCCCAGACCCTGGAGCTGGTCTACGGCATCTTCCCTCGCCTCGCCGACCGTCGCAAACAGCTCGCGGGCACCATCAGCGGCGGCGAGCAGCAGATGCTCGCCGTCGGACGTGGACTGATGCTCAAGCCGCGGCTTCTGATGCTGGACGAGCCGTCGCTGGGCCTCGCACCGGTCATGACCGACGTCACCTTCGAGAAGATCGGCGAGATCCATAAGATGGGCACGGCCATCCTGCTGGTCGAGCAGAATGTCAGCCGCGCGCTGTCGCTGGTGCAGCGCGCCTATGTGCTGGAGAGCGGCAACGTCATCATGCACGGCTCGAGCGATGAACTCGCGAATAACAAGCAGGTGCAGGCGGCGTATCTGGGGATTTAATAGGGTGGGCAAAGGCGCACTGCGCCATGCCCACCGTGTTTCTTGCGCGAGAATGGTGGGCACGCTTCGCTTTGCCCACCCTACAAAGCCGCGTTCACGACTCCTTCGAACCCTGCCGCCATTCGCCGGGCGTCATGTCGAATTGCGCGCGGAATGCCTTGTTGAAATAGGACAGGTCGTTGAAGCCCCAGCGATAGGCGATCTCGGAAATGTTCAGCGCCCGCTGATTGGCGTCGCGCAGCGCCGCGCTGCAGCCTTCGAGCCGGTTCTCGCGCAGCCAGCGGCCAAAACTCTGGCCGATCTGCCGGAAACGCGAATGCAGTGTTCGGACCGAGATACCGAGATGGTCGGCCGCCTGCTGCGGCGAGAGATCGGGATCGCCGAGATTTTGCCGGCAGAAGGCGAGCAGCGCCTCGATCTGCAGTTCGCCCTGCAGCCGCCGTGACGGGATGCCTTCCGCCGCCGCGAGCGCCACCAGATTGCAAAGACTGTCGGCGAGCAGGCCGGTTTCGCTTTCGCTCAGGGAAAGATCGCCGCTTGTGAGCTCCATCATGTGGACCCTCAAATTCCGGGCAAATCGCGCATTCGGCGCAAGCTTCAGATGCGGACGATGGCGCAGCCACGGGGCACGTCGCTCGATCATGGCGCGCGGCACCGACGCAACCGCGCAGCGGCCTCCGAACCATGCGCGAAGCTGCCGCCGGCCGTCGCAGAAGCCGATGTCGCCGGGGGCGAGCTCGATGGTTTCCTCACCCCGCGCCGCGATTGTCTGCCCGCCGAGCTGCAGGTAGATCGAAAAATGATCCGAGAAGGCGCTGGTCAGGTATTCACGGCTCCACGCGGCCTGAAAGCCCGTCGACTCCGACACCACAAACCGGAACGGACCCGTGTTTCGGATGACCGCGCGGGCAGAAAAATCCCGGTCGCGCGGCGCTTCCGCGGCTACTCCGAAGAGATGACGAACGCCTTCGCGCCAATACGCAAAGCGCTCGCGCACGGGGGCGTTGTCGGTGGACAGGATCGAGACGTGCTGCCCGGCGCGCGAGGCCAACTTGCCGCTTCCATGAACCGTTGCACTGTCGGGCATTTCGTCCGCGCTCCTTCCCAAGACGGTACGGGACGGATCGTCTACACGGCCGCCAACCAGTGCGCAGTCGCGTCGCTGTCAACTCTTCGTGAAATCAATGCGTCCGCACGCTGAACAGAGCCATCGTGATGCGATCCGCAATGACGGCATCAGGAGACGCCCAGGGGACGCCGCGATGCTAGCACCGGCAGCACGGGGCTGACGCGCGAAATGCTGCTTCACCCGGCGCAGCTTGGAGAATTTGAACATGCGTTTTAATCGAGACGACGCCCTTGCATTGGTCCTCATCATTTCCGGCGGAGCGCTGGCGCTGGCGCAAACCGACACCGGCGGCGCCGTGGTGATCACGCCGGCCGAGATGAAATGGTCAGCCCAGGGCGCCTTCGCCCAGCGCGGAATGGAGCAACTCAATCTGATCGGCGACCCGGCTAAGCCGGGACCCTACACATTGCGCCTCAAATTCCCGAAGGGATACAAGATTGCGCCGCACACGCATCCGGATGCCCGCGAGGTGACGATCCTCTCGGAAATCTTTGCAACCGGCTATGGTGACAAGTTCGAGAGGCCAAGCTGAAAGTGCTGCCGGCCGGCAGCTTCTATACCGAGCCGGCGAACTTGCCTCACTACATCGAGATCAAGGAAGACGTTATCCTCCAGGTGAGCGGGACAGGCCCGAGCAGCCGAAGATTTGTCGATGCAGCCGACGCTCACAAATAGCTGGCCGTAAACGAAGACAGCCTAAGTCACCGCTGTCCGCTTCGGCTCGACGATCTCGAACATCCGCGGAAACTCGTCCATCAGGCTCATCAGCTCGGCGAGCCGCGTCGCGTTGCCGGAAAGCTTGACCTTCCCTGCGGCGACGGCTTCCGGAAAGCTGGTCTGCTTGGCGATCACTTCGTCCAGTATGGAGCGCGCGAGCGTGAAGCTCGCGTCCGCGTTGGCGGCCTGCACGCCTTCGGTATAGGTCAGCGCCGAATTTTCGAGATTGAGCACGAACGTCTCACCGGTGTCGGTAAAATTCCAGTTCAGCACGACGTGCTTGCCTTCCGCCTTCGGCCCGTTGAGGCGGATGCCGAGCACATCCCATAGCTGCTCGGTGCGGAGCGCGGCCAGCGTCTCGCGCGGCATCGGCGGCCGCGCCGGCGTTTTCGGCATCCCCTGCCGCAGCTCCTGCGCGCCGAACAGATAGGCGTTGCGCCAGGTCGAGCTTTCGGCGGCATAGCCGAGTTGCTCGAGGGTGTCGGCCAGCATCGCACGCGCCTTATCATTGTCCGGCTCGGCGAAGACAACATGGCTCAGCGCCTGCGCCACGAAGCGGAATTCGCCCTTGTCGAAATCCGCCGTCGCGCGCGACAGGATCGCCTCGGCGCCGCCCATATACTCCACATATTTCTTGCCTGACTTCGACCGGCGGCAGCGGATCGAGATTGACGGGGTTGGCATCATACCAGCCCAGATATTTCTGGTAGATCGCCTTCACGTTATGACGGATGTGGCCGTAATAGCCGCGGCCGTGCCAGGCGCCTTCCAGGCTCTCGGGCAGGCGGATGGTCTCGGCGATCTCGGCTGCGGTCAGTCCATGATTCATCAGGCGGATGGTCTGGTCGTGCGCGAATTTGTAGAGGTCGCGCTGCTGGCGGATCATGGTGTCGATCCGCTCCCTGCCCCACACCGGCCAGTGATGCTGGCCGCACATGGCTTCCGCCTTGCCGCCCCACATCTTCAGCGCCTCGTTGAGGTACTTTGACCAGGCGAGCGCATCGCGCACATCGGCGCCGCGGAACGGCAGCAGGTTGTGGAAATTATGCGTGCAGTTTTCCGCGAGGTTGAGCAGGTTGTAGCGCGGTAGATAGAAATGCATTTCCGCCGGCGCCTCGCTGTTCGGCGCCATCTGGAATTCAAATTCGACGCCGTCAATCACTCGCTTGTCGCCGGTCGCGATGATCAGATCGGTCGGACGCAGCAGCTTGACCGAACCCGCCGCCATTGTCTTGCCGAGACCGCAATCGACCTGCCCGCGCACGCCCTTGGCGAGTAACGGCCCGAACTGATATTGCGCGCGGCGCAGCATCGCGGGGCCGGCGATGATGTTTTCGGAAACCGCGTGCTCCATGAACAGGTTTGGCGCGATAATCGGCACCTTGCCGCTCGCCAGCATTTCGTCGTCGAGCACGCCGCGCGCGCCGCCCCAATGGTCGGTGTGGGTGTGGCTGAAGATCACGGCGACGACCGGCCTCTCACCGCGGTGCTTGAAGTAAAGCTCCATTGCCGCACGCGCACCCTCGATCGAGGTCAGCGTGTCCAGCACGATGACGCCGGTGTCGCCCTCGATCAGGGTCATGTTGGCGATGTCGAGCCCGCGCACCTGGTAGACGCCGGGCACGACCTCGAACAGCCCGTGCTGCATGTTGAGCCGCGACTGACGCCACAGGCTCGGGTTCACGGTCGGCGGCGCCTCGGCTTCGGAGAGGAAGCCGTAAGGCTCGAGACTCCAGACCACGCGGCCCGATGCCGACATGATTTTGGCGTGCTCGATGGTGCCGAGCAAGCCGCGCGCGGCATCGTCGAAATCGGCGGTGTCGGCAAACGGCAGCGCGTTGCGCATGGCTTGCTGCTGCACGATCACGGAGGGTGATGCTTCCTTGGGAATTTCGTTGTTGGCAATATCGGTCACTTCTCGATCCTCCCTGCCCGACGGTCGATCACTGCGGTCGGTTGCACTAGAGGGATTATGAGAGTGCGGTTGCCAGGTCAAACGCTTCGTTATGGACGGCCTTGCCGGGACATCGTTAAGGCTCACGGATGCAGGACGCAGCGCAACGCGCTATTTGCGAGTTGGAAGGCGCACCCCGCAATGACGGCCCGCCGAAGTCACTTCTTGACCTTGCTCGCATCCATTTTGATCGAAATGTCCAGCATCTTTGTCGAAAACGCCGTCTGCACGTCAAACGGCTTCTCCATGCCGAGATAGGTCTGCACCAGCTCGTAATCCTTCTTCATGCGCTCGCCGTCGATCCAGCCCAGCGCCCTGGTAGTGGTGAACTCATCCGTCATCAGATATTTGATGCGTTCCCACTGCCGCTCCTGGTCCTCCTTGTCGAGACCCGAGACGTTGTCGAGCAGCGCCTTCAGGCACGGCGCGACGTCGGCGACACAGGCGGCATAGGCCTTCTGCGTGATCTTCACGAACTCCTCGACCAGCTTCGGGTTTTTCTCCAGGTAGGCTCCGTTGACGATCAGCGAATTGCCGTAGGGGTTGAGCCCGATGTCCTTCCAGTTGACATAGCCGAGGTCGCTCCCGAACTCGATCACCTTCAGATCGTGCTGGTTGTAGAAGTCACTGATGATATCGGTGGTGTGGCTCTTCAGCGCCGCGATCTTCGCGGTCGGACCGACATTGACGAAGTTCACGGAGTCCGGCGCGATGCCTGCTGCCTTTGCAAAGGCCGGCCACATCACCCGCGAGGCGTCGCCGGGCGGATTGCCGATCTTGTGGCCGGGGAAATCCTTCGGCCCGTTCACGCCATTGCTCTTCAGCCAGTAGAAGGTCTGCCCGGTATTGGCATAGATGCTCATCAAGGCGACGACGTCGGCGCCCTTGCTTTTCGCGACGAGCATGGTGGCAAGATCGGCGATGCCGAAGGGCGAGCCGCCGGAGCCCACCTTCAGCGAGGACACGCCGGAGCCCTTGCCGGTCTCGATGGTGAGGTCGATGCCGGCCTTCTCGTACCAGCCCTGCGCCTTGGCATAATAGAACGGCGAATGGTCCGCGGTCGGCGTCCAGTTCAGCATCAGATTGACGGACTCGGCCGCAACAGCAGGAGCGGCCGGCACAACAAGCGCGAACGCCAATCCCAAGCTCAGTCCAAAGGACCCAGCGCATTTCATGGCAACGCTCCCTTTTGCAAGGCGGACTTGTCGATCGCTTCCCGCGACGCTACCAATGCAACAGCGACCCGCTCTACTTGTCAACTGTTTGGTTGGAAATGCCCGAAAGACGAGCAAACGGCATTAAGCCGCAGCGTCGCAATCCCGAGGCGACGCGGCAGAAGCTGCTCGCCGCCGCCCGGCGCGAATTCGCCGACAGCGGGCTTGCCGGCGCGCGGGTCGACGAGATCGCGGCGCGGGCCGGCGTCAACAAGCAACTGGTCTATCACTATTTCGGCGACAAGGATTTGCTTTATCTCGCCGTGCTGGAATGGGTTTACGAGGAAATCCGGGCGCAGGAGCGCAAGCTCAATCTGGAGGGATTGCCACCCGAGCGGGCGATCCGCAAGCTGATCGAGAGCTCGTTCGATCACCTTGACGCCCATCCGGATTTCATCGTGCTGCTGAATGACGAGAACCGCGGTGGCGCGCGACACGTGAAGGGCTCGCGCCGGCTGGAAGCCATGCACTCCCCTCTCGTCAGCATGGTCGACAAGATCCTGAAACAGGGCGTGCGCGAGGGCGCCTTCCGGCGCGGCGTCAACCCGGTGCACCTCTACATCTCGATCGCGGGCTTGAGCTATTTCTTCTTCTCCAACACCCCGACCCTGTCGGCGATCTTCGGCACGGATCTGAGCAGCCAGGCCGCCAAGCGCGCCCGCCGCAAACACGTGGTCGACCTGGTGCTGCAGGCGCTGCGCCTTTATTCATTCCCAATCAACCAGATGGTTGAAACAATGGATGCTCCGCGATAGATTGCGGGCGGCAATGGAAGGAGCAGATGGTGGCGGGTGACGGAGGAGGATCGGCAAGGTCGATCGCGATCATCCTGGTCGTCCATCTCGCCGTGATCGTGCTCTGGCAACTCGCGGTCGACGCCTTTCACGTACCGAAATTCATCCTGCCCTCGCCGCTCGCGGCGCTTTCAACACTCGGCTATGCCAAATATGCCTGGGCCTCGAACCTGCTCGTGACCGCAGTCGAGATCCTCGGCGGCTTCGCGCTCGGCGCGCTGGTCGGCGTCGCGCTGGCGCTGATCTTCACCTGGTCGCGGGCGATCGCCCTCATTTTGCTGCCGCTGTTCGTGACGCTGAACATGATCCCGAAAGTGGCGATGGGCCCGCTCGTCATCGTCTGGTTCTCCTACGGCATCTTTGCCAACATACTTATCGCTTTCAGCATCTGCTTCTTCCCGATCCTGCTTACCACCGCGCGCGGGCTGTCCGAGGTCGAGCCCGACCTGCTCGATCTCGTCAAATCGCTGCGCGGCTCGCGCTGGACGTTGTTCCGCAAGATCCAGCTGCCGGGCTCGCTGCCCTACGTGTTTTCCGGGATGAAGGTCGGCGCGGTCCTCGCGGTCGCCGGCGCCATCGTCGGCGAGTTCATCGCCTCCGACCGCGGCCTCGGCTATCTCATGATCCAGGTGCAGTCCGCGCTCGACACGCCCGCCATGGTGATGGCGGTGGTGCTGCTGACCCTGCTCGGTGTCGCCGTTTACGGCCTGGTGCTCGGTCTCGAACGGCTGTTCGTGGTCCGCGACATCCGGCTGCAATAAGAAGCCAGGGAAGAAACATGCTGCTTTCGCGCGATAATCTGCCGGAGACGATCACGGACATCGCCGCGCTCGACGAACTCCTGTGCCGGCCGAGCCAGGCGCTGATCGACGATCTCAAGAAAGGCGAGGGCGACATTATGGTGCTTGGCGTCGGCGGCAAGATGGGGCCCACCCTGGCGGGGCTTGCCAAGGCCGCTGCGCCGGACCGGAAAGTGATCGGCGTCGCACGCTTCTCCGAGCCCGGTGTGAAGGAATGGCTCGAGAAGCGCGGCATCGAGACCATCAACCGCGATCTTTTGAACGAGGCCGCCATCAAGGCGCTGCCGAAATCGCCGAACATCATCTTCATGGCCGGCAGAAAATTCGGCGCCGAAGGCAATCTGGCGCTGACCTGGGCGATGATTTCGCATGTGCCGGCGCTGGTTGCGCAGGCGTTTCCAAGCTCGCGCATCGTCGCGTTCTCGACCGGCTGCGTCTATCCCTTCGTGCCCGTCGACGGCAAGGGCTCCGACGAGGGCATGGCGCCCAATCCACCCGGCGAATACGCGCAATCCTGCGTCGGTCGCGAGCGCATGTTCGAATATTTTTCGGAACAATTCGAAACGCCGGGGAGGCTGTTCCGCCTCAACTATGCGATCGACATGCGCTACGGCGTGCTACATGACATCGCTACAAAAGTGCTGACGGGCAAGCCGATCGACGTCAGTCTCGGCCATGTCAACTTCATCTGGCAGGGTGATGCGTCGGCGCAGGCGCTGCGCTGTCTCGCGCATTGCACGACGCCGACCTCGCCGATCAATGTCAGTGGTCGCGAGATCTCGCGTGCGCGATCTCGCCGCGAAGTCGGCAAGCTGTTGGGTAAAGAGCCAGTGATTGTCGGCAAGGAAGGGCCAACCGCATGGCTGACCGACACGTCGCAGGCGGTGAAACTGTTCGGCTTGCCGATTGTCGACACCGCGCAACTGATCAAATGGACCGCGGACTGGGTGTCGCGGTCGATGCCGAGTCTCGGCAAGCCGACCAAATATGAGGTGCGCGATGGAAGATACTGAGCACCTCGCCATCAACCAGCTCGACGCCAGCGATGCCGCAGGCGGGCTAAGGCTGTCGGCAGAAGCGCATTGGAACCAGACCGAAGACGACTGGCGCTTCTTTCTCACCAAGGGCATCGTATTCGGCACGCGCGACCGCAAGGGCAATCTGGTCGCGACCGCGGCGCTGTTGCCCTACACCGAGCGCGACGCCTGGATCAGCATGGTGCTGGTCACCGAAAGTTTCCGGCGGCGCGGGCTGGCGACGCGGCTGGTCGACACCTGCCTCAATACCGCGACAAAACTCGGCTTCACCAGCTGGCTCGACGCGACACCGGCGGGCGCGCAGGTCTATGGCCCGCTTGGTTTCACCCCGACCATCCAGTTGCGGCGGCTGCGTCTCGCCAAGCCGACGGCTTCGGGCAACGCCGCATCACCGCCGGCCGGCAAGATCGACGAGTTCCTCATCTGCGATATCAGCGCGATGGGTTTTAGTCGCCGCGAACTTCTGGAGGAATTGAGCAGGCGTTCGCTTCGCGCCTTCTCTCGACTGCCAACGCCATGGCGCTGGTCCGCGACGGCCGCACCGCGCGACATGTCGGGCCGCTGTTTGCCGTCAATCCAGCGCATGCGCTTGCGATGGTACGCGACATCGCCGCCAGCGAGAGCGGTCCGCTGCTGATCGATGCCGTCGCCACGCAGGACGTATTCCTGAAGGGGCTCACCGACGACGGCTGGACCCACGAGCGGCCGTTCCAGCGCATGCGCTTTGGCCGCGCGACAAGTGATGCGGCGGAGCTTCCGTTTGCCGTCGCCGGTCCGGAATTTGGATAGAGAGCCTGCCCATGCATCACAGCGAGATCAGATCCGAGGTGCGGCGCCTGATCGCCGACGGCACGGTGCTCCCTGCACATCCGCTCGCGCTCGACGCTGATCGCAAGCTCGACAAGATCCATCAGCGTGCGCTGACGCGCTATTACATCGACGCCGGCGCCGGCGGCCTTGCGGTCGGCGTCCACACCACGCAATTCGCGATCCGCGACGTCGGCCTGTACCGGCCGGTGCTGGAGCTGGCGGTGGAGACCGCCGCGAGCTGGACCAAGCGGCCGCTGGTGCTGGTCGCGGGCCTCGCCGGCCCCACACAGCAGGCGGTGAGCGAGGCGAAGATCGCCACGGCCTCGGCTATCACGCCGGCCTGCTCAGCCTCGCCGCGATGAAATCGGCGCGCGAAGACGAGATCATCGCGCATTGCCAGGCGATCGCGGACGAGATTCCGCTGGTCGGCTTCTATCTGCAGCCGGCGGTCGGCGGCGTGATCCTGAGCGCGAATTTCTGGCGGCGCTTTGCCGAGATCGACAATGTCGTCGCGATCAAGATCGCGCCGTTCAACCGCTACCGCACGCTCGACGTGCTGCGCGGCGTCGCGGCCGCCGGCGCGCTCGACCGGATCACGCTCTACACCGGCAATGACGACCACATCGTGCTCGACCTCACGCTGCCGTTCGATCTGCGCGACAAGGGCGCGACCCGCGCACCCATTCCGCGGCGGCCTGCTCGGCCATTGGTCGGTGTGGACGCAGAGCGCGATCGAGCAGTTCGAGCCTGCAAGGCCGCGCGCATCAAGCCGAGCGTGCCGGCCGACCTGCTCGCGCTGATGCCCGCGTCACCGATTGCAACAGCGCCTTCTTCGACGTCGCCAACGATTTCCACGGCTGCATCGCCGGCTGCCACGAGGTGCTGCGGCGCCAGGGTCTGCTCGCACGGCATCTGGTGCCTGGATCCGGACGAAGGCCTGAGCCCGGCCAGCCGAGGAGATCGACCGCGTCTATAACGAGCACGCCGAGCTCAGCGACGACGACTTTGTCGCCGCGAACCTGCAGAAATGGCTGGCATGACGGCGAGCCAGCCCTTCATCAGCCTGCGCAACGTCCGCAAGGTCTACCGGACCGGCGGCCAGGAGCTCCTCGCGGTCTCCGACGTCACCATGGACGTGCAGGAGGGCGAGCTGGTGTCGCTGGTCGGCCCCTCCGGCTGCGGCAAGACCACGGTCTTGAAGATTCTCGCAGGGCTCCA
>CAVUCB010000058.1:0-100504 GCA_963739755.1 uncultured Alphaproteobacteria bacterium | reverse complement strand
CACCGAACTTCGGCAACAGAGCGCCGGCGACCAAACCCCCATAGCTTCTGACGCACCACCTTCCCCGAACTCCCGCGGTTTCCTCCCTTGGAGGTTTGCGTACGCCGGCCCCGCGTCCGCCGCGCCACCATCATCGGGCCGGCATCCGCAAACCTTCACAAACTCGGAAGTCGACCCGCTTGAACGGCATGTCCGTTCTACCCCAAACAGCGGACGTCGTCGGATCACCGAGTGTCACTTGCGAATAATTACAGCATGTAGGATTGTTTTTAGCAGGCGCGAGCGGTTTAGCGAGTGACAAATTAGCGTTTGAGCAGGATGATCGCTTCCTTCAAGTCACTGGGCGCAAGATAGATGGCGCCCCCGACGAGAATAAGCAACAGCATCAGTTCGCGCAGGACCTCGATCGCGATTCGAAATGGCGTGCGCCGATCAGGTTAGGGAAGCTCGTTGCTTCCCTCAGTCCGCAATCGTGTCTAAGCTTCAGCTTCGCTGAGGCATCCGCGCTAGAGGTACGACATCGACGTCACCAGCAGGTATGCATCTTGCCGCACGCGTTGATCGAGACATACTCGCCAACGACGAAACGCTCGTCGGCGAAACGATAACCGGCTTCGTCGAGCAGATTGGTTTCGCCGTCATAGTGGAATCCCCAAGCGCCGCCCGGGTGGTAGACGAGATGACCATGCTGGTCCTGTTGGTTTGGACGCAGCCGCGCGACCCGGCAGGCTTCGCGATGCGCCCGCCAGAGTTTCGGGTCGATACGGCCGTCGACATCGACCGGCGCGACGAAGATATCGGCTACGTCGTGGTTGCCCTCGGGATGACCGGGCTCGCGGGCCAACGCGATACGGATTTGCCGAAACTGCGCCGGCAGGGAGGCATTGCCCCCAGCGGTTTCTCAATTGACAACATCTCCACGGCACAAATCTCGCCAGCTGGGATGCCGGCGGATGCGACGCCCGGACAACAAGAACCGGGACGGCGCCATGAGTCAGCACTTTGACGGTTTCGCTGCCCAGCATGATCGCAGATACTCCACGCCGGCCGTGCGAGGCCATAACGATAAGATCGCATGACTCTCGCGCCGCCGCGTCGATGATGGCCTGATACGGATGATCGTGCTCGACGTGTACCGTGTCGCAGTTCACGCCAGCGGCCGCTGCGGCCTCTTTCGCAGAGTTGAGATACTTGGCAGCTCGATTTGCCGTGTGCTTCCCATATTGTTCTGGTGTGTCCGTGACCATCTCAGGCTCGACCGCGAACGTGTGGAATGGCGTTGATACGGTGAGAATGGTGACCTTGGCGTTGATCGACTTAGCCAAGGCCACGCCATGCGCGATGGCGTTCTGTGACAGCCGCGAACCGTCGGTGGGAATAAGAATATGTCCATACATGGAATGACTCGATTCTTGCTCGTCTCGGCGAGACCAGAGTGGGTGAAAATTAGAGAAACAATATACCTCTCTGGGGTACCGCCTGCACCGCCACGGAACCAGTAATGCCCACGAGATAGGTGAGTGAATGCAACGTGAGTGTCTTGATAAGCATGCTGCTAGCTGAACCAAGCAAACGAGATGATTGCGACGCTCAGCACGGCGGCGATCGCCCACATCACGGGCTCAAAAGGCTGAGGGCTAGCAATCGCCTTCCCGCGTGGCCTGGCATGTCCTTGGCGTCGCATGGTTTATCCTCCATCAGCGGATGAGGGGGCGATTTCGAACTGGTTATCGAGACTGGCTTGCCGGCCTTGACCGCGGCGACCGTATCGAGATCCGAGCTGATATGAGACGAGATCGCAATGCTGGCCATCGCGATCGCTGCTGCCAAGCCGATCACAAGGATCTTCAGATGCGTGCCGCGATCGGCGCTATACATTGAGTGGTTCATCGAAGCCTCCAAAAAAATCGGTCCGACAGCTTCTTCGTAGAGCGAACTGGTAAGCCCCGAAATTGGGGTTCGTTTCTTAAGACAACTTCCCTACGGAGTTTGACAAGAGCTGTCCCCATATTCGATCCGCAGTGTCCTGGTCCACGTGGAAGGCCGTGCGTTACGCGTCCAGCCGCCGCAGCGCGGCGCGGTTGCTGAACTGAATCCGGCGGGAGGTTTCAAGCACTATAGCCCCAGACTGAACGAGCTGAGTAATGGTGCGCGACACCGTCTCGATAGTCAGCCCGAGATAGTCCGCGATGTCCTGGCGCGACATCGGCAGCTCGATCGCGCCACCGTCGGAACAGCGGTCTGCCATTTCGAGCAGAAAGCCGGCGACGCGCTCTTCCGCACTCTTGATCAGGACCAGCGAATGCTGCTGGACGCGTTGCAGCTCGCGGACCGTGAGCATCCAGAGCTGGCGCGACAAATCCTTTTCACGTTCGGCATGGGCCTTAACGCTCGAGCGCTTGACCACGAGCACTTGCGATTCGGCAATAGCCTCTGCCGAGCACTGATGGACGTTAGTTGCCTCGACTCCAAACATGTCGCCGGACAAATAAAAGGCGACAACTTGTCTCCGTCCGTCGTTGAGCATGCGGTATGTACGCACCGCGCCGGAGATGACGTGGTAGAAGTATTCCGCCTGCACATCCTCGCCAAAGATTTCGACATTGCGGGCAAATCGCATCGGAGCGCCCATCAAGCCGAGAGGGCCTGCCGAAAACGCGCATGTGCGAACCGGCACAGAGGGTCGGGCGTAGGTCGAAGACTTGGCGGCTGCGGTGCTGAGCATGGAAGAACTCCGGTTTTCATCGTTCCCGCCCGGAAGTCTGCCCATTTCCAAAAGAAACCGAAATTCGGGTCGTTCCCCTAAGTAGAAAGCCGGAGGGGCAGACGCGGTCCCACTCCATCGTCGCGGTGCCAGCACGCGATACGAACCAGCGGCGCTTCGCGCGAACCGCGCCGTAAGTTCCGAATCAATCGTTGATGTAGATCATTTCCCGGACTGCTAGGAGTCGCATGCTGCACACGGAAAAAACAGGGATGTCCCACATGAAATTGATCTCAACGCCACATCACGAAAAATGTCCTCGGTGCGGTTCTGTGTTAGTCAGTCTCGAGTGGGATGAACGCGTCAATACGCGGGAAGTCCAGGATCTTTGGCACTGCTGGAACTGCAAAAACGAATTTATCACCACGATCACGTCTGACGAGAAGGGCCCGTCAGTCACTGAGATCACTGAGCCATTCTTTACGAGTTTGGTGATGGAATGACGATTTGCGGATCACCTCAGGTCTGCTGTATGGGTCGCAATGGTTTGGCCATCCGCGGGTGACTTCCGGTCTTCCCAAGCAACGGACATCGTCAGGCCAGCCCGGTTGGTCCGGTTCGTGCCAGTTTCGGACACATGCACCGCAGCAAACAATTCAATTAGTCGATCACTTCGTCGGCGCTGGGACGACGACGACCGGCTTGATCCTTGCGGCGGCACGCGCCGCAGACATGAACTTGCGGGCATCCTTGATCGCTTCGACATACAGCAGAATAGCGCGCGTCTGTAACTGACGGCGATGTGTCGGGTTCCGGACTAAGCGGCGAAAATAGGTTGTTCCTTGTCACGGAACCACCGATTTCCAATTTGCGTTTTAGCCTTCGCCACAACGGAAGACTTGCAAATGTCCCGGCGACCGCCCTCAACGTATCTCACCGCTGATGAACTAAAATAGATTGGCGGCAATCAAGTTCAAAGAAGCCGTTCCCCCGTCTCAGTTTGAGACACAACGCCTAATTCGAAAAGTGAGCAATTTTGACCGGACAATCGCAGTGCATGTGTGCTGTTTTGATCGTCACCGGGGGATTGCGTTGTCCGGTTTTTAAAACCAACGCCTACGAGCGATTATACTCCGCTCGAAGGCGTTGTGCGGTTTGTGGCGGCAATGACTGGGAACCGCATTTTGACGAACGGGGAATGGGTCAAGATGATCGCTCTCGCGATCGTTATTTCCGTGGCGCTAACGGGATCGTCCGCAGCGCTTATATGGCTCGTGCTCAAGTAAGGCCGCCAACTGATGGCGGCCTCTTTCATTTGTAGATGGCTCACGCGTTGCCGCTGTGCTTTTTGTTGTGTCCTAATTCGTTTCGGCGAGTGTCAATGCAACGGCCCCGACGCGGGGTTGGGGCGCGCCGGGGTCATCTAAGGAACGTAGCGCGCTGGCCATCCTCGGTCGTCTCGCCGAACACTCCCCTGAAACGTTCGGGCCGCCACAGCACACCATCGTGCAGCGCTTGTTGCGATCACTCAGGCGCAACGCAGCCGAGGTGATCATCACACGCATGGCCGGGGGTACGGCACCGGCCACCATTGGTAATCCCGGGACTGCGAGCAACGATGCAACCTCGGACCGGCCGACAGTCGAAGCTACATCCGTCAAGCGAAAGTAACATCCTCAGATGAGGCAATACAGGGGTCAATCTTGGACGCTTATTTACATGCCATTCGGCGTCGGGACCCCGCGCCGATTTAAAAGTGCCAAGCCGCGCGATGGCGGGCAGCGCTGCGATATTTGGAGTCTCCGCGCTGCCCGCCATAGGTCATGCCCGCTCCTGTGGCGTTTCCTGCGAGATGGTGGGCGCATCTGTCGCCCGTTCCACAGCGAATGCCTCCTTTCCCTTTGCGGCCCAGAGCGCTCGCGCCTGTTCGCCTTGATTGCTTTTGAGCTTGTCTGCCATCCAGAGCAGCGCGCCGAGGATGATGGCGCGATCATCGCCGGTCAGGTCCACGACGCCAGCTTTCACGATGAGGCCGCCGAGTTCGATGAGATGCCGCGTGCGCTTGCGGCGCTCGACTTGCCATGCCCGCATATCATGCCGCGCCCTTGCTGCCTGTTGACGGTTGCGCGCCGCCCAGTTGCGCCCGAGCGCCGCCAGTGTGGCGTTCAGCTGCCTGTGCAGTTCGCCGCGCCCGGCTCTGAAAGAACGCGGCTCCGCGCCTGGCCCATGCCTCCCTTATATGGGACGTTTGAAGTCAAGTGCTGACTCACTTCAGCGACGATTTAATTTTGTCCTAAATCAGCGCGTGCCGGCGCAGTCGATTGGTCCATTCTTTGGTTCGACCCGCGCCGCGAGCATTCTTCCGCCCCGACCGCTAAGTCTCTCGGCCGCCGCGCGCAGGGCCTGTCAAGGCTGGCCGCGTCTTTCGCGGCCACCCGAAGGGGCTTGGCCTTGATTGGCCTGAGCACGGCGGCATCCTAGATCGGATCGGGGCCGCACGCGCCGTTACATGGCAACCGGTAGCTTGGGTCAAAACCGACGCCGATCGATCCCAGGCGGCTGCGGCCCGATCACTTGACTTAAAAATAAATGCGACACGAGGTGGAGCCCGCTTTCAAGTTGACGATGGTTGTCAAAACCAGCCGCCACATCCTTATATACGGTGGATCTGTTGGATCCGAACCATGATGCAACTATGCGCATCGAAGGCGAGGCTCCGACGCAGCAGCAGCCCATTCTCTTTCGCGGTGCAGAGACCATGGGAGGACAGCGGGCTACTGCTACCTCGGATCGTTTTTTGGCCGTTTCGTCGCTATGTGCGCCGAGGTGCCAAAACCTGGTATTTCTTCTTTCTTCCTGTTGCCGATTACGCCGCTGAATGCAGCCTGAAGCCTTCCGGTATGAGGCCGTCATTCGCATAGCGCCACAGGGCAATGATGAGCTTGCGGGCAAGCGCTACAATCATCGGCTTGCGTGATCCCTTTGCATTCTCGGTGCGTTGTTTGAACCATTGTACCAGAGCGCTGTCGGGCTGGAACTTCACCATGCGCCAGGCCAGCTGGATCATGATTTTACGTACCCGCGCGTTGCCCGAGCGGGAAAGGCCCTTTTCTCGTCGCTTTGAGCCGCTTTCATCCGGTGAGCCGGTCAATCCGGCATAACGGGCTACTGCTTTACGATCGCGTAATGTTCGGGACAGAAGCTCATGCGCCAAAAGATCGGCTGTCTCCAAACCAAGCCCGTAAATCCGTACCAGCAGATAAACCATCCTGTTCGCAAGAGCCTCCGGCTTTTGTTCAAATTGCTGCAGCCGGGCCTGCTCGATTGCCTTGATTTGTCCCTTGATGATCTTCAACCGCTCCATGTCCCGTCGAAGGGCGGCGATCGTGTTGGGCGGCAAGGACTTGCCCTCTGGTGTGCGGACAGTCTCCAGCTTCACGCTCGCCTTGCGTAGCTTGGGATTGAAGTTATGGACGCCAAACTGGATCAAGGCTGATTTCATGCGATTGACCGCACGGGTTTGTTCATGGACCAATCCCTCGCGCTCACGATGCGGGCGTTTGGCATCCTCTTCCTCCATGGTCGGGACAATCGCCACGGTGCAATGGCCGCGCTCACCACGTAGCCAACCAAGGAAGCCGCGCTTCAACATCGCCGTATCGAGCCGATCCGTTTTAGCTCGCCGATGTTCGCGGGATACGGTCACGCTGTTGGCGTGGATGACATGCGCATCTATGTCGCGTTCCCGGAGCCAGCGAGCCAGCCAGAAACTATCGCGGCCAGTCTCGTACGCCACAGCAATCCGGGTGATCAGCCTGCCGGCCTTAATTGCTTCATCCCGCCAGCGATGCAGCAGTTTCAGCAGGTCTTCCGGGTTCGGCTCCAATTTCTTCAGCGGTTCCCGGCTAACTCCCGGTATCAGCCCGGCGACCAGCCAGCTCGATAAACTGAGTTCAATGACCGCGATCAGCGTGTTATCCTGCATGAAGGCGGCGGGACTGGCTTTACTGTTGTCGTAGGGTTTCTGCATTGGGAGCTCCGTCAATTGCAAGTTGATCGAAGCGACGATTTTACAGCTGTCTCGCCGCTGCCCCATAGCATCTCTTTCCAGCGTCTTTCGTCTCAGCCAGCACGATCAGCGCGCCTGCCAGTTCATCGACGTTGAGGCTATCTGCCCCGGTGGCGATGACCAGTTCGCCGAGCCCAAGCACCTTGCGGCTCTTGAGGTCGCGCGCCTTGTCCTGAAGCGCTTTCAGTTCCCCGTCGAAATCCCGCGGCTTGCGCATCACGTTCTCCAGCCATGTTGATGAGCGGATGATAGTTGAGCCCTGGGCATAATGCTGTAAGGTCGCCGGGACGGTTTGAGACGGTGTAATCCCGCCCGAGAATTTTTCGAGGGAGGGCGCGCTTATACGTCGTTCCGACGTGCGCTGTGCCGTGCCACTGATCTGATCGCGATGGCGATCTATCATCTTCACGTCAAGGTCATTGGCCGAAAGTCTGGCTCCAGCGCGGTGGCATCGGCCGCCTACCGCTCGGGCTCGCGGCTGCGCGACGAGCGGCTTGATCGCAGCCACGATTTTTCCGGCAAGCGCGGCGTCGTCCATTCCGAGGTGATGCTGCCGGAGAATGCGCCGGAGGCATGGAGCGACCGTGAACGGCTCTGGAACGATGTCGAGACGTTCGAAGTCCGCAAGGATGCCCAGCTTGCCCGCGAGGTCGAATTCGCGCTTCCCGCGCGAAATGACCCAGGCTCAGGGGATCGAACTGGCCCGCGACTTCGTGAAGGCTGAGTTCGTTGATCGGGGCATGATCGCCGATCTCAATGTGCATTGGGACATGGCCGAGGATGGAAGCCCCAAACCGCATGCCCATGTCATGCTGACCATGCGCGCGGTGGACGAGAACGGTTTCGGCCCAAAGGTGCGGGACTGGAACCGCACGGAGATGGTGGAGCACTGGCGCCAGCGTTGGGCCGAACTTGCCAATGAGCGGCTAGCCGAGCTCGACATCGACGCGCGGATCGACCATCGCAGTCTGGAAGCGCAGGGCATCGCACTGGAGCCGCAAAGCCAGATCGGCGCGTCTGCCAAACGCATCGAGAATCGGGGCATCGAGCGCCAAGGGATCGAGGCCGATCGGGCCGAGATGCACCGCGAGATCGCGCGGGGCAATGGCGAGCGGATCATCGCCGATCCCTCCGTCGCACTGGATGCGATCACCAAGCAACAATCGACCTTTACGCAGCGCGACATGGCGAAGTTCGCCCATCGTCACAGCGACGGGCTCGAACAGTTCAACGCGGTGATGGGCGCGATGCGCGGCGCGCCTGGTCTGGTCGAACTCGGCAAGGATGGGCGCGGCGAGGATCGCTTCACTACGCAAGAAATGATCGAGGCGGAACAGCGCCTGCATCGCGCCGCCGAACTGATGGCAGAGCGGGAGCGTCATGACGTGCGTCACGCGGACCGCGAAGCGGCGCTGGCGCTGGCGGAACGGCGCGGTTTTGTCCTGTCGGGCGAGCAGGCCGACGCGCTGGCGCATGTCACGGATGGGCGCGATTTGAGCGTCGTGGTCGGCCATGCCGGCACTGGCAAGAGCGCGATGCTAGGCGTGGCGCGGGAGGCATGGGAAGCGGCCGGCTATGAGGTCCGGGGCGTCGCGCTCTCCGGTATCGCGGCGGAAAATCTCGAAGGCGGATCGGGCATTGCGTCGCGCACCATTGCGAGCATGGAGCATGGGTGGCAGCAGGGCCGCGAAGGGCTTTCGACCCGCGATGTGCTGGTGATCGACGAGGCGGGGATGGTGGGCACTCGCCAGTTGGAGCGCGTGCTGTCCCATGCGGAAGAAGCCGGCGCGAAGGTGGTGCTGGTCGGTGATCCCAGGCAGTTGCAAGCAATCGAGGCGGGCGCGGCGTTCCGGTCCGATTTACGAGCGCCACGGCGGCGTGGAAATTGGCGAAGTGCGCCGTCAGCGGGAGGACTGGCAGCGCGAAGCTACACGCGATCTTGCCAATGGCAAAACCAGTAACGCGCTTGACGCCTACCGCTCCCACGGCATGCTGCACGAGGCGACAACACGCGAGCAAGCGCGTGGCGATCTGATCGACAGCTGGGATCGCGAGCGGCGGTCCGCGCCGGTGCGTAGCCGGATCATCCTCACCCATACGAATGACGAAGTCCGCGCACTCAACGAGGCAGCGCGCGAGCGGATGCGGGCCGCCGGCGATCTGGGCGACGAGGTGCGTGTAATGGTCGAGCGTGGCGAGCGCGGCTTCGCCAGCGGAGACCGCGTCATGTTCCTGCAAAACGAGCGCTGCCTTGGCGTCAAGAACGGTACTCTCGGGACTATCGCGCAGGTCAACGCGCAATCCATGACCGTGCAGACCGACGATGACCGATCCGTTCGCTTCGAATTGAAAGACTATAACAAGATCGACCACGGCTACGCGGCGACCATCCACAAGGCTCAGGGCATGACGGTGGACCGCACCCATATGCTGGCGACGCCGGGGATGGACGCCCATGGCAGCTATGTCGCCCTGTCGCGACACCGCGACGGCGTGGACCTGCATTATGGCCGCGACGATTTTGCCAGTCGGGACCGGCTCGTCCGCAGCCTGTCGCGCGATCGCGCGAAGGATATGGCCTCGGACTACGAGCGCGCCGATCCGGCACAGAGGTACGCCGAGCGGCGCGGCATCACCTTCCGCGAGCGCGTGACCGAGATCGTGCGCAAGGTCGTGCCGGAGAAAGTGCGCAAGGTGTTCGACGGTCTTGCCCCGTCTGCCGAAGCTATGCCTGGCCCGGATGGCGTACGGAGGCCGGACCGGGACGCGCCGGAAAGGGAAAGGAGCGATACGCCGGCCGAGCGGCGCGAAACCGAAGCGCCGGAAAGGAAGGTGGCGGCAGACCCGGAAGCGGAAGCACGTCGCCTCCGCACGCGGGCGCTGGTGCGTCATGCCCGCGCCGTAGATGCGATCTTCGAGGCGCAGGAAATGGGTGGCGAAGCAAGTCCCGAGCAGGTGAAAGAACTACAAAAGGCCCGCAAGGTCTTCGAGGAGGTGCGGCCCTACGGCTCGCACGATGCAGAAGCGGCCTACAAGAAGAACCCGGAGCTTTCCCGCGAGGCCGCTTCGGGCCGGGTCAACCGTGCCATCCGCGCGCTCCATCTCGAGACCGAACTGCGCATCGATCCGGGCCGCCGCGCCGACCGCTTTGTAGAGGACTGGCAGAAGCTCGACCAAGTTAGCCTGCGGCAGTATCAGGCGGGCGATATCTCCGGCTACAAGGCCACGCGCTTCGCGATGGGCGACATGGCCAAAAGCCTCGAACGCGATCCGCAACTGGAATCCATCCTCGAAACCGTAAGCGGGAGCTTGGCATCGCGTTCGAATCAGGCCGCCGGCTCGGCCTCGAACTCGCCTTCAGCCACGGCATCGACCTTGGCAGAGGCCGCGGCATCGGAATTTGAACCATCCTATTTTCCGCCGGCTCTACGCCACAGTATCGCGAGGTGAAAACTCTCTTGCACGCCCGCAACGGCTTTTCCTGTCTGGACCAGCAGCAGTCAGAAACAACCAGCAGGAGGCAGCGCGGCCATGCGCGAACCAGATCGTATCATCCGTTTGAAAACCGTCCTCGCTAGGACCGGGCTGTCCCGGTCCACCATCTACCGCAAGATCGCCGAGGGCACATTCCCCGCTCAGCTCAAAATCAGCATCAACGGGACCGGCTGGCATGAATCCGACATCAATCGCTGGATTGGAGATCCCGCCTCCTGGCGTCCGAACCGCGAGTTCGATGAGGTTCGGTGAGGTCAGTGGTTGTACCGAAGCTCCATCTAGCTAAACCCCCGCCGGTACCGAATTTTGCGCTGCCACCCCTTTGTTGCGTTCGGGACCTTCGGCTTGAGTGACAAGGCTTGGTCACTGAGAAGCACCCGACACAGCACATCGCTCCCGCCTCAACGGGAGCGCCTCATGGCTAAACGCGACCAGGAAAATCAACAACGGGAGATTGGCGCGTTCCGATGGCCGGCGCGCTGAGAGAAAAATTTCCCCAGACTAAAACCCAGACTAAACGAAGATTTTATTCTGGAGCTATTTCTAACCGCTCCAAATACCGACGATGCATGAATGAGTTAGATGGCGCGCCCGGAACAATTCGAACGTCCGACCCTCAAATTCGTAGTTCAAGAACATCTGTTCGCGGTCGTTTCTAAACGCGCGCCGTGCTTCAGCGATGCCGCCGAGTTCTTCGTGTTCATTTCCGGCTATCTCGCCGGCTTCATCTACGGTCCGATCATAGCTGGCGGCCACAACGTACATCTGCCAGACGCGTGCCCACATCACCAATCCCCGCCGGTGCGGAAATTCGACAATCCGATGTATACGGATGAATTCAATGTTCACAATTTTCTCGAACACCCCGACATCTTGATCGGACAGGCGCTTACGCTGCGCTACAAGCCGGTCGATCTCGACGTGCTGCCGCTCTATATTTCGCTGATCGCCGTTTCACCGCTGGTCCTGTGGTTTATGGTGCGCCGCCCGAACTGGACCCTACTTGGGTCGATCCTCGTCTACATCGGGGCGCGGGTGTTCGACTGGAATCTCGCTTCCTATCCGCCCGGGACACACTGGTACTTCAATCCGTTCGCCTGGCAATTGATGTTCTTTTTCGCGGCATGGTGTGGCGTTGGAGGCGTCGCAAAGCTGCAGGGTCTGATCCAATCCCGCGTGGCGCAGGCGGTTGCGGTTGCGTGGATTGCGTTTGCATTGCTGATCGTCATGACCTGGCACATTCCGTCTCTGGAATCGCTGATCCCGAAGTGGATGATCAAGGTGATCTATCCGATCGACAAGACCGACCTCGATATGCTGCGTTTTACGCACTTCCTGGCCTTGGCGTTGTTGGTCGCCCGATATTTCCCGCGCAAATCGGAGATACTTGGCTCCAAATGGCTGCGTCCGATGATCCTGTGCGGTCAGCATTCGTTGCCGCTTTTTTGCTTCGGCGTATTCCTGTCCTTTGCGGCGCATTGGATCCTGGTTCAGCACGCCCAGGGCGGCGCGCGCGCGCTCTGGATGCAGCTGCTCGTCAGCGTCGGCGGCATCCTGATCATGATTGGGCTCGCATGGCTTCTGGATCGGGCCCAGAAGGTCCCAAGCCTGTTCGTCGACGTGGCCGTGTTCGATGGAGGCAAGCCGGCGACCGCACCCGGGAAAGCGTGATTCCGTGCCAATGCGGAGCTATGCCCCTGGCGCTGCAAGATGACGGATAATGTAATCGTAACGAAACTCGCCGCGACATGCCCTCTCGACAGAGAGGATGAAGCGTTGCCCTCGCGCAAGGCGACGCAACGGATCAGGCATTTCGACATCTATGATGTCGCCAGCATCGCCTTCATTGCCGCACTCGCCGTCATCGCGCTATGCACCTTCAAGGACTATGCGATCTCCAACGATGAAGCCGTTCAGCATCATTACGGCGAATTGATCATCGCCTATTACACCAGCGGCTTCACCGACCAGAGCCTCTTCAATTTCAAAAATCTTTACCTCTATGGCGGCCTGTTTGATGTCATTGTCGTTACGCTCAGCCAGCTGATCCCGATCGACCCGTATGACCTGCGTCACATCCTCTGCGCGCTGATCGGCATTGGCGGGATCGGCGCGACTGCGTCGACGGCGCGACTGATCGCCGGTCCGCGCGCGGCCCTGTTCGCCGCAGTCGGTTTGAGCGTCAGCGGCGCCTGGTACGGCACCATGTTCAACCACACCAAGGACATTCCATTTGCCGCAGCGATGATCGGGGTCACGCTGTTCCTGGTCCGCATCGCGCGATCGCTGCCATCGCCTCGCGCGCTCGATATAACTGCGTTCGGCCTGCTGGCCGGAGCCGCGCTCGGCATGCGCGTTCTCGGCCTGCTGCTCGTAATCTATGCCGGCCTCGCCATTGCCATTTACCTGCCTCGCTCGCGACCCGGGCGATGGCAGTTCGTGATCGGCTCATGGTTGCGATTATTGCCCGCGCTGCTGCTTGCCTATGTCATCATGATCCTTGCCTGGCCCTGGGCGGCGCTGGCGCTGCTCAATCCGATCCGCGGTCTCCTCGCGTTCTCCGAATTTCAATACGGCATCCGCACGCTCCTCGCCGGTCGGCTCTACGATATGGCGAACGTCCCGCGGCTATATGTGCCGATCTACATACTGATCCGCATGCCGTTGCTGACGCTGTTCGGCGCCGCACTGGCGATCTTGTTCGCGGCATTGCCGCGCACCGCCGCCGGCGCGAAGCCGCTGCCACAGAGGGATATCGCCCTGCTATCCCTGTCGGTGATGTTTCCACTGACCTGCCAGGTTGCCTTTCACGGCCCGGCGTTCACCGGATTGCGTCATTTTCTGTTCGTAATTCCCGCGCTCACGATCCTTGCGGGCATCGGTCTCGACACGGCGCTGACGGCGCTCGGGAGGCGCGGTCGCGTGGCCGCCGCCGGCGGCCTGGCGGTCGTGACCGCGTGTTTTGTCTCGAACGCAGTGACCCTGGTCAGGCTGCACCCGTACGAATACTTGTTCTACAACACGGTAGTCGGAGGCCTTGAGGGAGCGTCACGGCGCTATGACCTCGACTACTGGTTCGGCAGCATGCCCGAGGCGCTCACTCAGCTGGAGGCCTATCTGCGCCGCAGCGCGCCCGTCGAGGCGAGCCCGCCGGCACAGGTCTATTCCGTTGCAGTTTGCGGAGAACGCCCCACGTTCGAGAAGACCGTTACGCTTTCGCAACTGCGCTGGGATTTCAAGCCAGAGTGGGACCAGTCGGACTTCTTCATTGCGCCTACCCACATGAATTGCGACGGCGATCTCGGCGGAAAGGTAATCGGCACCGTCGAACGGCTTGGCGTTACCATCGCATACATCAAGGACCGTCGGGCGCTGATCCGACCGGTAAAGGCCGCTACACGGTGAACATTGTCGCGCAAGAATCCGCGCAAACAACCGTCTTGAAGCCGACCGCTCCGCTTCCCGCGAGCGAGCGGGAATTGCGGCTCGACCTATTCCGCGGTCTGGCGCTGTGGCTGATCTTCATCGACCATTTATCGCCCGATCTCCTGAGCTGGTTCACGATCCGCACTTACGGATTCAGCGACGCAGCCGAGATTTTCATCTTTATCTCCGGCTACACGGCAGCGATGGTTTACGGCCGTGCGATGTTCGAGTCCGGCTTTGTGGTCGCGACCGCGCGCATCATGCGGAGGGTCTGGCAAATCTACCTCTCACACGTGTTCCTGTTCACGGTCCTGCTGGCGGAAATCTACTTCCTCGCCACCCGGGTCGAGAGCACCTTTTACCCCGAGGAAATGGGTGTCGTCGAGTTTTTCAAGCAACCCGGAGAGGCCCTCGTTCAGGCCCTGCTGCTGAGATTTCGGCCGCTGAACATGGACGTGCTGCCGCTCTATATCGTGCTGATGTCCTTTCTGCCGTTGACCCTGTGGTTGACGAAACTGAGGACAGACATCGCATTGGGGCTATCGGTCGCGTTATACGCAATCAGCTGGCGGTACGATCTGCATCTGACGGCCTATCCGAACGGTTTCTGGTCCTTCAATCCCTTTGCCTGGCAATTGCTGTTCGTGACCGGCGTCTGGTGCGCACTGGGCGGCGCGCGGCGCATGTCGCGCATTCTCTCGTCACCGATCACGCTGTGGATATCGGTCGCCTATGTGTTCGCGGCGTTCTGCCTCACGCTGACGTGGTATTTTCCGCAGCTCGATCATGTGTTGCCACGTCGACTCGAGCAATGGATATATCCTATCAGCAAGCCTGATCTGGACGTGCTCAGGTTCGCACACTTCCTGGCGCTGGCGGCGATCACCGTACACTTCGTCCCGAAAGGCTGGCCTGGATTGAAATCACCATGGCTGCGGCCGCTGATCCTGTGCGGGCAGCATTCGCTGGAGATATTCTGTCTCGGCGTATTTCTGGCGTTTGCAGGGTATTTCCTGTTGACCGAGGTCTCCGCTGGCATCGTCCTGCATTTCCTGGTCGCCATGATCGGAATCCTGATCCTGTCCGCCGTGGCCTGGCTGTCGTCATGGCACAGATACTCGAAAGGCCGTCGCGGATGACTGACGGCAAGTCCAATACTGTTGCGCCGCCCGGATTTGCCTCGGAGACGTCAGTGAAACGGCCGTTGCACCTCCTCGGCCAGCGCTGCTGCTGGCCACCGTCATTTTCGAGACTGGGTGCCGGCAGCAGCAGTACCTCGGTCCGCACCAAATGGAACCTAAAGAGGTTGCGCCGTCGTCCGTGATCCTCGGTCGGAAAGGGTTCCCTCGAAGAGGCGATGTGCTCGGCAAGCGTAAACTCAAAGCATTCATAAGCCTAACTAAGCCGGAAGCCGGTCTTGATGTGCGTCAAACTGTCGGGGCAAAGCGGCTAGTAGTAACAGCTCTTCCTAGCCAGCATCGGAGCGCGACATGATAAAAAGCGGTGTGAAGTGGTTGATGATTGCCAGTCTTGGCGCTGGTTTCGCTGCTGCGACGCAGGCTGAAAACTTCGACATTGGTAAGTCAGAATTTCAGTCTTCGTGCGCGAGCTGCCATGGTACGGATGGAAAGGGCAAAGGACCTGTCAGCGACCAACTTAAGATACCGCCTCCCGATTTGACGATGTTGGCCAAGAACAATAACGGGGTCTTTCCCACGAATGCTGTCTATGAAATCATAGATGGATTGCAAACAATTCCCGCTCACGGCTCTCGTGAAATGCCGATTTGGGGGTATCGATTCAACCCCATTATCTACCCGCCTCACAATGTTGATCCGTCTTATTGGAAGATGGCCGGGCCGGAAGTCGTCGTGGGAACGCGCATCCTCGCTGTTATCGATTATCTGAATCGGATTCAGCAAAAGTAGCATCGAGAGCGGCAGATCGCGCAGATCATCCCGCTGGGCAAGGCAACCGGCAGACTGACAAAGCGCTGGCGGGCGTCCTTTCGTCAGTCTGGAACATCAGCACAACGACAACTTCCACGCCTTGCATGCGGGCGATCACAGCGTGACAAGCCTCATGCCTGGCGGTGTACGCCGAGGGACTTTCATTCGGGTGTTCAATTTTGGGCTCTGCCGTTGGTGTGATCGCGTAGCGCGCGCGTCCATGACGGCCCGGATTGGTTCCACGAGATCAAATATGACGGCTACCGCCTGCGGCTGGAGCGTGACGGCGAGCGCATCCAGATAATCATAAGCTTAAGCCGGAAGCCGGTCTTGATGTGCGTCAAACTGTCGGGGGCAAAGCGGCTAGTAGTAAGGGCCTTCCTAGCCAGCATCGGAGCGCGACATGATAAAATGTGGTGTAAAATGGCTGATAATTACCAGTCTTACCGCTGGTCTCGCTGCTGCGGCCCAGGCTGAAGACTTCGACATCGGTAAGTCAGAATTTCAGTCTTCGTGCGCGAGCTGCCATGGTACGGATGGAAAGGGCAAAGGACCTGTCAGCGAGCAGCTCAAGGTACCGCCTCCCGATTTGACGATGTTGGCCAAGAACAACAACGGGGTCTTTCCCACGAATGCTGTTTATGAAACCATATATGGATCGAAAACAATTCCCGCTCACGGCACTCGTGAAATGCCGATTTGGGGGGAACGATTCAACCCCATTATCAACTTGCCTCACAATGTTGATCCGTCTTATTGGAAGATGGCCGGGCCGGAGCAAAGCCCGGAAGTCGTCGTGCGAATACGCATCCTCGCTGTTATCGACTATCTGAGTCGTATTCAGAAAAAGTAGCAACCGACGAGCATCAGATTACTTGCCCGTCCTGCTAAGCGCCCTCTAAAGCGGAGTGCAAAAAAGTTCGGAACAGCGCTGAAGCCACCTTGAGGCCCAAAATACACCGACGACCGGGATGCGTCTTGATTGCTGCGCTTGCCAAACCTCGATGTTTGAAGTGGGTCGCTCAAGCCGCCGGCTCGACTGAACCCGATTGAGATAGCCGTAGATGTAGAGCTTCAGCAGGACCGCGGGATGATACGAAGGCCGGCCCGTCGCCTCGGGAGCCACTCCTTCAAATCCCAACCTCGATAAGTCGAGTTTGGCGACAAAAGCATCAATCACCCGAACACCTTCAAGCGAACACTCCGCTTGCCCACGAGAGCTGCAGCTTCAAATTCGGCGCCGTCATCCGTATACGTTCCGGTAAATCCTATGGTGACCACCTTTCGTGCAAACAGCGTGGTGATTAGGCCAGGCTCGTGCTCTCGTGTGGTCAATTCGCCCTTCCACTTGCCGCCGGAGCAGGTGTAGCTTCCAACGTGGTAACAGATCGAGCCGCCCCCCATGGTGCCGTCCTGCAACACAAACTCGCCGGTTGCGCCGCCCTCCACGCCATCCAACAATTTTGAAGTAACTGCGTAGAGGCCATTTCTAATCATGATGATTGTCTTGCTGGTCGCGCTAATTTTTGGGGCCAGCTATCGGCCACAGCGCCGCACTGCTTTGCGCGATAAACATGCGCCCTTGGCGACCCTCCAATACGGCGAGCGGAGCTTAACACGACTTGGGCCAATTGCGCGCTCAGTCTGATTTCGACAGGCAGCAGCAAACGAGCGGCGCCGGAAGCCCGTTTCGGGTCAAGCGCGTCGGTTTGATTCCTCAGCCGGTAACTTGCGGTCTAGCCCTAACTTCGGACATGTGCCGGCGCCGCGCGAACTGTCGCGAAGGGCAATGAAGAGACATGGGCTTCACATGATAATGCCGGCGACCTCAAAAAGCGGAATGGTGTATCACCGCTTCCCGGACTCTTCAGACGTAGTGGATGTGATGCGCATACCGGTCTCGGCTTGGGGTCGGATCGGACTCTATAGTCTTACTGAAGTTAGAAAAAGCGTCTGATTCAAAAGGTCGCGGGCGAGGTCCTGTCAGAATCAGTTACGGGTTGAGATTCAGGCATCGGCAACGGGGGGGCTGATATGGATCTCCGGACATCAGACGGCAGTGAATCGCGATTTTCGGCTTTTGTCGAGCGACTTGTGAGTGTGATCGGACATGCGGACCGGGCCCGGCCGTTGTTTGATTATTGCATCGGCTTAATCATGCCTGGGGAGCGTAAGAGCGTTGAGCCGATGGCAGCGGTGACGGCACCTGGTCGGACGGCGGCACAGCATCAGTCGCTGCTGCACTTCGTCGGCCAATCGCCTTGGTCCGACGAGGGTGTTTTGGCCAAAGTGGGTGAGATGGTACTGCCGGCGATAGAGCGCCATGGACCGATCGAAGCGTGGATCATCGATGACACCGGTTTTCCCAAGAAGGGAGCGCACTCGATCGGTGTGGCGCGTCAATATTGCGGGCAGCTCGGCAAGCAGGATAACTGCCAAGTCGCGTTGTCCCTATCGCTTGCCAATCACCACGCCAGTCTGCCGGCTAAGTATCGTCTCTATCTGCCGCAGGAATGGGCGGCAGATAAGAAACGTCGGCGCAAAGCGAGCGTGCCCAAGGAGATCAGCTTTAAGACCAACCAGAGATCGCGCTTGAGCAGATCGAAGCGGCTTGCAGAGCCGGGCTTCCTCGCGGCGTGGTGCTGATGGATGCCGGATATGGCTGCAACACGGACCTGCGGACCAGCATCAGCGCGTTAGCGTTGACCTATGTGGCCGGTATCTTGCCAAACACCACGGTGTGGACGTCCGACACCGCGCCGCTGCCGCCGAAAAAATGGTCGGGCAAAGGGCGACCACCAAAGCGGCTGCGCCGCGACCACAAGCATAAACCGATTTCGGTCAAGGAGCTCGCTCTTTGCCTTCCCAAGCGGGCCTGGCGCACGATCAAGTGGCGAGAGGGTGCGGCCGAGCGGTTATCGTCGCGCTTCGCTCGCGCGCGTGTTTGCGTCGCGCATCGAGATTACCAGCTCACTGAAAGCCGACCCGAAGAATGGCTCTTGATCGAATGGCCAGAAGGGGAGAACGAGCCGACCAAATACTGGCTTTCAACGTTGCCGGAAACGATTACTTTCGGAAGGCTAGTCGATCTAACCAAGCTGCGCTGGCGCATCGAGCGCGATTATCAGGATCTCAAACAAGAGGTCGGGCTCGGGCATTTCGAAGGGCGAGGTTGGCGTGGCTTCCACCACCACGCCACGCTGTGCATCGCGGCCTACGGGTTCCTGGTCTCCGAGAGGGAGACGATTCCCCCCTCGGGATCTCGTTCCTCCAGGCCGTTCAAGAAACTTGCGGTTCCCAACGGTTACCGACCCAGAGGCTCCGCCGCTGCGACCCGAACGTCACATCCCGAACTCGATTGCGACGATGCGGCGAAGACTGATTGTTGCCATCGCCCGGCAGCTCTCACGCTGTCCCTGTTGCACCCGGCAGATCAAACAGACCAAGCGTCTTCTTTTGTGACGCAGTAAGACTAGAGGATCAATGCTCAAAGGCCGGTCAACTTGATTTAAATCAATGCGCTGGAGCAGCGCATTCACCATTCATATTCCATGATGCCAAAGGGAGGAGGGTTAGATGCCAGCCTCGAGCAATCACCGTTGGTCGATTTTCAAAGCTTGGAACGATCGGAAAGCGGCCTGCTTGAGCTTAGCTGATTCCGATGTTTGTAGCGAATACGAACTGAAGCGCAGGGCCCGTTACTTGGGTATTCCCGTCGACCAGCTACGTTGGGTTTCAAGTTATAGACCCGACCCAATTAGTCTCTTGGAGCGTCGCATGGGAGCGCTTTCGCTCAATCCGAACGAAGTGGCACACATGGAGCCACTCACGCTCCGGGAACTTCAGCATCGTTGCGTAAAGTGTGCGAAGCGTGAACAGTTGCGCATTAGATCTCGCGGACAAATTTGCCGATCCAGGTTGGCAACGCTGGCGGGATTATTGCCCGAATGCAGCGACGCTCACGATGCTAAGCACACTCCATAGCTGCTCGAAAGTTTAAAATAGCGGTCATAAGGATCCGCTGTTCAGCGATTTCGCCGAAGATCGGTTCGATGGGCTACGCGCCCATATTTTGCGGCTGGAGCAAGATCTGAAGCCGAACGAAAGTCGCGCTCCGCTTCTGCATGTAGTCCACAATCCGCGGGGATCAATCCGATGCATGACCGATCAGTATGGGAGGATATTTCGACCGCGCCGTTTGATCGTGAACTTGAGCTTGCTGTGGTAGAAAGCGATTCTCTGCATGCGCTGGTGTTTGCCTGCCGAGCGCGTCATCATCACCCCGACGCACTGGCGTCCTTGGATCGAAAGCCACTAAGTCTTACTTTTCTTGTTAATGTTGGCTAGCGCAATCGCCAATTTAGCCTCTTCTTCCGCGAGCAGCCGAAGCATTTCCCGCTTGATGGGATCTGTTTCGGCCTCCAACAGCTTTTTGAAATGCTCGATGTTCAGGTCCGCCACAGTCTTATCCATGGGCAACGCCTCCTGCTCCACTTCATAAGACGGCCTTAACGGCCTGCCCCGGCCAAACGGATGCGGGAAGTAATAGCTTCCTGCTGAACACCGACCAATCGCAGTCCCCATGGCGAATGGGCTCAGCTTGAGTGCCTTGTTCGACTATGACCCGACATATCGGTGAGTGAATATTTTTCTCTATGCAACGGGTCGCTCTTTCGCGACGAGACGTCCAATCCGGGGGCATTCGCGCCGTCCTGACCGTGCGCCGATGACTTCCGGTGGCCCCGGATAAACAGACCGTTCCCAGTGTCCGCCGAGCCAATTGCCCGTGCACAAGTGACTACCTTCTGACTTTTTATGTCGACTACCGGACAAAGGAGGCGTCTAATAGCACTACCGCCGTGTTGCCTGAGGCTTTTGCCGGTGGCTGAGAGACCAATCGCGCTCCCGTCAACCTTTGTTGGAGCGGTCGATGGACAGAGATGTCCGCTCGCCAAGCGATAATATTCTGATACAAGCGCGCCTTCTAGCAAGGTCGGTCACAGAAATTTTTGACGATACGCTTCGACCTTTCGGAATCAGCTCGGCGCAATACGCCTTGCTTTCGGTGATCAGTCAAACGGGGCCAACGACGCGCGCGCAAATTGCGCGTCTACAGCATTTGGAAAAGTCGACTTTAACGCGGAACCTGAAGAAAATATTCTCTGAAGGGTGGGTGGAAGAAGTGCGCGAAAATGCGGATGGTCGGAGCAGGCCGATAGCGTTAACTGCTGCGGGCAAAGAGTTGCTGGTCAATGGGAAACCAGCATGGCTGGTGGCCCAAACCCAGACTAAAGACCTGCTCGGCGAAGACGGTGCGATGACGCTTATAAGCATCGTAGACCGCGTGGTGAATGCAATGGAAGGTTCTTCCGTGCCAACACAAGATGATCATTTGGCGTTGAGTGGTCGTTCGAATGTTCGTTCCGGGTCAATCTCGACCTAATTGGACTGTCCGTGCGACCGACCGATGGTCCGCTTTGGGTCCTTCTCGACCGAATTGCGCTGTCCGCGCGACGGCCGGTTTACCCCCGATAACGGCCGAAGAGCGGACATGCTGGTTCGGCAGCTTCGTGCCAAGAGGCGACATTCGAAATGAAACAGGCCGCGAACTGAGGCGGCCTTATAGTGAATTTCACCGACCGCCCCTCGCAACCTTCCGGGCTCCAGACCCCGAAAGCTTGCAATCTAAAACCACCTTCGCCAGAAAAATTGAATCCCCGATCAAGGCCTTACGGGTTCTTCACGGGCGACTAGTTGGTCTTCAGGCTGAGGATGTAGCTCACCAGAGCGTCAGCCTGGTCGGGCGCTATGACCAGATTCGGCATGTTCTCGTGGCTGGTCTTTAGAAACACCGTCAGCGAAAGCGCTGTCGTTCCGTGCCGGTTTGCGATCGCTTCAAAGCTGGGCGCGTGGTTCGACATTCCCACCGTATGGGGCTCAATGGCATGACAGGTCACGCACCAAGCCTCCGCCAGGCGATGTCCTTCTGACACGCTGGCCGCGGCAAGTTCGGCTCCGCCCGCAACGTGCACGCGCACGAGGAAGAATGCCGCCAACGCAACTAGGATAACCCGACTAATGTGAATTCGGGTGCTGCGTAACATTTCTGTTGACCGGTAGAATTCGCGTCAGCTCGCTTTCGCCCATTCTTCATCTTCGGGAGATTTCAGATAGTAACCGGTTTCGATATCCGTCCAGCACAGATGATCATGGACTCTGACGACTCCTTGAACGTTCTCCGCGGCAACGACGCAAGCCGATCGGGAACGCTCGTCGGTGATCACGCCACACAGATGCACAATGCCGTCGCGTACGATGACGCTCAGGCCGATTGGACACCAGTCGTTCTTTTCAATCTCGCCGATAATGCGTTGGCGGATGTGGTCATCGTCGGCTGTGGGGTCGGGCACATCGCCGGCAAGGCTTGCCACGGCCTGTAGCAGATTGGACCGCGACACAATCCCGACAAGCTTTCCATCGCGCACGACCGGAACACGCTTGATGTTGTTCCGCTCCATGAGAGAAACGATCTCTGAAAGCGGTGCGTCTTCGCCGACCGTCATCGGTGACGGCGTCATGACTTCGGAAATCTTGCGGCCGTGTTCGCGAACATAGTCTTCGGCGGTGCCGCCGTAGCCGAGGAAGAAAGTCAGCAAACGACCACGCTTGCGCGGGGTGCCTATCTCGCTCCTGCGCAGGAAGTCGCCTTCCGACAGGATGCCCACGAGGGCGCCGGTCCTGTCGACGACCGGAAGTCCGCTGACATGCTCCCGCAGCATGAGTTTTGCAGCCTCGACAACAGTCGCCTCAGGGGTGACTGAAATCACTTTTCGGGTCATGATCTGGTGTGCGCGCATGCAAGCCTCCATGCTCTTGGGAACTTGATCACGCTAAGGCATGTCGGAAGGAATGACTTGATTTGCATCAACGGAGGGGCGTCCAGCCGGCCCGTTCCAATGATCACCGCCGTGGCGCGGGCAGTCGCTGGCGAAGCGGCGTTCCCTTCTTCTCGATATATGGGTCAGAATTTGTCGAGATGTTTGTCGGCGTCGGTGCGGCGCGGGTCGGGGACCTGTTCGAACAGGCGAGAAAGGCGGCGCCTTGCATCATCTTCATCGACGAACTCGATGCTCTTGGCCGTAGCAGGGTGCCCAATGCGTTCGGCGGCTATGATGAGAAGGAACAGCCTCTCAACCAGCTTCTGGCCGAGCTCGATTTGACCCGCGCGCCGGCGTTATTCTTCTGGCCGCCACCAATCGGCCGGAGATTTTGGATCCTGCCTTGCTTCGTGCCGGTCGCTTTGACCGGCAAATGCTGGTCGATCGTCCCGACAAATCCGGCCAATTGGCCATCCTCAAGGTTCATATTCAGAAGATCACGACCGGTCTCGATGTGGACCTTGAAAAGGTCGCGGGCCTTACGGCCGGTTTCACCGGCGCCGATCTTGCCAACCTGATCAACGAGGCGGCGATCGCCGCGACGAGGCGCAATGCCAGCCGAGTGAACTTCGATGACTTCACGACCGCGATCGAGCGGATCGTCGCCGGTATCAAAAAGAAGAGCAGGACGCTGAGCAAGGGCGAACGCAGGCGGACCGCCTATCACGAGATGGGGCACGCTCTGGTCGCCGCGAGCCTGCCCGGCGTCGATCCCGTGCAAAAGGTCTCCATCATTCCGCGGGGTGTCGGCGCGCTTGGCTACACGATGCAACGGCCCACAGAAGATCGATCTCCTGCTCACGGTGAGCGAGCTCAAGAACCGGATCGCGGTCTTGATGGGCGGGCGTGCCGCCGAACGTTTGATATTCGATGGCGATGTCTCAACCGGCGCTGCGGACGACCTGCAGCGAGCCACCGAAATCGCGATCGAAATGGTGGGCCAAATACGGCATGGATGCGAACGTAGGACAAAGGACCTACGCTGAAGCCGCAGACCTTCATGCCCGCGATGCAGGATGCGATCGTAAGTGCCGCTGAGGCGACGGGCGGAGAGATCGATCTTGCCGTCCGGCAACTGATCGAGGCGGGCGATACCTGCGTGCGCGAGATCCTCGAGAGAAGGCGGAAGGAGCTTGAAGAAGGCGTCCAACTTCTCATCGAGCAGAAGACGTTGACGGCCGAGCAGTTCGCGCCACTTCGTTCGGCAAGTTTCGAGCGGCGACGTCCAGGTGGTCACACCCCGATCTCATTCAGACGGACGCGTTGCTCGATCGCGCTAAATCCGGTGAATTGGTGTTTAGTCTGGGCGAGAATCGCGTGAGTCGGATTATTGCACCGGCCGGACTGCGGTTATGAAACCCAGTCTATCCGGGCAGCTTTTCTTGCGACCGCGTGCGGTTTGGACTTGGGATGACCCACGATGATTGGCGCTACGGGCACCTCATTCGAAGGCAGTTTCAGCAGCGATTTGCCTTCAGGCGTTGCCAGCCAGGCTTGGGCAAATCCGATCCAGCATGTGCCAAGCCCGGCTGCATGAGCGGCGAGCATCAAATTCTCCGCAGCCAAGGCACAGTCCTCGATTAGCCACGGACCTGTGGTTGCGGAAATGACGATCAAGGCTGGTGCGTGATAGAAGATGTTCAAATTCGGATCGTTGAGAATGGTTTGGAAATGATGCGATGCGAGTGCCATAGGTGACGTCCGAAGCATGAAGGCTTTGGCTTTGTCCGATATCTCCGAGAGAAGCCCGGCATCTCGCACGACCGTGAACAGCCAAGACTGTTGATTGACAGCACTCGGCGCCTGGATGGCGGCCTCGATAAGGCTTCGAAGCTGATTTTCGTCGACTTCTGCCGTGTACTCGCGAACGGCTCGTCGGCCGTAGATCGCCTCTTTGAGCTCCATGATTCCTCCCATAGGTGTTCGGGCACGGCAATGGGACTCAAAGCGTCAGCCCGGTGACGTCGTGGTGTGCAAAGGCACCCAGGTGTCGCCTGATTTGACGTAGGACTTCTTTACGGCCGCCCAGGCGGTGCGATGCGCGATTTCCTCCTGTCGGACGTCTCCCTTGTGCGACGTAAATGAATGGTTGAACGCCTCGCGATAGATGTCCTGAGCGTGCGGCGGCAGGTGGTGGTGAACCGGTGAGGGAAGATCTTCGTTTGCACGGTATGGCATTGGTTGTCTCGGTTCCGTCAGAGCGACTGTTCGAACTCTTCCGCTGAATGGCCAAACTGCGTAAGCGCCTCTTCGAGAACGTCTCCAAGAAGCGGCATGCCCAGCAGATATTCCGCAGTCCGCTTGTTGTGGGCGCGTGCGGCCTCCGCACGAGTTCGCCATCGCCGCGGCCGAGCCACGCCAGCGCTACGAGGTCGATTTACTCGTCTTCGTTCAGTCCGCGGATGATCGCGGTCAACTCTACTCGAACCGGATCGTCCGCATGGTCTTCCAGAACCGATAACATGGCGTCATCGCTGGCGTTCGAGCTGGAATCAGGATCGGTCACGACGCCCTTCACGTCAAACTGCCGGGCCTTTGCGATGATGTCGACGACCTTTTCTGCCGATATCGCAAGATCGGGGATTTTATCCGGCATTCTCTTCATGTTCTGCTCCTTTGCGTGTCCATGCAGCGCGCGTCGCATACTCAGTGCGACATCAGCGTCGGCAATGTCATCGTCCGCAGCATCTCACGGGTAACGCCACCCAGCATTCCTTCCTGCAGTCGTGAATGGCCGTAGGCCCCCATAACCAGCATATCGAGGTCCTCGTCGGCAGCGCGAGACAGGATCGACGGTTGGATATCGGAGCGCGATGCCGGCGAGTTGATGAGTTTGACCGGCAACCCGTGGCGCGCCAGATGCTTGGCCAGTTGTCCCGGCGAAGCATCGGGCGGTGCGCTCTTGGCCCCATTGACGGAGATCGCGAACAGGGCATCGGCCTGGGCCAGAAACGGCTCGGCGTCCCGCAGCGCACGTGCGGCAAGCCGGCTTCCATCCCAGCAAATTCCAATACGCTTGGGTTTGAAGACGCCATGGAAAATGTATGGAACGAACAAGACGGGACCGCCGGCCTGGAACAGGATCTCCGTTGGAAGCGTATTATCGAACGTTGGCCGGTCGGCCTCCGGTTGCATGACGACCGCGAGATCGTAGAGGCGTGCAGCGGCGCCGGCTGCGGCAGCCGCTTCCGCAGGAATGTCCTCGATCGGGCGGCAGCGATAGGAGATGCCGGCATTTCGGGCCTCGGTTTCAAAGACAGCGAGTGCGGCCGCGGAGCGCTCCGCAGCTCGCGTCTGCTCGGCACCGAGATTGACAGCAACAGCCGCGGCCGCGCCGCCGTCCACGACAAAAGCCCCGCTGGTCGAAATATAACCAACCGCAAACGCATCGAGGTGCGCGCCAAATCCCTGAGCCAGGGATATCGAGGCATCGATGACGGGGCGCACCGGCCGTTCGGTCGGAATGTGTACAAGGATATCCTTGATCATGACCACTTCCTCCGACGAATAAATGAAAATAATCGCACGGGTGCGGGCACGGGTTGACGTGAATCAAGTTCGGGATGCCTTTTTTTGACCGAAGCAGCGGTCGCGCGCCGCGGAGGTGCTTCATTGATCTCGCTCAATCTCGCGATCAGGAGCTCTCTTTATGCTTGTTTCCATCCAAGACGGAGGACACAAGAGTGAGTGTAATGAAGCGAATTGGTACGATTGCAGTTGCTGGCCTTGGCGCGGCAGCGCTGTTAGTACCAGGTGCCGCGGAAGCTCGCGCGGACGGTTTGATGCTGGAGTGTTTGACGGCCTTGCCGCCGGCGCGCTGATCGGGGCCGCGATCGGCGGGGATATTGGGGACCTCATCCCTTCTATTGCGCCTACCCTGCGCCGGTTTATTATTATCCGCCGGGCCCGTATTACGGACCGTACGCCTACAACGGTTGCTACCCTCATATGGTCTTGACCGGCCGGCATTGGCGCCGGGTCTGCTACTGAAGCCGCAGGCTCCGGAAGGAGTTCTCGATCTTCCGGAGCAGTTTGCGCTTTTGCTTTCGATAACCGGGCAGCCGGCAATGAATGGCTTTGCGCAACCGTCTGAGGTCGCGAAGGTCGCCGACTGCTTGCATCGGATCCGCAGGCGATGTTGCGGCTTGCGCCCCAGCGATCGAAGATGGCATCCTTGCCGGGAGATTTGATTTCTCCACGCCCGCAAGTGCGCCTAGCTGTAGACGTCGATCCGGTCGGACCGGGACAGTTGTCTGTTGCGTCGACTGGATTGTTTTTCGATCCATTGACCGAGCTCGGAGATCAGGCGACGGTATCGAGCGGAACGAAGCTTTTTTGCGAGCCGGCGATGAGCCTTGGCGTGCGATCGCGCCAAGGCGCGCCGCGAGTTTGCGGCCGAGCCCCCGATAACGCTTTTGCTTGGCATAGCCCATCGTGACATCGTGGTCTCGCGCCTTACCGAGGGCCGAATTCAACCAGCGGAGTTGCTCCCTGATACGTGACCAGGCGACGTCATCGATCGCGGGCGGGAAGAAGAGAGCCGCGGCGTCGAGCCGCGTCAGCGCTATTCGCATATTGTGGATGACATCCGAGTCACCCGTAACGGCGAATTTGCGATCGCGGTGGATCTCTCGAGCGCAGTCTTCCGTTATCTGACGAAAAGTGCGCTGGCAGTCCAGCGGGCGTTTCAAGACGCCGGCGTTCGACGGTGGCCCGGCAGGATACTCTCGAAGTTGAGCCGTCAGCTCTTTGCGCATGTCGCGAGCCCAACGAGAAACGGGAAGGCGAGTTAGAAAACTCGACTGCGCATGGCTCGCGTTGATGTGGATCAAACGCAGCGTATAGGCCGAAACTAATCTGCCCTTGGATACAAGCGGCGGAATGATGGGAACCAGCCAAGCTTGCGTCGCGAGGCGCGCGGAGACATTTTGGTGCAGCCATCAGGGGGCAGCAGCCTGAACCGAAAGGTAATGGCGCCAACCCAAATGTCGCAAGCATCTTCTAATAGATGGAGTAGGGCTCCCGCATCAGATGGTCGTTGACCGCAAGCACGCCCGGAATGGATTCGGCAGCGACCCTGATGGCCTGGCGTTCCTTTTCGGATTGCGTAAAGCCCCATAGATCGACGACGCCGTTCGTCACCGTCGCATTCAGCTTGTGAACATGTGACCATGACTGCTTCTTCAGTTCGTCCACGAGCCTTTCCCGGATCATTGCATCGGGCGCGCTGATCTCGAGCTTGGGACGGGTGCTTGCGACGGCCTGAATAATATTGGCGCGGCTGACGATGCCCACAAGGTCGCCCCCCTCGTTCACGATCGGAACGCGTTTGATATGCTTCTCCTCGAACATATCCGCAATCTCGTGCAAGGGTGTGTCGGGACGAGCCGTTTGGACGCCCTTTGTCATGACGTCCTTCACTCTTGTCGCGTGCGATTGGACATACTCCGCCGCAATAGCGCTCTCTCCGGAAAGGAGCGACAGCCACCAGGAGGTTGGACGTTCTGTGCCTGCCTCCGTTCGGTGCATCAAGTCAGCCTCGCTGACAATTCCGACTAATTTGCCCGCGTGATCGACCACCGGAACGGCGCTGATGTGCTTCGCGATCAGGATTTTTGCCACGTCGCGAACCGTGTCGTTATCTCCCACGGTTACAACCGGTGAGACCATGACGTCGCGTGCTTTCATGTGAACCTCCCGTCAGCGATTAATCCAGAGTGACAAGCGTTAGCAGAAATTGAAAGATCATCCATCCCGTTGCGGCCAGCAACATGCCGGCCAATATCCACATCTGACCCCTCGAGACGTAAAGCCATCCATGCGCTTTCCTTGCGCGAGGCTCTGCTGCGTCTCGCTCGGAAGGGCCGAGGTCACGATGGGGCTCTCTTGAAGAACGCCTGAGATGATGCTCCGAATCCACGGTTGCCATCGTCCCTGACCTCCTGTGAGAATGAACTAAGTTTCCTATTCATGCTCGATGTTGCCATTGACCTGAATCAATCGGCCTCCCGAATGCATTGCCGCCGATTTGATCTCCATCAATTCGAATGCCGCCGGCCTATTTAAGCTAATTGAAGCATGAGGGATGTCCGGCGATGGCGTCGTGGTGGCCGGAATGGACCAAGTGGCTGACCGCGCAATCCGGCGAGGCATGCGAGCAGCCGCAGATGGGCGTTGAGCACGCCGACGGCCAGAGTTTGCCCGCGGCGCCCGGCGACTACGTTCGCCAATAATCTCGGCGTGGCGTCTCCGTGGATTGGAAAGAACTCTTATCGTCTTGATGAAGATCAACAACGGTCGCGTGCGAGCACCTATCATCAGGGACAAAGGAGAGCACACATGGCGATCCGGGATATCCTGTTGCCGCTTGTCGGCGAACCCAGCACGGCGGCGGTTGCTGCGATCGACAAATGCACGGCAATGGCCCGAAATATCGGTGCGCGGGTTACCGCGGCGGCTTCGGTAGAGATCCTGGTGCGGCCGAAGGTGATGATCTCGACCGATCTGGACAACACCGCCGAGGCTGCACGCGTACGAAGCGTGTCGGATGCGGAGGCACTGCTGAAGGCGGTCGAAGTCGCGTCGGCGCGCCTTGGTGTTTCCGTCGAGCAACAGCTTTACCGGCTCGCGGCGGCGGATATTACGGCGAACCTTGCGCGAATTGCGCGGCTCAAAGATCTGTCGATCGTGCCAGTGAAGCCCCATGATGATCAATCGGAAAAGATTGTCGAACGACTGATATTCGAATCAGGCAGACCGGTCATGATGTGTCCGGAGGAACTTGCCTCTGAGCTGGCGGTGCCATTCGGTGACGTCGTGATCGCGTGGGATCATTCCGCGCCGGCCGCGAGAGCTGTCGCAGACGCGTTACCAATGCTCCAGGCAGCTGCCAACGTGCGCATCATCACCGCAACCGACAATAAAGCGCCGGCGGAGCTGGAATCCGGCGCGGCGCTCGTAAGCCATCTCGCAGAGCACGGAATCAAGGCCGCTTTTGAAACGGTAAAGATTGACGGCAGCTCGATCGGAAAGGTGTTCGAGAGATATGTAGAGGCCAACAGAATCGACCTTCTGGTAATGGGCGCCTATCGCCACTCCCGGCTGAACGAAATCGTGTGGGGTGGCGCGACCAAAACTGTCATAGGGCGGCCACCGTGCTGGGTTATGATGTCCCGCTAGATGGCCCGGTCACGCGCAGAACCGCGTTAAGATTTGCGAATGTCCAGGCCGGCGCCAGCCGGGCAGTGAACCGATGTCAACCTATCGTTTGAAAAATCTGCTTTCGCCCCGTTCAGTCGCACTGGTCGGGGCAAGCCCGCGGCAGGGGTCTGTCGGGCGGGCCATCCTTCAAAATATTCTAAAGGCGAAATTCAAAGGCGAATTTGGACTTGTGAATACGCACTATGCCGAGGTCGGTGGCATGCCCGCGGTCGACAGCCTCAGTAAATTGCCATTTGTACCCGAGTTCGTGGTGATCACAGCGCCGGCAGCAGCGGTTGCCGGACTCATCGACGATGCAGGAAAGCGGGGTGCGGCGGGCGCTCTCATTGTCACCGCCGGACTTGGCCATGGCCCGGGGTCGCTGGCGGACGCTGCCGAACGCGCCGCGCAGAAATATGGAATGCGGCTGATAGGACCCAATTGTCTTGGCATCTTGATGCCCGGCGCAAACCTCAATGCAAGTTTCTCCGCGCACATGCCGGGTCTGGGAAATCTAGCGCTGATCTCCCAGTCGGGCGCCATTGCCGCTGGCATGGCGGATTGGGCGGCGCAGCGCACGGTAGGTTTCTCCGGAATTGTTTCGATCGGCGACCAGCTCGACGTCGATATCGCCGATCTGCTTGACTACTTCGCGCCGGACAGCAAGACGCGCGCTATTCTGCTGTATGTCGAAGCGATCAAGGATGCCCGCAAGTTCATGTCTGCGGCGCGTGCCGCCGCAAGGATCAAGCCGGTCGTCGTCGTCCCAGCGCCGACGAAGTGATCGACTAATTGAATTGTTTGCTGCGGTGCATGTGTCCGAAACTGGCACGAACCGGACCAACCGGGCTGGCCTGACGATGTCCGTTGTTTGGGAAGACCGGAAGTCACCCGCGGATGGCCAAACCATTGCGACCCATACAGCAGACCTGAGGTGATCCGCAAATCGTCATTCCATCACCAAACTCGTAAAGAATGGCTCAGTGATCTCAGTGACTGACGGGCCCTTCTCGTCAGACGTGATCGTGGTGATAAATTCGTTTTTGCAGTTCCAGCAGTGCCAAAGATCCTGGACTTCCCGCGTATTGACGCGTTCATCCCACTCGAGACTGACTAACACAGAACCGCACCGAGGACATTTTTCGTGATGTGGCGTTGAGATCAATTTCATGTGGGACATCCCTGTTTTTTCCGTGTGCAGCATGCGACTCCTAGCAGTCCGGGAAATGATCTACATCAACGATTGATTTGGAACTTACGGCGCGGTTCGCGCGAATCGCCGCTGGTTCGTATCGCGTGCTGGCACCGCGACGATGGAGTGGGACCGCGTCTGCCCCTCCGGCTTTCTACTTAGGGGAACGACCCGAATTTCGGTTTCTTTTGGAAATGGGCAGACTTCCGGGCGGGAACGATGAAAACCGGAGTTCTTCCATGCTCAGCACCGCAGCCGCCAAGTCTTCGACCTACGCCCGACCCTCTGTGCCGGTTCGCACATGCGCGTTTTCGGCAGGCCCTCTCGGCTTGATGGGCGCTCCGATGCGATTTGCCCGCAATGTCGAAATCTTTGGCGAGGATGAGCAGGCGGAATACTTCTACCACGTCATCTCCGGCGCGGTGCGTACATACCGCATGCTCAACGACGGACGGAGACAAGTTGTCGCCTTTTATTTGTCCGGCGACATGTTTGGAGTTGAGGCAACTAACGTCCATCAGTGCTCGGCAGAGGCTATTGCCGAATTGCAAGTGCTCGTGGTCAAGCGCTCGAGCGTTAAGGCCCATGCCGAACGTGAAAAGGATTTGTCGCGCCAGCTCTGGATGCTCACGGTCCGCGAGCTGCAACGCGTCCAGCAGCATTCGCTGGTCCTGATCAAGAGTGCGGAAGAGCGCGTCGCCGGCTTTCTGCTCGAAATGGCAGACCGCTGTTCCGACGGTGGCGCGATCGAGCTGCCGATGTCGCGCCAGGACATCGCGGACTATCTCGGGCTGACTATCGAGACGGTGTCGCGCACCATTACTCAGCTCGTTCAGTCTGGGGCTATAGTGCTTGAAACCTCCCGCCGGATTCAGTTCAGCAACCGCGCCGCGCTGCGGCGGCTGGACGCGTAACGCACGGCCTTCCACGTGGACCAGGACACTGCGGATCGAATATGGGGACAGCTCTTGTCAAACTCCGTAGGGAAGTTGTCTTAAGAAACGAACCCCAATTTCGGGGCTTACCAGTTCGCTCTACGAAGAAGCTGTCGGACCGATTTTTTTGGAGGCTTCGATGAACCACTCAATGTATAGCGCCGATCGCGGCACGCATCTGAAGATCCTTGTGATCGGCTTGGCAGCAGCGATCGCGATGGCCAGCATTGCGATCTCGTCTCATATCAGCTCGGATCTCGATACGGTCGCCGCGGTCAAGGCCGGCAAGCCAGTCTCGATAACCAGTTCGAATTGCCCCCTCATCCGCTGATGGAGGATAAACCATGCGACGCCAAGGACATGCCAGGCCACGCGGGAAGGCGATTGCTAGCCCTCAGCCTTTTGAGCCCGTGATGTGGGCGATCGCCGCCGTGCTGAGCGTCGCAATCATCTCGTTTGCTTGGTTCAGCTAGCAGCATGCTTATCAAGACACTCACGTTGCATTCACTCACCTATCTCGTGGGCATTACTGGTTCCGTGGCGGTGCAGGCGGTACCCCAGAGAGGTATATTGTTTCTCTAATTTTCACCCACTCTGGTCTCGCCGAGACGAGCAAGAATTGAGTCATTCCATGTATGGACATATTCTTATTCCCACCGACGGTTCGCGGCTGTCACAGAACGCCATCGCGCATGGCGTGGCCTTGGCTAAGTCGATCAACGCCAAGGTCACCATTCTCACCGTATCAACGCCATTCCACACGTTCGCGGTCGAGCCTGAGATGGTCACGGACACACCAGAACAATATGGGAAGCACACGGCAAATCGAGCTGCCAAGTATCTCAACTCTGCGAAAGAGGCCGCAGCGGCCGCTGGCGTGAACTGCGACACGGTACACGTCGAGCACGATCATCCGTATCAGGCCATCATCGACGCGGCGGCGCGAGAGTCTATGCGATCTTATCGTTATGGCCTCGCACGGCCGGCGTGGAGTATCTGCGATCATGCTGGGCAGCGAAACCGTCAAAGTGCTGACTTATGGCGCCGTCCCGGTTCTTGTTGTCCGGGCGTCGCATCCGCCGGCATCCTAGCTGGCGAGATTTGTGCCGTGGAGATGTTGTCAATTGAGAAACCGCTGGGGGCAATGCCTCCCTGCCGGCGCAGTTTCGGCAAATCCGTATCGCGTTGGCCCGCGAGCCCGGTCATCCCGAGGGCAACCACGACGTAGCCGATATCTTCGTCGCGCCGGTCGATGTCGACGGCCGTATCGACCCGAAACTCTGGCGTGCGCATCGCGAAGCCTGCCGGGTCGCGCGGCTGCGTCCAAACCAACAGGACCAGCATGGTCATCTCGTCTACCACCCGGGCGGCGCTTGGGGATTCCACTATGACGGCGAAACCAATCTGCTCGACGAAGCCGGTTATCGTTTCGCCGACGAGCGTTTCGTCGTTGGCGAGTATGTCTCGATCAACGCGTGCGACAAGATGCATACCTACTGCGTGACGTCGATGTCGTACCTCTAGCGCGGATGCCTAAATCCCGGCCTCAGCGAAGCTGAAGCTTAGACACGATTGCGGACTGAGGGAAGCAACGAGCTTCCCTAACCTGATCGGCGCACGCCATTTCGAATCGCGATCGAGGTCCTGCGCGAACTGATGCTGTTGCTTATTCTCGTCGGGGGCGTCGTCTATCTTGCGCCCAGTGACTTGAAGGAAGCGATCATCCTGCTCAAACGCTAATTTGTCACTCGCTAAACCGCTCGCGCCTGCTAAAAAAAATCCTACATGCTGTAATTATTCGCAAGTGACACTGCGATAGACTTAACCGCATGTAATTGTTGTTTAAAAATTGGCGACAACTAGATCATAAGAACGTCTGCTTCCGCGAACATAGACCCTGGCCGCGGCGGCACATATCAAATGACGGTTGGAATCGACCGCTTTCAGATAGCCCGACTGATGAGACGGGCATCCGGCTCAATTCACGCCGCGTCTGATCGTATGAACGACAATGATTTGGAAAATCAATCACGAGACTGACCGGGTCGTCGCCGATCCACAACGGTTCTGACCGGGACTGGAATCAGCGAGCCGTCGTTGTTGAATGCGCATTGCAATGTCAGCTCGGTCGCCGCAACGATTTGGCCGTGGATCCGTCTTAGCGAATAGATGCACTCAGCTCACTGCCTTTCAATGCGGCGATGGAAGCCCAAGGGATACTTAACGCTCACTAGGTCAACCTCGCTGACGAACTCTTACGTGCTTCTAGTATCCTAGATAGGCGCTAATTTCGCTTTTGCGAGCCATGACGGAAGTGCGATTGCTACAAGGCGTCACGCCCGATTTATCCAGTCTCGAAATAATTCGACCGTTTTGAGCTGGATCAAGACCGTCAGGGACGACAAGAACAAAATACTTTTCGGTATATTTTCTAACGCGTGGAGAGAAACAGATGAGCCTTCCGAGATTGTGGACCGTGAGCCAGGAACTGGATCCCTACCGAGTGATGCGGCGCGAAATGGAAAACGCGTTTCGCGCTTTCGATCAAAAACCGTCTTCTCCCGGCATCGGGGCTGGCGCGCCGGCGGTCAGCGTGGCGGAAACAAATGACGCTTTCGAAGTGACGGCCGAACTTCCCGGCGTGGACGAGAAAGACATCAACGTCAGCCTTGACGACAACCAGCTGGTCATTTCCGGCGAGAAAAAGGTGGAGAGCACGAAAGAAGAGAAGAACTGGCATGTCGAGGAAAGGAGCTACGGCTCATTCTATCGATCGATGTTGTTACCTTTCGAGCCGGAAGAGGGGGCCGTCGAAGCTCATTTCGACAAGGGCGTGCTGCGTCTCACGATCAAGAAGCCCGCTAAAGCCGTGAAGACCACCAAGACAATCAATATCAAGACGGGCGCTCCGCCAAGCCCTGGCCCAGCATCGAGCAAGCCCGCTACACCGAGCAAGGCCGCTTAGTCCTGCACGGTCGTCGCAAGAAACCGGAGACCCGAACCGACAAGCCAGTTCTGGTCTCCGGATTTTGTCGTTCACGTTTTTCGATGCAATGATCGGATGACCCTATGGGATCATGCCAAGACCGTGATGTCTTGAATGGTCAACTTGTGTGCCTTCGGCAATTTGAACAGCAGGAGATTGTGTGCTTTTGGTTTTGATCAGGGTTTTCATCATTTGCGTCATTGTTGCAATCTGCTTTTGGGCTATTGATAAGTTTGTTAACGAGGCGCGCTTCGCAAATCTGCTCAAACTGCTTGTGGTACTGATCTGCGTAGCGGCGATCCTGCAATGGGTGCTGCCGCTGGCAGGGATAAATTGGCTATAGCGGTTCACGACGATGCGCTGCTTATCTCGAAGCGCGAAGCTCCGGCCAGGAGTGAAAGCAAGTACCCGCTTGGGCGAGCGCTAGGGACGAAAGGCTCTTAAGCTGCCGACGATCCAGGAAGGCACCGCTTGGAAAGCCAACCTTCCAGCCGTATAGCGTCAGGATAAATCCAGGAAAGGGGAAAGAGATGTAGCAGCTCGGAAACCTTTCATAGTAGTCCAGAGGGTTCAACTCCCTCCCGGCAAAGGCCAGCCAGCCAGCCGGAAGCGAGTTCTGCATGACGGTGGCAACAGCGTTCGTGAAGCGTAGACAGCAGATGCCAAAGCCCCGCGGTAGCCCCGATATGAAGGTCACGCTGAAGCCTTTGCTGTTACGGCAGCAGGGGCAGCATCGACGAGACCGTCAGTGGCGAGGCAGCGTCGATTCGGCCGGGGTCTTGGACCGGGGCAAAGGCATAGGACGGACTGCCTGGGAACCTGAGAGATCCCACTCACGCCCACGCGAGAGTACGCCGGCAATTTGAGATCACCGGCTGAACAATGATCTTGGCCTGTGGCGGGACCTCCACCCGCTCGGGAGCGCTGGCAACGGCGAGCACAAACCGAGGAGGAATTGCGTGGGCCGCGGAAGCGAAACAAATAAGTGACCAGGGATGCGTGAGTGGGAAGTCGTAGCGCCCTCATAGTACTGACGACGTCGGGGAACTGGTCTCGCTGGGACCCGATCGAGGAAAGGGGGGCGTCGTGAGGAGAGAACCGCTGACGGGCAACATGGGAGAGAACCTTGGGTCTTACAAACCTGTCCACGAAACGGCAGCGGATAGCTGAACTGGCAAGAGCAAAAAGCGGGGTGGCATTGTCCACGCTGCACCACGTCCTCGATCTGGAGTGGATGAGGGAAGCCTACCGGCTCACCCGCAAGGATGGTGCCCCCGGTATCGACGGTGTGACGGCGGCAGAGTATGCGCAAAACCTGGAGACCAATCTTTCGGATCTCCTGGAACGCATCAAGTCAGGCCGCTATTACGCGCCGCCGGTACGGCGGGTATACATCCCCAAGGGCGATGGAGCCGGATCCCTTCGGCCCCTTGGCCTTCCAACCTTCGAGGACAAGGTCGCACAAAGGGCGGTTGTCATGGTGTGAAACGGCGCCGAACGTTAACCCCGCAGAATCCCAATCGACCAATCGCTTATGACGCCGATCGGCGCCCGGACCCCGCGCCGATTTACAGACATGAAGCCTACCCCACACGACGCGCCTGTCGCATAGTCGCCTGAAGGCACATCAGGCGGCTCACCCGTGCCGTTGGGCGGCCGGAAGCTACCATTGACTTAACTCAATAGGTCCTCCTAACGCTCGTCGTTTTTAGAAGCAGTTGACTGATTGCTCTAGGAGGACAGGATGGCGTCTGACGATCCCACATCCCGACCTACCGCCGGATTCTCGGAAGAAGAATTGGAGGAAACGATCCGTGAGGTGATACGTGCCAACCTCCGGCCTGACATCGCGCACGCAGCGACGGTTTGGCTAGACGAACGCATTGCGTTTTACAACATTGCTAGGAGTGGATTTCCGGCTACGCGCGCTTAGGGACCTCCCCCGATCGCTGCGCTCAAGATCAGAGCCGAAGGCCGAGCGCAGGCGACCACACGGCGCGCGCTGTGGCCCGTGGCTGGCTCGCTGCGATTGACGCACAGGTGTCACGGCCTACTGTCGCACCGCTATGAGCACGATCCGTTCGTCGTGCGTTCATGGCCGGACTAGATTCCCTTGATCTAGGTCAACGGTTAGCCGACGCCTTAGCGCCCGCAATAAGCGCCGGAGCGAGGGCACGGACATGACGGCGCAGCCACTGGTCGTGATAGTGGTCGATGACGATGCCGGTATGCTGAAGAGCGTGGTTCGACTGTTGGCGCACCACGGCATCGACAGCCGGACGTTCGCTTCGGCTGAGGCGTTACTTGAGAGTGCGAACGTGCAGACAGCAACCTGCTTGCTGCTTGACATTCACCTTGGGGGAATTTCGGGTATCGAACTTCAGCGCCGACTTGCGGCATCGGGATTGAAGCGCCCAGTCATCTTTATGACTGCGAACGACGATGAGGCAACTCGCAACGCGGCGATGAACGCCGGGTGCGTCGCCTATTTGCAGAAGCCATTCGCACAGCGCGTCTTGCTAGATGCCATTTGGAAAGCTGTCGCTTAAACCCGGCACGTCATCGTGGCACGCATACAACGTCTCGCACTCGCATAGTTGAGACAGCGTGACCGTAGTGAAGCAATGCAACCTGCAAATATAAATAATACAACCATGGGCAGGGGGGATCCCATCTCTGGCATCGAGAGAGGAAGAACCGGCACACAGCAAAAAACGCATATCCCCCTAATCCGAAAACTTCATATTTTGTACAAATCAAGGAAATCAAATTGGGAAGAACACGAACACCAACCGCGTTACTTCATCTGCGCGGAAGCACAAAACACAATGCCTATCGCTATCGCGATCGCGCGAACGAACCGCTAGTGACGACTCCACTGCCTGAACCACCGCGACGACTGCCGAAGCCGGTCAAGTTAATGGCTCACGAGCGCAGACAGATTTTTAGTTGAGATAGCCGCCACGTTAATGTCCCGATACCGTACTGACGCACGGTCGGCCGAAACTTCGCTCTTGATCGGCCTGCTTGGCAAGTTGGGCTTCTCGCCCAAAGATCGCGGCGCGTTGAATTTGCCAACCGGAAGCACATAAGGTCTGCGTTTCGCCCCGGCTTTCAATCAGAGTGGCAAGCCCCCCGAGACTGGGCACTCGAAGACTGTATTGCCATGCTCGTCAACAACGCGCACTAGACTTGATCCGTAGAAATCACCGCCCTTTCTCAATTCCTCAACAAGGACCTTGGCGTGTCGTTTTGCGGATTTAAGAGTTAGAAGGCTACGTCCCAGTTCGTCGGGAAACAGTTCTGAACCACCAACGATGTGAAAGTAATAACGCAGCATCGCGTCGCAATAATTCGAGCGACGGCCGGCATCTAGTGACAAATAAGTCAGATATTAAAACGTATCCATATTGGACGCCCGAGCCGGTTTTTCGCCGATCTCGGGGGGGGCCAGAGTCACCCCCTCATGCTCAACGAAATGCCGCGCTTCGCCGCCATTACGCTTGTTGCGCCGACAGTCCGCTTCAGGGCTTTTGCTATTTTGTTGGCGCCCTTCTTATCCTTCGCCATCGTCTTCAACGTGCGATGATCTTCCTTTGACCATCGGCGAACTACTGTTTTCTTGGCCATTTCGGCTCCTCTTTTGAGTACGGCCCTCTACCACACAAACTCTTTGGCAATTCAAAGACAATCTCAGTTTCACAGAAAGATTTTAGGAACATCATGGACAGGATTATTTGCGAATTCAAATCTGCCACCGGCAGCGATGGCTTCATTAGCGGCTATGGGGCCGCGTTTGGAAATGTCGATTCCTATGGCGATGTCATAGCCCCCGGTGCCTTCAGGAAGACCATAGCGGACTCGAAGAGCGGCGCTGTGGCTTATCCAGCAACGCTTCTACAGCACGGTGGACCGACAGTGAGGGGTTACTGAAGGCGGCAACAAGAGCCCTTCAGGATGTTCACCAGTGACGGCCAAAGCAACGACCGCACTCATTCTTCTCTTGTTCGCGGTAGAGGCGCGCTCCGAAACCGTCAACGTGAAATATCGCGGACCCGTCGATCTAACGACATTCGAGTTCGGCTTAGTTCAATGATGGTATGGAGCCACCTGAGGGGCGATGGCACCGAAGCGCGACAACTCATCGTCGATGCAATCGCGCGGAGCAAGAAGCTGATCGCTGCAAGAGGGGATGGTTGATAAGACTGGTTCTGTTGGGACCGCCCGGTACGGGAAAGGGTACCCAAGCGACGGAATTGCCGTGCGTCTTGGCATCCCGCAATTGTCAACGGCTAGAGCCCAAAGACAGGTCCTCAGTAATGGAAGCGTCCGCGACCGGGCGCGGCTCGGTCATTTCCGGAACCGGACCGGGCTCGAGCATTTCCGGCACGGGCGTCTCGACCGCTATAAGCGTGGTTTCGTCGTTCAGGAAATTTTCGAGCATGGCCAGGACCATCGTCTTGGCGCGATCCGGCCCGCGATCACTCAGGTCGGTGTGCCGGTATTCGGTCTGCACGACCGTGATGCCGGATTTCTCCCAAACATCCGGATCGGGAACAACGCCAGGATCGGTCCTGAAGATCGGATCCTTTGAGCGGAACGACAATATCTTGAATTTTGCCACCGGTGACGAAGGGCACGCGCAGATTGTCCAAGGTGACGACCTTCTTCACCACTTCGGGATGCAGTTTCGCGAAGTACATCGAGATGTCGCCGCCATTGGAATGGCCGACCAGAGTCAAATGGCGGTAATCGGCGCTTGGCTCGATCGGTTTCAGCCTGTCGCTCGCGAACAGGATATTGGCAACACCGCGTTCATACACCGGCAGGCGGCGGACATAGGGCTCGCCCACCTTGGTCACCAGCGGCCCGTCGGGGTCGATATCGTGCTGGATGCTGATGGCGAGATATCCGCCAGCAGCCGTATCTTCTCAGCCGAAGCGGCCGGTGACGAACCGCTGCGTGCGCAGATCGCGCGGAGTCACGAATATCTGGCGCACCGTGCCAACTCGGCCATCTCGCCCAGATACATAAAACCCGCGTAGTCCGAAACCCGCGCAGCTTGCTGAAGGTTGTGAGTGACGATGATGACCGTGTGGTCCTGTTTGAGCTCATCGATCGTATGCTCGATCTTTGCCGAAGAAATCGGATCGATCGAGGCGCAAGGCTCGTCGAGAAGAAGAACTCCCGGCTGAATTGCAATGGTGCGGGCGATGCTGAGGCGCTGCTGCTGGCCGCCCGACAGCTCTAATCCGCTCTTCATGAGTTAATCCTTCACCTCGTCCCAAAGTGCCACGCGCCGCAATGCGGCTTCAACTTCTGCATCGATTTGCGCCTTGGTGAGGTTTCGATTGAGGCCAATCCCAAAGGCGATGTTGTCGTAGATTGACATCGGAAATGGCGTTGGCTTCTGAAACACCATGCCAATTCGCGTTCTCAGGATCGCGGCGTCCTGTATGTCAGACAAGATGTCCTCGCCATCGAGCAAGACTTCGCCGTCGACGCGCTGGCCGGGATAGAGGCTGTAGATACGATTGAAGACGCGCAGCAGGGTCGACTTGCCGCAACCGGAGGGGCCGATGAACGCGGTTACGCGGTTGGCATAGATCGGCACTGACACGTCTTTCAGTGCGTGATTGCCATCCTCATAGTAAAAATTGAGATGTCGAACGCTGATCTTCTCTTTGACCGGTTCATGGTCCGGGTTTGACCGGATGACCTTGGCTAATTGATCGAACGCTGAAGCAGATCTTCGCGCGCTTTCGGCGGTCGGAGTCTCGGTTATGGCGATCGTCACGATAAGCCCCAGTCATTGGCGAAATCTCTCTTCAATTAGAACCGATGGGGCAGTTGGCGCTTTGATCAGGGTCAATACCTCGACGTGAGTTCAACAATTTCGGAGTCGCTGCCGATCAACAGTTATCATGAAATTGTCATCGCATTGTCATGCAGTGCTAACGATGCTGTTCCTTTCAGTTTGTTTGTCATTGACACCGCGCAACACTAACCGGGCAGTTTCAACGTATTTGATTTCTCGATCATGTGCCGCGGACACAAGTTGCAACAACCATTACATATGACCGCCACGGTCACATGCGACAATCATGACAATCATAAGGGGTCCTGCGTGTTCTCTTTGGCCGGAAAGAAAGCTCTTGTGATTGGCATCGCCAACGAGGACTCCATCGCCTACGGGTGCGCGGAGGCATTTCGCGCCCAAGGCGCCGACCTCGCCTTCACCTTTCAGAACGACAAGACGAACCGGTTCGTCAGCCCGATCGCCGAGAAGCTGAAGGCCGAGATCGTGCTGCCGCTGGACGTCCGCGAGGACGGCGAATTCGGTCGCCTGTTCGATGAAATACGGCGCCGTTGGGGCCGCATCGACATCTGCGTGCATTCGATCGCCTTCTGCCCGAAGCAGGATCTGCAGGCGCGCGTCGTGGATTGCTCGCGGAGCGGCTTTTCGACCGCGATGGACATCTCGGTCTACTCCTTCATTCGCATGGTGCGTCGGGCCGAGCCGCTGATGATCGCAGGTGGCACCTGCATGACCATGTCTTTCTTCGGCGCCGAGAAAGTCGTCGAACACTACAATATCATGGGACCTGTGAAAGCCGCATTGGAATTTGTCACGCGCTCGATGGCTGTCGAACTGGGGCCGAAGAAGATCAGCGTTCATGCGTTATCGCCTGGACCGCTCAAGACCCGTGCGGCTTCCGGCATCGGCCATTTCGACGAGCTGATGAACCGGGCGGCCGAGCGCGCACCGACCCATCAGCTCGCCACGATCGAAGATGTCGCCGCCTATGCGGCGTTTCTCGCCAGCGCCGAGGCGGCAAACCTCACCGGCGGCATCCACTACATCGACGGCGGCTACCACATTCTGGGGTGACATGATGATCAATATCGAAGCCGTGACAAAGAGCCAGCAGATCTATCTGCAGCACGCCAAGGGAAGTCTGGGAGCAGGCGTCGCAGCAGCTGCCGCTGTTGAGCGAGCTCAGCACCCGTCATGGCACCGCGATCGTCCGCGGACAGGCGGAGGCGGCGCGCGCCAGCGCGGAAGCCGTCGAGAGGCTGCTGCCGCAACTGGCGATCCCGAAAGCGGCCAACGATTTCCACGAATACATCAGGGATTTCGGGCAGCGCTGGGTGCTGTTTCTCGACACCTTGTGCCGACGTGGCGACGCGGCGATCGCCCGCGAGAAGCAAGCCTCGGTGCCGGTACTCGCATTCGACTACGACATGGTGATCGATGGCCGCAAGCTCGAGCGACCCGTCAACTATGCGCTGGTGCGCATTCATCCGCCGCAAGGCGCGATACCGCCGCGCGAGGACGGCCGCCCCTGGGTAATCATCGATCCCCGCGCCGGGCACGGCTCAGGCATCGGCGGCTTCAAGAGCGAATCCGAGGTCGGCGTCGCGCTGAAGGATGGTCACCCGGTCTATTTTGTCATTTTCTATCGTGACCCCGAGCCCGGCCAGACGCTGGCCGACGTGTGCGCGGCCGAAGCGGCGTTCCTGCATGAGGTGCAGGCGCGCCATCCGCGCAGCCCAAAGCCGCTCGTGACCGGCAATTGCCAGGGCGGCTGGGCGGCGATGATCCTGGCGGCAACCCATCCCCACCTGATGGGACCCGTGGTGATCGCCGGCGCACCGTTGTCCTATTGGGCGGGCGAAAAGGGCCACAATCCTTTCCGTTATTTCGGCGGCATCGCCGGCGGCGCAGTGCCGGCCCTGCTCACTTCCGATCTCGGCGGCGGCAAATTCGACGGCGCCAATCTTGTGCAGAATTTCGAAACGCTCAATCCCGGCAAGACCTTGTTTCGCAAGAATTTCGATTTGTTCGCCAATGTCGATGACGAGGCCGAACGTTTTCTGGAGTTCGAACGCTGGTGGTCCGGCTTCTACTTGATGAACCAGCGCGAAATCTGTTGGATCGTCGAGAACCTGTTCGTCGGCAACAAGCTAACCCGAGGCGAGGCGATACTCGATGACGGCACGGCGATCGACCTCAGGCGCATCGAATCCCCCGTCGTAGTGTTTGCCTCGCACGGCGACAACATCACCCCGCCGCAGCAGGCGCTGAACTGGATCCCCGATCTCTACGCCTCGACCAGGGAGCTGGAAGCGCACGGCCGTGTCATCATCTATACGCTGCACGAGAGTGTCGGACATCTCGGCATCTTCGTCTCGGCGCAGGTCGCCAACAAGCAGCACGAGCAGATCGGTTCCGTGGTCAAGACCATCGAGGCACTGGCGCCGGGTTTATACGAAATGCTGATCAGCAGGGACGCGCACGGACAATACACCGTCACCTTCGAGGCACGAACCATCGAGGACATCCTGGCGCTCGACGACGGCCGCGAGGAGGAAGTCGAGTTCGCGGCGGTAGCCAAAGTCTCGGAGTGGGCGACCAAGACCTATGAACTGACTTGGCAGCCGATCATCCGGGCAATCGTCACGCCCGAGCTTGCCGAGGCGAGCAAGCAAAATCATCCGATGCGGCTGCAGCATCGCTTCTTCTCCCGGCAAAATCCAATGTTTTCCAGCATCGGTGAGACCGCGGAGCAGATCCGCGCGGAACGGGCGCCCGCCGCCCGGGATAATCCGTTCGTCCAGTTCCAAAAGATCGGCGCCGATCTGGTCGAGCAGAGCTGGAATCTCTACCGCGACGTCCGCGATGCCGGAATCGAGCTCACTTTTTACGCACTCTACGATACGCCGTGGATGAAGCAGATCGCCGCCGCGAAGCCGAACCGTCCTGGTCAGCACGACATCCGCAAATTTGCGCACGTGCAGGAGGCGATCGGCAGATTAAAGTCCGGCGGCTATGCCGAAGCCATTATTCGCATGATGATCCTGCTCTCGCGGGCGCGCGGCGCGGTGCGCCGCGACCGTCTCGAACGCTCGAACGAGCTGTTACATTCGCGGCCGCCGTTCAGCTCGATGACGCCGGAATTGCGCGCCCACATGATCTACGAGCAGTCGCTGATCGTCGAATTTGCCGGCAACGATGCAGTCGCCGCGCTGGCCGATCTGCTCAAGGATCCGGTCGACCGCTACCGTGCACTGAATCTCGTGCTCGACGTCGCCGGCCCGGTCGAGGAGATGGATGCGCCAACCATCGCCATGTTCAAGCGGTTCCAAAGTGCGCTTCTCACCATGGCGCATGATTGGCACGAGACGGTCGCAACGCCGGCGGCCGCGATCCCCACAACGGGCGAAGCGCCGGCCGGGCTGCACGAGGCACCGCCTGCCATACCGCCGCACGACGTCAGCTCAACCACAGCCGAGGAGTCCGCAGCGTGATCCGCGAGAACAAGCTTTATGACGAACTCAAGGTCGGCGACAGCGCCTCGGTTCGGCAAGTCTGCACCGGGAACGATCTCTATATCTTCGCGCACGCCTCCGGCAACCTGAACCCGCTGCATCTGCCTGCCGACGACGGCGAAAATCCCACTGAGGCCATCGCGCCATCGATGTGGGTCGGAGCGCTGGTATCCTCGGTGCTCGGCAACCTGCTGCCCGGCCCGGGCACGCTCTACAAGTCGCAGACCTTAAAGTTCATCGACCGCGTCCATGTCGGCGATGAACTGACCGTCAGCGTCGCGGTGCGCGACAAGCTGGCCGACGGCTTGGTGAGGCTCGACACACGCGTGACCGGGCGCGGTGGCGACTGCATCGCCGAAGGTGTGGCCGAGGTGCTGGCGCCGGCCCGCAAGATCCGCATCGACGATGACCGCCTGCCGGAACTCATGGTGCAGCGGCACCGTCATTTCGACCGGCTGCTGGAGGCCAGCAAAGGTCTCGATCCGATCCGCACCGCGATCGTGACGCCGGAAGACAAGGCCTCGCTCGGCGGCGCGCTCCTGGCCGCGCAACACGGCATCATCCGCCCGATGCTGATCGGATCGGTCTTAGCCGTCAACGCCGCCGCCAAGGAGATCGGCGCCGACCTCAAGGGCATCGAAATCCAGGATGTGCCCAGCCACGGCGCGGCTGCGGCCGCCGCTGCCGAGCTCGCCCGCGCCGGCAAGATCGACGCGATCATGAAAGGGTCGCTGCATACCGACGAGCTGCTGCACCACGTGGTCAAGCACGACAGCGGTCTGCGCACCACAAGGCGGCTCAGCCATGTCTTCGTCATGGACGTGCCGGGCCTCGATCATCTGCTGCTGGTCTCGGATGCCGCCATCAACATCGCCCCCGATCTCGAAGCCAAGGTCGATATCACCCAAAGTGCCATCGACGTCGCGCTGGCGCTCGGGATCGAGAAGCCAAAAGTCGGCATTCTCTCGGCCGTCGAGACGGTCAATCCAAAAATCCCCTCCACACTCGACGCCGCCATACTGTCGAAAATGGCCGACCGCGGCCAGATCAGAGGCGCCGTCGTCGACGGTCCGCTCGCCATGGACAACGCCATCGATGTCGCGGCCGCCAGGAGCAAGGGCATCACTTCGCTGGTCGCCGGCCACGCCGACATCCTGATCGTGCCCAACCTCGAAGCCGGCAACATGCTCGCCAAGGAGCTCACCTTCGTGGCGCACGCAGAAGCCGCGGGGCTCGCGCTCGGCGCCACCATTCCGATCGTTCTGACCAGCCGCGCCGACAGCGAGAAGGCGCGGCTCGCCTCATGCGCGGTCGCGGCCTTGTACCGCGCGTGGCAGTCCGGCGATCATTCGCGCCTGCCGCACGTCGCCGAAGCGGCCGAGTGATACAGCATATCCTGACGCTGAACGCCGGCTCGTCTTCGATCAAGTTCGCGCTGTTCGAGGACGGCGCCGATCTCGAGGAGTGCACCCGCGGGCAGGTCGAGGGTCTCGGCGCGACGCCGCGGCTGCGGGCGGAAACGACCGGCAAGCCCCCGGTCGACGAGGCGCTCGGCGTCACCGAGGCTACCGACCACGCCTCCGCGCTCGCTTGCGTGCTGAAATTTCTCGAGCGGAGCTTCGGCAAGGTGTCGGTCGCCGCGGTCGGGCACCGGGTCGTGCATGGCGGCATCGACTACAGCGAATCCATCGTGCTGGACGAGGCAAAGCTCACCGTGCTGGCGCGGCTCAACCCGCTGGCGCCGCTGCACCGGCCGCATAATCTCTCCGGCGTCCGCGCCGCCCATGCCGCGTTCCCGGACGCCCTTCAGGTGGCCTGTTTCGACACCGCATTTCACCGCGCCCACCCTTGGGTCAACGATACCTACGCCTTGCCCCGCGAGCTCTATGAGCAGGGCATCCGGCGCTACGGATTTCACGGCCTATCCTACGAGTACGTGACCGCGCGCTTGCAACAGGTCGCGCCGATGCATGCGGTGGGACGGCTTGTCGTCACCCATTTGGGCAACGGTGCTTCGATGTGCGCGCTCCTCGGCGGCCAAAGCGTCGGCTCCAGCATGGGCTTCACCGCGCTCGACGGGCTGCCGATGGGCACCCGCTGCGGCAAGCTCGATCCCGGCGTCGTTCTTTACCTGATCGAAGAAGAGGGCATGACGACCCGGCAGATCGAGGACTTGCTCTATCGCCGCTCGGGCCTCAAGGGCCTCTCTGGCTTGTCGCAGGACATGCGCGAGCTCGAGGCCGCCGGCACACTGGAGCCCAGCAGGCCATCGAGTATTTCGTTTTCCGAACCCGCCGTGAGCTCGGCGCGATGGCCGCGATCCTGTCGGGTCTCGATGCCCTGGTGTTTTGCGGCGGCATTGGCGAAAACGCCTGGCGCATCCGGGAACGGATCTGCCAGGGGTTCGAATGGCTCGGCATCGAACTGGATGAGACGCGCAATCAGGCCGGTGAGATGACTATCACTTCTGATCGTTCGCGCGTCCGCGTCTTGGTTATCCAAACTAATGAAGAGAGGATGATTGCGAAGCATACGAGACGCCTGCTTATTGACCGACGAGTTTAGCGAGCTTCCTTACTCGCGATGATTGCTCGTCGCCGCCGCAACGTGACGGTCGGCGTTAGCCGATCCGGACCCCCTTGGCTGAACCGATAGCGTGATCAATAGCCCGAGCTTCGGATAGGGGCCGACGTCATCCTTGGAGATACTGCCTCCAGCAGTGCGAGATCGGACTGCGACGGCGTGCGGGTGTTGCAAGGAGCTGGGAGCCAGCAAGGCCTGACCTTCGCGAGGGGTTATCATCGCGACAATACTCGTTCAGGTCGATGGCTTCGCAGAAGCCAGTGGAAGAAATTGGACATCCAAAATTGCGGCAGCATCTTGCTTCAGTGCGTTCCTCGGGACGATCAGAATTTCTCGGGATGGATGACCGCGTAGAAGAGGTAGACCGGCGAACCATATCCGGCCGAGAAGCAGTGCAGTGAGACGCCCCATCGGGCGCGGAAAATCCGGCCGGCGCGCGAACGCCGTCTTTGCCGGCACTTCGGTGATCAGCGGCAGAGCCACAATTGTTGTCTGTCGGACCGGCAGCAAAACGGCACTTGGCCATCTCGCGACCAGCCTGGCGGAGAAGCCGCCGGCCACCGCGTTTGCGGTCGGCATACGCCGGTTCGGTCTGCTGATCATGCGTCTCACCATTTTGATGGTGCTGTTCGTGCTGGTGGTGAACATCTCATTCCATCGGCCAGTGCTGGAATCGCTGATGTTCGCGTTGGCGTTGGCTGTCGGACTGACACCTGAATTGTTGCCGATGATCGTACCGTCACGCTTGCGCGGTCGGCATTAGAGATGTCGAAGCGAAAGGTAATCGTGAAGCGTCTGACCGCCATCCACGATCTCGGCGCTATGAACGTGCTGTGCACGGACAAGACCGGAACGCTGACGGAAGCCACCATCAAGCTGATGCGCGCCATCGACGGGCGGGGCGCCGAGAGCAAGGCCGTATTCGCCAATGCCTACATCAACAGCCAGTTCGAAACTGGGATGAAGAGCCCGCTCGATCAGGCAATCCTTTCTGCCCACCCGTTCGACATGGCTGGCTGGAAGAAGCTCGACGGAGTTCCATTCGATTTCGAGCGACGCGTGTCTCGATTCTGGTCGAGCACGGCGCCGAGCGCCGTTTGATCGTCAAGGGTGCGCCGGAAGACCTTCTGCGGCTGTCGGGACGGTATGAGGATGCGAATGGCAAGGTGCTGCCGCTTGACCCCGAGACTCGCCATGCCTTCGAGGCGACCCTTGACGAACTCGGTGCTCAGGGCCTCCGGGCCCTGGGCGTCGCCAGCCGCGTGGTTGATGAAAGCCACGCGACCGCCGCGATCAGCGATGAAAGCGACCTTGTTTTCTCCGGCTTCGCCGTTTTTCTGGATCCTCCTAGTAGACAGTTTAGAACAAAATCGGAGGGCCTGATTAGCTTACACCGGATTTACATTTTTCCGCCTGCCCGCGGTAAGCGACACGCTCGCGGTTAATTTCACCCTGCGTCCGGTTGCGGACAGACAGCCTAAATGACGGATGTTTGGCTTATCAGCAGCCAAGTTTTACGGAAATTGATCCTGGTCAAAGTCCAACCTGCTCGCTCCGTCTATTCTTTAAAAAAGGAGAGCTAACATGATCAGCATAACCTTGGACGTCGAAAAATTTCGCAACGCGCCTGCGCCTGTGCGGCAATGGATCGAGCAGCAGGTATCGGGCCTCCTCGATTTAGGCGATGCCGCCGCAGCCCTTCCGGAGCCGCCTCACTTGACGGCCTGTACCCAAGCGCAAGCCGCCGGACTGCTGAATCGGATCAGAAACCTTCCGTCTGCTGTGGGTGTATTCCTAGAGTTCGGTCGTCCCGGTATATCCTGCGGGGAGCCTCCGATCATGGCCTTTCGGCTCATCGACATCCAGCGCCGCGTAGAGCTTGAAACCATAACAAAGCTGCTGGAATGCCTGCACCTTATCAACCAGGCCTTTGCGGAGGTGTGCGACGAGCCGGGCGCAAGGTTCAGCGACTTCGATAATCAAGGTCATTGCTTGGTTCTGCCGGCCACTCATCGCAGCGTTGCAACGCTTTACGAAAAAATGATTGTTGCCCGAGGCCAAGAATTCGAAAGGGCCGCGTGACAAGCAGAACTTCGTGTCGTCGAGGCATGAGCGCTCTTGCTTTCTTGCTTCGGCCACCGGCAGGCGAAGAGCTGCTATAGCAGCGATATTTGGTCCTGAAGGCCGCTTGCAAACCCGGAAATCGAAACGCCGAGCATCCGCACTGGCTTTTGGACTGGAAATAGTGCCCTTAGCAGTTCGGTCGACACAGATTCCAACGCGTCGCGGCTCCCAACCGGGTTGCTCAATCGGCTTCGCCGGATGACTTGCGTCGAATTCGGCCAGTTGGCGCGTAGCGGGGACTACGAAGCAGAAGAAAAGTGGCAGATTCAAAAGGAAGCTGCCAGCCAGTGCGTGCGGCTGGGCGACCGCAAAATGGTCATGGTCGAGGATAGCGGGGGTCATCGTTCTGCGTGAGCCAAGAGGCAAAACCGAATGCTTCTGGTCATCTGAGGAGAAGATACTTAGCAAGGTCGGGTATGACGCTTTGCAGAAGGAGCTTCAAACTCGCTTCAGGGGTGAACAGCCCAAGTCTCATGCTGACGTGCGGGGTGTTTGTAGATCATGATGGGATGGTGGGAAATTTGCCCACCAGTCGGAGGTCATAGGCCGCGACGACATCAAACAGTCCGCCGAGAGAACGAAGCTCGGCGCCGCGCGGAGGGCGACCCGCTCCAGGCGGCCCAATGGTTGGTCCGTCATGCTTGCCTTCCTTTGCGAAGAACATTGAGTCGAAGGGTACGGCGTTGCGGGGTGCCGATCCAGCGTGCAGCCGCGCAGTAGCGGCGGCGGGGCTATCGATTTCTCTTTTAGGACAACAGCACCGGCTTGATCAGCATCATCGCCGGTGGCAGCATCCCCCGCATCGGGAATAACGTTGGCCCCGACACACAGGCAACGCATCGAGTGCCTCATTTCAATGAAGGCTATGCGCCCTGTGGCTGGCAGGCTGGGCTACGTTCGAGCACCGCTCGGCGCGGCAAACCTCCACGCAAACGCAACGCAACGACATGAGCCGTCGAGGGAGACCTTGGCGGCTCTTGCGTGAGTGGGGCTAGGATAGTGACGCAGCGGACGACCATGCCAACGAACCGGAGGACTTGATCATGTTCGGAACAGAGCCATGGGGCTACGGCGGATATGGACAATTTCACATGGTCGTCTGGATCATTCTCGCCATTGCCGGGGGACCGGGGGGTCGCCAGCCGAAGTCCTTGCACCCACGTTATGAGGTAGGGCCGCTTAGGCGGCGGTTGCTTGATGCAGAATCAACGCGGCTTGAGAATTCCATTTTCGGCGGTTGTTCTTTCGCCTGCTCATCCGTCAGCAACTTCATGAGTACTTCTCCCTGCGCGTCTGTGTGCGGTTCCGCGAGACGCTTCTTGAAAAGGGCCAGGTTTTGTTGGTGAATGAACTCCTCCATTAGCACACCTCCCTGATTGCGCGAAGAGCTACTTTTTTCGGGCGGGATGCGCCTGCAATCCACCCGCTCAAAGCCATCGACTTCATGGGGTCTTCCGAGCTTCCAACCGTCTTGATGAAGTGCGTCGCCTTTGGGCATCCCTCGCAGCTGGGAAACTCAAACACGCAGAACTGATGGCTCGAATGCGCGTCTGCTGCGGTCATCGCAAATCGGCACCGCACACTGATGGGTTGCTGCTGGATGGGCTGAATTTCGGGCATGTGTTTCCACCACGTTTTGATGGGGCGGGAGCACAACACTCTCTGTCACCAACGGTCGCCAAGACTAGGGCACTGATGGAACCATCATGCCGGAGCACAACGCGAGCGAATGGTCAAAATTGCTCATTCATAAAAATTTCACGAAACGAGATTTCGAGGTGGCCGCCGCCCCTTGGTACGCCCACTTTGGCGCGTGCAGGTTTATGCGTGATGCGCAAACGTCTCTCGCAAATCCAGGGAAGACCTCCGGACTTATACTTAGGGGAACATCCTCAATTTCGGAAATTGCAGAAACGGGCAGGCTTCCCGGTCCCAAACGATCAAACCGGAGTTGTCCCATGCTCGCCATAGCTGTGACCGCCAACCCCTCGATGCACCCACGTCTGCCTGTTCCGGTTCGCACGGGTCAGCTTCCCGAAGCTCGTCGCCCAGGCCCGGTGGGCGGCTCGAAGCGGTTCACCCGCAACGCTGAGGTTTACGGCGCGGACGAGCCGGCGGAATACCTCTATCAGGTCATCTGCGGGGCCGTGCGTGCCTACCGGATGCTGGACGATGGGCGGCGCCAGATTCTCGCCTTCTATCTGCCGGGCGATATTTTTGGCGTCGAGGTGGGCGATGTGCATCTATCGTCGGCCGAGGCGGTGAGCGAGTCGGAGGTGCTCGTCGTCAAGCGTTCTAGCGTTCTGGCGCGTGCTGAGTACCAAAAGGATCTTTCCAAGCAGCTTTGGATTCTTATGGCTCGCGAACTGCAGCGCGTGCAGCAGCATTCGCTGGTCCTGATCAAAAACGCGGAAGAGCGGGTCGCAGGTTTCAAGCTCGAGATGGCAAGCCGATCTTCCGGCAGCACGACTATCGAGCTGCCGATGTCGCGCCAGGACATTGCCGATTATCTGGGATTGACGATTGAGACGGTGTCGCGAACCTTTACCCAGCTCGTGCAGTCCGGCGCCATCGCACTCGAAACTTCGCGGCGCGTCCACTTTCGAAATCGTGCGGCGCTCAACCGGCTGAACGCCTAAAGGCTGGTCGTACCTAAGTGCCCGACGTCCGCCGACCACTCTGAATTTGAGGGTTCTGCCCCAAAAGAGTACGGGCTAGTCGGTCGCGCTTGCACACATGATAAACTATCGGGGATCGTTAACCGGCCCTTGCCGTCGCAAACTTTGCAGCGTGGGTGATAAATTCTCTTGCGAGGCTTGGACGGTTGTTTGGCGATTTCCACGCCGGTGCCGTTACAAGCTTCGCATTTAATTTCGTCTGACAAGGTTTCGGGCTTTCATTTTCGTTTTCGCGACTAACACCGATAGTGGCAGAGCGAAGGCCGTTCAACCACCGCCCTGTTTTAACCTAATCATTCAACCTTAGCTCAGGTTCCATCGCTCTCCCGGTGGCTAAAACCCGCAACGCACGCGGCGGGATTTTCGCGCGCATTCCACTGCTGAGAAAATGGCTGAAAAATACGAATGCGAGGCTGCGTTGTACGCGAACGAAAAACCGCGCGTTGGCTCCGGTTGGGCGTTGGGCCGCTTTTCGCTGGCTCGTTTCATTCGTCTCAAAAACCTCGACAAGAAAGACGGCGATCGGTGGGTGAGCGAGATCTCTAAGACGTGAGGCGATGACGACGGTTTCCGCGATAAGGCCTGCACTTGGATGACCGAAGCCGCTGACGGTCATCCGGTAAGACGAGATGAATGTTGATGTCGTAGAGGCCGCAAGTCTCCTTCTGGGACGGGCTCTTTCATCCAGCGCACAATCCTCGGCCAATATTCTTCAAGAGACTGTTTTCCCATGAACAGACCCAGATGATCGCTTGGCGCGACATCGTTGCGGAGATCCGCTGATGACGTTCCTACAAGCCGCGCCACTGCAAGCAATTGTTCGGGCGCGACCACTTCGTCGGCGCTTCCGGCAAGAAGATACATTGGAATCCGCAAACGCGAGAGGTCGATCCTTTGCCCCAGGGCGACGAAGCTCCCGGCGGCAAGCTCGTTGCGCTTGTATAGTTTCTCGATGACTTCGAGATAGTAGCTTCCCGGAACATCGATGGTCCAGGAATTCCACTTCCTGAAGATGGCTTCGAGCCGCGTGAATTCTGGCGAGCCGATCGGTTGAAGCGTCTGCAGCGATCGACGGATATCATTTGCGTCGACAGTGTTGTTTCTCCAGAACTTCGCGAGGTCGCGGCCGATCACGCGACCATCGCCAAGACTAACTAGGCTTTGGAACAGGGCCAGCGGCGTCTGCGTGGCGATAGCCGACAATTCGGATTGCCCCGCGGCGATATCGACCGGCACACCGGCCATAACCAGCTTCCGCACCTTGGCTGGGAAGCGCGCGGCAAAGACCAGTGATAACCAGCCTCCCTGGCAGAGGCCTACGAGATCAACCAGGCCACCGACTTGATCGACGAGGACATTGAGATCGGCAAGATAGTCGTCAATTCCGAGAAATCGCATGTCGGCGCTGGCCGAGCGCCAATCGGCCATGAACAATCGTTCGATTCCGGCACCACGGAGGGCGGCAACAAGACTATGCGTTGTGGCAAGGTCGGCAACAACGGCTCCATGCAACGCAAGCGGTGTACACACCAGGGTGGGAACGCCGCTTTTGGTCCGAGTGTAGTCGCGGAGCCGCACTGTTTGCAGCTCAAGCGCTATCTTGCCTGGCGTGGCTCCTTCGGGCTCTTGCGCGGCGCAGTCGTCACTATAGGCCCCGAATCTTCAGAAAGGGCGCTGCCATTTCACCGGCTGACACAACAGCAAGCGCCGGCCAGAAAAAAGCCGAGTACGGAAATTGACCTCCGAGATGCCGATACATTTCATAATACAATGCTCACTCTGGTCCTGCTGACTTGAGCCAGATCAATTCATCCCGTCATTACTGTATAAATTTCCGCCAAAAAAACGAAAAAAGCGAAAATCGCCGATCAACGTGGCCTCAAGCCCGCCTGCCGCTGCTGGAAGAGACCGGCTACATCCCCGAGGAGAGAAATACAGCTTCGGCAACGAGATCCGTGCGCATGCGCGTCGCATTGGCGAGCACTTCGACCTCTATCGCTTGGCTTGCTTCCGGCACAGATCGCTCGCTGACATCCCGGCAGCGTGTTCCTTCAGGACCTTGATGATCTGCTCTTCCGCGAACCTGCCTTAAGGTTTTGCTCCGACGCCTGCCTATGGAAGAGCGCTTCGGCATGGCACAATTCTCCCACGTGCTTGGGCATACTGAACTAAACTGGCGTGATGAAATCCGACCAAGCTAGTTCCAGTAAAGACCAATGATGGCGGTGGAGGCTATGCCGACCCCGGCGGCGGTCAAGCCTTTGGCCAAGCGGGAAGCCGACTTCAGCGACGATAGATGACGGCCTTGATCCGATCTAGCTAAGTAGCCCCGCCCCGACCGAGTGTCTGGTTCGGTCAAAAGGTGAAATTCCGGGTTGATCAGTGCATGTCTGCTTTTGCCCCCTGCCACCTTGGCCAACATCCGTAACGGGTATGACGCTCGACCAAGGTCGCGATGTAGGTATTGTTCGGCCCGGACAGGAGATCGCCCTCCCAATGACCAGGCACCGCCCGATCTTCAAAAAGAGATGTCTGGGGCTGGGGTCCTTTGAGAGAGGAAAAAAATGGGGGACCGCGCGACGGCACCCATTCAACATATTTGGGTGGGCGATTTTCCGGGTTGCGTTCCGGAGGCTGGCTCCGTTTAACTGAGCCGGGGGCGATGTGCGCACCGAGATGCTTGTTGGCGACAGTGAGCCGCATGGATGAGCAGGACTGACGGGTTTAGAAGTCGCTTCTAAACTTGAGGTAGTCACGATGGTGACCCTGTCGAACCTTGAAGTGCTGATCTTCCTCGCGGTGATGATCACCATCGCGGGCACGGTGATGCTGACGTTGCGTTGACGATCGGCGGCACTGGTGGAAGTGGTGCGATGCGACGTTAATCTCCGCCGTCACTCGCTATCACCGCAAGTCGGAGATGCCGCCGCCGCAACCGACTTCGGTTGGTGCGCTGCGGGACCTGATTGTCGCCGCCGCCAATAGCACGGTTGAAGCCGGTGCCGGGGGTATTGCGTCGCCTCCGTTGTGCCCCGCGCGCTATCCACCGCAATTTGTAGCGGCTTGCCTGTCCATCGCGGTCGGGCGCATCCTCTCGCCATGGGCAGCAAGTCACGCGAGACGATTTACGGCGCATCAGTGTGGCGGGAGCGGACGGCTAGCCCCTACAAATCACGCTAGCAATACGGTGAGATCGTGCGGCTGCAAAAAATCCCATTTTTTCTATCACTAACGGCGACTAGGGCGCGTATCTTGACCTAAATCAACCCGGCGCCCTTCTTGCGGCACGGCTTCGCTCCTAACGATTTGTTCGGCTGCTGCAATATCATGTCCGTGCCAGAAGCCCAGTTGCCAGGGCTTTCTCACCACGCGGGGGGATTTTGCTGCCCTGGATCAGGGCGCGCAAAACTTGATCAAAATCAACGTCGTGACGCGGCAGCGGTGTAGCTTCATCAACTATATGGAGCACGGGTAGAAATACGCTAGATAGCTGATGGATTCAGTTTCCCCACAGGGAATAGTCGTTTCGGTCCGAGGCGCGGTCGTTGACGTGAGTTTCGGCGGCGGTACGCTTCCATCGGTCAACACGGCACTGATTGTCGAATGGGATCGGTCAGAACCGCTGATCCTCGAAGTGCACAGCCACGTCGATCCGGTGACGGTCCGCAGCATCGCGCTTCAGGCGACTGCGGGTCTCGCGCGTAACACGAAAGTGCGCTCGACCGGTTCGCCCATTTCGGTTCCCGTCGGAGATGCGGTTCTGGGTCGCCTGCTTGACGTCGTCGGAACGGTACGGGATCGCGGTCCTGCTCTGCCATCCGATACCACACGCCGCGGCATCCACAATCCACCACCGGGGCTCGATAAACAGACTTCAACCAGCGCAGTGTTCGAGACGGGCATCAAGGTAATCGACCTGCTCGCGCCGCTTGCCCGAGGCGGCAAGGCCGCAATGTTCGGTGGGGCCGGTGTCGGCAAGACTGTGCTCGTGATGGAATTGATCCACGCCGTGGTCGAGAAATACAAAGGCATCTCGGTCTTCGCGGGCGTCGGAGAGCGCTCCCGTGAGGGGCACGAGCTGTTGACTGACATGCAGGCGTCGGGAGTGCTCGCTCGTACCGTGCTCGTCTACGGGCAGATGAACGAGCCGCCCGGGGCACGCTGGCGGGTGCCGCTGACCGCGTTGACCATTGCCGAATACTTTCGCGATCAAAAGCATCAGAACGTGCTCCTGCTGATGGATAACGTTTTTCGCTTCGTCCAGGCGGGAGGCGAGTTGTCGAGTTTGCTGGGACGTCTGCCTTCGCGTGTCGGTTATCAGCCGACTCTTGCGACCGAGGTGGCTTCGCTACAGGAGCGGATTACATCGGTCGCCGGCGCGGCCGTCACCGCGATCCAGGCCGTCTACGTTCCGGCCGACGACTTCACCGACCCCGCGGTGACGGCGATATCGAGCCATACGGACAGCATCATCAAGTTGTCGCGAGCACTCGCGGCTGAAGGATTCTATCCGGCCATCGACCCGCTTGCCTCATCATCAGTGCTTCTTGATCCTCTCATCGTTGGCAATGAACACTACCGTCTCGCTGAGCAGGCCCGCGACGTACTCGCCCGCTTCAAGGACTTGCAGGACATTATCGCGCTGCTCGGGGTGGAAGAACTCGGCGCGCGCGACCGGCTGGTCGTCAAAAGGGCGCGCCGTCTGCAGCGTTTCCTCAGCCAGCCATTCGCGGTGACCGAGGCCTTCACTGGCATGCCCGGTCGTAGCGTCCCTCGCGCCGACACGCTCGCCGGCTGTCGCGCGATCCTTGACGGCGAGACCGACGACTGGGCTGAGGGTTCGCTTTATATGATCGGAACCCTGGAAGAAGCCCGCCAGAAGGAGGCTCTGCTCGCCGGAAAGGAAGCCGCGTCATGAGGCTGCGCATCGTTACGCCGCTCTCGGTCGTCATCGATGAAGACGGCGTGCTTGCTTTGCGCGCCGAAGACGCCACCGGCAGTTTCGGGATCCTGCCCCGGCATGCGGATTTCCTCACCAGCCTCGCCGTTTCGGTGGTGAGTTGGGAAAGCAGTAACGAGACGCGGCACTACTGTGCTGTGCGCCGCGGCGTGCTCTCCGTCATTGGTGGCCATGACATCGCCATCGCGACGCGCGAAGCGGTGCCGGGGGACGATTTGACGACCCTGGATGAGACGATCCTCGGGCGCTTTCGTGCTGATATCGAGACCCAACGGGCCGAATATGTCGAGAACACTCGCCTGCATCTCGACGCGATTCGACGAATCATGAGCCATCTTCGGCCAGATCAACATGGTAGCGCGGGGATGTTCTCATGACGGCGCAGGCGCCACCACCCGAAGCCGGGCCTGATGACCGGGATCCGTTGGTTAAAGGGGTTCGGCTCCGCGGCGAGCGTCGCCGGCGCTGGCTTCGCGAGGGCGACGCGTCGGTTACGCGCCGGCTCGCCCAGATCGGCGTGCTTGGCTGGATCATCGTCGTGCCGCTGCTGATCGGGATTTTCGTCGGCCGTTGGCTCGATCAGAAATTCAGCTCAGGACTGTTCTGGACCGCCCCGCTCTTGATGCTGGGGCTGGTGCTCGGATGTTGGTCCGCCTGGAAATGGATGGAGAGCGCATGAGTTTTCCTTTGCTCGAGATGTTCCCGGCCTGGGTCAAAGTTGTCGGTCTTGCCGTCCACCTCGCCGCCGGCATTGCGCTGGGTGCACTTTATTTTCGAAGCCTTTGGTGGAACGTCCGCCAGTACATTGGTGGCGCTCCTGTGGTTACGACCATCGCCGTGACAATCGGTCGTTTCGTTCTTCTTGGCGGTCTCCTGACGTTAGCGAGCCGGGAAGGTGCGCTGCCGTTACTGATGCTGTCACTTGGTGTGATGATCGGGCGTTCCGTTGTCATGGGCATGGTTCGAGAGACAGTGCCATGACTTCGCCGCTTAGCAGCATTCCGCTCTTCCAGTTGGGCCCGGTGCCGATAACTTCCGCGGTGGCCACAACCTGGGTGATCATGTTGGTGCTGGTTCTGGGCGGCATCCTCGTCACGCGCCGTTTGTCGCTCGTCCCGTCTGCGACCCAGGCGACCTTCGAACTGGTCGTCGATACCGTGGACAGCCAGATCCGCGATACCATGCGTGTCGAACCGGTTCATTATCGCGCCTTTATCGGCACGCTGTTCGTCTTCATTTTCGTCGCCAACTGGTCCTCGCTCGTGCCTGGCGTCGAACCGCCAACAGCCCATCTCGAAACCGATGCCGCGCTCGCGCTCCTTGTCTTCATGGCCGTGATCTGGTTCGGCATTCGTGCAGGCGGGGTGCGCGGATATCTCGCGACTTTCGCGTCGCCAAATCCGATCATGATCCCACTCAACTTCATCGAGAGCCTGACGCGCACCTTCTCCCTGCTCGTTCGGCTGTTCGGCAATGTGATGAGTGGCGTCTTTGTAATCGGGATCGTTCTGTCGCTGGCGGGTCTGCTGGTGCCGATCCCGCTCATGGCGCTCGATCTCCTCACTGGAGCGGTGCAGGCCTACATTTTCGCGGTTCTGGCAATGGTTTTCATCGCCGGGGCGGTGAACGAAGCAAAGCCGGACATCACTTCCAACCAAAGGACGCCCTCATGAACTGGTTAGCTCTGGTCAGCATCATATCGGCTGCTGTGGCGGTCTGCTTCGGAGCGATCGGCCCGGCGTTGGCGGAGGGGCGTGCCGTAGCCGCGGCGATGGACGCAATCGCTCGCCAGCCGGAAGCCGCGAATACGATCTCGCGCACGCTCTTCGTTGGGCTCGCCATGATCGAAACCATGGCAATCTACTGCCTGGTGATCGCGCTTCTTCTACTGTTTGCCAACCCGCTGCTGAAATGAAGCCATGACCATCGACTGGTGGACACTTGGTATCCAGGCCGTCAACGTCGTAATCCTGATCTGGTTACTCGCGAGATTTTTCTGGCGTCCGGTCGCGGGGATGATCGAGCAGCGGCGCGCCACAGCACAACAAATTCTGGTCGAGGCCGAGAAAAAGCGCAGCCACGCGACGGACGCACTCGCTGAGATCGAGCGCACGCGCGCTGGCTTTGACGGCGAACGTGAAGCGGTCATCGCCGCGGCTAGGGAAGCTGCGGAAGAAGCGCGCGCTGCAATTCTTGCCTCGGCGACGAAAGAGGCGGCGGCGCTGCAGGCCTCGGCAAGGACAGCCATGGAACATGCGCGGGACGCCGCCGAGGCCGCTTGGGCCGAACGGGCTAACATGCTTGCGGTCGAAATTGCCGGACGTCTCCTCGCTCGTCTAGATGGCCAGGTCGTAAGGGCCGCCTTCCTCGACTGGCTCCTTGAAGAGGTTCGGTCGCTGCCCGCGCCCGTGCGCGATGCTGTGGCATCGAACGGGGCTGGCCTCGAAGCGACCAGCGCGACCGAGATCGGATTGGCCGACCAGGAAAGTTACCGAACATTGATCGGCGAGGCATTCGGAACTCGCCCGCAGATCGCCTTCAAGGTGGACCCCACCCTGATCGCCGGCTTGGAACTGCGGGGCCCTCACTTCGTCGTCGCCAACAGCTGGCGCGCCGATCTCGCCAAGATCCTCGCGGACCTCGCGCATGACAAAAAATCCTGACACTCCGGCGGACGTTTGGCTCGAGCTGGCTCGCGCAAAGCTCGGCGCCGCCGTGCTCGGACCGCACACCGAACAGATCGGCCAAGTCGAAGAGGTCGGGGACGGCATTGCGCTGGTGTCCGGACTGCCTGCCGTACGGCTGGACGAGTTACTGCGCTTCGACAGGGGACAGTTCGGCTTCGCCCAGGTGCTTGAGCGCGACCGGGTCGGCTGCGTCCTGCTCGATGATGTGAATGCGATTGAAGCTGGCGACACCGTACACGGCACGGGCGACGTCGTGCGCGTGCCGGTGGGACCAGCACTGCTCGGCCGCGTCGTCGATCCGCTCGGCCGTCCGCTCGATGGGAAGGGACCCGTTGCCGCGGACATGTTGGAGCCGATTGAGCGCCCGGCGCCCGCCATCATCGACCGCGATCCCGTGACCCAGCCCGTTCAAACTGGCCTGACCGTCGTCGATACCCTGTTCGCTCTTGGCCGCGGTCAACGCGAACTCATCATCGGCGACCGCACCATGGGCAAGACCACGATCGCGATCGACACCATCATCAGTCAGAAGACAAGCGACATGGTTTGCGTTTATGTCGCAGTGGGGCAGAAGAGTTCGAGCGTCCGTCGCGTCATCGACGCTATCACTGGCTTTGGAGCCCCCGAGCGCTGCATCATCGTCGTGGCAGGGTCGTCGAGCTCTCCGGGATTGCAATGGATTGCCCCCTTTGCCGCGTTCACCATGGCGGAGTATTTTCGTGATCGCGGACAACATGCCCTGATCGTCATCGACGATCTGACCAAACACGCCGCGACCCATCGCGAGATCGCGTTGCTGACGCGCCAGTCGCCCGGTCGCGAGGCCTATCCGGGCGACGTGTTCTACGTCCACGCCCGGCTTCTCGAACGAGCCGCCAAGCTTTCAAAGGAAAAAGGTGGCGGCTCGCTGACGGCGCTGCCAATCGCTGAGACCGATGCGGGTAACTTGAGTGGCTATATTCCGACCAATCTGATTTCGATCGCCGACGGACAGATTGTGCTGGATGGCAGGCTCTTCCATGAAGGGCAGAAGCCGGCGGTCGACGTCGGCGCAAGTGTCAGCCGGGTCGGGGGCAAGACCCAGGCGCAGGCACTTCGCGAGGCGGCGGAGATGCTGCGCCTGGACTATGCCCAGTTCCTGGAACTGGAAACCTTTACCCGCTTTGGCGGGATGCCTGACACGCGAGTGCGCGATCAGCTGACGCGAGGGGCGCGAATTCGCGCGGTTCTCAACCAACCGCAGCATGCCCCCCTGCGCCTTGCCGACGAGGTCGCCCTGGTTCTGGCAGTACAATCCGGCCTTCTGGATTCGCTGCCTCTGCCAGCCGTAGCTAGGTTCCGTCAGGGTCTGCGCGAGACGCTTGACGGTGACGCCCCGGATATCGTGCGTCAAATTCAGCAGACCGGCGCGCTCGACGACGCTGGAAAGCGAGCAATCCGCGAAACTTTGCGAAAGTATATTTTGACGCTAACCCCGACCGGGGAGGCGTCGAGGGACACCGTGCAGGCATGACGGATCGTCTCTCAGACATCACCGCGCGTATCGATGGTATCCGCCAGCTCGGCGCGGTCGTAAACGCAATGCGCGGCATCGCTGCAGCACGCGCCCAGCAAGCCCGCAGTCAGCTTGTCGCCGTCGATAGCTATTCGGCGACGTTCGCGCTTGCCATCGGGCGAACCCTGGCACTGCTCCCTGCTGCCGGCACCGCTGCAGCGGGGCGATCGAGCCGACCAGCTGTGGTGTTATTTTGTGCCGAACAGGGGTTTGCCGGCGCCTTCAGCGAGCGCGTGCTCGATGCGGTCCGCGCAGACGTTTCCGATTCGGAACTGTTCCTGGTCGGCACGCGAGGTCGTGCGGTTGCTGAGCAAAGAGGCATAGTTGCGGGCTGGAGCAGCCCGATGCCGTCAAACCCGCTCGGTGTTCCGAAACTTGCCGATCAAATCTCCGAGGCGATCTATACCCGCATCGCCGCGGGCGAGATCGACCGCCTCGACGCCGTCTTCAGCCAATGGCGGCCTGGCCACGGCATTCATATCGAGCGCCGCCGCTTGTTCCCCCTCGACATGTCAGGCTTTCCTCGCCCCAATGATGTCAACGCGCCGCTGTTGAACCTGCCATCGGAAACGCTTCTGATCGAGCTCACGGCGGACTATGTGCACGCGCAACTCTGCAACACGGCACTACACGCCTTCGCGGCGGAGAACGAGGCCCGCATGGAAGCGATGGCTTCGGCGCGCAGCCAGATCGAGCGCAAGCTTTCTGCCTTGCAGGCGACCGAAGAAAATCGTGCGACAGCAAGAAATCACCGCGGAAATCATCGAGCTGGCCGCCGGCGAGACCGCGGGCCGTTCGGATCGCGCTCGTACGAACAGTGAAAAACGCCGCTGAGGTCGTACCTCTCAAGGAAACCACAAGTCGCTAAGTCGGTAAACGTGCGCGATGCAGGAACGATTGTCGTTCCAATTCAAGCAACCGCACATCCGCCATTTCATCGCGCTTCACAGCATCCCTGATCTTGCGAGCGGCGCGAATGATCGCTCGAACCATATCGGCGCGAGCAATGATGCCCACCAATTTATCGTCGCGCACGACGGGCAATCTCTTGATATCGTTTTCTTCGATTAAATGCCCAGCTTCTTCGAGCGAGGCCGTCTCGGCGACCGTCACGGGATCGGGGGTCATCACTTCACAGACCTTGCGTTCATGGAGCCGCTCGGATTCGTCTGCCAAGTCCGCACGATCTATCATCAAACGGAGCCAGTGCGTTCGTTTCGTCAGGACATTGTCACGCAGGAGATCGTGCTCACTGACGATGCCGACGACGCGGCCGCCGTCGCTTACGACCGGCAAGCCGCTGATCTTATGGTCTAGCATCAGCCGAGCCGCATCCAGGATCGAGGTCTCCGGTGTAACCGTCACGACCTGGCACGTCATAAAGTCCTTCACCTTCACGATGACCTCCTGACGTTTCTTATGCATGAAGTTATTCTGCGGCGTACCTCGATTATCCAAGGAAATGTTGATCGAAACAATCCCTCCTAAGGTGAGGCTCGCAGCCTTTTATTTTTTTGGAGTGCCGGTTTGGAGAACGGTCGTCTGCGTATTCCAGCGGTTCCATTGGGTCGATCCGGTCGACATCATCGAGCGCCTGCAACAACGTCGCGACACGATAGGCCGCCGAGCGCCAATCGGCCAGCCGCTGGTAATTGTCAACGACCCAGTTGAATGCTGCCTGCACCATCACGAATGCAGCTGCAGCTTGTGTGAGCTCGCCGAGCATCATGGTCCCGGCGAGAAACTTGGGAGCACAGAGTACCCACGCAGCTACCGGTGCGAACAAAACGTCCGTCTGCGACACCATCGTCGTTCCCATCAACTGCCAGCACAATTGACGCCATCGAAGAAGGACCTGGCGCAGTGCGTGCCACAGACTGTGGTAGTCCTCCGGCTCGGCGGCACCGGACGGCGTTCCTTCTCCTATTTCGCGGATCTGATTGGCGGCCGCCCGTAGTTCGGCCTCCGCCTGGTTTTCCTCCTGAATTACCGAAGTCAGATTGCGCCCGATGGCAATCATGATGGTCGTGAACGCCAACGAGTAAACGATGACGCCGATCACGAGGTAAGCGGGCACGGTCACCTCGCGTCCGGAAAGCGAGAAGGTCAAATTGCCTCCCACTGACCAAAGTACCTGGAGGAATACAAGCGCAGTGAGCGCGGACGTCAGCAACCCAAGCGCTAGGTCTACGGGAGCCTCGGTCGCAATCCGGGCGTCGAATGAAATACGGTATTCAGCGTTCTGGTATTCTCCACTAACAAACCTCAGCCGCCGGTAACGATCTTTCGCCAACCAAAAATCGATGAGATGAGTCGTGAGCCATTGGCGCCACTTGCGCTGCATGGTCATGCGACCCCATACCGACGCAACTGCGAGCGCGATATTGGAGCAAGCAAGCGGCAGGAAGATGAGAGCTTCGCTCCAGAGTAACGCGCTGTCGCGACGCTCAAGCGCGTTAAAGAAGTCGCGATTCCAGTAATTCAACAAGTATTGTATGGCGAGTTGCGCGAACGCGATGGCCACCAACAAGATAGTCAGGGGCCAGCTCAGGTGACGGGACTTGCCCTTCCAGAAGCCAGCCGCACTGGACAAGAACCGGCGAAATGACCTTCCACGGTCGTTTCCTGGCTCACTTCCCTGCGACATACGCGAACGCCCTCCCGACGGATATTGTTCTTTTGCTGTCACTGTTTGCATAGCACCGGCGATCCCGGCCAAGAAGGGCGAGCGCACTTGCCAGGCCGCAATTGTTGCGTGGGTGTGCGACATTCCGACTTTTGATGGCGCGGTCGGTCGCAAGCTGCCGTCGGCGATGCGGAAGGAAATCGGCAAGGTTTACGCAAGGCAGCTTGCATTCGGATCAATAGAGCAAGCATTATGTGCCTATCGTTGCCATATGATACCGGGTGCTTGGAGAAGGGGCGATCGATGAAAGACGTTCATAACTACTACTCTCTTCCGGGCGAACTTGAACCAGACCTCAGTCTCGTTCACGCATACTGGAATGGCCTGAAGCGGGGCGCAAACGACGTTCCTTTTTGGGATGACATCAGGTTTTCGTTGCGATCGCGGCTCGGGCGGGAATCAATGCTTGTTGACGTTTTTGAATATCCACTCCGATTCCGTTTCGATCTCACCGGAACGGACGTGACCAACTGGTACGGAAAAGCGATTGGCAACAGTTTTCTTGACGAAATGGATCTTCACGCACCGTTCGATGAGCTCGCCGCGCAATGTAAGGCGACCGTCGAGCGCAGTGCTCCCACCTATTACTGTCAAACAGCGGTCAAAAGGGAAGATGCCGGGCATCTGAACGGCTACGCGCGTCTCTTGCTTCCACTGTGGGGCAATGGTCGCATCGAAATGCTGCTCGGCGCCGTTGCCATCAACAAGACGACGAGAAGAAATCCGGCCTAGAGCGTGATGACTTTTCTTCAAATCGTCATCCCGCTCTATCTCTTGTTTTGAGTATAATCTTTTCGGAAGACCGCTACACAATTGGCGTTACGATCACCTCCGAGGCGAGGCGGTGGACATCCTCGGGGCGGCAAAGTTCCGTCCCGGGATTGAACAGCGCGGCAGATCCGCCGGCAACGCCATAGCGCAGGGCCACGTCGAGACTGCTATTGTTCGCCAGGCTCCATACCATTGCCCCCAGGAAGCTGTCGCCAGCACCGGATACGCTGGCCGGTTCGATAGGCAGGCCATTCGCACGCATAGCCATATCGCGAGTGATGAGAAGGGCGCCTTCCGGCCCCATGGAGAGCGCAATCACCTCGATACGATAGCGATCGAACAGACGACGTCCCGCTTCGATGAGCGTGGCTTCATTGGTGGAGGTAATTCCTGCCAGTTCCTGAAACTCGCGAAGGCTGGGCTTGATGAGATAAACGCCTGCTTCCAAAGCTGCCTTCAGGAAGGGGCCGGACGTATCCACGATGGTCTTGCTAGGCGCTTTCGAGGCCTGAACAACTCTGCCGAAAAAATCATGCGGTACGCCGGCTGGCAGGCTGCCACTGGCAATTACAAACGCAGGCTGCGGCGTGACACGCGCGATCGATCCCAAACATTCCTGCCATTCAACGTCACTGAGGGGGGCGCCCGGGAAGACAAGGCGAAATTGCTCTCGGGTCGTTTCGTCGAAGATCGTAATATCCTCACGCGTGTCGTTCAGCGTCGGGATCACAATGCTTCGCACGCCTTCGCGCTGAACCAGAGCCGCAAGCAACCGTCCGGTGGCGCCACCGGCCGTGTAGATTGCGGTTGCCTCCATGCCGAGCCGTTTGAGAACCCGAGCGACGTTGATTCCACCTCCGCCTGGATCACGGTGCGCCTGCGCGCAGCGCATTTTGCTGAATGGGACCATTTTCTTCACCGACGTCGAGACATCGACGGCGGGATTGATGGTGAGGGTGACGATCTGGGTCGACGGCAGTTCGAGATTCATCGGCGGCGCGCCGTCTTGATCAGATCCGCATACCAGTGGAACGATGATTTGGGAATACGCCGCAGCGACGAATAATCGACATAGGTCAGGCCGAAGCGATTGGCGTATCCCTGCTCCCACTCGAAATTATCCAGCAGCGACCAGATGAAATAACCGCGAACATCGACGCCGCTGGAAACGGTGGCATTCATCGCTGCGATATAGGCCCGCAGGAACTCGGTCCGGCCGGTGTCCGTCACCGCTCCCGCCGCGTCTGGTTTGTCGAAGCTGCCATATCCGTTTTCGAGAACGTAAATCGGCAAGCCGTAGCTTTCATGGACAATTCGCAGCGTTTCGCTGAAGGCCTCCGGATTGATCGGCCATCCAATCGGTGTCAGTGGAACACCCGCCGGTATCTCACCGAAGGCGAACCAAAGCATCGAAGTCGCCTGCGCTTTGACGTAGACCGGGCTGTAGTGGTTAAGCCCGAACCAGTCGAGCGGCCGGCAAATACGTGCCATGTCCCCGGGCCGGATATGCGGCTCGATTGCCGGTCGTATGGCCGGTGGATATTCGCCGAGGCATTGCGGATCGGGGAAGGCTTGGTTCCAATACGTGCTCAGGCGTACGGCAGCCGCCGCGTCGGCCTCGTCCGCACTGGCAGGCCAGCACGGTTGACGATTGTGAATGCACCCGATCGATGCGCCGGGGACTTTTTCGCGGAGCACATCCACCGCGACGCCATGTGCGAGATTCACATGATGCGTCGCACGGTAAAGATTGGCTTCGGCGCTGCCGTCTCGCTTGCCCAGCGAACGGCTGAAGAGATTAAAAATCGATGGCTCGTTGAATGTCGCGAAGCGTTTGACGCGATCTCCAAAACGCTCGGCGACCAATGTCGCATAGTCGGCAAACCATCGCGCCGATTCTCGGTTCAGCCACCCGCCAAGATCCTCCAGAGCCTGCGGAAGATCCCAGTGGTATAGGCACAGCCAGGGTTCGATGCCGGCGGTCAGCAGTTCGTCGATGAGCCGATCGTAGAAGGCGAGGCCCGGTTCATTTACTGGTCCTCGCCCCTGTGGCAATACGCGCGGCCAAGCTACCGAGAACCGATAGGCCTGAACGCCGAGTTGTTTCTTCAGCGCGACATCCTCCCGGTAGCGATGGTAGTGGTCGCACGCGACATCGCCGGTATCGTGGTTCTTTATTTCTCCGGTCTGACAATATACATCCCAGATACTCAAGCCACGGCCATCTTCTTTCGTTGCACCTTCGATCTGGAAACTCGAGGTGGAGACACCCCAGATAAAATCCGGGCGCAGGTTTGCCGTGGAAGGCAGCTCCGATGCCTGCATAAGATGACCTGTTTGATCGCTGGCCGAATTTCCGTCCGGGTTCATTGTCTTGTTCTTCCGCCCAAGCAGAGCACGAGGCACCATATTAATAGTCCGGCCGATTGCGCGATGATCTTGAGCTATATCAAGTTCTCGACCAGCGGCTGCGATAAATGGGCTCTTGTTGGCCTGCCGTCGGGGTGTCGTCTTGCAAAGAACCAGATGGGGTGGAATCGCCGATGACCGTTTCCGCGGAAGCGGCTTTTTTCGTGTCGACGAGCGTGATGGGGTGTTCTGGCTTGTCGATCCGGACGGTGGCCGTTTTCTTTCCAAGGGTGTGAATACGGTTCGCTTCGATCAGGATCACGTCGGAAGCACCAGTCGCGTGCCATACGCCGACGCGTGTCGGGAGAAATACGGTAGCCAGCACATCTGGCGCGCGGCAGCGGCCGATCGGCTGCTGGGTTGGAAGTTCAATACGCTCGGCGGCTGGTCAGATGAACTCGTCGCCGGTGCAGGTTCGTCACTGCTTGCGAGCACGCGTACGATTCAACTCGGCGCCTCTTTCCGGCTGCATCGGCGCGACGAGAACTTTCCCGATGTTTTCGATCCCGAATTTTCCGCCCACATCCGCATAAGCGCAAACGATCATTGCACGAACCGACGCAACGATCCCGGATTACTCGGCATCTTTATCGACAACGAGCTGTACTGGTCGCCGGACTGGCGAGGCGCTGACGAACTTCTGACGCTGTTCCTGAACCTGCCGTCTCATCGTCCAGGCCGCGTCGCGGCCATAGCGAGGTTGCAGGAGCATTATCGGGACTTCTCCCAATTCAATACGGTCTGGCGTACGCCTGCTCGATCGTGGGAAGAATTTGCCAGGTTGGGACATGTCGAGGCACCGTTTTCCAGAAAGCCGTCGGGCGGACCGAACCACGCGCTTGAGACCGAGGCTAATCTCGCTGATCCCGCCCGCGCAGCATTTTTTGCGGATTGCGATGCCTTTGTTGCAGTTGTCGCTGACCAATATTTCGAATTGTCCGTCGCGGCCATCAAGGCTGCTGACCCCAATCATCTCGTGATTGGTTCCCGGTTCGGCTACCAGCCGCCGTCAGGCGTGATCGACGCGGCCGGCCGCTACCTCGATGTTATCTCGTTCAATTGCTACGATTTCGAAGCGACCAGAGTTATTGACGCTTATGCAGCAACCGGCAAGCCGTGCCTGATTTCCGAATTTTCCTTTCGCGGTGACAATTCCGGCCTGCCCAATACAAGCGGTGGCGGACCGAGGGTGGCGAGCCAGATCGAGCGCGCCCGATGTTTCGAGCGCTATGTCTCCGCAGCCCTGCGGAAGCCGGCCGTGGTTGGATATCACTGGTTCGAATACGCCGATCAGCCGGCCGAAGGACGTTTTGACGGTGAAAACTCGAATTTTGGCACCGTGACGATCGAAGATGATGTCTATGCCGAGCTGACCGAAGCGATGACCAGAATCAACGCCGCGGCCGAGCAAATTCATGCGGAAGCCGCCAACGCCGTTTAGCGGCCGTCAGAGGTTGCTTCTCGCCTGATCAGCTTCGGCCTCGAGGACCGCAGCCATGGTGCGAAACACGCTTGCGGGATTGACGCTGATCGAATTCGATACCAAGCTGCGTCAGATACCGCGCAATCTCCGGATAGTTCGCGGGAGCTTCTCCGCAGATGCCAACGTGGCGTCCATTGCGCTTGGCGCCCACCACAGCCTGTCTGAACATCTCCAGCATTCCCGGATCGCGTTCATCAAAATCGAAGGCGACAATATCGGAATCACGGTCGACCCCCAGTGTGAGCTGGGTGAGATCGTTCGAGCCGATCGAAAAGCCGTCGAACAAATCCGAAAACGCGTCGATCTGAATGACGTTGTTCGGGATCTCGCACATCACAAAGATCTCCAGTCCGTTTTCACCGCTCTTGAGCCCGTTGGCGGCCATCGTCGCGATCACGCGCCGTCCTTCCTCGACAGTTCGGCAGAAGGGCACCATGATGCGCAAGTTTGAGAGGCCCATTTCCTCGCGCACCCGGCGAAGCGCCGCACACTCCAGTGCAAATCCCTCGGAGTAAGCGGGGTGGCTGTAGCGGGAGGCGCCGCGGAATCCGAGCATCGGATTCTCTTCCTTGGGCTCGAACGCTTTGCCGCCGAGCAGGCTTGCGTATTCGTTGGTCTTGAAGTCGGAAAGCCGCACAATCACCGGCTTGGGATAGAATGCCGCGGCTATCGTGCCGACACCCTCCGCCAGCCTCTCGATGAAGAAATCGGAGGGACTTTTGTAGCCCTTGACCAGACGCGCGATCACCGCCCTGGCCTTGGCCCCGATGATCTTTTCTGGCTTGAGAAGTGCCATCGGGTGCACGCCGATATGCTCGCTGATGATGAATTCCATGCGCGCGAGGCCGACGCCGGCTTGCGGCTGCATCGCCACCCGGAACGCCATTTCAGGGGTGCCGACATTCACCATGATCGCCGTGCGCGGTTGCTTGAGGTCGCTCACGGGCGTTCGCGTGACGTCGAAAGCAACCGTTCCCTGATATACGCTGCCGATGTCGCCTTCGGCGCAGGAGATCGTGACGCTTGTCCCGCTCTTCAGCTTCTCGGTCGCGTGCGTCGCCCCCACCACCGCTGGGATGCCCAGTTCTCGCGCCACAATGGCCGCATGGCAGGTGCGGCCGCCCTTGTCGGTGATGATGCCGGCAGCGATCTTCATGACCGGTTCCCAATCCGGACTGGTGGCCGGCGCAACCAGGATCTCACCAGGCCTGAAGGCCGCGAGGTCCCGGGCTGTTGCAATGCGGCGGGTGCGCCCGGAGGCGATTTTTTCTCCGACTGCGCGGCCAGTAACGAGGACGGTTCCGTGGCCGTTGAGATTGTAGGTTTCGACCACATCAGGCGAACGCTGCGATGCCACCGTCTCGGGCCGCGCCTGGATGATATAGATCTTGCCGTCGGAGCCGTCCTTTGCCCATTCGATATCCATGGGCATGGCGGTGCCGGCACTTTTCGAATAATGCTCCTCGATCCGCACGGCCATATCCGCGAGGGCCAACACCTCTGCGTCGGAAATGCAAAACTTCTGCCGCTCGGCGCTCGGCACTGCCCGCGTGAGGGTCGCGTGGCTGCCGCCGCCTTTGCCGTAAACCATACGTATTTGCTTGCCGCCGAGATGGCGTCGCAGCACACGTCGAAACCCCTGTTTCAGAGTCGGTTTGTGAACGTAAAATTCGTCAGGATCGACCTGGCCCTGGACGATGGTCTCGCCAAGACCGTAGCAACCCGTCACGAACACCACATCGCGAAATCCCGAATTCGGTATCGAGCGTGAAGACGACCCCGCTGGCCGCCAGATCCGAGCGGACCATTTTCATCACGGCGACGGAGAGGGCGACCTTGAAGTGATCGAAGCCGTTGTCGATGCGGTAGGAAATCGCGCGATCGGTGAAAATGGAGGCAAAGCAGCGTCGGCAGGCCTCAAACAGATCCTTCGCACCGCGCACATGAAGAAAGCTTTCATGTTGCCCCGCAAAACTCGCGGTCGGCAGATCTTCTGCCGTCGCAGAACTCCGCACGGCGACAGTGGCGCCGACCCCGGACTCCCGCTCCAGTTGCCGATACGCTTCCACGATCTGGTCGCGGAGAGGCCCCGTATCCATCGCCTTGTAGATGATGTCGCGAGCTTTGGCGGCTTTGGCCGCAAGCTGCTTGATGTTACGCTTGTCGAGACCGTCGAGCAGGCGATGAAGCTCGTCCGCGACGCCGGGTTGCGATATTGCATCGCGATAAGCATCTGCCGTGACGGCAAAACCATTGGGGACGGCGACCCCCTGCGACGACAAGACAGAATAAAGCTCGCCAAGCGACGCGGTCTTGCCGCCGACAAGTCCGACGTCGTGCAGGCCAATTTCGAGGAAAGGTCGGATATAATTTGACATACCACCAATAAATCACGTCGGACTTGCCTCGTATTGAGGAATGTCAAACCTTGTGCTGGCACGGGGTCCTCACGTCAGCGCTGCGCCAGTTCCAGCCGATATCAAACCTGACGCCCTGCGATTGCGACCGCTGCCCGACAGGCGCCGACTGCAGCAAAACCCCATCCTTGACGGATATCAAGAATGGCTCGCGCCTTTCCGTGTTTAATGGTGCCCTGCCGAGGTCCAGAATGAATAGTCGTGCGCACGTGGTCGCCCTGAAAATTGCTCTTTTATTGGTGGGCGCAGCAATCGGGTTGCCTCAAGGCGCCACAGCACAGGACAAGCCGTCTGCCGGACTGGCAGACATCATGATCACCGCGCAGATGCGGCACATCAAGCTGTGGTTCGCAGGCAAGCTCGGCAACTGGAGGCTGGCGGGCTACGAACTCGAGCAGATGGAAGGAAGCCTGAAGCAGGCGGAGAGCCTGTATCCTGCCGGACGCGCTGCGGAATTCGCCCCGAAGCAGGTGCGATCGGTACGAGACGCAATCGAACGCCGCGATGCCGCCGGCTTTAGCAAGGCCTATACCGAGCTGACCAACGAGTGCAATTCCTGCCATCGCGCACTCGATCGCAGCTTCATTACAATCCAGGTGCCGCCCAATTCTCCCTTCACCGACCAGCTTTTTGTCGATCAACTCGCGGAGGGACGGGCGCTCGCACAAAATATCTGCGGAGCCTGCCATATTGTGTCGGAGCATTCGAACGAGGCGCGTCCCGTTGCGCGCTTTCCGGCCCCGAGCTTTCCCGAACTCGCCCGCCGGCCATCAGTTACGCAGGAAGCGCTGCGCCAACTGCTGAGTTCCGGCCACCGCTTTCTGGGGCCAAATCAGGCCATGCCAAATCCACGGTTGGCGCAATATCAGATCGACGAAATCATCGCGCTGTTCGATACGCTGAGGGTCGGGGGACAATGACCGGGAGCGAACTCGTCGCAGGCTCGCGGTTGCGCAATTGAACCTTCCGAGCGCCCCAAACACCATGCTGATTCCGTCAAGCGCGAGCCAATCTTTCTGGTCCGTGGTGGGCCTTCATGTCATGCTGGGGCTCGCCTGTGCGATCACGGGCGCCATCACCGTGCTGAGTCAGAAGCGTCCGGGTCGCCATTCTCGGTGCGGCACGGTCTACTTTTTGGGGCGCGGGCAGGATTGCGCATAGCACTCTTCGTTAGCTTTCGCTAGGAAAGGCGTCTGGCGTTAGCTGCAACTTGTTTGCGAAACCGCTCAATGACATCAATGATTGTCGCACCGTAAATGAGTCTTGCGCTAATCTCGAATACCGCGTTGACCTTCTCGCTCAAGATAAGATGCGCTTCGTGCTGCGCATCAAGTGCCCCCGCCCGCAAGCTTCGCGACACGGAGCCCAATGACCTCACTCGACTCCAGCGTTAGGGACACCGCGGTGAACCAAGGCGAGAAGATCGCACCTCCTGCAAACGGGAATGAACGACCTTGCATGACAACTCCTGTTGACCGGCGACCCTCTCGACCGGCCGTGGCCTCAACTCAGACCATCTTCACCGCGAGAGAGGATTGCTTCTACGGCTTGTTTGCATCTGGACTTGAATTATTTCGCTAACTTCACTTCTCATTTGGCGGCTGCTTCGACGTTTCGCCAATCAGACTTTGCTTCCTGCGCGCTTTCAAAAATGTGCGCGGCGACGCCGCGTTTCTCCAGTGCTTCGCCCAGTTTGATGCGCAGGAAGCCCGAGGTTGTGTAACGGGAGACGCCGGAGTAGAAGCGGTCGGTCAGGCTGTGCACCATCGCCGAATATTCGTCAAGCAGTTCAGGCACGATAGAGAAATTGTCGTAGTTGACGATGGCGTAGACGCGCCGGTTGAGCCCGCCGAGCTTGGCCTCGACTGCCTTCGCGATCGCATCGATATCGGCGCGGCTGCGCAGCGAGAAGCGCTCCAGATTGACGAAGAACAGGTTCTGCTGCTCATCGATGGTGAAGCGCTGGTCGAGAGGAATTGCAAGTAAATCGTTGCGTAGATCCATCACACCATCGCGGAAAATGCGCTGATCCATTGTCAGGGGATCGCGCGGCATGATCGGCTTGAAATGCATCAGCTTCAGAATGTCGCGCTCGATGTCTATGCCGGGCGCGACCTCGGTGAGCTCAAGTCCATCGGGTGTAAGTGCGAATACGCAGCGTTCGGTGACATAGAAAACACTTTGCCCGCGCTTTGCCGCGTAGGCGCCGCTAAACGTCACGTGCTCCACAGCCTCGACGAACTTGCGCGCTTTTGCTTCCTCCAGGATCGCCAGCTTGCCGTCGGATACGGCAATGCGCTGGCGTCCGGCGCCGAAAGTGCCGACAAAGATCACCCTCTTGGCGTTCTGACTGATGTTGATGAAGCCGCCGGCACCGGCAAGTTTAGGACCGAATTTGCTGACGTTGAGATTGCCGGCCCGATCGACCTCCGCAAGCCCAAGAAATGCGGCGTCGAGACCTCCTCCGTCATAGAAGTCGAACTGGTAGGGCTGGTCGATCACCGCCTGCGTGTTGATCGCAGCGCCGAAATCGATCCCGCTCGCGGGAATGCCGCCGATCACCCCGGGCTCAGCCGTCAGCGTGATGAGGTCGATTATCCGCTCTTCGTTGGCAACGCCCGCAATCCCTTCGGGCATGCCGATACCGAGGTTGACGACGCTGTTGGCCTTCAGCTCGAAGGCGGCGCGGCGCGCGATGACCTTGCGTTCGCTCATCGGTATCGCCGGCAGCGAGGCGGCGCGCACCCTGATCTCGCTAGAGAAGGCCGGATTATATTGCGTGCCAAAAGTCTGCCAGTGATTTTCCGCCTTTGCCACGACGACGCAGTCAACGAGAATGCCGGGAATCTTTACCTGGCGCGGATTAAGACTTCCGGTCTCGGCGACGCGCTCGACCTGTGCAATGACGATGCCGCCCGAATTATGCGCCGCCATGGCGATCGCCAGCGCCTCCAGCGTCAGCGCCTCCTTTTCCATCGTGAGATTGCCGTCGGGATCGCCGGTGGTGGCGCGGATGATGCCGACGTCGATCGGGAACGTCTTGTAGAACAGGCATTCCTGGCCGCCCAAAGTGAGCAATTCGACCATGTCCTCGATGCTGCGAGCGTTGAGCTTGCCGCCGCCCTGGCGCGGATCGACGAAGGTGCCGATACCGACGCGGGAGATGTGACCGGGCCGACGCGCAGCGATGTCGCGAAACAGATGGGTGATGACGCCCTGCGGAAGATTATAGGCTTCGATCCGGTTTGATATCGCGAGCTGCTGCAGTTTGGGCGCCAGGCCCCAGTGGCCGCCGATGACGCGCTTGACCAGCCCCTCATGCGCAAAGTGATTGAGGCCGCGGTGCTTGCCATCGCCTTGCCCTGCCGCATAGACCAGTGTCAGGTTGCGCGGCTTGCCGTGCGTATGGAGCGCATCGCCTTCGTGGGCGAGATAAAGCTCCTCCAGCGCCAGCGCGATTTCCTCCGCGAACCCGATGCCGACAAAGCCGCCGGTGGCCACAGTGTCGCCGTCACGAATGAGCCGCACAGCTTCCGCGGCCGTAACAATCTTGCCCTTCTCCGAGCTGCGCAGATAGGGCAACGCCGGATGCTGGCTCACTGCATTCTCCCCCGTTGACCGCGAGGCTAGGCCGGTGCCGACTTCGCCCTGCTCGCAACGACAGAAGCGTCGCCTTCAGTGTTAGGGTTGTGTCGTGTCTCCGTTGCGAAATAGACCGAAACGATGGTGATGACCGCTAGCCCGATCATGTAAGCGGAGACCGGCCATGTCGCCGGGGCATATGCGGCCAACAACCCTGTGGCGATCAACGGCGACAGCGCGCCGGCGAAGATCGAGGCAAGGTTGTAGCCGAGCGACACGCCGCTATAGCGCACCTTGGTGCCGAACAATTCGGCAAGGAAGCTCGCCTGCGGGCCGTACATCGCGGCGTGCCCGATGGCCAGACCCAGAATGATCGCGACCCAGGCAAGGTGCGGATTTTTCGTTGCCAGCAGCATGAACAGCGGGAACGACATCAGCGCCGAGAAGATGGCACCGAAGATATAGACCGGCCGGCGGCCCACGCGATCGGAAAGCGCGCCGAACGCCGGTATCGTGAAGGTTTCGATCGCAGCCGCAATCAGTACGCCGTTCAACATGTCTTGCCGGGCCAAGCCGAGCGACTGCGTTGCGTAGGCAAGAACGAATGTCGCATAGATGTAGAAGAAGCCATTTTCCGCGAAACGCGCGCCCATCGCGAGCAGGATGTTCTTTGGATACATGCGGATCGCCTCGATGATCGGCATTTTCACTTCCTGCTTCTCGTCCTTGACCTTCTGGAACTCCGGCAATTCTGCGATCGTAAAGCGGATCCACAAGCCGACGATGACGAGGACGATAGAGAACAGGAACGGAAGGCGCCAACCCCAGGCAAACAGCTGGGCATCGGTCAGGAACGAGGACACGACCGAGAACACCAGGGTGCCGAGCACGAGCCCGAGCGGTGCGCCGAGCTGCGGCCAGCTGCCGTAAAAGCCTTTCCTGTTTTCGGGTGCATGCTCGACCGCCATCAGCACCGCGCCGCCCCACTCGCCGCCGAGACCGAAGCCCTGGACCAGACGACAGGCGATCAGCAGGATCGCCGCCCATATGCCCGCCTGTTCATAGGTCGGCAGCAGGCCAATTACCGCGGTCGCAACGCCCATGATCAAGAGCGTCAGATAAAGCATGGTCTTGCGGCCGATCTTGTCGCCGTAATGACCGAACACGAGCCCGCCGAGAGGCCGCGCAATGAAGCCCAACGCGTAGGTCGCGAACGCCAGAAGCGTACCGATCATCGGGTCGAAGGTGGGAAAGAACAGCTTGTTGAAGATCAGCGCGGCCGCGGTGCCGTAGAGGAAGAAATCGTACCACTCGATCGCGGTGCCGATCAGGCTGGCGGTCGCCACCGTGACATGCGACGGCGAATGTCTTGCTTCCAGCGCAATGGCCATGTTGTCCTCCCAGTTTTGACGGCGCGCATTTGACATGCGTCGTTTTGTGCAAAAGCAGAGCAAGCTTCGCGCCAGATGCCTTGCGATAGATCAAAAGGGCTGAAAAATTGGCAGTTCGAGGCGCGCGCCGGCGACGGACGTGGTGGCGCAGTTGTGTCAACGATCCGAATTCGAGACAGTTTTTGTCTCGAAACTCCGACAGACGCCGAGCTGGAGGGGGCCAGCCCGAACTTTGCGAGCTTCTTGTAAAATGTCGCGCGCGAGATGCGGAGCATTCTGGCAGCTTCCGAGATCTGCCCGTTGGCCGCCTGCAGCGCGCATTCGAGCGTCTGCTTTTCGAACTCGGCTTCGGCCTGCGCATAGGGCACGACGATGCCCGCCGGCTTTGCCGACGGTGCAGTCCTGATCTCCGAGCCAAATGGCAGGATGCGGGCGAAATCATCGCCGGTCAGCCGACCGGAGTCGCTCAGGATCAGCGCGCGCTCCAGGATGTTGCGCAATTCCCTGACGTTTCCCGGCCAATCGTAGCGGGCAAGCGCCGCGAGACGCCGAGGGCGTGATCCGGGCGTTGAGATAATCGCCGGAATGAACGATGTCGTCGAGCAGCCGTGCGCAAATCTCGGGGAGATCGCCCACGCAATCGCGCAGCGGCGGCAATTCGATCGAGAGCACGTTGAGACGGTAATAAAGGTCGGCCCGGAACGCGCCCTCGTTCACCCGCTTCTTGAGGTCGACATTGGTCGCGGCAATGATGCGGACGTCGACCCTGGCGACCTTGTCCGATCCAACCGGCTCGATTTCGCGCTCCTGCAATACGCGCAGCAGCTTGACCTGCAGCTGCAACGGCATTTCGCCGATTTCATCGAGAAACAATGTCCCGCCGTCGGCGCTCCTGAACTTGCCCTCGCGGCCCTTGCGATCGGCGCCGGTATAGGCCCCCGGCACCGTGCCAAAAAATTCGGACTCGATCAGCGTATCGGGGATCGCGGCGACATTGACGCTGACGAAGGGCTTGTCGGCGCGTGGCGAGGCGTTGTGAATGGCCTGGGCCAGCAGTTCCTTGCCGGTGCCGGTTTCACCGGTCAGCAACACCGTCACGTTTTGCCGCGCCGCCCGGCCCGCAAGTTCCTTGGCGCGCACAATGCTCGCGGTCTCGCCGACATAGTCGTCGAAGGTGAACCGCGCGGTGCGCCCTGCGACAACTGCCGCTTCGCCAGCCGCAGGTCGCTTTCGAGCTGGCTCATCCGCGCGATCAGCGGCTTGAGGTTGTCGATATGATCGGAGAGCACGAAGCCGATCGCTCCGATGACGTTCCTGTTCTCGTCCTCGATCGGCATCCGCGTGACGACCAGCTGCTCGCCGCCGAGCTCCATGATATCCAGAAGGATCGGCTCGCCGGTCTCGGCGACGCGGCGCATCAGACTGTTGGGGATGATCTCCTCGATCGGACGGCCGAGCGCCTCCGAGACGTAGTTGAGGCGGAGCGAGTGAAGGTATTTCTCGTTGATATAGACGACGTGTCCGGTGCGATCAATCGCGATGGCGCCTTCGCACAGACTCTCCAGCCGCTCGAACAGCGTTTCCATGGCGCGTGCGCGAATGAGCTCGGGGTCGCCGACGCCGGTCTTGCGATCCGACATCTTGCGATCGGACAGACGATCGGACTTGGCGTGTGAATGGCCCTTCAACAGCGTCCTCCCCCGTGCGCCCGTTTTTTTCTCCAATCGAGTTGGAACTTTGGGGCTGCTTGTTCCAAATCTAGCAGGAGATTCGATGATTTTACATAGCGAAATCTGTCCCTTACAGACAAGCGTCCGCCATCTCGCGGTGCAATGCGCCCGAGCCGTTGCAAGAACGTGAACGGGCTTGGTGAAATGAAGAGTTTGGCCGGCTAAAGAGGCTGCATTGGACTTCTCGCCGGAACTATACGGCTGAGTGGCAAACTGAATATCTAAGCTGGGTCAATCGCGCCCTTGTGGGGACGTCCGGTTGTGGCGGATATTGTTGCAAAAGTCTTTTTGCGAGGTGGGCCTCAAATTCTCTGACCCGTGGGTGCAGCGATTGAATAATGATGTGGGGACCATGTCGCCAAGCGCCAAACTCACCGACGATTCTGGTAGCCCGTTTGAAGCCCTATTGATCGGCGATTATCGCTTGTTTCCTTCTTTGGCGGGAAATTAGCCGCGACGCCTTTTGGGACTTTTGCAACAATATCAGCACAACCCGGACGTGGCGCGATGTCCGACTTGAGTGTGCGCCGTGGGAAGGCGGCGCTTTCGAGTGGGTGTAAGTCCCACCCGGCAACCGCTCCAGCCGGAAGCAACCGGAGCAGTCATGGAGGTAACAAAGTGGCTGAAGCCTTCGGTTAGCGTGTCACGAATTGGTGACAGCGCGAGTGTGCAGGCCGTAACGCGAGTAAACGCCGAGCAAACCTCGAAAAGGACGATGCGCAGGCCGACCCGACCACCCTTTCGGGGAAGGCTGATACGGCTGGGTGAACGAGCGAAGTAGGACGTCCAGCCGCTGCGCCGGGGTAGTGGCGACGGCATGTACACAAGGAAAGCGTGCGCAACACGGGAAGCCCCATGGCGTGGCTTGGCGAAATACATCGTGATGTCGCCGCCCATCGAGTGGCCGCCCAGGGTGAGACGATCATAGTCCGCGTTCGGCAGCAGAGCCGATAAGAGGGCGAGGACCAACGCAACAAAGCTTACTGCGGCAAGCAATAGCAACGCTTGGTCCATCAGTGAGTATTCTCGCGCTTCTCTAGCATCCGTTTCACAACGGTCTTAGGGTCATCGAGCGGCATGGTCGCCAGTTCAGCTAAGAACTCCTCGTTCGCCTTCATCATCTTGGTGGCCCACAAAAGCGGACAATCTTTTTGTGAGGCCGGCGAGCGCTTCGCGCTAGAGACTCAAGAGGTCGCCCACTGCGCCAACCGCCAGGGACTGGGGGCTGAAAATGGCGGCCGACGCAGGGAGGAGACGACCCGTATTGCGGTCCGCCTCCCATTTGCACCGCCGCGGTTTTGCGGCAGCACGCAAATTATATGCAACGCCGTGCAAGCTGTTACAGGCCAAAATTCCTATGAATTTTCGTTAAACTCAGGCGTTATACGCGAGCCGCGAAGTGAGTATAGCCGGCGGGCGCTTCGCGCCGTTTCAACACCAAACCCGGTTTAACGTCTGTGGTGTTGAAACCCTTGTGTGTACCGAAAACTCAAGCTCGGGCGTAGTAGTGGTGAAGTCCGCCAAGGATGGCGTGTGATTTGATGCTTCCGATTCGCTGAACCGGACGAGAAACTGGCGCATCCTTGCTCAAGGATCGATGCGTTCTGAAGTTATTATAATAGTCGGCGTAAGATTTCAGAACTCGGCGCAGATGCGCCTCGGACCCGATCGAGGAAAGGGGGGCGTCGTGAGGAGAGAACCGCTGACGGGCAACATGGGAGAGAAACCTTGGGTCTTACAAACCTGTCCACGAAACGGCAGCGGATAGCTGAACTGGCAAGAGCAAAAAGCGGGGTGGCATTGTCCACGCTGCACCACGTCCTCGATCTGGAGTGGATGAGGGAAGCCTACCGGCTCACCCGCAAGGATGGTGCCCCCGGTATCGACGGTGTGACGGCGGCAGAGTATGCGCAAAACCTGGAGACCAATCTTTCGGATCTCCTGGAACGCATCAAGTCAGGCCGCTATTACGCGCCGCCGGTACGGCGGGTATACATCCCCAAGGGCGATGGAGCCGGATCCCTTCGGCCCCTTGGCCTTCCAACCTTCGAGGACAAGGTCGCACAAAGGGCGGTTGTCATGGTGCTGGAGGCCATCTATGAGCAGGACTTTCTTACCTGCTCATACGGCTTCAGGCCGGGTCGCTCTGCTCATCAAGCCTTGCAATGGTTGCGTACTGGCTTCATGAGCCACGGGCTGCGTTGGGTGATAGATCTCGATATCGAAAAATATTTCGATTCGATTTCGCACTCCCACCTGCGTGCGTTTCTTGACAGACGAGTCACGGATGGTGTCATCCGTAGGATGATCGATAAATGGCTGAAGGCGGGAGTGCTGGAAGACGGGCTCCTGCGCCATGCGACCGAAGGCTCCCCGCAGGGTGGGGTGATCTCGCCCTGCCTATCGAACATCTTCCTGCATCACGTGCTGGATGAGTGGTTCGAGAACGAGGTGAAACCTCGGCTCAAGGGGAACAGTACCCTTGTCCGTTTTGCTGATGACGCCGTGATGGCGTTCGCAGACTTTCAGGATGCCAAGCGGGTTCTGGATGTATTGGGCAAGCGACTTGCGCGGTACGAGCTCACGCTCCATCCCGACAAGACACGCTTTGTCGATTTCCGCAGCAACCGACCAGATGGCAAGGACCACCCGGACACGGATGGGACAACGTTCACCTTCCTCGGCTTCTGCCACGTTTGGGGAAAGTCGCGGAAGGGTAAGAACGTGGTGAGGCAGGTAACGGCAAAGAAGCGTTACGCCCGCGCGCTGGCGGCGGTCAGCGATTGGTGTCGGACACACCGACATCTGTCGATCCCCGAGCAGCATGCCCAACTGGTTGCGAAGATGAGGGGCCACTATGCCTACTACGGCATATCGGGCAACTTTCGACGATTAAGCTGGTACGCCCACAAGGTTGCGAGGATCTGGCACAAATGGCTGTCGCGACGAGGGAGCCGGTTCCCATGGGATCGGTTCAACGACCTCCTAACGCGGCACCCTCTGCCAGCAGCTCGGATCGTCCACCGCCACACCGCTGTGAGCAAATCTCTCCCGTGAAGAACCGGATGCTAGAAATCGGCACGTCCGGGACTGTGAGGGTTGCGCCTTGCAAGCGCGTTGAAGTCTGCAGTCTGCGATGACGGCCGTGGCAAAGCCTAGCGAGCAGCCACGAACCAAGTCTTGCGTGGCGTCCGGTAACGGCCGCTGCGAAGCGTAGACAGGGAGGTTGTAGGCCGGAATGAAGTGAACGGGAAAATAGCCCCGAAATCGAACGTGATCGGAGTAGCCGACCCTGTCTCTCAAAGGGGAAGGCGGAATCAAAGACCGCGTCTTCGCGAGCGGCCTGAGGTGCTCCCGGGGTTCGTACCGCCAGCATGCAACCAAAGGCGTTGACGTGAACAAGGGAGATCCATCCGGTTCAAACGAAAGTTTGTAGGGCCCGACAAGCCGCCAAGGTGAGGAAGGCCTGACGACCGAATGGAAGTCAGACTGACTGATAGTACTCGGAGGACGGGAGAGCCGGCCACATGGGGAAGCGGTCAGCGGTAGTTGAATTGTTCTTGGGCAACATGGGCTCCATTCAACGGGAGTCACGGCCTTCTATTCAAAGAGAAGATCAGCTGACCATGGAAACGAAACTTGAACAAATAGCAGCGAAAGCCCGACGCGAACCAAAACTCCGCTTCACGTCGCTGGCTCATCACATCACGCGCGATCGGGTGCGGAAGAATCTGCTTGCAGATTCCGAAGCGGTCGGCCGCAGGGGTGGATGGGCAGACGGTGGAGGCGGCGAAGAAGAGCTTCGATGGATGGGTAGAGCCGATGCTCCAGTCCATTCACCGCCAAGGATATAGAGCGCCGGATATTCGGCGAGTCTATATCCCCAAGCCCGGCAAGACGGAAAAGCGCCCACTTGGCGTGCCAACTGTCGCCGACCGGGCTCTCCAGCGCAGCACGGCCGAGGTGCTGTCTGCCATCTATGAGCAGGACTTTCTGCCCTGTTCATTCGGTGGTCGGCCAAAGTCTCGGTGCTCATCATGCTCTGGCGACCCTCAATGAGGTCATCGCCGGCGGCAAAATCGGGTGGGTGCTGGAGGCGGATCTGAAGAACTTCTTCGGGAGTCTCAATCATGATTGGGTGCTCCGGTTCGTCGCGCATCGGGTCGGTGATCCACGCCTGATCAGTTTGATCCGGCGATGGCTGAAAGCGGGCGTCTTGGAAGATGGAACGGTCCATCCGAGCGAGGAAGGAACACCGCAAGGTGGATCGATTAGCGTACTGTTGAGCAACCTTTATCTTCATTATGTGCTCGACCTCTGGTTCGAACGCGTCGTGAAGAACCGGTTGCGGGGCGAAGCCCGACTGGTGCGCTATATCGATGACTTTGTGATCTGCTTCCAATATCGATCGGACGCCATCCGTGTCCAGGACGCGCTTACGCCTTCGGTTGGGAAAGTTCGGCCTCACTCTTGAGCCGACCAAGACCAAGTTGGTTGAGTTTGGTCGGTTCGCGCAGCGACACGCGAGCAAACGCGGCAGAAAGCGCCCGGAAACCATCTACTTCCTGGGCCTGACGCTGTATTGCACGCGAAACCTGAAAGGTAACTTCAAGGTTGGGATGCGCACCGAGAAATCTCGGCTAAAGCGCAGCCTCCTGTCGCTGCAGGAGCTGATGCGGCGAATACGGCATTATAAAATCAGTGACCAGGCCGGCGAAATCAACATCTTCCTACGCGGCCACTATGCCTATTATGGTGTCGCCGGGAATCTTCGGTGTCTCGTAAAGGTCTATCGCGCCGTGGAGCGTTACTGGCGCAAAATGTTGCGCAGCCGCAGCTGGGCCGGCCGCCGCCTGACCTGGGAAAAGTACCACCAGATCAAAGCAAGGACGCCGTTACTGAAACCAAAGCTGCGCCTCCCTTATGGGGAGTTGCAGGCTCTTGCAGTGCTGTGAAATCAACTGCCGAAGAGCGTAGTGCGGTAAATCCGCACGCTACGTTCTGTGGGAACAGGAGGCGGGCGACCGCCTCCTGTGACCCGGTGTGAGGATGGAAACATCCTCACCTACTCGGCACTGCGACTTGAATGGCGAGGCCAGCACAGCCAGAACGAAACAGAGCAGATGGTAAGGCTCGGCGGGCGCTCGATCTACGTCCTGCACGATATCCATGAACTGCGGCTGGATCCCGTATCCTGCGGAGTTGACGTGGTCATTTCCGGCCACCCGCATCGGCCCCGGATCGAGACTATTCGCGGCGTGCTCTATCTAAATCCAGGAAGCGCCGGGCCATGCGACTGACATCAGCGCGACATTGGGCAGCGGCATCGACACGGGCCGCGTGGAGTCCTGCTGCACGGCTCCCCGCGCCTTTTGCTGGAATTCAGAAGCAGGAAGCGTTTTCCAAATCACGCTTTGTTCGGATAGGTTCGGCGAAAAACTTGGCGGGCGTTTTACAAAAAACCGCTTTGTTCTTAGTGAGCGCAGCGAATTTTAAGTCCGGACGTTCACCCCCGCCGTGCCGGATTCTGAAGTCCCAATTCCATCGATTTTCAACTCGATAGCCGGGACCGCGGACCTGTGCGATCAATGACTTAGGAGTAATGGCTCGTTAAGGAAAACAATTTGTGAAGGAACCAGCAAAAACACGGATGATACCGAGTTGCCACGCAAGACGTAATTGCGGCGTCGAAGTGGCATCGCCAGCTTCGATTAAGACCCCGTTAACCACGTGCTGATCTTAATCAAGGTGTCGCGGGACAAATCGGTCGCCGCGACGACCAGAGAGAATGGGCATGGGGACCATCATTGAATTTCCAGCGGATGCGGCTTCGCGGCGGCTGGGCTCAACCTTCGATGGCGCTTCGCGTGCCGGCATGGGCACCGTTCTGATCCTGCCGGTCATTCGCATCGAGCGCGACAACGATGGAACGGGCGGCGGCAGAGGGCCTGAACAGGGCACGGCTCCGGGTCGTCGCCGTCGCTGAAACATCAAGGGCACCGCGTCATGCCGGAGACGAGATTTCCGATCCGGTATTTTTCGCCGGCCCTGCTGCTGCTGGTAGCCAGCCTGCTCGGGGCCTGCAGCGGCGGTGACTTCGGCCGCACCCGGGACGACATGCGCAACGACGACATGCATCGGTGGATCGGCCTTGAGGCCACATCGAGCGTCGGCCTGCGTCCCTCCCAATTCCAGCTCACCGACAACGAACGCCAGCTTCGTGATGTCGCCTATCCCCTGATCGAGCCGCCGCATTCGCGCCCCGCCTGGAAGAGTGTGTGGGGCGATTACACGCCGATCGCCTCGCCCTGGCGGCAGGCGCCGGTGTTCGACCGCACGGCTTACGGCCGCGCGCTGATCGACGAGCCGCACCGCTCGCATTCCTCGCGCTATGCGCAGCTGATCGAGGACGTGCGCGACGACACCACCCGCTTCGAGCTGTTCTATTCCAGCGCCATCAAGGTGCTCGACCTCGACCGCAGGCGCCATGCCAGCATGGCCCACATGAGCGAATTGTCGCCGCGCGAGAGTGCCGACGCGGTGGCGCGCATGCAGGAGAACTCGCTGATCGTGCAATGGGTGCAGCAATGCCTGGAGCGGCGCGTGGCGTCCTATCGCTGGGCGCTGGAGCGCCTCGTGCTGCAGGCGCCCGACACCATCGCCGCCGATGCCGATCGCCTGATCGGCGAGCTTGCCGCGCAGACGGCCAACCCGCCGGTTGCGGCGCGGCCCGTGATCGAACGGCCGGTCACGACCAGGGGCTAGCGCTTGCCACGCAGAGTTGGCGCTTCGGCCTGCTTGGCCGGCGGCTGATCGACCTGCACCCCGGCAGCTCGAGGCGGCGAGCGAGGCCTGTGCCTGCGGCATCAGGCCGGGCTCGGGGGCAAGGGCCTTCAGCACGATGAGGCCTGTAACAGAGGGGGAAATCGATGATCAGCCGGTCGGCCGAGGTGATCTCCTCGTCCTCGGGCAATTCATCGTGCTGCGCCTCGGTCATCAGGTTGAGCTCGATCACCTTCTTGCCGGCGGAGCGATCGTTGATTGCGTAGTAGGCGAGTTCGTTGCGGGTATAGAACGACACCGAAGTGTAGGCCTGGCTGACGGGGACGGTGAGCTTGATCGGCCCGGTCGAGAGATCGTAGCGGCAGATCGCGACCGCGAAGGCGGGATCGAGATAGGGCATGACATTGTTGCCGGGCTCGGCGGCCGGCAACTGCGTCACCGCGTTGAGCTTGGTCATCGGCGTCAGGCGCGAATAGGCGTCCTGGGTCGCGATCTTCGGCAACGCCAGCACGCTGACGAGATGCACCACGCCGCCAAGCAGCACGCCCGCGAGGATGGTGAACAGGAGCCGGATCACGGGCACCCCACTGTCGCGACCTGGGGCATCGGCGCGTCGCGCTGGGTTCGCGTCGCCACTCCAACCGGCGTATCATAGAGGCGGAGCATCAGTGCATAGCGCTCGATCCCGCCGGTCGGCAGCCAGTTGCCCGAGCGCGAGCGCGAGGCGATGCGGATTTCGAAGCCGCCGTCGGCGCCGCGCACGATCTCCTGGCTGGTGAAGCCGTAGCGCTGCAGCGAATTGGCGACGAGGCGGCCCTTGTTGTCGTAGAGCGTCAGCGTCCAGAACCGCGCCGGCGGCGTGACGCCAGAGACGACGACGTCACAGCGGCCGTCCAGCAGTTTCTTTTTGTCGTCGGCGCTCGCGGTGAAGGCGATGCCGTCGCCGGTGCCGATCGGCAGCTCGCCGTTGCGGGTGATGGTGGCGCGGGAATAGGGGTCGATGTCGACGGTGCCGGTGCGGGGGCGCGCGGTCCAGGCGCCGATTGTGAGCGTGCCGAGCTCGGTGCCGCGCGTGGTCGTCATCCAGGTCGAGCCGAGGCCAACGGCCGCGGCCAAAGCCAATGCAACAATAGCTACGAGCAGCAGTCTCACGGTCAGTTCTTGCGCGGCGCGGCCGCTTCGGTCGGCGTCGCCGCCGCAAAGCTGTCGGGGAAGGCAAGCGCGCTCGACGACACCGGCTTGCCCGGCTTCGGCGGTTCGGTCGCCGACGTGGTCTTGTCGGCGGTCTTGGCCGCGTCATCCAGCATCTTCTCGACCTGAACCAGGATATCGGCGCCGCGCTTGGTCAGCACCGGCGGCGGTCCCGGCTTGATCTCGAGTATTTTGGGCGGAGCGACGGCGCCGTTGGCGGCAACGGTCTGCTGGGCCGGCTGCTGCGGCAGCTTCACGCCCATGCCGACGCCCGAGAGCTCGCGGACCTCGACGCCCTGGTGCGCGACCGTCATGATGTCGTGCCAGGTCTGCGCCGGCAGCGAGCCGCCGGTCATGCGGTTGGTCGGCGAGTAGTCGTCGTTGCCGTACCAGACTGCACAGGTGAAGTTGCCGGTGTAGCCGACGAACCAGGCGTCGCGGTAGGAGTTGGTGGTGCCGGTCTTGCCGGCGGTCGGGATGCCGTCGAGCGCGGCGCGGCGTGCGGTGCCTTCGCTCACCACATGGCTCATCATGCCCGCCATGTCGGCGGCGACGGAGGCGGGGATCGCCACACGCGGCTTCGGTCCGTCGCGGTCCCAGCGCCAGACCAGGTCGCCGGCGCCGGTGCGCACTTCGAGCACTGCATGAGGAGTTACCGACTTGCCCCTGTTCGGGAAGGTCGCATAGGCCACCGCGTGCTCGATGACGGTAACTTCGTCGGCGCCGATCGGCAGTGACGGCGTGTCCGGCAGCGGCGCCTTGATGCCGAAGCGACGCGCCACCTCCACGATCTTGGCCCGTCCGGCCTTGGGTCCATCCTTGCCGCCGAGCGCGATCGAGAGTTTTACCGGCACGACGTTGATCGAACGCGTGATGGCCTCCGTCAGCGTCACAGAGCCGGAATAGGAGTGGCCATAATTCTGCGGGCACCAATTGCCGATGCAGACCGGGCCGTCGACCACTTTCGAGGTCGGGGTGAAGCCGTTCAGGAGTGCCGTGGTATAGACATAGGGCTTGAACGAGGAGCCGGGCTGGCGATAGGCGTCGGTCGCGCGGTTGAACTGGCTCGCGCCATAGTCTCGGCCGCCGACCATGGCGCGGATGCCACCGTCGAGATCGCTGACCACGGTCGCGGCCTGCGTGGCGTGATAGTCGCGGCCGAACTGGCGCAGCTGGTTTTCGATCGCCTCATCGGCAGCGTGCTGCACGTTCATGTCGATCGAGGTTCGCACCACGAACACGCGTTCGGTATAGGATTTCGGGAAGGTGTCGACGAGCTTGCGCATCTCGTCGAAGGCGTAGTCGAGGTAGTAGTTCGGCGAGCTTTCATCGCGGCGGTCGACGGCGAAGGCCGGATTGCGCCTCGCGCCGAACACCTGGCCCTCGGTCATGAAGCCGGCATCGACGAGATTGTCGAGCACGACGTTGGCGCGGGCGCGCGCGGCCGGCAGGTTGATGTGCGGGGCGAACTTGGTCGGTGCCTTGAACAGCCCGGCGAGCATCGCGGCCTCGGCGAGGTTGATGTCGCGCACCGACTTGTTGAAGTAGAAATGCGCCGCGCCGTCGACGCCGAAAGTGCCGCCGCCCATATAGGCGCGGTCGAGATAGAGTTTCAGGATCTCGTTCTTGGTCAGACGCGTTTCCAGCCAGATCGCGAGGAAGGCTTCGTTGACCTTGCGCTCGATGGTGCGCTCATTGGAGAGGAACAGGTTTTTCGCGAGCTGCTGGGTGATTGACGAACCGCCCTGGCGCACGCCGCCGGCCTGGGCGTTGGTGACGAGGGCACGCGCGGTGCCGGCAATGTCGATGCCGAAATGGTCGTAGAAGCGGCGGTCTTCGGTGGCGAGCGTCGCCTTGATCAGGTTGTCCGGAAAGTCTTCCAGCGGGATCGAGTCGTTATGCTTGATGCCGCGGCTGCCGATCGGATTGCCGTAGCGGTCGAGGAAGCTCACCGCGAGGTCGGACTTTTTCAGCCAGTCCTCGTCCGCGGTTTCGCGGAACGCCGGCACGGCGAGCGCAAGCAGGAGGATCAGCCCGCCGAGGCCGATGGTGGCGGCTTCCGACAGCGGCTCGATGAAGACCCAGCGCTTCCAGCGGCCGACATAGAAGCGGTCCATGAAGGTCGAGTAGCGCTCATAGAGCTCGCGCGCGCCCTTGCCCGAGGAGAACAGGGTGGAGTCGATGCGGGCGTCCAGGTCCAGAAAGAAATGCCGGACCTTGGTCTTCCATCGCTGCGGGATGATCTGGCGCGGCACAGGGACTCTTCGTCGGTCGGTTCGAAGGCGTTCGAGCACCCGGCCGGGGCGCCGTCGAGACGTCTTGCGCTGATGTTGCGGCAAACCCAAGGCGCCTGTTGCGCTCCTCGGGGACTCGGCGTTTGTTCTAGCCGAGCGGGGGGCATAAACCAATGGTCCTGCCGTGACTTTTGATGGTCAGGATGAACAGGGCGGCACCAAAAAAAGCCCGTTTCGCGCCCACTTGCACCGCCACCGGCACACCTCCTAGAAGGGTTTTGTCCAAACCGTTCCGGAACCTCGGGGATTTATGACCGCGCCACCCAAAAGGCCCTCCCCCCAGGAGGGATTTTTCTGGAAAACCAAGACGTTGGAGGAAATGTCCAACACCGAATGGGAGAGCCTGTGCGACGGCTGCGCGCGCTGCTGCCTGGAAAAGCTGGAGGACGAGGATACCGGGGCGATCTATTTCACCCACGTTTCCTGCAAGCTCCTGGATGCCGGGCTGTGCGCCTGCAAGGACTATCCGAATCGCTCCGACAAGGTTCCCGATTGCGTTCGCCTGACGCCCGAGAACGTCCGCACCCTCAACTGGCTGCCGCCGAGCTGCGGCTACCGGCTCGTGGCGGAGGGACGCGACCTCTATTGGTGGCATCCGCTGATTTCGGGCGATCCCGACACGGTCCATGAGGCCGGCGTTTCCGTGCGCGGCCGGGTGCAGGGTACCGAGGATGAGATCGCGGACGCCGACCTCGAGGACCACATCGTGCGCTGGCCGATGCTGTTGCCGAAACGGGCGCGGCTCAAGAAGCGGCCCAAAGCCTGATCACGACATCGCGATGGTTGCGGTGCGGGATGCTCCCATGCGCTGGGGGTGCTGCCTGAAGGCGCATTCGCCGCCTAGATTGAGGGTACACAAGCAAATCTGCGCTGCCATAGCGGCGCCACGGATAAAAACATTTCCCCATGAACAAGTTTGAACGGCAGAGCCGTTATCCTGCCGAGCCTCAAACGTTGGCCGAAGACATCGAAACCGAGCTTCCGGAACTCACGAGCGGGGTCATCGCAATCTCCGACGCGCCGCCGATTGCGCCGCGCGCGCCGCTGACCCCCGACGAAGTCCGCGCCATCCTTCTCAGCCTGATGCTGGCGATGTTTTTGGCCGCGCTCGACCAGACCATCGTTGCGACCGCGCTGCCGACCATCGGCCGGCAATTCCAGGACGTCTCCAGCCTGTCCTGGGTCATTACCGCCTACCTGTTGGCCTCGACCGCGGTCGCTCCGGTGTTCGGCACGCTCAGCGACATCTATGGCCGGCGCGCGATGATCATCGCGGCGCTGAGCCTGTTCATCGCGGGCTCGGTGCTCTGCGCGCTGGCGCCCAACTTGCCCGTGCTGATCCTCGGGCGCGGCCTGCAGGGTCTCGGCGGCGGCGGCATCCTGCCGATCGTGCAGACCATCATCTCCGACATCGTCAGCCCGCGCGAGCGCGGGCAGTACCAGGCCTATTTCAGCGGCGTCTGGGTCGCCGCCGGTATCGGCGGACCGGTGCTCGGCGGCGTGTTCGCCGAGCATCTGCACTGGTCGATGATCTTCTGGATCAACGTGCCGCTGTCGGTCGCGGCATTGGCGATGCTGCTGCCGAAGATGGCCAAGATCCCGGTGTTTCACCGCCGCCGCGAGGTCGACTGGCTCGGCGGCCTGTTGCTGATGGCCGCCGCCGTCGTGTTCATGCTGGTGCTGACCTGGGGCGGCAACCGCTATCTCTGGCTGTCGCCGGTCATCCTCGCGATGATCGGTGCGTCGTTCGCGCTCGCGGTCAGTTTCGTCTGGCATGCCGGACGCGCGGATGAACCGTTCCTTCCGCTGCGGTTGCTGAGCGGCAGCGTCGTGCCTTTCGCCATCCTGGCCGGGAGCTGCGCGCTGGGCGCAATGACCGGGCTGACGGTTCAACTGCCGCTCTATTACGAGGTGGTCTATCACCTCAGCGCCAGCGAAGCCGGGCTCGCGCTGATTCCGCTCGCGGCGATTTCCACCTGCGGCGCGGCGATCGCCGGCCGCACCATGGCGCGCGCCAGGCACTACAAGCGCGTTGCGATCATTGGTGACCTCGTCGCCGCGATCTCCGGCGCTGCGCTCGCGCTAACCACCTTGCCGCTCTGGGGCATGCTGGTGCTGCTGTCGGTCTTTTCGCTCGGGCTCGGGACTACATTCCCGATCACCGTGGTTTCGATCCAGAACGCGGTGGAGCGGCCCCAGGTCGGCACCGTCACGGGCGCGATGAACTTCTTCCGCGCGCTCGCGTCGTCGTTCACCGTGGCAGCCATGAGCGCCATTCTGCTGATGGCGCTGGGTGCCGACATCTCGCTCTCCGGCGAGCATCGCGGTGCGGTGAGCTCGATCCCGATGGCCGACATGATCACGGCGTTCCGCTATGTCTTCGGTGCTGCGGCCGCGCTGATGACCTGCGCGTTGCTTTGCATGATCGTGATGGAGGAGCGGCCGCTCGCCGGCCCGTCGTCGCGGCAAGTCGAGATGGCGGAGTAGGCGCGACGTTCGAGTTGCGTAGGGGGGCAAAGGCGCGAAGCGCCGTGCCCACCTCTCCGGGATGGTGGGCACGCTTCCGCCTTCGCTCGTTGAGCTACGGCGGACGTGGTCGCTTTGCCCACCTTACAATTCTGCTCTGATTCAAATTTCAAACAGCGTCGCTCGCAATGACGGGGGGCGCGTTTCAGCATTCCCGCGACAGGATTTGCCCGAGTGATGCATTGTCGTTGTCCCTCGGAGATTTAAGAGGGCGCAGGGAATGCCGGGTGTTACACGCACCCGCAGCCTCGTGTGCAAGGGTAGAAAGCACACGAGTAGTCACCACAGGTACGCCGCAACATCACGGCATTCCCTGCGCAATGGGCTACGGCTTATACGAGCTCTCCCCGGTGTCCGGGCTTGATAGCCACCGTCGCGCGTGAAATCGTCCACGCGCTTGATCCCAGCGTCGGGCAGGGGAATCGCATATGGCAATTCCCGAGTCTCTTCCGATACTTGCCGTGGGATGCACGAGCGCGACGTGAACAGGCGATGGAATCGGATGGAGAACAAATCGGAATCGGACCGCGAATGGCGAACACGTTCGCTCAACCCACCCTTCGCAGAACTATCGATTCCATGCGGGTTTCTTTCATATGCGATAGCCCTGCAGCGTCGGGGGATCAGGACCACACGATTTTGCCGTACGCGAGCTGCGCGCGTCGTCTTGCGTGCTGCCGCGTCCATCGCATCCCGCCCCGCGTTTCCTGACGATCGGCCGAAGCGCCCCTCTTGCCGGAGCAGAGATGACGCCGAGCTAACATGATTTCTGAAAAAAGAAATAGGAATATTTTTTCCAAAGGGGCTGGACGGGTTTTTGCGCGGCAGCCCGGTCGGGCAAATCAGCACTTGCCTTATGACCTCTGGTTCGCTTCGTCCCGGTCGAATTTGTAGTCGGGCGGCAATATCCATTTTCGATTGGAGATGTTTTCGAGTGCGCGCTTCCGGCGCTCTTCCTTGGTTTGGGCGGCGGGAGGGCACTTTGATCATGAATTGCTGAACAGCTCGTCCAAAAACCGCCATGAGGACGACGGCGACCATCGGAACTCTTTGGCTACGGGAGAGGACAGACCAGAAGCAGCTAAAATATCTGGAGCGCGTCTGTGAGGGAAGCAGCAATTGCGAGAGGTTGGACGCAAGGAATTCAAGATCAAATATCTGCTGTGAAAACATGACAAAGGACGGGCAGAAAACGAATTCGATTTGTTATTCTCGTCGGTTTCCTTAACAAGCAAAGCCCAAAGCATTGCGCGCCAGATGTCGGGTTACTGGTTCGCGCCTCACTGATCGCTTTCCGCCTTCTTCTCGTTTCGCTCGGCTTCTCGCGCTCGATCTTCCCACGCCTTGGCCATCCTAAGCAAAGTCTCTCGGTCTTCTGCGTCCATCGATTGCGCCATGCGGATGCAGTCGGCCGCGTATTCCCGATACGTTTTCGCGTCTTTCATTGTGTCGGCCTCCTCCGGCCCTTCACCGGAGGACAAACGCCGGACGGCGCGACCCGGTTCGGAGCGGTTTCATAATTGTGACAACGGCATTTGGGGAACAAAATAGCGATTGGAGAAATTAGGAAGGAAATATTTGGGGCCCCGTCTATGGCGTCAGCCGACGAATATTACGAATACGTCGCGCAGTGCATTGCGCTGGCCAAAAAGGAACTGTACCCCGGGGACAAGGCCCGCCTGCTGGAAATGGCGAAAGCGTGGCGCGATTTGGCCGAAAAGTTGGAAGCCAATCAGAGCAAGTCCGCCGCAAAGGACTCCGCTTAGGTTCCAACCGATTCCGACCAGGGAACCAAACGGGGGCGGCATCAGGATGAAACGATGCGGTCGCCAGTTGCAATTTATCTTTCGCTATTTTCCGCCACATCGGCGATCGCACTTGCGCAAGATCAGACTTTGTCAGTGGGTCCATGGACGATCGCTCGCGTGTGATTGGCTGATGGCACAATCCATTATTGCTGAGTTACATTGTATGAAGCGACCGAGATCGGACGCAAGGAATTCAAGATCAAACATCTGCTGTGAGGGCGTGACAAAGGCACAGGCAAAACAACTGGTCGTCTGCGTGGACAACCAAGGTTATGCGGTCTCGCTAGAGAAGCGCAAGATCTATGTCGCGCTCAGCGATGCTGCTGCCTAAAGGAATGGCATGCTTCGCGTTATCGATGAGTTCGGCGAGGATTACCTTTGTCCGAAGGGGCTGTTCCGTTCGATCGACCTGCCTCAGTCGGTGAAAAGAGCCGTACTCGCTGCGTAAGCCAACTGCACTCTCCCCGAACGCACGACGGCCTCCGGCAGGGGAGCTACCGGAGGCCGCGTTGATACACTTCATTGCGCCTAGGTTCGCAATGCAGTGTGGGAGCTCTTTGAAGGAGAGGGGGCGTTGCTGGATTGACCCCCTCCCTGACCCTCCCCCTTGCAGGGCGAGGGGATTGTCTTTTCCTCAGCTCAAGTTGTTTCCCGACTTCTCAGCCCAAATTCATTCCTCATCCCTAGAACGGCAGCAGGATGTCCATCACCTGTTGGCCGTAGGGCGGCTGCTGGACGTCGGTGATCTGGCCACGTCCGCCATAGGAGATGCGGGCCTGCGCGATCTTCGTGGAATTGATGGTGTTGTCGCTCTGGATGTCCTCCGGCCGCACGACGCCGGCCACGATCAGTTCGCGCATCTCGAAATTGACCCGGATCTCCTGCTTGCCCTCGATCACGAGATTGCCGTTCGGCAGCAACTGCGTGACCACGGCGGCGACATTGGTCGTCAGGCTTTCCTGTCGCTGCACCGAGCCCTTGCCGTCGAATTGCGTCGTCCCGTCCGCGGTCAGGAGCCGGCCCGGCAGCACCTTCTGCGCCTGCGCGCCGAGCGTCTTAGAACCGATGAAATCGGTGACGCCCGAATCTTCCTTGGTGGTGCGGTCGCGCTGGGTCTCGTTGGCGAAGTTGGCCTGGTCGGTGATGTTGACGGTCACTGTCAGGAGGTCGCCGATCTGGTGCGCGCGCTGGTCCTTGAAGAAGGAGCGCGAGCCGTTCCGCCACAGCGAATTGGGGCTGTAGGACACCGTCTCCGGTTTCGGCATCGGCATCGACACCGGCTTGTAGCCGGGCTGCGTGGTCGGATTTTCGATCGACGTCAGCTTTGGCGTTTCGCCGATCTGCGACAGGCGGCTGACCGCGGAGCATCCGCTGGCGACACAGGACAGCGCCACCAATGAGCCCGCCAACGCGACACGCTTATAACCATGACTGAACTTGAACTGGGACATGAACTTTACTCTGGCTTGGAGGTAACCGGATTGGTGTAGGCGAGCGAGGTGGAGGCGGGCGCGGGTGTCGCGGATGTGTCCGATATGACGACGGGCTCCGGCGTGGCGACCTGGATCGTCACCTGGCCGCGGCCGGTGACGACGCCGGTGACGGTGCGTTTTGATTGCAGGTTGAGCACATTGACCACGTCGCCCTCGGTGCCGTTGTCGACGGCCTTGCCGCGCGTGGTGAGATAGAGCCCCGCGGTCTGGTAGATCAAAGTGACGCTCTGGTCGCGCTGCACGAGATCGGGTTTGACGAGGTCGGCGACCTTCAGTGCTTGCCCGGCGCGCATCGGCCGGCGCATCTGCATGCCCTGCGCGCTGCCGCGCGTCGCGGCGTCGCCGCCGATTTCCGCCTTCGGCCGCCGCTCGACGACGATGTCGGAGGATTTCAGCACATCGGTGCGCTCGACGTTGCGCGTCAGCACCGCGGCCTCGACCATCTCGATCGCGGTGCCGGTGAAGCGCAGTTTGGTCGGCTGCGCGCTGCTGTCGTTGGCGATCTCGAAGGTCACGTCGAAACGGTTGCTGCGCGGCTCGTAGCGCGCGGCAGTCGCCTGCATCGCGCCGGTGTTGGAAGCGTCGAGATGCATGTCCTGCAGGTCGCGGTCGAAGGTGAGCGAGAGGTTGGCGGCATCGCCCAGGCCGCCGCGATGCTCGATGGCGCGCGCGACGCTGTCCTGGATATCCTTGGCGTCCACGTTGCGCGCGAGCCGCGTCACCGTGACTTCCTTGATGTCCCTGGTGTCGACGCCGATCACCTGATGCGCGCGCAGCGCCGCGATCAGCTGCGCCGTCGGCAGTGAACCCGTCGTGCCGAGATCGGGCGCGCGGTAGATCGCGATCTGCGCCGCCGTGCCGGCGTTGTCGATGACGTCGCCGATCCGGACCACATCCGAGGTGACGGTGACGGTCGGGCGCAGCACCGGCAGCGCGATCGATGCGGTCGCCCAGGACGGCGCCGCGTCGCCGGGGGCGGCGAGGGCCGGCACGGCGCCGGCTGCGAGCAGCGCGGCGGCGAGGAGGAGACGGCACATCGTCATGATCAACCTCCGTTAGCGGAACAGCGCGGTGGTGGATTGCATCATCTGGTCGGCGGCCGAGATCACCTTGGCGTTCATCTCATAGGCGCGCTGCGCGGCGATCAGGTCGCTCATCTCGGAGACGACGTCGACATTGGCCTGTTCGAGGCTGCCTTGCGTGAGGCTGCCGAAACCTTCGGCATTGGCGACGCCGTCCTGCGGCGCGCCGGAGGAGGGCGTGTCGGTGTACTGGTTGCTGCCGACCGGTTGCAGGCCGGCCTTGTTGATGAAGCGCGTCAGCGCCAGCTGGCCGATGATGGTCGAAGTGGTCGAGCCCGGCAGTGTCACCGACACCTGGCCCTGCGCGTTGACGGTGATGCCCGACGAGTTCTGCGGGATGGTGATGGTCGGCTGCACCGGGTTGCCCTGCGCGGTGACGATGCGGCCCTGGTTGTCCATCTGGAAGGTGCCGTCGCGGGTGTACTGAAAGGTGCCGTCCGGCATCTGGATCTTGAAGAAGCCTTCGCCGGTGATGGCAAGATCGAGATCGTTGCCGGTCTGCGACAGCGTGCCCTGCGTCATCGAGCGCGGCGTGCCGACGGTCTTGACGCCGCCGCCGAGATCGATGCCGACCGGCAGGATGGTGCCCTGGTCGGAAGCCTGCGCGCCGACGCGGCGCACATGTTCGTAGATCAGGTCCTGGAACGCCGCAGTCTGCTTCTTGTAGCCGGTGGTGCGCAGGTTCGCGATGTTGTTGGAGATCACCTGAACGTTGAGTTCCTGTGCCGCCATTCCGGTCGCAGCGGTGTGAAGCGCTTGCATATTACGTACTCCTCATTTGCGCATGATCTTTTCGGAAAACCTGTTTCCACTTTTCCGGATCATGCGTCAGGCCGGAACGTCGGCGAGTTTCTCGATGGCGGATTTGTGCAAGTCGTGCGCGGCGGCCAGCATGTTGGCGATGTTGGTGTACATGCGGTTGACCTCGACCATCCGGCCCATCTCGACCACCGAGTTCACGTTGGACTTCTCGATGTAGCCCTGCTGCACGACCGACTTGGTGTCTTGCTGCGGCGCGCCGCCTGTGCCTGGGCCGGAGAAGAGATTGCCACCCTGCTTGAGCAGCTTCTGCGCGTCGGCGAAATTGACGACGCGAAGCTTGCCGCGGATCGAATCCGTTCGGGCCGCGCCTTCCAGCACGGTGATGGTGCCGTCCGGGGAGATGTTGATGTCGTGATCGGTCGACTGGAACACGATCGGTCCGGCGGTGCCGAGCACCGCGTCGCCGGAGCCGGTGACGAGCTGGCCGGTATTGTTGAGATGCAGATTGCCGTCGCGGGTGTAGCGCTCGCCGCCCGCGGTCTGCACCACCAGGAAGCCGGAGCCGCTGATGGTGAGATCGAGCGGGTTGTTGGTCTGCTGCGAGGCGCCTTGCGTGTAATCGCGGAAGGTGCCGCGGTCCTGGACGTAGGAGACGCGCCGGTCCTGCAAGGCAAAATTGTCTTCGTGCGCGCCCGAGTTCAGGTATTCCTCGAACAGCATCTGGTCGGCCTTGTAGCCGACGGTGTTGACGTTCGCGATGTTGTTCGAGATGACATCAAGATGCCGCTCGAGCGTCGTCTGCCGCGAAAGTCCGACGAGAAGCGCATTCTCCACCGGTATTCTCCCTTGCGTCCGACCCGCGCCACCGCTCTCCCAAGCCGTGCCGCCGATCTAAAGTGAACCGCTTTGGCTCTCCCAAGCCGGGGCGGTTCGCCAGAGGTCAGAGCGAAAGCCGTGCCAAACCGGAAAATCTTGTCTTTTCAGATTGTTGGATGTTTTGGAGGAGACCGGACAGGGCGGCAGAAAGGTCTTGTTGACCATGTTTGCCCGGCAACTTTTTCCTAGCTCCCGCCTGATCGAAAGGAACCATTAACCATTGTTACCTAGCGTCCACTTCGGACGAGCGCGTGTGCGCTGGGGGCATTGTATCGCGTGATTTGAGCTGCCTGGCTGGCATCGGCTTTAGCGTTGCAACCGGACTGGGCGGACCATGGCTGAGAATGAAGCGGAAGGCGGAGCTGATGCCAATGAGGTCGCCGCCCAACCCAGAAGCAAATTCAAGCTGATCGTCATGGTCGTAGGCCTGCTCGCCGTGCTCGGCGGCGGTGCGGCCACCTATTTCGTGTTCTTCCGTGGTGGCCACGACGATGAGCACCATGCCGAAGCCGTCAAGATGAAGCCGCCGGTGTTCGTCGAGGTGCCGGACATGCTGGTCAACCTGACCGGCAATCCGGGCGAGCGCGTGCAATATCTCAAGGTGAAGGTCGTGCTCGAGCTCAAGGAAGAGAAGCAGATCGAAGAGATCAAGCCGAGCATGCCCCGCGTCACCGACATCTTCCAGACCTATATGCGCGAGCTTCGCGCCTCCGACCTCAACGGTTCGGCGGGCCTGTTCCGACTTAAGGAGGAACTGACGCGGCGGGTCAACAACGCGGTCGCGCCGGTCAAGGTCAGCGCCGTGTTGTTCAAGGAAATCATGGTTCAGTAGCGGCGAGCGGACTTAAAGACAATGGCGGGCAACGATCCAGTCGACCAAGATGCGATAGCCGCCCAATGGGAGGCCGCGCTCGATTCCGAAGATCCCGCGGCGGCTGCGCAGGAAGCCAGCGCCAACGAACTCACGGAATCGATGGCCCTGCAATGGGCCGCCATGGTGGAGGACGGCAGCCGTGATTTCGGCAGCGGCAAGAACTCCGGCGAGCGCGTTCTGTCGCAGGAGGAAATCGACAATCTGCTCGGCTTCACCGTCGGCGACGTCAATCTCGACGAGAACAACGGCATCCGCGCGATCATCGATTCGGCGATGGTGTCCTACGAGCGTCTGCCGATGCTCGAAATCGTGTTCGACCGCCTGGTGCGGCTGATGACCACGAGCTTGCGCAATTTCACCAGCGACAACGTCGAAGTCACGCTCGACCGCATCACCTCGGTGCGTTTCGGCGACTACATGAACTCGATCCCGCTGCCGGCGGTGATCAGCGTGTTCAAGGCCGAGGAGTGGGACAATTTCGGACTTGCGACCGTCGATTCCAGCCTGATCTATTCGATCATCGACGTGCTGCTCGGCGGCCGGCGCGGCAGTTCGGTGCTGCGCATCGAGGGCCGGCCCTACACCACGATCGAAACCAGCCTGGTCAAGCGGCTGGTCGAAGTCGTGCTGACCGATGCCGAGCTTGCGTTCCGGCCGCTGTCGCCGGTCAGATTCACCATCGACCGGCTGGAGACCAATCCGCGCTTTGCCGCGATCTCGCGGCCGGCGAATGCGGCGATCCTGGTGCGCCTGCGCATCGATATGGAAGACCGCGGCGGTGTGGTCGAGCTACTGTTGCCCTATGCGACCATCGAGCCGATCCGTGGCGTGCTGCTGCAGATGTTCATGGGCGAAAAATTCGGCCGCGACCCGATCTGGGAAGGCCATTTCGCCACCGAAATCGCGCAGGCCGAGATCGCGGTCGATGCGGTGCTCTATGAATCCAACATTCCCCTGAAACAGCTGATGAAACTGAAGGTCGGCGACACCCTGCCGCTGGAAATGCGCGCCGACGCGACCGTGACGGTCCGCTGCGGCAGCGTGACGCTCACCGAGGGGCGGATGGGCCGGGTCGGCGACCGCGTCGCCATCCGCGTCACCAAGCCCCTGCGCAAGCCCAAGACGACACTGGCGATGTTCGAGAAGGCGGACGAGCAGGAAAAGTTGATGGAGGCCCAATGAACCACTCATTAGGTATGATGATCGAGACCCTGGTCGCCGTGCTGCTGCTCGTGACCATCGGCTATTGCATGCTGCTGAACAGCCGCCTCAAGCGGCTGCGGGCCGACGAGCATTCGCTGAAAGCCGTGATCGCCGAACTCGTCACCGCCACCGAGATCGCCGAGCGCGCCATCGGCGGACTGAAGCACGCCGTGCGCGACGTCAACGAGAATCTCGGCAACCAGCTCACCTCCGCAACGCAGATGTCGGAATATCTCAAGCGCCAGCTCAGCGAATGCGATCATGTGGTGCGCCGCCTCTCCAAGATCGCGATCGCCGCGCGGCCGCAAGGCGCGGCCGCCGCCGAGCCGGAACCGCCGGCGCGCGTGGCGCCGCCGGCTTCGGCGCCGGCGGAGGCGCCGCGCCTTTCGAGCGCCAAGGCGGTGGCCGCCGCGGCGCAGGCCTTCTCCGAGCGGCGAAGGACCGGTGGCCTCGCGGCATGAAATCGTTTCGTAATATCCGCGTCATTCCGGTCGTCGTGGTCGCGGTGTTCTGCCTCGCCGTGCTCAAGGTCGCAGGCCTCGTGATCGATGGCGGCTATGTGTTCGACTACGATCCCGGGAGGAGCAAATCTTCCTGGGCGCAGGACAATCTGAATTTCCCAGGCGGAACAAAGGACACCTCATCGCTCGCCAAGGGCGATCCGGCCGACATCACCGGCTCCGTCCATGGCGCACCCCAGGAGGCGCCGAAGGAGGACAAGCCGAAACCGGAGGCGCCGGATTCCAAGCCCGACGGCGTGGTGATTCATCCCGAGGAGAACCAGCAGCCGGTCTCGGCTTCCGAGCGCGCGATCCTGGAGCGGCTGCAGCAGCGCCGGCAGGAACTGGAAGCGCGTGCGCGCGAGATCGACATCCGCGAGAGCCTGTTGAAGGAGGCGGAAAAGCGGATCGAGAACAAGGTCGAGGAGATGAAGGCGTTCGAGGCCAACGAGAAGGCCACGAAGGACCAGAAGGCCGAGGCGGAGAATGCACGCTTCAAGGGCATCGTCACCATGTATGAGGGCATGAAGCCGAAGGACGCCGCAAAGGTGTTCGACCGGCTCGAGATGCCGGTGTTGATCGAGATCGCCTCGCAGATCGCGCCGCGAAAGATGTCGGATATTCTGGGGCTGATGCAGACGGACGCCGCCGAACGGCTGACGGTCGAGCTGGCGCGCCGCGCGAGCGGCGACAAATCCACAGCCGCCTCCGCCGATCTTCCCAAGATCGAGGGCAAGGTCCTGCCGCAAAAATAGAATTTGGCCGGATATTTAACAGGACGTTAATTGGCGAATTCTAGACTTCTGTAGCCGTGATCGGCGAGGGCGCTCCGCTTCTTCCAAAGCGGGTCGTTGAATTGGAAGACATGTTGGAAATGGCGCGAGTTGCAGCCATCGGATCTTTGTTGCGAATCTGCGCCTTGGCGCGGACCGGCGGGCGTTGCCTTGTCGCAGCCGTCGTACTGACGATCGCGACGGCGATCCTCGCTTCGGCCGAACCCGGCGCCGCCCGGCCCGGTCAAGGGCGAGGCGACGTTTTCGGCAGCCGGCGGCTACGCGCGGCTGGTGCTCAAGTTTTCGGAGGACATCGCGACCGAGGTCACCACCGCGGGTTCGATCGTGGTGATCCATTTCGAGCGCCCGGTTGACCTCACGGCCGATCGTCTTGCCGAATCCGTTCCCGACTACGTCGCCAATGTGCGGCGCGATCCCGACGGCAGCGCAATCCGCATGTCGCTGGCGCAGCGGGTGAGAATCAACACCATGCAGGCGGGCGAGCGCACCTTCGTCGACTTGTTGCCGGACAGCTGGAGCGGCCCGCCGCCGCCCTTGCCGATCGAGGTGGTGCGCGAACTCGCCGAGCGGGCGCGGGCGGCCGAGCGGGCGCTGCGCCAGCAGCGCGCCGAGGCGCTCGCCAAGAAGAGGCCGCCGATCCGCGTGCGCGCGCTGGTGCAGCCGACCTTCGTGCGCTTCGTGTTCGAGATGCCCGACGGCGTCGGCGCGTCCTCGATCTTCAACGACCAGAAGCTGACACTGTCGTTCAATTCGCTGCTCACCTTCGATCTCGCCGACGCCAAGATCGCGGCCCCCCCGAACATCGCCTCCATCAACCAGAAGATCGAGGGCGACAATACGCTGGTCGAAATCGCTATGATCGGCGATGTCGACGTGCATTCCTTCCGCGAGGACAAGACCTACAATATCGACGTCGCCTTCCAGGCGGAGAGGGCCAAGGCGCAGGCGCTGCCCATGGCCGAAGCCCTGCCCGCGGCGGCGCGGACCGCCATGGCCGAAAAGCCGAAACAGGAAGCTGCGCCCGAAAAGCCGGCG
>CAVUCB010000057.1:0-110022 GCA_963739755.1 uncultured Alphaproteobacteria bacterium | reverse complement strand
CATCAATGCCCCGCCATGTGGCGGCCGATTTCGGTCAGGTCGGCCTCGCTGGCGCGCGCCTCGTAGACGAACTCGCCGTGGAACATCACCACCAGGCGGTCCGACAGTTCCAGCAGTTCGTCGAGGTCCTCGCTGACCAGCAGCACCGCCGCGCCGCGGTTGCGCGCGGCCATGATCTCGGCGTGGATCTGCGCCACCGCCGCGAAATCCAGCCCGAAGCAGGGATTGGCGGCGATCAGCACCTCGACCTCGCCGCCGAGTTCGCGCGCCAGCACCGCGCGCTGCACGTTGCCGCCCGACAGCGCCGAGATCGGCGTGTCCGGGCGTGCGGGTCTTGATCTTGTACGGCCGATCTTGCGCTCGGCGTCCTCGCGGAAGGCCGACGCGTTCGAGCCACCAGCCGCCGCTGGCGAACGGCGCGCGGTCGAATTCGCGGAACGCGATGTTGTCGGCGACGCTCATGCCGCCGACGCAGGCGTTCTTCAGCGGCTCTTCCGGCAGCAGCGACATCTTGTGCCGCCGCATCTCCTCGCGGCTGCGCTGATAGGGGTCGCCGGCGACGCGGATCTCGCCGCTCTCGGCCTCGCGCTGGCCGGCCAGCACCTCGACCAGCTGGCGCTGGCCGTTGCCGGAGACGCCGGCGATGCCGACGATCTCGCCGCCGCGCACCGGCAAGCGAGACGTCATGCACCGCGACCGCGCCGGCATCGTCGAGCGCGCGGACCTTTGCCAGTTCGAGCCGCGCGCTCGCCGGCCTCGCCGGACGCGCGGCGGCTGGACGGTCAGTTCTTCGGCGCCGATCATGGTGCGCGCCATCGCGTCCGGCGTCAGTTCGGCGACCCGGCCGTCGCCGGCGAGCTTGCCGCGGCGCAGGATCGTGACCTCGTCGGCGAACGCCATCACCTCGCGGAACTTGTGCGTGATCATCAGGATGGTCAGCTCGCCGTCGACCACCATGGCGCGCAGCATGCCGAGCACCTCGTCGGCTTCGCCCGGCGTCAGCACCGAGGTCGGCTCGTCGAGGATCAGGAAGCGCCGCTTCAGATAGAGCTGCTTGAGGATCTCGCACTTCTGCCGCTCGCCGGCCGAGATGTCGGAGACCTTGGCGTTGAGCGGCACCTTGAACGGCATCCGCGCCAGGAACGCCTCGAGCTCCTTCTTCTCCTTGGCCCAGTCGACCACGGCCGGCACGTCGTCGCGCGCCAGCACCAGGTTTTCGGCGACCGTCATCGCCGGCACCAGCGTGAAATGCTGGTAGACCATGCCGAGCCCGAGCGCATGCGCGTCCTTCGGATTGGCGATCGCCTGCTCGCGGCCGCCGACGATGACGTCGCCTTCGGTCGCGTGGTAGTAGCCCATGATGCATTTGACCAGCGTGCTCTTGCCGGCGCCGTTCTCGCCGAGCAGCGCGTGGAAGCGTGCCGGGCCGCACCTTCAGCTCGACATTGTCGAGCGCGAGGAAATCGCCGAACCGCATGGTCATGGCGACCGCGTCGACGCCGAAGGCGCCGGACGGCGGCGGGCGGTTCGCCGATGATCACGACGATCGCTCCGATCAAGTCGTCGGATGTCGCGACCGCGCCGAACACGCCGCCCTGCATCTTGATCATCTTCAGGGCGTGGTCGTGGTTGCCCTTGTCGGTCGCGCCGCAGCAATCCTCGAGCAGCACGCATTCGAAGCCGCGGTCGTTGGCCTCGCGCATGGTGGTGTGGACGCAGACGTCGGTGGTGATGCCGGTCAGCACGATGTTCTCGATGCCGCGCAGCGCGCAGCATCAGTTCGAGGTCGGTGGCGCAGAACGAGCCCTTGCCGGGCTTGTCGATGATCGGCTCGCCGGGCAGCGGCGCGAGTTCGGGAATGATCTCCCAGCCGGGCTCGCCGCGCACCAGGATGCGGCCGCACGGGCCGGGATCGCCGATGCCGGCGCCGATCTGGCGCGAGCGCCAGCGCTTGTTGGCGGGCAGATCGGCGAGATCGGGGCGATGGCCCTCGCGGGTGTGGATGATGTGAAAGCCCTTGCGCGCGCATCGCCGCGAGCAGGCGCTTGATCGGCTCGATCGGCGCGCGGGTCAGCGACAGGTCGTAGCCCATCTTGTCGACATAGCCGCCGACGCCGCAGAAATCGGTCTGCATGTCGATGATGATCAGCGCGGTGTTCTCCGGGCGCAGGTCGCCGTTGTAGGGCCAGGGATAGGGCTCGGATTTGACGTAGCGCTCGGGCATGCGTTCTCTCGCGCGTTATCGTGTGATCGACAGTTCGGCCGGCGCGCCGGTCAGCGTGCGCTTCGGCGAGCAGGTGATGATCATGATCGCCAGCGTCAGGATGTAGGGCGCGGCATTGAACAGATGATAGCCCGAGGTGACGCCGACCGATTGCAGCGCCGGCCCGAGCGCCGCGGCGCCGCCGAACGCAGCGAGGCCCACAGGCACAGCATCGGGTCCCAGCGCGCGAAGATCACCAGCGCCACCGCGGTGATGCCCTGGCCGCTGGACAGGCCCTCGTTCCAGCTTCCGGGATAGAACAGCGACAGGAACGAGCCGCCGATGCCGGCGAGGAAGCCGCCGACCATGGTGGCGCGCAGCCGGATCAGCAGCACCGAATAGCCCATGGCGCGCGCGGCGTCGGCGCTTTCGCCGGCGGTGCGGATCAGCAGGCCCCAGCGCGTGGTGCGGAACGCCCAGAACAGCATCGGCGCCAGCGCGACGCCGATCAGGAACAGCACGTTGATCCGCAGCGCGGCGCGCACCTGCGGGACGTCGCTCCACCAGCCGAAATCGATCGCCGGCAGCCGCGGCGCGGTCGGCTCGATCAGCGGCTTGCCGAGATAGAAGGCGAGCCCGGTGCCGAACAGCATCAGGCGATGCCGACCGCGATGTCGTTGACGCGCGGCAGCGAGCAGATCCCGGCGTGCAGCGCGCCGAGCAGCGCGCCGGTGATGCCGGCGGCGAGCACGCCGAGCCAGGGCGAGCCGGTGAGATAGGAGATGCCGTAGGCGCTCATCGCGCCCATCACCAGCGTGCCTTCGAGGCCGAGATTGATGCGGCCGGTTCGCTCGGTGATGCATTCGCCGAGGCTGACGAACAGGAACGGCGTGCAGACGCGGATGGCGCCGCCGAACACCGCGAGCGGCACGGTCCACAGTCCGATCGATCCGTCCGCCATGTCAGGATTTTCCTTTCAGGAAGCCGATCCGGCCGTAGAGCGCGTCGCTGGCCAGCACGAAGACGAAGATCATGCCCTGCAGCACCAGCACCGAGGCGTCGGGCAGGCCGAGCCGGCGCTGCAACAGGCCGCCGCTGGCGCTGATGCCGCCGAGCAGGATCGCGACCGGAATGATCGCGAGCGGATTTTGCCGCGCCAGGAACGCGACCAGGATGCCGGTGAAGCCGTAGCCGGCGGCGAGGTTGGCATTGGTGCGGCCCTGCACGGCGGCGACCTCGACCATGCCGGCGAGGCCTGCGCAGGCGCCGGCGAGAAAGCAGATGGTCAGGATCAGCTTGCCGACGCCGAGGCCGACGATCTTGGCGGCGCGGATGTTGCCGCCGGCGACGCGCGCGGCGAAGCCGAACACGGTGTGATAGATCAGGATGTAGGAGGCGATCGCGGCGATCAGGCCGAACACCAAGCCCCAATGCACGTCGGTGCCGGGGATGGTGCCGATCATGTTGGCGGCGCCGATCTCGCGCGTCGACGGCTTGTTGAGGCTGGCCGGATCGCGCATCGGGCCTTCGACCAGGTGGTTGAGGATGGCGAGCGCGATGTAGACCAGCAGCAGGCTCGAGATCGTCTCGTTGACGCCGCGATAGTGGCGCAAGCGCGCCCGACGAGCATGATCCAGAGCCCGCCGCCGACCATGCCGGCGCAGCCATGGCGAGCTGCACCACCAGCGGCGGCGCCGACGGCAGCGCCAGCGCCATCGATGGTCGCCGACAGCGCGCCGATCAGCAGCGCGCCTTCGCCGCCGATGATGACCATGCCGAGCTGCGCCGGCAGCGCCGTGCACAGCGCGGTCAGGATCAGCGGCGCGGCGCGGGTCAGCGTGTTCTGCCAGGAGAACCAGGTGCCGAACGCGCCCTGGTACATGTAGAAATAGAGATCGAGCGGGTTCTTGCCGAACAGCGCGACGAACACGCCGAACACCACGAGCGCGCCGACCAGCGCCGCGCCCGGGATCAGGATGTATTCGATGGTCGCGCCGTGACGTTGGAGGAATCCGGCATCGGCGGCCGGAGCAACCGCGACCGCGTCAGCCGAATCCGCCACGTCAGATGCTCACGAAGTCGCTCCGATCACGCCCTCGACCAGATAGTCCATCTTCTCGAGTTCGGGATCCTTCTGGCCGCGCTCGGTGCCGGCGGCGATCACGGTCTTGCCCTTGTTGTCCATGATCGGGCCCTTGAAGATGGCGTAGCCGCCGGCGGTCAGCAACTTGGCCTTGACGTCGTCGGCATGCTTGCGCGCCTCGGCCGAGACCACCTCGCCATAGGGCGAGACCTTGACGATCTCTTCCTTCAGGCCGCCGCGATAGAAGTTCGGGATGGTCTCGCCGGCCGCGATCATCTTGACGAACTTCGGATAGAGCGCTTCCCAGTTCCATTCCGCGCCGGTGAGATAGGCCTTGGGCGCGAGCGGCGACTGGTTGACGTGATAGCCGCACACCATCGCGCCGCGGCGCGCGGCGTTCTCCACCATGGTCTTCGGGCCGTCGACGTGGCAGGTCAGCACGTCGACGCCCTGGTCGATCAGGCTGTTGGTGGCCTCGGCTTCCTTGACCGGCATCGACCAGTCGCCGGTGAAGATCACCTGCGTGGTGGCCTTCGGATTGGCGAGCCTGGCGCCGAGCGTGAAGGCGTTGATGTTGCGCAGCACCTGCGGGATCGGCTTGGCGGCGACGAAGCCGAGCTTGCCGGTCTTGGTGGAGTAGCCGGCGACGATGCCGGAGATGTACTGCGCCTCGTCGATATAGCCGAAATAGCTGCCGGCGTTCTTCGGGTCCTTGTCGGTCCACAGGCCGCCGCAATGCTCGAAGCGCAGCTTCGGATATTTGGTCGCCATCTTGATCATGTGCGGGTTGTAGTAGCCGAACGAGGTCGGGAACAGCAGCGTCGCGCCGTCGAGATTGATCATCGACTCCATGGTCTTCTCGACCGCGTCGGTCTCCGGCACCTTCTCTTCCTCGACCACCTTCAGGCCGGGCATCTTCTTCAGCGCGGCGGCGCCCTGGGCATGGGCCTGGTTGTAGCCGTAGTCGTCGCGCGACCCGACATAGATGAAGCCGATCGTGGTGTCGGCGGCCGCGGCCGGGCCGCACGCCGAATGCCGAGCCGAGCGTCAGCGCGGCGCTTCCCTGCAACAGATGCCGTCGTGAAATCCTGCCAAAATCCATCTGCCTGCTCCCTTGGCGGCTGTCCCGCCGCTGATCTCGCGGCTTCGCCTGATGCGGCGGAGCCCGGGAGCATTGTCGCAAGCTTCGTGCCAGAGCTTTTTTGCTGAGCATGATGTTTTAATCGCTATTGTTATTGTATAATATTTATGGTCGGTGGCACCGAACAAATCTTGGCAAACCTTGCTCTGATTAAAATATTAGGCAGTCATTTCTGAATTGTATGCAAGCGAGTTGAGCATTCACGGAGGGCGCGCAGAGCCTTCGGCGCCTGATCCCCATCGACTGTCGCGAGCGGGCGAGATTATCGCTGGCACCGAATTTGTATCGATCGGCCAAAGGAAGCGCATGGGCGGGATGAACGTGAGAAATGGCCGGGCTGCAAAAGCTCTCGCTTGGCGAAGAGATCGTCGGCCGGATCAATGCGCTCGCCGCGATTTCGGAAGACGCCGCGAACATCTTGCCCGGATCTTCCTCACGCGCGAGCATCGCGCCGCGGCCGATCTGATCCTGGCCTGGATGCGCGAGGCCGGCATGCACGCGCATCTCGATGCGATCGGCAATGTCTGCGGCCGCTATGAGGGCGCCCCGCCGGGTCTGCCATGCCTGATGCTCGGCTCGCATTACGACACCGTGCGCGACGCCGGCAAATGGGACGGGCCGCTCGGCGTGATCACTGCGATCTCCTGCGTCGCCGATCTGAACCGGCGCGGCAAGCGGCTGCCGTTCGCGATCGAGGTCACCGGCTTTGCCGACGAGGAGGGCGTGCGCTTCGCCTCCACGCTGCTCGGCAGCCGCGCGGTCGCCGGCACCTTCGACGAAAGCGTGCTGCAGGTGCGCGATGCCGCCGGCATCTCCATGCGCGAGGCGCTGCAAAAATTCGGCCTCGATCCCGATCATATCGGCGCCGCCGCGCGCGCCCGCCGCGAACTGCTGGCCTATCTCGAGCTGCATATCGAGCAGGGCCCGGTGCTCGAAGCGAAAAATCTTCCTGTCGGCGTCGGTCACCGCGATCGCGGGCGCGACGCGGCTGGCGGCGCGGCTGACCGGCATGGCCGGCCACGCCGGCACCGTGCCGATGGCGCTGCGGCGCGATGCGCTCACGGGCGCGGCCGAATGCATCGCGCGCAATCGAGGAGTTTTGCCGCACCGACGAGAACGGCCTGGTCGGCACCGTCGGCTATATCCACGCGATGCCCGGCGCGACCAACGTCATTCCGGGGCAGGTGTCCTTCACCATCGACATCCGCGCACCGACCGACATGCATCGCAAGCGCGCGGTTGCCGATATCGTCCGGCAGATCGAGACCATCGCCAGACGCCGCGATCTCGCGCTGCAGCTCGACGTCACCCATGAGAACCGCACCGTGCCCTGCGCGCCCTGGCTGAAGGCGCAGGTTGCGGAAGCCATCAGCGCCGAGGGATTTCCGGTGTTCGAGCTGCCGAGCGGCGCCGGCCATGACGGCATGGCGATGATCGACATCGCCGATGTCGCCATGATCTTCGTCCGCTGCCGCGGCGGCATCAGCCATCACCCCGACGAGCATGTCGAACTCGCCGACGCCGACGCCGGCGCCCGCGTGCTGCTTCGGGTGATCGAGAATTTCCGGCCGCGGGACGTGGTTTGAGCGAGGCTGCGGCCTTGCTTCATCTCTCCCCGCAAAGAGCGGGGAGAGGGAGAAGCGCTACCCCGCCGTCACGTCCACGAGATCGCCGCCATCGAGCACCTGATGCGCCTTGGCGCGATCGAGATCGCCTTCCCAGGCCGCGACGACAACAGTCGCGACGCAATTGCCAATGAGATTGCCGAGCGCGCGCGCCATGCCGATGAACCAGTCGACCGAGAGAACGAGCACGAGCCCGATCGCGGGAATGCTCGGCACCGCGTTGAGCGTTGCGGCGAGGATCACGATCGCCGAGCCCGGCACGCCATGCGCGCCCTTGGACGTGATCAGGGACACGCCGAGCACCAGCAGGAGATCACCAAGCGACAGCGGCGTATTGGTCGCCTGCGCGATGAACACCACGGCGAGCGTGAGATAGATCGAGAACGCATCGAGATTGAAGGAATAGCCGGTCGGGATCACGAGGCCTACCACGGAATCCTTCACGCCCATCCGCTCCAGCTTCTTCATGATCTGCGGCAGCACCGCATCCGACGAGGCGGTCGCCAGCACGATGGTCAGTTCCTCGCGCAGGTAATTCAGGAATTTGAGGATGTTGATCCCGGCGAGCGCCATCACGGTGCCGAGCACGCCGAACACGAAAATCGCCACCGAGACGTAGAACAGCATCACCAGCGAGACCAGCTGTTTCAGGGAGCCGACGCCGTATTTGCCGACGGTGTAGGCGACCGCACCGAGCACGCCGATCGGCGCGACGCGCACGATCAGGCCCATGACGCGGAACAGCACGGTGGAAGCGGCATCGATCAGCGAGGAAATCTTCTCGCCCTTTTCGCCGCCGACCAGCGCCAGCCCGACGCCGAACAGGATCGCGAAGAATAGCACCTGCAGCACGTCGTTGCGCGCCAGCGCATCGAAGGAGGTGGTCGGGATGACGTTCATCAGGAACGCGCCGACGCCTTCGCCCTGCAGCTTCTTCGCATTGCCGGCGTAGTTGCTTAGCGCGTTGGCGTCGAGCTTCGATACGTCGATGTTCATGCCGTGGCCCGGGCCAAAGAGATAGGCAAGCAGGAGGCCGACGACGAGTGCGACCGTGGTCATCACCTCGAAATAGGCCAGCGCCTTGACGCCGACGCGGCCGACCTTCTTGAGATCGCCGGCGCCGGCAATGCCGTGCACGACGACGCAGAACACGATCGGCGCCACGATCATCGAGATCAGCTTGAGAAAGGCATCGCTCAAGATCTTCAGGCTGACCGCAAAATCCGGAACGGTGATGCCGAGCACGATGCCGAGGATCAGGCCGGCCAGGACCTGGACGAATAGCGAAGAGTAAAGCGGCTTCGATGCGGCGGGCGCCGCCGCTGATATCGTCGACATGGCATATTTCCCCTGGGCTCCGGCGATCCTGGCGCGCGATGCGACCGAATCATGTCAACCGATTGCAAGCAACAAGTGTGCCAGCCTCCGGGGGCGGTTGGAACCGAGCGCCGTCCCGACAGCGATCCCTGAAAAAAGAAAACGCAGGAGGCGTCCAGCCTCCTGCGTCAGCACATATCGGGTATCTTCGACGGATCAATCCGCGTCGCGGCAATCGTCCCGGTCGTGACCCCGGTCCCGGTCCATGGCCGCAAGAGCCGCGCCCGTCGGCTACGTCGTGGTCGAAGTCGGTGCCCGGGGTGAAGGACACGCCGCGGAGCACCTCGCCGAAGCGGGCGGTGCGCGCCGTGGTGAAGCTCTCCCCCGCGGGCAGCGTGGTCGCGGCCAGCTTGTCGGTGATCATCACGAGCCGGTTCGGATCGGCGCCCTGGTCGCCGCTGCCGCTCACGGTCGAGGTGATGGCCCAGATCGTCGCCGTGCCGTCGCGGTTGACGCGGCCGGTGATGTTGCGCAGCCCGTCGGTGGCGGGCGACCATGGCAGGTTGGTCAGGCTGTTGTTGCCGGTCGGATAGCCCTGCACCGTGTAGGGCACGCCGAGGCCAAGGCCGGCCTGCAGCGTATAGGCGAGCGTCCAGCTGCCGATGGCATCGTTAAACACCCATTTCTGCAATCCCGCGCCGGTCTGCGCCGCGGCGACGGTGAAGGTGTTGGTGGCGGCGTTGTAGGTCGTGGTGCCGTTGCCCTCGTCGGCGACATAGAGCGTCTTGGCATTGGCGAACCAGACGCCGAACGGGAACGCAGTGGCGTTCTTGGCAAGATTGGTCGGGAAACCCTTCAGCACGCACATGTTGTAGGGCGTCACGCCGAGCGTCTGCAGCTGTGCCGCGTTGTAGAAGATCGGCGTGGTCGGCAGCGACGCGGTCGCGCCTGGCACGCCGGTGCCGCTCGGGCAGGCCAGCGGGTTATGGTTGGCGTCAAAACCCGAGGTGTCGATGAAATACACCGTGTTGACGCCGTTGCTGCCGCTGCCCTTGGTCAGGTAGATGACGTTGTTGAACAAGGTGAGGCCGCGGAAGTTGGTGTCCTTGCCGACCTTGTCGATCTTCTGTCCGAGCTGAGTGACGTTGAAGCTGCCGACCGGCGTCGGCAGGCCCGGATCCGGCTGCTGGGCGAGCGGCACGTGGGCTTGCGTCGCGATCTGCGCGCCGGCGCCGATGATGATGCCGTTCGGCTGCGGGTTGCCGCCATTGCCGGCGTTGCCGGCCGTGTAGAACACGTTGGCGCCGTGGTGGTCGTTCAGGATCGCGGCACGGCCGTTGTTGCCGCTATAGGCATTGGTCTTGGTGAAGGTGAAGTGGCCGTGCTCGTCGACGGTGGCGATCACGCGCGAATAGCTTGAGGTCACCGGGTTGGTCGGATCGACCACATCGGGCGTGTTGGAGTTCGACACGTCGATCGTATCGATCGGGGCGAGGTAGCCCATGAACGAGACAACGCGCGAATCGACGGACAGGTTGAGCGCGATCTCGGACTTCGACGAGAAGCTCGTGACCATCTGGTCCCGGTTCGGCGCGACGCCGCGTTCGGAGCTGTTCGGCACCTCGAGCGACTGCACCGGGGCGCCGTCCAGCCGCAGCTCGTCGAGCATGATCTTCGAGGTGATGCCGAAGGAGGCGTCGACCTGGTCGTTGTTGAACACCGTCGGATAGGTGCCGTTCGCATTCGCCGTGACGCAATTGGGCGCCACGCAATTCGGCGGCAGCTGCGTCACCCCGGCCACCACATTTGCGGCCTTGTTGTCGTAGACGGCGCGGCTCACCAGGAGATGGCCCGGCCGGAAATGGACGTCGTCGTCATCGGCGCGAGCGAGCGTGCTGGCGAGTGCCGTGGATGCGAGCAACGCAAGCGCAAGGCTGGGTGTGAACAGCGGACGCCCGGCCAGCGGGCGCGATCCTTTGGCGATCATGGTCGTTTCCTGATGTGAAAATTTTGCAAAATGCGGGGCAGGTCGGTTGCGCGGATAGGAGCCGCGGCGAATCCAATGCCGGGCAGTCTGAGCGCCAACTGTTACAGCAATGCGAACGGTATGCGACGGCTGTGGACAGCCGGCGCGGCGCGGATTTACTCGCGATGAGCCAGGTTTTCTCTCGACGGCTTGCTGTGCGCGGCAGCAATTTTCTGTGCGATCATTCCTTGGCCGCGTTTCACCGGCAATCGTCGACCGAACGGGCGGAACTCTTGCGAGCAGAGCGGCCGTCAAGCTTCCGGATCACGGAATTTCCGTCGCCTTGTGGTCCGCGAATTCGGCTTGCGCGGGAACCATCCCGACTTTAGCCTGCGATTTACGGGGAAATGCAAACTCCCCTTCAGACGGCCTGCCGTTCAAGCTCTGCGCGACGCTCGATTGATCGAGGGATTGCGCATGAATGATAGCCGGACGACCTTTTCCGAACCCAATTGCAAATCCGCCATCGAGGCTTTCCCAATCGCGCTGCTCTATCTCGCGCGTGGCCTGCGCGGGTTCGGCGACGGTTTCGCCATCATCGTGCTGCCGGCCTACATGACCGTGCTCGGTTATGACGCCGCGGCGGTGGGCCTCATTGCCACCGCCTCGCTGCTCGGCACGGCGCTATTGACGTTGAGCGTCGGCTGGATCGCGCCGCGTCACGACCTGCGCGCGCTCCTGGTCTTCGGTGCGAGCCTGATGGTGGCGACGGGTCTCGCCTTTCCGAATGTCGAGCATTTCGTGCTGATCGCGCTCGTCGCCTTCATCGGCACCATCAATCCGTCGGGCGGCGATCTCGGCGTGCTCGTACCGCTCGAACATGCGGTGCTGGCGAAGAGCGCCACCGACGAGGGGCGCACGCAGGCCTTTGCGCGTTACAGCCTGACCGGGGCGCTGTGCACGGCGGCCGGCTCGCTCGCCGCCTCCGTGCCCGATTATCTTGTCGCCCATGGTGCCGCGCCGATCGCCGCCTTCCGCTGGATGTTCTATGCCTATGCCGCGCTTGGGGTTGCAAGCGCGCTGCTCTATCGCCGCGTGCCGCATGCGCGCGGCGAGGAAAAGGCGCCAGTCGCGCCGCTCGGGCCGTCGCGCAACACCGTCTACAAGCTCGCCGCGCTGTTTTCCGTCGATGCCTTTGCCGGCGGTTTCATCGCGCAATCCTTGCTGGTGCTGTGGCTGTTCCAGCGCTTCGATCTGTCGCTGTCGGCGGCAGGACTGTTCTTTTTCTGGTCGAGCACGCTCGCCGCGTTTTCCTATCCGGTCGCGGCCTGGATCGCGCGACGAGCCGGCCTCGTCAACACCATGGTGTTCACCCACATTCCCTCGAGTGTGTTCCTGATCCTGGCGGCGTTCTCGCCCAATCTCTACCTCGCGCTCGGCCTGTTGCTGCTGCGCGCCGCGCTGTCGCAGATGGATGTTCCGACCCGCACGTCCTATGTCATGGCGGTGGTGACGCCGCCCGAGCGGCCGGCGGCGGCGAGCGTCACCGCCGTGCCGCGCAGTCTCGCTTCCTCGATCAGCCCGGCTATCTCGGGCCTGCTGCTGACATCGGCCTTTCCCGGCCTGCCGCTCGTCATCTGCGGCACGCTCAAGATCGCATACGATGTCGCGCTGTTGTTTTCGTTCCGCCACATCAAGCCGCCTGAGGAGACGGGTTGAGGTCAGAACGCTCCGGCGGCCGTGATGCGGATGGTCAGCGGCTCGATCGGATGCAGCACGGTATCCATCACGCCGTTCTGGCATACGGCCGCAGGCGCGCATCTGCACGGGAAAGCAGAGATTATAAAGGCTGTCGGTCTTGATCAGCGAGCCATAGGCATAGGTGATCTGGTTGGCCTTGCTGTTGAGCAGATTGAGCACGTCGAGCTGGATGCGCCAGCCGTTGTCATAGCGATAGCCGAGGCGGCCGTTGAAGATGCTGGTCGCGGGCGAGCGGAACGCATTGTCTTCGGTCAGCGGGCTCGAGCCGAGATAGCGCCAGCGCAGCGTGCCGAACGGGCCGGTCTTTTCGCCGAGCGTGATGCCGGCGGAAGCGATGATCGCTGGCGCGTTCGGGATGTAGTTGCCGGGCGCGTTGCCGATCTGCGCTTGCGGAAATCCGGCGAGCGATTCAAAGAGCGCCTGCTGGTCGCTGTCGAAGCCGACAAAGCGCGCGTGTGAATAGGCGAGGTCGGCGTCGAGATCGATCCACGACACCGGCCGATAGCGGTTGGTCCACTCCACGCCATAGCGCCGGCTGGCCCGGCTTGCGGAAGTGTCGCCGGCATCGCCCTGGAACACGATCTCGGAATCCTGGTCGAGCATGAACACGCTGAGCGAGGAATCCAGCCCCGGAATGATTTTCGTGCGCACACCGGTTTCCGCGCCCTTGGTGCGAACCAGCAGCGGCGAGGCGGAGAGTTTTGTCGTGGGATCGGTCGGATCCTCCGTGATGGTCGCGCCGCGGGCGTCGTTGGAGTGCATGCCGTATCCGGCGCCGACAAAGAATTCCGTCTTGTTGAAGGGCCCGACGACGGCCGTGAATTTCGGGCTGCCGATCCCTGCGCTGACCGCGCCGGAATTGTTGGCATCGAAGATCGAGTTGACGCGCGCCTGGTAGTAATCGCCGCGCCAGCCGATGGTGGTCTTCAGCCAGTCCGTCCACTTCACTGTATTCTGCGCGTACACACCGACGCTGCCTTCGCCGACCTTGTCGCTGCGGACATTGGAGAGAAAGCTGCGCTGGAACGTATCTGATAGCGCGAGATCGATCGCGTCATAGCGCGTCTGCACGCCGAAGGTGGTCTGCATCGGCAGGCCGTTGAGCGAGCCGTCCAGCGTGCGCGAGGCGTTGGCGCCGGCCATGACGCGGTCGTCATGCTGGTGAAATTGATCGCCGAGCACGGGATTGCTGAGGAAATAGGTGAAGTTGTTGAAGAGGTCGAGCTGGCTTTTGACCGCATAGGCGTTCGCTTTCCACGAGCCCGCGTCATCGGTCCCGGCAAGCGCGCGCCGACAGCGCAAAACGATTGGTATTGCCGCCGTCGCTCGGGTCCTCCGAGCCATAGAGCCCGATCAGCGGAATCGCGCGCTGCGGGATCTGGTCAGTCGAATTCCATTTGTTGGAATAGGCAAAGCCGGTGAGCGAGAAGCCGTCGAGCGCGGTGCCTTGGGTATAGCGAACCAGGCCGTTGAGCTTGCGCATGTCGTCGGGATGGACCCAGGGCCCGTCATAGCTGCCGGCCTCGCCCGCGACCAGCACCGTGCCGTCGCCGGCCTTGGCGGAGTCCATACCGAAGATTCGGCGATAGCCAAAACTGCCCGCCGTGATCTGCGCGATCGCCTTCGGCACGCTGTCGATCAGCCCGATATGCAGATTGCCGACGGAAGAGAAGTCGCCTTCATCGGCGAAGTAGGGCCCTTTGCGGATTTCGAGTGCGTTGATCGTTTCCGGCATCAGCCAGTTCAAATCGGCGTAGCCCTGGCCATGCGCGTGGGTGCGCATGTTGACCGGCACGTCGTCGACATAAATCGCGAGATCGGTGCCGTGGTCGAGATTGTAGCCGCGCAGAAAATACTGGTTGGCTTTGCCGTCGCCGGAATGCTGGGTCACGATCAGCCCGGGAGTTGCTTCCAGCACTTCGCCCGGCCGCGTCACCGGGCGCGCGTTGAGCTCTTCGCCCGAGACCGTCATCTGGCTCGCCATGTCGGGCGTGCCTTCGGGACCGGAGCCCACATTCGGCGCGCCGGATCCGCCGGTGGTGACCTGCGGCACTGGCGGCGCAGTATTGGACGCAACTGCACGCGGCGAGGCCTGTGGCCGCTTGCGCGCCTCGCGCTTTGGCAATGGATGCGGTTTTGCCGAGGGCGTCGGCGCCTGCACCGTCACCGGCGGCAGCGTGTCGGTATCAGCCTGCGATTGCGCGCGAGACGTCCCGGCGTGGAGCATCGACAAGGCTGCCAGCCCAAGTCCCCATTCACGCCACACCACCGCAACTCCTGCTCCCTCGGGCGCAAGTGTCGGCATCCGCAGGCGCCATTGCCCGCGAATGGAGGATTGCGTCGCTCGCCCGCTCGTCGAATGCTAGGAAACGTAATGACGAGACCGGTATGATGTCAATCCGAATTCATCATACTCGAACACGGCCGGGAGACCACGCATGCAGCGCCTGACGATCACGATCGACGACGACCTCGTCGCCGAGGTGGACGACTTCATTGCGAAGCACCGCTACGCCAATCGTTCGGAGGCGTTCCGCGATCTCCTGCGTAGCGGTCTCGAACATGCCGGCGGCAATGCGGCCGGCAACCGCCATTGCATCGCGACGCTGAGTTATGTCTATGACCATGCCGCGCGCGAACTGCCGAAGCGGCTGACCAATGACTATCACGAGCACCATGACCTCGCGCAGGCGACGCTGCACGTGCATATCGACCACGATTCCTGCCTCGAGGTCACCGTGCTGAAGGGGCGCGGCTCGGAGGTGAAGGCCTTCGCCGATCACGTCATCGCCGAGCGCGGCGTGCGCCACGGCCATGTCGTGATGATGCCGATCGAGCCGCATGGCGGCCATGGCCACCCGCATGGAGCCAAGGGCAGCCGGAAGTGACGCGATCGGTTCCGCTGCAAGCGAGTGCGCTGAAATCGAGACGGCTCGGGGGAAGCTTACCCAAAGTAGAGAAGCTGAATGCCAGCCGCCAGCAGGATTGCCGCGAGCACGTATCGGGTGGCTGATTGGGACAGCCATCTCAAGCCAACGGCCGTTCCGATGATGGCGCCGCCAAGGGCGGCTGCCGCGTACCACACAAAGTGCGAGGACGGTAATTGTCCTGCACAGAGAACGCCAACGAGGCCGACCGTCGAGTTCAACAGGATGAAGGGCGCTGAAAGTGCCGCAGTCTGCTTCGGTGAGGCCCAATGAAGTGCAATGAGCATCGGGGCCAGGAACACGCCGCCACCGACGCCAGTGAGACCAGACACCAGGCCGACCACCGCTCCGAGCAAGGTCGCACCCCAAAGCGGGGCTTGATGATCCGGCCCGATACCGCGTTCGCGCCGCAAGAGCATGGTCGCGCCGGCGAGAAGCAGAACGACACCCGTGGTGCCTTTGTAGAGGCGCTCGTCCAGCACGATGAAGCCGCCAACGAACGCGGTGGGTAGCGATGCGAGCAACAGCGGCTTGAGCTTTCCCCAATCAACGACCTGATTGCGGTTGAAGACCCATGTCGAATACGCCGCCGCGACGATGTTGAGTGCAAGTGCCGTCGGACGCATTTCGGAGGAGGGAAACGCGGCAAATGCCATCAAGGCAAGAAACGCGGTGCCACCCGCCTGGCCTACAGTCGCGTAAAGCAGCGAGATCGCGCCGAATAGGAGAGCAAGCACGTTAATCGGTCCTGGCGACCGCAGGCAGCGGTCGAAATCGCGGAGAGCCATCGCTCCCTTAGGCCGAAAATCACACATTCTGCGGCCGTCGTGAAGCACACCCTTGCCGTTCCAAAAGGGGTTTTGCCGGAACATGACTTGGCCTAAGCTTGAGCCGGCTGAGCGACCGATCAGCAGCCCTGACCTCGTCTCGGCCAGGCCCGGCGCGTGCTTACGGAACGCGACCGGGCCGCCCTTTCCCTGACCGCCCATCCCGCAGGTGCCCATGAAACGCATGCACGGCCTCGAGATTCCCCAGACCCTGGAAGAAGTCTGCGATCCGCAGCGTCTCGCACTCGTTGTCTACGATATGCAAATCGGCATCCTGAAGCAGATCAAGAATCCGGAAGCGATCGTGGCGAAGGTTTCGCGCGTGCTGGAGGCGGCGCGCGCGGCAGGCGTGCGCGCATTCTTCATGCGCCACATGTCGTTGCCGAAGGAGTTGATGGGCGCGTTCTCTTATCGCGTGGCCATGGCGTGGCAGCGCACCGACGATCCCGAGAAGGTTACCCCCTGGTTCCTGCGGGATTCACCGGGCTTTCAGATTACGCCGGAGCTGGCGCCGCGACCGAGCGAGGCGATCTTCGACAAGCTTACGATGTCCGCGCTTGAAGGAACTCCGCTTTCCATCGCATTGCGCGACTGCGGCATCACCGCGATAGCGCTCGTCGGCGTTGCCATGGAAATCGGCATCGAGCCGACTGCACGGCACGCCGCCGACCTCGGCATTATTCCCGTTATCGTCGAAGATGCCTGCGGCAGCGGCCATGCCGAGGCCGCACAGCGCTCCGTCGAGGCCCTGAAGTTTGCCGGCGATGCCGTCTTCACCGAATCCGACGCCTTCTGCCGCGCGTTGCAGCGCAAGACGGGATGAACGACTTCGCGCGATCCATTGGTGCCGCGCTCTCGCTGATCGGCAGTTTCGATTCCGAACTGCTCGGCATCGTCGGCCTCTCGCTGCGCGTCAGCCTGTCGGCGAGCCTCGTCGCGCTGCTGATCGGCGCGCCCTTGGGGGCGTGGCTCGCGATCACGCGCTTTCGCGGGCGGCAGGCCGTCATCGTGCTGACCAACGCGTTTCTGGGCCTGCCGCCGGTCGTGGTCGGCCTCGTGCTCTATCTATTGCTGTCGCGTTCCGGCCCGCTCGGCTCGGCCGGCCTGTTGTTCACGCCGACCGCGATGGTCATCGCGCAGACGCTGCTGGCAACGCCGATCGTCGTTGCGCTGGTCCATCGGCCGGCTTCGCTGCTGTGGGTCGAATATGCCGATCTCGCGCGTACTGACGGCCTGTCGAGCTTCGGCAGCATCGTGCTGTTGTTCCAACTAGGCCGCTCGTCGCTATTGACCGCCTTCCTCGCCGCCTTCGGCCGTGCGATCGCGGAAGTCGGCGCCATCATCATCGTCGGCGGCAATATCCGCGGCTATACGCGGACGATGACGACCGCGATTGCGCTCGAGACCAGCAAAGGCGATCTGCCGCTGGCGCTCGGGCTCGGACTGATCCTGCTTGCGTTGAGCGTCGCGGTCTCGACAACAGCGTTTTTGCTAGTGGGACGCATTGGGGAAAAATAGCTGCTCGCCGCCAACCTTGTAGTTGGCAATCGTCTCCTGCCCCTTTGACGAGATCAGCCAGTCGACAAAAGCCTGGCCATCCCTGGCTTTCACGGCTGGATGTTTCTCCGGGTTCACCAGCATCACGCTATATTGGTTGAACAAGCGCTTGTCGCCTTCGGTGAGAATGACAAGTTCGCCCTTGTTCTTGAACGACAGCCAGGTGCCGCGGTCCGACAGCAGATAGGCGTTCGATGACGAGGCCATGTTGAGCGCTGGCCCCATGCCCTGGCCGATCTCGCGGTACCAGTCGCCCTTGGCGGCCGCCACATCCACACCGGCGACCTTCCATAGCCGCAGCTCGGCCTCGTGCGTGCCGGAACGGTCGCCGCGCGAGATGAAGGGCGCCTTTGCCGTCGCGATCTTGCGCAAGGCATCGGCGACGTCCTTGTCGCCTGAAATATGCGCCGGGTCCGCCTTCGGGCCGACGATGATGAAGTCGTTGTACATCACGTCGTAGCGCTTCACCCCTTGGCCCTCGGACATGAACTTGTCCTCGGCCACCCGGTCGTGCACGAACACGACATCGGCATCGCCGCGCCGCCCGATATCGAGCGCCTGGCCGGTGCCGACGGCAACGACCTTCACGCCGATGCCGGTCGCCTCCATGAAGCGCGGCAAGAGATAGCCGAACAGGCCGGACTGTTCGGTCGAGGTGGTCGAGGCGACGGTGATGGCATGGTCTTGTGCGGCCGCGGCGGTGCACGAGATGAGGGATTTCCAGCAAAGCAACAAAGCGCCTCATTTTCAGATCTCCTCGATCTCGCTCGCCAACTCTAACCGCCGGCGCCGGAAACGTCCTGTTTCCATCTACGCACGAGCATTGCCGCCCTGATCAGGCACAGACTCCAACCGCGAAGAGGACGACGCAAAATATCAGCGGGAAATCATCGACCCGCCGGTCATTCAGCATATACGACAATTCCCATTTTTGTTTCGCGATGTGAGCACCGACCGGCATGGTTCGCAGCAGTGAATCATCGCCGGGACCTGCCGTATATTGGATCAGCGAACCGTCGCTCCGCTGCACCTTGTAGACCGCTGTCGGTCCATGTGTCTGCGGGGTTTGCGGAAAGTCCTGGCGGGCGGTGATGGTCCCTTCAAGCTCGGTCTGCAGCCGCCAAATGCTGTTGTAGCCGAATGTCCAGAAAATCCCGAGCGGGATGACGATCAGGAACCAGAGCTGCAGGAGCAGACGCTGCTGGGCACCGGTCAATATCGACGGCGTGCGGCTCAACAGGCCGGTCGGCCGCAACGTGCCGGTGAAATATCCCGCGAGCAAGAATACAGCTGTGATGATCAGGGTGGTGGTTACGCTCAAGACGACCTCCAGAAGACCAAGCGCGGATCGCGTGCAGATGAAATTCCGCGAAGCAATCCGGGTCTCTTGCATTCAGGACGGAGAACTGTTTTGCCCGACGAGGCAAACCGGTTGCGATTTTCCGGGGTCTCGGGACACCCTGAAGCCCGAAACGCCGGTCAAAACCGCGTGCGCCAGATAGCCAATTTTGCCTGGTCGTTCAAGCAAGTTGGGCCTGTTCAGCCCTTGGCGCGAAAATATTTCTCTTTACGAAAATCAGAAATTATGCGTTAACTCCCGTCGTCCCGCCTCCACTGGAGGGGCGTATCGCGATCGTCACGGACGTTGGAAGCGGGATGCGATGGACGCATTAGTGCGCACGACGAGGCGCGCCGGTGCGTGCGGCAAAAACGTGTGGTCCCGATCCCCCGAAGCTGGGATCAAGCTCCGCGAGACGTTCGCGAGAGCGACGGTGGCTATCAAGCCGGACACCGGGGAGAGCGCGCCATAAGCCGCAACACCATCGCGCAGGGAATGCCGTGATGTTGCGGCTTACCCGTGGTGACTACACTCGTGTGTTCTTGTTACACACACGAGGCTGCGGGTGTGGCTGCACACCCGGCATTCCCTGCGCCCTCCATTTTCCGAGGGACGAGGCTGGCGCATCACCCGGGCGTACCACGCCGCGGGAATGCGGACGCTCGTCATTGCGAGGAGCGTAGCGACGAAGCAATCCAGACTGCCTCCGCGGCGGCACTCTGGATTGCTTCGCTTCGCTCGCAATGACGGCGTGGCTGTTTGACAATTTGATCAGGTCTTGCAGCAGCGATACTTCATTCCGCAGCCTTCGCCGTCTTGCCGAACATCCGCGTCGGCGCCGGGAAACCGCAGGAGGTGCCGTCGGTGATCTTGACCTGATCCTCCCAGGGCAGGCGGAAGCTGCCTGCGACCATGTCCTGCATGAAGGTGTAGGGGCAATCCATGGCGCCGCCCTTTACCGCGACATAGCCGCGGTGCCAGAGCTGGTAGATGTTGTTCTCGACGCCCCAGTTGATCCGTGCCTCGCGCACGAGATCGGGCCGCACCTCCGCGGTGATGATCTCGTCCGCGCGTCCGGTGGTGCCGTGCGTGATGATGCTGCCGTCGAAATTGACGATCATGCCTTCGCCCATGGAATTGAACGAGCCGTCCGAACCGCACATGCAGACGTTGGCGGTCACCATGAGGTTCTGGAACGCGTTCGCCTGGTTGGTGAAGCGCCAGCTTTCGCGGATCGGCGCGGTGTAGCCGGCGGTGCGGATCATGATTTCCGCACCCTTGTAGGCACATTCGCGCGCCATCTCCGGGAACATGCCGTCATGGCAGATGATGAGCGCGATTTTCGCGCCCTTCGGCCCTTCGATGACGGGAATGCCGATGTCGCCGGGCTCCCAGGGCTCGACCGGAATCCAGGGATGGAGTTTCCGGTAGTACAGCTTGATCTCGCCGTGGTCGTCGATGATCAGGCCGGAATTGTAGGGATTGCCGTGCGGGTTGAACTCCATGATGGAGAAGCAGCCCCAGATATTGTTGTCGATGCAGGCCTTCTTGAAGCTGGCTACCTCAGGTCCGTCGAGCCGGCACATGATCTCGGGATTGGTGTCCATCGACAGACCATGCAGCGAATATTCCGGGAAAACCACGAGATCCATGGTGGAAAGATTGCGCCGCGCCTTGCCGACCATCCAGACGATGCGCTCGCTCTGCCTGGTGAGATCGGTCCTTGTGGCGACGACGGGGAGTTGCAGTTGTACGAGGCCAATCACGACGCCGTTGGGCGATTTGTTGAGGCCGCCAAGTCCGTTCATCCGATCCTCCCTCTCGCGCGTGCGACTTCGATCCCGGCGAGCCAAGCAAAGCCGATTTCGGATGCAATAAAAAGATTATCTTTCAGGCAGGCCGCACTTCACCAGGGTGAGGGCGACCCCAATACGACCCAGAAGGCAACCGCGACGGCGAGAGCAATGACGACGTAGGACAGGGTATTCCTCATGCGTTGCTAAACACAGCAAAGAAGGTGAATATTCAATCCGACGAAGGATGAACGTTAGGAAGTAGACATTGTCGGAAAAATCCGGGAATCCCAAGCAGGTTGGCATATCTCGCGCCGCTTTTGCCGCCACCATCGGCAATATGCTTGAGTTCTACGACTTCATCACCTACAGCTTTTTCGCGATCCAGATCGGGCACACCTTCTTTCCCGCGCAAAGCGAATACGGCAGTCTGATGCTGTCGCTTGCGACTTTCGGCGCAGGCTTTGTCACGCGACCGATCGGCGGCATCGTGCTCGGCATCTATTCCGACCGCATCGGACGGCGGCCGGCGATGCTGTTGAGCTTCGCGCTGATGGGAGCGGCGATCCTCGTGATCTCGCTGACGCCGTCCTACAATTCCATTGGCCTCGCCGCGCCGATCATCGTCATCATCGCGCGCATGGCGCAGGGCTTTGCGCTGGGCGGCGAGGTCGGGCCGACCACTGCCTATCTCATGGAGATCGCCTCTCCGGAGCGCCGCGCGCTGGTGGTATCGTGGCAGCCGACGAGCCAGGAGATTGCCGCAACCGCGGGCGCGCTGGTCGGCGTCATCCTCAGCAAGACGATGGCGCCGGAGGCGCTCGAATCCTATGGCTGGCGGATCGCGTTCCTGATCGGCGCCGTCTGTCTGCCGTTTGGCCTGTGGATGCGCAGTTCCTTGCCGGAGACGATCCCGCAAGGCGAAAGCGCAGGCGCCGAAAGATCCAGCCATTTCGTGCTGGCGCGGCGCCACATCCGCGTCATCCTGCTGGCGCTGATGATCCTGGCGAGCGGCACGATCGCGACCTATGTGACGCAATACATGACGACCTACGCGCAGAACACGCTGCATGTGCCGTCACCTCTGGCCTTCACCGTCTCGCTGGTCAGCAACGGCCTCGGCATCGCCGGCGCGCTGCTCGGCGGCTGGCTCGCCGACCGCTATGGCCGCAAACCGGTGATGATCTGGCCGCAGCTCATCGCGCTGCTCCTGACCTATCCGACCTTCCTCTGGATCGTGCATGCGCCCGGTGCACCATCGCTGCTGTTCGGCTTCGGCGTGCTGTCGCTGATCGGATCGCTGCCGTTCACCGCGTTCTACGCCACCTTCACCGAAGCCCTGCCGCAAAATATCCGTGGCGGCGTGTTCGCCACCATCTATGCGGTCGCGATCGCAAGCTTCGGCGGCACTGCGCAGCTCGTCGTGACCTGGCTCCTGCACATTTCCGGCAATCCGCTGGCGCCGGCCTGGTATCTGTTGCTCGCGGCCGTTGTCGGGCTGGTTGCCATGAGCCTGATGCCGGAGACGGCGCCGATCAAGACCGGAGGGAAATAGTACAATCGTTCCGGACTTCTTTACGCTGCGTGCAATTGCCAGTCGCCGATAATTTCAAAACGTGCCTTGGCGTCGTTTTGTCTGAACAGCGCGAGGCGGTCGATGTCGAGTTTCTGCAAGTCCAGGCGCGCAAAACGCGCGCGCAGCATCTCGATTACGGCCTCGCGCCTTGTATCGTCGAGCCGGCCGGTCAAGGTCATGTGGAAGCGGAATTCCTCCATGACATAGGGATAGCCCCAGCGTTCCAGATATTCGACCTGCCGCGGCGTCAATCTCGCGGGATTGCGCCGCGCGCGATCATCCACCGTCAGCGGCGCGCGGAAGCAATCGAAGGCGCGGACACAATCGGCGGCGAACTGTTCCAGCTCGTTCGATCGCTCGGCGGGGATCACCGCAATGAAGCCGCTGATCGAATTGACGACCGGCGTGATCACGGGAATCCGCCGCGGCTGTTCGGCAAAATCGGCGCAAGCGGCGAGCAATTCGGTTTCCGTCTCGCCGTTTGCGAGCGAGATCGGCGCCTTCAGCGTGGCATGGAAGCCGTATTTGCGCGGATCCTCGGTGACCTCGCGCCAGTCCGGCACTTCTTCCACGACGTCGGCCGGGAAGGGCAGTGCTGCGCCGATCCAGGCGTCATAGCCGAGCATTTCGGCCCCGAACTGATCGAGCGCGGCGCCTTGCGCCGGCGCATAGTAGATCGCATAGCGGGGAAAATGAGCCATCAGCGCGGATCTAAGGAAGTTCATTCGGCGGCAATCGCCTCAAGTCGGGAGCCACGCGAGGCGATGCGATCGGCATCGGTCAAATGCACCAGGCGGCCAGCCGCAATCACCGCGACGATGCGCGGCCGCATCGGCAGCTCATCGTCGATGAGCAGGATGTCTGCGCGCCGTCCTTCCGCCAAAGTGCCGCGGTCGGAAAGGCCGGCAGCCTTGGCCGGCGCTCCCGAGATCAGGTCCCAGGCCTTGGCCAGCGGCAGCACGCCGTCGGCGGCCAGGCGGAAGGCGGCGAGCAGCGGCGCCGGATAGTAATAGTCGGAAGCGAGCACCGAGCAGAGACCCTTCCCGATCATGTCGGAAGCCTTGGTCCAGCCGGTGTGGCTTCCGCCGCGCACGACATTGGGCGCGCCGAACACGATGGCGTCGCCGCCGGCCGCGGCCTCGCGCGCGGTCTCTTCGTTGACGGGGAATTCGGCGATCGTCACGCCCTGCGCGCGAAAGGCCTGTCGCATCGCCGGGCTTGCGTCATCATGCGAGAGCATGCGGACATCGGCCTCGCGCGCGATCTTCGCCAGCCGCGCGATCGATCCCGGCACGGCATCGGCGCGGGACAGCACGTGCTGCAGGAGGGTGTCGAAGGCTTCGTCCGAAAGCCCGGTGCGCTCGACCATGCTTTTGCGCTTGTTGGGCTTGTTGAGCAGGGTGACCGTATTTTCCGTGTGGTCGTTGAACGCGAACAGGTCGACGCGTCTGTTGGCGAGCCACTCGCCGATCTGCTCCTCCGCATCGAGGTTGTAGGTCTCGTGGCGGAGATGGAAGCGCGTGTCCGCGGCAAGCTTCGGCCGCAACGTCTCGATCGCTTCCAGCAGCTTCTGCGCATTGTCGCCACAGCGCAAGCCAGGCTCCCACGACCAGGTCGCGGCATGGAAGACCGTGGTGATGCCGTTCGCGATCGCCTGCCGGTCGCTGTCGACCAGTGCGACATCGATCGGGAAATCCACCTTGGGCCGCGGCATCATCTGCCGCTCGAAGGCATCGCCATGGATGTCGACGATCCCCGGCAGCACCAGGAGATCGCGCGCATCGAGTTCGAGCGCGCCGCGTCCCTTGCGGGTATCGACGCCCGAGATCCTGCCGTTGGCAATCGACAGCGAGCTTTCCGCAAATTCGCCGTCGAGCAGCGTGCGGCCACCTTCAATAATAATGTCAGTCACGATGCGGCACTTCGTCGGAGGTTGAGGGGAGAAGCGGCGGAGGCTTCATATTTGTCGAGAAACGCCTCGATGCCAAGCTTCCTGAAGTCGGGGAGGGCGGCTTGCAGCGCCTCATGATCCCAATCCCACCAGGCCAGCCGCGCCAGCCGGTCGGCGATGTCTTCCGGAAACCGCCGCTTGATCGGCCGCGCCGGGTTGCCACCGACGATGGTATAGGCGGGCACGTCCTTGGTGACGATGGCGCCGGCTGCGATCACAGCTCCAGTGCCGACGCTGCGGCCCGGCAAAATGATCGCGCCATGCCCGATCCAGACGTCATGTCCGATGAAGACGCGATGGCTCTTGCGCCATTCGAAAAACTCGGCCTCGTCGGCCTCGCCGGCGAAATACGCACTTGCACGATACGTGAAATGCGCCTGCGTCGCGCGATGCATCGGGTGATTGCCCGGATTGATCCGCGTCATCGCCGCGATCGAGCAGAATTTGCCGATGGTTGTGTAGGTGATCTCGAAGTCGTTGACGACATAGGAGTAGTTGCCCATGGCGACATCGAGCAGCTTGGTGCGGGCGCCGACCTCGCAATAGATGCCGAAGGTCGCTTCCTGAACTTTTGCAGTGGGATCGATGAGGGGATTGATCGAGAGCGTCTTGCCGGACATGCCAACTTCCAAAATCGATGCCGATGGAGGCTCGGCGCGCCCGTCATCGGGGGGCTTGATGACAACTTCATGACGATGACATGACGGCCGAGGCGGTGTGGATGAATGCCGCACTGCAGCGCGGCTGTCACACAACTGTAGAATACGGACGATAGCCATGGCCACGGCTAGCGGAGCAGGACTGGCATGCTTGTGGTGGAAGGTTTGACGTGTCGTTTCGGCACAAAGGCCGCAGTCGACAACGCATCTTTCTCCGTTGCGCCGGGTGGTTTTATCGGCGTGATCGGCCGCTCCGGCGCCGGCAAGTCGACCCTGCTGCGTACCATCAATCGGCTGGCGCCTGCGACATCCGGGCGCATCCTGTTCGACGGCCAGGACGTGACCGCGCTCAAGGGCAAAGAGCTGCGCAAATGGCGAGCGCGCTCGGCCATGATCTTCCAGCAATTCAATTTGATCGGCCGTCTCGATGTTTTGACCAATGTGTTGATGGGCCGTTTGTCGGAAATTCCGTCCTGGCGCTCGCTGTTCCAGCTCTGGCCGGAAACGGACGTCGCGGTTGCGATGTCGGCGCTCGAGCAGTTCGACATGGCCCAGCTTGCTGCCCAGCGCGCCGACCAGCTTTCCGGCGGCCAGCAGCAGCGCGTGGCGATTGCGCGCGCGATGGTGCAGGAACCCGACATCATCCTCGCCGACGAGCCGATCGCCTCGCTCGATCCGCGCAACACCAAGATCGTGATGGACGCGCTTTTGCGCATCAACAAGCACTTCGGCATCACCGTGCTCTGCAACCTGCATTCGCTCGATCTCGCGCGCAGCTATTGCGATCGATTGATCGGGATGTCTGCTGGCCGGGTCGTGTTCGACGGTGCGCCGTCGGCGCTGACCGAGCACATCGCCCGCGAGCTTTACGATCTCGAGGCCAACGAGGTCATGGGAACGGTGCCGTCAGCGGAAGCGCCCGCCGGCGAAACCATTCCGGCTGCCGCCGTCGCCTGAGTTTTCCCGCGTCTTCGAAGTCGGCCCTTCGAGGACGTCACACTGCCCGCCAAACCTAACCCCGAAGGGTACCACCCATGATCAACCGCAACTCGTTATTGCCGGAATCGCCTCGCTGGCGCTCACCACCTCCGCCCTTGCCGAAGACTGGAAAGCGAAATATCCCGAGATCACCTTTGCCGTGATCCCGGCCGAGAACGGTTCGGGCGTTACCGAGCGTTACACGCCCTTCGTCAACTATCTGTCGAAGGAACTGGGCATCAAGGTGAACCTGCGCGTCGCCAACGACTATGCCGCTGTCATCGAGGGCCAGCGCGCCGGCAACATCCACATCGGCTATTACGGTCCGGCGTCGTTCTCGCGGGCGCGCCTGACGGGCGTCAAGACCGATGCGTTCGTGATCGACGTCAATTCCGACGGCTCCAAGGGCTATTATTCGGTGTTCTATGTGCTCGCCAAGGGCCCGTACCAGAAGCTCGATGACCTGAAGGGCAAGAACCTCGGCCTGGTCGATCCCAACTCGACCTCCGGCAACAACATGCCGCGCTTCAAGATGAACCAGATGGGCGTCGACCCCGACAAGTTCTTCTCGCAGGTGGTCTTCACCGGCAGCCACGAGAACGCCGTGCTGGCGCTGTCGCAGGGCACCGTCGATGTCGCCGCCAACTGGTGGAATGCGGAAGACGATTCCAACCTGACGCGCATGCTGACCAAGGGCATGCTCAAGAACGCCGACGGCACGCCGATGAAGAAGGAAGACTTCCGCATCATCGTGAAGTCGGACCTCATCATCAACTCGCCCTATGCCTATCTCAGCGATCTGCCCGACGACATGAAGGCCGCGATCAAGCAGGCGTTCCTCGATGCGGCGCAGAAGGACCCCGAGGCCTTCAAGAAGCTCTCCGACGGCAAGAACAAGCCGTGGGAACCCATCACCAACGAGGACTACAACAAGACGATCGAGCTGATCAAATTCGTCGACACCCTTCGCAAGAAGAACTCCTGATGGATCGTTCGAGAGGCCGGGTCTGCCCCGGCCTCTCTGCTCCTGACGTGAGTCCACGATGACATCAGCCGTTGCCATTCTTCCGAGCCAGCAGCTTGCGGCGCTGAACGAGTGCCTATCGCAAGGCGGTGGCGCGCAAGCGATTGCGGCTTGCGCTCGGGGCCCTGGTTTTTCTGGCCGCGCTCGTGATCGCCGCCTTCGGCGCGGAAGTGAACCTGAAAACCTTCTTCACCTATCTCGGCAACTTCGTCAGCTATTTCGACCGCATCCTGAAGCTCGACGACGGCAGCCGCGTCTGGACCAATTTTGGCGAGTGGTTCTGGGGCTGGAAAAAATGGCTCAAGCTGCTCGGCGAGACCTTGCTGATCAGCTATGTCGGAACGCTGATCGGCGCGGTGCTGGCGTTCCTGCTGAACTTCTTCGCCGCTGAAAACACCTCGCCGGTGCCGTGGCTGCGCTTCGTGGTGCGGCGGCTCCTGGAGTTCGCCCGCACTGTTCCCGGCATTGTGTTCGCGCTGATCTTCGTCATCGCCTTCGGGCTCGGGCCGATGGCGGGCGTGCTGGCGATCGCGATTCACTCCACCGGCGCGCTGGGAAAGCTGTTCTCCGAGATCGTCGAGAATGCCGACATGAAGCAGGTCGAGGGTGTGCGCTCGACGGGTGCGAGCTGGGTCTCCTGCATGCGTTTTGCGGTGCTGCCGCAGGTGGTGGCGGGTTATGCCAGCTATGCTCTGCTGCGGTTCGAGATCAATGTGCGCGAGGCCTCCGTCATGGGCTTTGTCGGTGCCGGTGGTATCGGCCAGGAGCTCGTGGTCGCGATCCGGAAATTCTATTACTCCGACGTCAGCGCGATCCTGGTGACGATCATCATCACTGTCTTCATCATCGATATCGGCACCGGCTGGCTGCGCAGTCGCCTGTTCGGCAAGGAAGCGCGGACATGAACCAGGTCCCGGCGCCCGATCCGGCCCAGCTGCGCGCACGCTATCCGCAAGTGTTCGACCGGCCGGCCTCGGCGCGCCTCGCGACGCCGCTCGTGGCGCTGCTGGCTTTCGCCATCTTTGTCTTCGGCCTGGTCGACCTCGACTTCTCGCCGACGCGCTTCTTCAACGGCCTGCACCAGCTCGGCTGGATCACGCTTTTGATGCTGCCGCCCGATCCGGGCTCCTCCTTGCCGCTTTATCTGAAGGCGCTCGGCGAGACGCTGTCGATCGCGCTGCTTGGCACCACGATCGCCGCGCTGATGGCGCTGCCGGTCAGCCTGTTCGCGGCGCGCAACATCGTGCCTGATATCATCCGGTTTCCGGTACGCCGTTTCCTGGACTCGATCCGCGGCGTCGACACGCTGATCTGGGCGCTGGTCTGGATCAATGTCGTAGGCCTCGGCCCGTTCGCGGGCGTGCTCGCGATTGCCGTGTCGGATTTCGGCGCGTTCGGCAAACTGTTCTCCGAGGCGATCGAGGGCGCCGACCAGAAGCAGGTCGAAGGTATCAGAGCTTCCGGCGGCAGCGCCTTGCATGAAATCCGCTTCGGCCTGATGCCGCAGGTGCTGCCGGTCATCGCCGGCCAGGTGCTCTATTTCATCGAATTCGAACACCCGCTCGGCCACCATCATCGGCATCGTCGGCGCTGGCGGTATCGGCTTGCAGCTCGCGGAGAATATCCGCGTGCTGGAATGGCAGAAAGTGTCGTTCCTGATCCTGATGATCCTGGTCGCGGTTGCCGCGATCGACTGGATTTCGGGCAAGCTGCGCTTTGCGATCATCGGCCGAAGGGCGGTTGCTTAGCTGTTCTCCACCAAAAACTCGACGCGCTCGGCGGCAAAGCGCGCGCGCTTGGTGACCAGCGGGTTGCCGCTGAGATCGACGTCGGTGGCGTCGACCACCAGCACCGGGCGGCCGAGCGGCAGGTCGAGATGGGTAGCGTCGGTCGCGTCCGCGATCGCCGCCGTGATTTTCGACGAGCCGCGGCGATAGTCGCGGATGCCGTAATGCGCGAGCAGTTTTGTCATCGAGCGCGTCGCGGCGAATACGCTGCCGGCGCCGGGGAAGATTTCGGCTGAGAGCCAGGTGGTGCTGACGCAGATCGGCGTGCGGTCGGCCAGCCGCAGCGCCTCGATGCGGATCAGCGGAGCGCCGGTCTTCAATCCCAATTCGCGCGCGATCTCGCGTGTGGCGATGTCGTCCGACGCCTCGATCAACTGGCCGCGCGGCTCATGGCCGCCGGCGCCGACGATCTCGGAGAAGCGCGTGCGCGAGCGCAGGGGATAGGCGAGGCGGCGCTGCGCCTCGACATAGGTGCCGCTGCCGCGTTCGGCGCGCACCAGGCCGCGCTCGGCCAAGGTCGCCAGCGCCCGCCGCACCGTATGACGATTGACCCGATAAGTCTCCGCGATCTCGGTCTCGCCCGGCAGCTTCTCGCCGGCAGCGTAGGTTCCGTTGGCGATGCCGCGCTCGATGCCGTCGGCAACCTGCCGCCACAGCGCAACGCCGGTGCTTGCGTCCTGCAGGCTCATGGCGCGGAACCAGTGCTGGGTATCGGGAAAATCATGCGTTTGTCACGAAACCTTCATCGCGGGTCATTATGAAGTTGTCTAATATCATAGACAACTTGATCTGGGCAAGCTAGATGTCGAGTCATGACGGCACGCAGCGACAGCGAAGAGGGCAGGCAGGCGCGACGCAAGGCGGCGATGGCCGTGCTCGCGCAAGCCACGGCGGCCGAAATCGGCGGCCAGCTCGCCGCAATCGTCCTGCCGGCGCATGAGAATTTGCGCGAGGCGGAGAACGGCCTTGTCATGGTGCGTGGCCGGATCGGCGGCGACGGCGCCCCCTTCAATCTTGGCGAAGCGACGGTGTCGCGTGCGGCGGTGCGGCTTGTCAGCGGCGAGGTCGGGTTCGGCTATACGCTCGGCCGCGACCGCGACAAGGCGCGGATGATCGCGCTTTGCGACGCGATGGTGCAATCGGGTGAATTTGCCGGCCCGGTCGAGGCCAGGGTGATTGGGCCGTTGCGTGCAGCGATGCTGGCGCGGCGCCATCAGAAGGCCACGGAGACCGCGGCGACCCGGGTTGATTTCTACACGATGGTGCGCGGGGAGGGGTGAACGATGACCACGATCGCCGAACTGCCTGCGGGATTTGCTGACAAGGTGCTGTCGGCGCAATCGACCTTCCGCTCCGTGATGGACGCCATGGCGCGGCCCGGCAGCGTGCAGCAGGTCGTCGCCAACGTCGGTACGCCGGCTTCGATCATGCGCGGCACGGCCGCGATTGCACTCACGCTGTTCGACCATGACACGCCGATCTGGCTCGACGCCAGGATGTCGGAGACGTCGGAAGTCACGAAATGGCTGAAATTCCACAGCGGCGCGCCGGTGATCGAGGATTCCTCGATTTGCCATTTCGCGCTGATCGGTGACGCCGGCGCATTGCCTGATCTTTCACGCTTCTCGTTCGGCAGCAACGAATATCCGGATCGATCGACCACGCTGATCCTGCAGGTCGAGAGCCTGACCAAGGGCCGGGCTTACGAACTTCGCGGGCCCGGGATCGACGGCACCGCAACCTTGCACGCTGCGATCGAGCCGAAGGATCTGTTCGAGCGGCTCGCCATCAACGAAACGCTGTTTCCGCGCGGCATCGATGTCGTGCTGGTCTCGGGAGAAGCGATTGTCGCGATCCCGCGCACCACGCGGCTGGTCGCCAAAGGAGGTTGATGCATGTACGTTGCGGTCAAGGGAGGCGAACGGGCCATCGAGAACGCCCATCGACTGCTGGCGCATGAGCGCCGTGGCGACCGCGACATTCCCGAGGTGACGCTTCCCCAGATCTCCGAGCAACTGGGCCTTGCCGTCGATCGGGTGATGAGCGAAGGCTCGCTCTATGACCGCGAGCTCGCGGCACTCGCGATCAAGCAGGCCCGCGGCGACATGATCGAGGCGATCTTCCTGGTCCGCGCCTTCCGCGCGACATTGCCGCGCTTCGGCGCCACCGAGCCGGTCGATACCGGCCGGATGCAGGTGGCGCGGCGGATTTCCTCGACCTTCAAGGACGTTCCCGGCGGCCAGATCCTCGGCCCCACCTTCGACTACACCCATCGTCTGCTCGATCCGCAACTCGCTGAAGGGTTCGTGCCGGAGGAGCCGGTGACGTCGGAGGCCGTGAGCGGCGCAACGCCGCGCGTCACCGACATTCTGGGTCGCGATGGTTTGATCGAGCCGTCGCCGCAGGCGGATGGCGATGCGCCGGTCGGCGATCTCACCCGCGAGCCGCTGAGCTTTCCGGCCGATCGCGATCTGCGGCTGCAAAATCTCGCTCGCGCCGACGAGGGTTTTCTGCTCTCGCTCGGCTATTCCTCGCAGCGCGGCTATGGCCGCAACCATCCCTTTGCCGGCGAAATCCGCTTTGGCGAAGTCGATGTCGAGTTTTTCGCCGAAGACGTCGGCTTTGCCGTGCCGCTCGGCTCGATCGAATTGACCGAATGCCAGATGGTCAACCAGTTCAAGGGATCGGCCACGGAAGCACCGTGCTTCACCCGTGGCTATGGCCTGGCCTTCGGCCAGAGCGAGCGCAAGACCATGTCGATGGCGCTGGTCGACCGCGCGTTGCGCGCCCGCGAACTCGGCGAAGAGGTGCTCGCGCCGGCGCAGGACGAAGAGTTCGTGATGTCGCATTCCGACAATGTGCAGGCAACGGGCTTCGTCGAGCATCTGAAGCTGCCGCATTACGTCGACTTCCAGTCCGAGCTTGGTCTGCTCCGCAAGCTGCGCAAGGAATTCACTGAGGCCCACGACGGCGCACAGCCGATGCAGGAGGCCGCGGAATGAACGCGCCGGCGTATAATTTCGCCTATCTGGACGAGCAGACCAAGCGGATGATCCGCCGCGCGATCCTGAAGGCGATCGCGATCCCCGGCTATCAGGTGCCGTTTGCAAGCCGCGAAATGCCGATGCCCTATGGCTGGGGCACCGGCGGCGTGCAGGTCACCGCGGCAATCCTGGGGCCCGATGATGTGCTGAAGGTGATCGACCAGGGTTCGGACGACACCACCAACGCGATCTCGATCCGGAAATTCTTCGAAAAGACCGCTGGGGTCGCGACCACGACCTCGACCACCGAGGCAACTGTGATCCAGACCCGGCATCGCATTCCCGAGGCGCCGCTGCATGCGGGCCAGGTGCTGGTCTATCAGGTGCCGATCCCCGAACCCCTGCGTTTCCTCGAGCCGCGAGAAACCGAGACGCGGCGCATGCATGCGCTTGGCGAATACGGGCTGATGCACGTGAAACTCTACGAGGACATCGCGCGCTTCGGCCACATCGCGACGTCCTACGCTTATCCGGTGAAGGTCAACGCGCGCTACGTGATGGATCCGTCGCCGACGCCAAAATTCGACAATCCGAAGATGGACAATTGCGCGGCGCTGCAATTGTTCGGCGCCGGCCGCGAGAAGCGCATCTATGCGATCCCGCCGTATACGAAAGTGGTGTCGCTCGACTTCGAGGATCATCCGTTCACGCGCTATCGCTTCGACGCGCCCTGCGCGCTGTGCGGTGCCGAGGACGCCTATCTCGACGAGATCGTCACCGATGATGCCGGCAGCCGGATGTTCGTTTGCTCGGATACCGATTATTGCGAAGGCCGCCAGGCGGCCGGTCATCGCGGCCGCGAAAGTGCCGCTCCGCACAAGGAGAGGCTGCATGGCTGACAACGGCCAGCCGCTGCTTGTTGCGGAAAATCTCTCCAAGAATTACGGCCGGCTCGCCGCCTGCCGCAATATTTCCTTCACGCTCTATCCCGGCGAGGTGCTGGCGATCGTCGGCGAGTCCGGCTCCGGCAAGACCACACTGCTGCAGATGCTGTCGGCGCAGCTCGCGCCGACCTCCGGCTCCGTGTCCTATCGCATGCGCGATGGCGTGCTGCGCGATCTCAATGCGCTGGGCGAAGCCGAGCGGCGTTTCCTGTTCCGCACCGACTGGGGCTATGTGCACCAGGACCCGGCGCTGGGCCTGCGCATGGCAGTTTCCGCCGGCGCCAATGTCGGCGAGCGGCTGATGGCCGTGGGCTGGAACCATTACGGCCGCATTCGCGATACCGCCTCCTCCTGGCTGGAGCGGGTCGAGATCGACACCGCGCGTATCGACGATGCGCCGCGCACCTATTCCGGCGGTATGCGCCAGCGGCTGCAGATCGCGCGCAATCTCGTCACCGAGCCGCGGCTTGTCTTCATGGACGAGCCGACCGGTGGGCTCGATGTCTCCGTGCAGGCGCGCCTGCTCGACCTCATGCGCAATCTCGTCAGCGAGTTGGGGTTGGCCGCGATCGTGGTCACGCATGATCTCGCCGTCGCGCGGCTGTTGTCGCACCGGGTGATGGTGATGAAGGGCGGCCAGGTGATCGAGACCGGGCTCACCGACCAGGTGCTCGACGATCCCCATGAGCCCTACACCCAGCTGCTCGTCTCTTCGATTTTGCCACCATGAGGCTGGCCCGATGCTTGCGATGATCAAGATCACCGACGCGGAAAAGACCTTCACCATGCACCTGCAGGGTGGGGTGAAACTGCCCGTGGTGCGCGGCGTGAATTTTGTGGTCAATGCCGGCGAATGCGTGGTGCTGTCGGGTCCGTCGGGCGCGGGCAAGTCGTCGATTCTGAAGATGATCTTCGGTAACTACCGTTGCGATGGTGGTCAGATCGGTATCCGCCACGACGGCGCATGGCTCGATATCGCCAGGGCCGAGCCGAGGGACGTGCTCAACGTCCGGCGCGACACGACCGGCTATGTCAGCCAGTTCCTGCGCGCGGTGCCGCGCGTGCCGACGCTCGACGTGGTTGCGGAGTCCTTGATCGCGACGGGTACGCCGCGGGAGAAGGCGCGCGAGCAGGCCGGCAGCCTGCTGCGGGTTCTCAACATTCCCGAACGGCTGTGGACGCTGCCGCCCTCGACCTTCTCGGGCGGTGAACAGCAGCGTGTCAACATCGCGCGCGGCTTCATTTCAGATCATCCGGTCCTGCTGCTGGACGAGCCGACCGCCTCGCTCGATGCCGCCAACCGCGAGGTGGTGGTGAACCTGATCGACGAGAAGAAACGCGCCGGCGTCGCCATGGTCGCGATCGTTCATGACGACGAAATCCGCGGCCGCATTGCCGATCGCGTCGTCGACGTCACGTCCTTTGCGGCGGCGGCATGAAGAAAGACAGGTGAAATGACTTCGAGCAAATCCGACACCGTCATCGGCAACGCCGGGCTCGTGCTGGCCGACCGCGTCATCGAGCGCGGCTGGGTTGCCTTTGCCGATGGGCGCATTGCCGAGATAGGAGAGGGTGACGCGCCGTCGGGAAGCGAGGACGCGCGCGGCGATCTCCTGATGCCCGGATTGATCGAACTGCACACCGATCATCTCGAGGCGCATTACGTGCCGCGGCCAAAAGTGTTCTGGGACCCGATCTCGGCGGTCGTTTCCTATGACGGGCAACTCGCCACCTGCGGAATCACGACGGTGCTGGATTCGCTGCGGGTCTGGCGCGAGGACGGCGCCGAGGATGTCGATGGCCGCGCCGGTATCCTGGCGGCGGCGATCTCGGCAGCGCGCGATGCGGACATTTTGCGCGCCGAGCATTTCCTGCATCTGCGCTGCGAAGTTCCGATGCCCGATGTGGTCGAGGAAGCCAAGGAACTGATCGACCGGCCCGACGTGCGGCTGATGTCGCTGATGGATCACACGCCGGGACAGCGCCAGTTTCGCGACGAGGTCAAGCTGCGCGACTATTATCGCGGCAAGGGCGGCGGCATGACCGACGCCGAGCTCGACGTGCTGTTCAAGCGGCGCTTCGACTATCAGCAGGCCTATGCGGCGAACAACATGCGCGCGATCGTTGCGCTGGCGCACCAATACGAGATTCCGCTCGCAAGCCACGACGACACCACGGACGAGAACGTCACCGACGCCATCCGCGACCGCGTATCGGTGGCGGAGTTTCCGACCACGATGGAAGCGGCGCGTGGCCTGCACCAGGCCGGCATCGACATCCTGATGGGTGCGCCGAATGTGGTGCGCGGCGGCTCGCATTCCGGCAACATCGCAGCCGTCGATCTGGCCCGCGAAGGACTGCTCGACATCCTGTCGTCGGACTATGTGCCGTCGAGCTTGTTGATGGGCGCGCTGCAATTGCCAAAACAGGTGCCGGCGATCGATCTCGCGGCCGCGGTCCGTACCGTGACCAAGACGCCGGCCGAAGCCGTCGGTCTTGCCGATCGCGGTGAAATCGCCATCGGCAAGCGCGCCGACCTGATCCGTGTGCATGTCGCCCGCGATATTCCCGTGGTGCGCAGCGTCTGGCGTGAAGGGAGCCGCGTAGCATGAGCGAAGCCCTCATCATCTCCGATCATGCGCCGGGCGCGATCGGACCAGGTCGGCTGATCCTGGTGGTTGGCCCGAGCGGCGCCGGCAAGGACACCCTGCTGGGGCTAGCGAAGGCCGGCTGCGCCGAGGACAAGGACATTGTGTTTCCGCGCCGCGTGGTGACGCGGGAAGCGTCGTCTTCCGAAGATAACGCGCAACTTAGTGCCGACGACTTCCGCCAGGCGCTGGCGCGCGGCGATTTTGCGATGCATTGGGAAGCGCATGGCCACTCCTACGGATTGCCGCGTGAGATCGATGACGACATCCGCGCCAGGCGTTCGGTGGTGGTCAACGCGTCACGGACGGTGATCGATGCGGCGCGGCGGGCCTACGCCAACGTCACTGTCATCGCCATCACAGCGCCGCCGGAAGTGCTGGCCGAGCGCCTCAAGATGCGCTCGCGCAGCAGCGACAGCCGGGTCGAGGACCGCCTGAGCCGCACCGTCGATACGACCGCGCCCGATGTCACCATCCTCAATGTTGGCCGGCCCGAGGATCATGCGCGACGGCTGGTGCGGGCGATCAAGGGAGAGTGAATGTCTGTCATCGCGACCGTGCCGATCTTCACCATCGGCAGTGCGGGCGGCAGCGCGCCCGACGCCATCACGTGCTCGGGGCCGATCACTTCCTTGTTGTTGTCGAAATAGAGGAAGTTGCCGGTCAGCACATTCACCGCGCCGACGGCGAAATGGATCTTGCGCGAATTGATCAGGTCGAAATCGACCAGCTCCAGCAGGGTCTCGCGCAGCGGCGTCGTATCGTAATAGCTCGTCGCGGTCTTGGCGCCGGCCGGGCTGAGCCACGGATTGAGCTCATGCGGCTTGAAGAAGCCGGGCTGGCCCAGCGTCGTCGTCAGCCATGTGCGAATGGAGGTTGCGCGCCTTGCGACAGACGTCGCCGTCGGGCGTGTAATGCCAGACTTTTCGCGTCGGTGATGCGCTCCCAGAATATTTGAAGCTTCTCCAGCCGTTCTTCCGGCGGATTGCCGGCGATGATGGCCGAATTGATGCCGCCGATCGAAACGCCGCAGACCCAGTTGGGCTCGAGTCCCGCTTCATGCAGGGCCTGATAGACGCCGACCTGATAGGCGCCCAGCGCTCCGCCGCCCTGCAGCACCAGCGCGACACGGTCGCATCTGTCCGGCCGCCACTGTCTTTGAAACGGCAACATCCGTATCCGGCGATCGCGCATCCATGAGTAAAGACCCCAGCTTTTTCTGTTGGTGACAAGGTCGAGGAAGGCGATGACGCCGATATGACAATGGCGCTTTTTTCGGCGCAGCCGCGCAGCGACGCTTCATATCCATGTCAAACAGCGTCGCTAGCAATTTGCTGTCGGCTGCAAAATTCCGCGCTTTCGGTTGTCGTTCGATCGGTGATGCGTGCCGATTGATAGTGGCTGCATTTTCATTAAGCAGGCAGGGGATCATTACACATGCGCAAGGCAGATGTCCTAAAGCTTCCGTCCATGCCGATGGCGGGCCCAAGCTATCCGGCAGGGCCCTATCGCTTCATCAATCGCGAGTTCCTGGTCATCACCTATGAGACCGATCCGGCCCTGATCCGCGCCGGCCTGCCTGAACCGCTGGAGCCGATCGATCAGCCGATCGTGAAGTATGAATGGATCAAGATGCCCGACAGCTCGGGCTTCGGCAGCTACACCGAGTCCGGTCTGGTGATTCCGGCGCGCTTCAATGGCGAGGAAGTCAATTTCGTCTCGCAGATGTATCTCGACGATGATCCGCCGATCGCGGCCGGCCGCGAGATCTGGGGCTTTCCGAAGAAATATGCGCACCCCAAGCTCGAAATCGTCAAGGATACGCTGACCGGCACGCTGGAATATGCGAGCCAGCTCGTGGCCATGGGCACGATGGGCTACAAGCACGAGGCGATGGCCGGCAACGGCGAACTAACGCAGGCGAAGCGCTGTCGAAGACCCAGATCAACTTGAAGCTGATTCCCGGGCGTCGACGGCCATGCTGAGGTCTGCCAGCTCGTCGCGATCAACCTCACCGATATCGTCGTGAAGGGATCGTGGATCGGGCCGGGCCGGCTCCATCTGGTGCCGCATGTCAATGCACCGGTTGCCGATTTCCCGGTACGGCACGTTGTCGGCGCGCACCACTTCCTCGCCGACCTGACGCTGCCCTATGGCCGCGTCGTCTACGACTACAATAAAGCAGGCCGATGATATCGCCGAAGCGGCCGAATAACTTTGCGCATCTGGACGGCGTGAGCCTTCGGCTCACGCCGCCGCAGATCGATAGCCGGCAAGGTCAAGCTGCTACGTCCTCCCAAAGCCGTGAAGACCCCCTGATCAGAACCTTGCGTCCGATCGGTGTGATCTGCGGACCTTCTCGCGCCACTGGCAGCAAGCCCCAGCACGACGAGCTGCTCAAGCACGACCTGATTGGACGCGCGGCGTAGTGTCGCGCGGCGCGAAGCGCCTTCAGCGTTCCCATTGCTCGGGCGAGAGATCGTAGTCGAGTTCTGCGTTCATACGGCCTCGAAGCATTGGAATCCTCCGCGGGTCTCTTACAAAGACTGCATGAACAGCATGCGACCGTATTGAGTCCCGAATTTGACTCGCCGCTTATCGGCCAACGATCCACATCTCGTTGTAATATTAACGGGAGGGGTTACGCAACTGTCATATCTGCGTGTCAAATCACGCCATTGACCACCCCGAATTGGGCAGCGCGGGGGTCGGCGGACGGCTGCCCGGATTGGATGCGCGCCCTGAATATCGATTGGCTGCAGAAGAAGTTTGGCAGCAGCGCCGGATCAAGGGGCTGGGCGGCGCTGCTCTCAGTATTGCGATCGCTAGCTGCCGCGATGTTTGCGCTGAGACATTCGCTCAGGAACATCGACTACGAACTGTGTTCTGGGATCATTTGGGCACCGAACCCAGCGTGATCGCGTTGGCGCTGATCATGGTCACGGCGTCCTATGCCAGCATCACGCTTTATGACTGGCTGGCCTTGCACACCATGGGCCGCAGCGATGTGCCGTACCGGATCGCGGCGCTCGCAAGTTTCACCAGTTATCCGATCGCCCACGGCATCGGCGCGGTGGCGCTGATCTCGCCTGTCATCCGCTATCGCATCTATTCCAGGAACGGATTGGGCGCGATGGGGGTGGCTAATATCTGCTTCCTCACCGGGCTCACCTTCTGGCTCGGCAATATGACAGCGCTCGGCTTCAGCTTGCTTTACCAGCCGGCCGCGCTCGGCGTCATCGATCACCTGCCGCCCTGGGCCAACCGTCTGCTGGCGCTGGTTCTCCTGGGCGGCGTCGGCGCGTACCTCATCTGGAGCTGGCTGCATCCAAGACACATCGGCAAAAGTGAATGGCTGGTGAAATTGCCGTCCGGCCCGCTGGTGCTGGTGCAGATCGTTGTCGGCCTGCTGGATCTCTCCGCGGCCGCCATCGCCATGTACGTGCTTCTTCCCGCCGGGGTGGATATCAGCTTTTTCCGGATGATTGCCGTGTTCATCGCGGCCACGCTGCTCGGTTTCGCAAGCCACGCGCCGGCGGGATTGGGCGTGTTCGATGCGACCATCCTGATCGGCCTGGGCGAAGAGAACCGCGAGCAGTTGCTGGCGGCGCTCTTGATGTTCCGCTTTCTCTATCATCTGGTGCCGCTCTCGATCGCGCTGCTGTTGTTCGGCGGCCTCGAGACGTGGCGCAGTTTTCGCGAAAAAAAATCTGCCGCCGATCGCGAAAGTAATTCAGACCGGCGAATTGAGCTTGAGCCCTACCATGCCGGCCACGATCAGCGTCAGGCAGATGATGCGAACCGGATCGGCCAACTCGCTAAAGAGCAGCATGCCGACGATGATGCTGCCGACGGCGCCGATTCCGGTCCATACCGCATACGCCGTGCCGAACGGAAGTGACCGCAGCGCCAGCGCCATCAAGACAAAACTGAGCACGATGGCGACGGCTGTGGCAGCTGTCGGCCAGAAACGGGTCAGACCGTCGGAATATTTCAGACCGAGCGCCCAGCCGACTTCGAGCAGCCCCGCGCCGAGCAATGCAAGCCACGCGCTCATGACTGCATCACCGAAAACAAAATCTGTGGATCAGTGTGTGTAGTATCGCTTTGCGTCGGATGAGCGCGGCGAGCAGGCGCGGCGGATGTCGCGGAACTCTGCATCTTGCTCGTGGTCACGATGCCAAACAAATGTGCGCAATGCACGGTGTTGGGCGATAGCGCGATTTCGTCGCCGATTTCGCTAGAATATGCCAGCATTGGCCCAAGTCTCTTGTCAAAGAAGCTCGTTTCCCTCCTTCCCTTGTTCGCGCGACAAGCGTGTGACAAGCAGCGTGCAACTTTGATCGCGGGTTCCGCCATTGTCGCAAAACTGAAGTGGGCTGGCGATAGCGTCGTGGAGTTGTTGATTCGAGGCGGGCATGAGTGCGCAACTGATCGCGGACGCTGTACGAAACGAAAGTGCACAGGATGAATCGACGATCTGGGACAGGATTTACGCATTCTGGCTGCGTCGCCTGGTGTACACCCAGATCTGGGAAGATCCCGAAGCCGATCTCGCCGCGCTGCAATTGCCGATCGGATCGACCATCGTCACCATTTCATCCGGCGGCTGCAACGCGTTGTCCTACCTGACTGCGCAACCGGCGCAGGTCTATGCCGTCGATCCCAATGAGGCGCATCTCTCGCTGCTCAAGCTGAAGATCGCCGGCATCCGCGCCTTCTCCAGATACTCTGATTTCTGGCAGTTCTTCGGCGAGGCGGCCTCGCCTGCCAACGCGCAACTCTATCGCGATCGACTGCGCCCGATGCTCGACGACAAGGCGCGCGCCTATTGGGACAAGCGCAACGTCATCGGCCGTCCGCGCCATGCCTATTTCACGGACGGATTTTACCGCCATGGCATGATGGGTCGCTTCATCGGGTTCACGCATATGGTGGCGATGTTCGCCCGCATCGATCGCGATGCGCTGCTGACCGCCGAAATCGATGCGCCCGCACGCATGGAGGCACTCGATCGGCTGCACCGCCTGTTCCATTCGCGCTTCGTCCGTCTTCTGACGCGGACGCCGGCCCTGCTGTTCAGCCTCGGTATCCCGCCGCGGCAGCGCGCCCGGCTTGGCGGCGGAGTGCCGTTGAACGAGCTGCTGCATGAGCGGCTGTTCCGCCTCATCAATGGCCACCCCAACGACACCAATTATTTTGCCTGGCAGGCGTTGCAGCGCTGCTACCCTGGTCCGGGCGATCGCTGCCTGCCGCCTTATCTGCAGCGGAGTCAGTTTGCACGCATGCGCAACGACGCCGGTTTGATCATTCCGGTTCACGGCAGTTTGCGTCAGTTCCTGGAAAGTCTTCCCGCGCGCGAAGTTGATGCTGTGATGCTGCTCGACTCGCAGGATTGGATGGCGCCGGAAGAGATCCGCACGCTGTGGGATACAATCGATCGCGCCGGCAGCGATCAGGTCGCCGTGATCTTCCGCACCGCAGGTACGGAATCGCCACTGGAAGGCGAAGCGTTGGCGCCGCTGCAGGAAATCTGGCGCCGTGATGAAGAGCGCAGCGCCATCGGCTACGAGCTCGATCGATCGGGAATTTACGGCGGCTTCCACTGTTATGTGCGCCGCTGAGCAAAGAGAATTTTGGCGAAACCTGCGCAACTGGAACGCATGTTGCGTCGCGGCGTGAGTGCCGATTTCGCAGTCGCACCATGCCTCGGGATTTTGCACACGTAACGTGAGACAAGCCCGTATCATTTCTGCTAGGGTCTTCCAGGTAAATGGGCTTCACTCGCGGGAGTGGGGGTCATGAACAAGCTCGCGGAGATACGCAGTCAGGAATACATGTGCCGAGAGCGTGCCGCGTTGGATTCCGAGCGTCGCATGTTCTGGCTGGCACAGGCCGAAGAGTGGGAACAGCGCGCGCTGGATGAGATCGCCTATCACTTCCGGGAATGCAATCTCGGCAGTAGCGATCGTCAGTTTTCAGCCGCCCACTAGTTCGAACGGGCTTTTCGCGTTAGCAGTGGGTCTAGTATCGATGGCGCCTCGTCGGTAACGAGGCGCCATCAGGCGTGCGTTCAATTTCAGAGCGGCGCGATCAATGCTGCAGTTCCGGCTTTCTCACGGTCTGCCGAACCTCGGCGCCGCAATCCGAACATTCATAGATGAAGTCGATCTTCGCCATGCTCCAATGCGGCTCGACGTCCCGCACATACATCGGCAGACTCCGACGCAACCGGGACAAATGACGGGAGCCATCTCGATGTCGTGATGATGGATATAGGCTGGCATGTCGGCTCTCCCTGCACACGAGAAGCGCGTGAATTAACCCCACGCCGAGCCTATCCGCTGATGTCGTTCCGCCGTCATCAACACTTTCGAACGTACACGGAACATCCGGAGTTTGTTCGTGTCTGTGGCATTCCCGTAACAGCCCGCCGCGAGCAAGCGGAACTCAGGGAGGCATCGGAAAAAATTCCAGTGATTTCAATGTCTTCTGATTGTCGCAAGAACGAAGCCGGTTAACGTCGCGCCGACGCCGAAGGTCAGCGTGAAGAAACTCACGAGGACGATTGCGGTGGTACGCGGTTCCGCACTGTGGGCGATCAACGACGTGACATGGAACGGGTCGATCAGGGCGACGAGCAGGCAGAAGCCGAGGCCCAACGCGATCCCCAGCACGGCCTCTCGCGCCAGCGCGCGTGTCAAAGACGAACTCTGGGTCGAAGCCTTCCCCGGGCGCATCGTGCGGTCCCCTTAGCGCAAGAAGATGAGAACCAGCACCAGCACGACTGCGCCAGCGAGGCCCGCGATGAACAGGTATCGCTGAAGCGGCGTCTTCAGAATGATCTCGCCACCCCGTGCCTTCCCGGCAGGGTAGGGTTTTGGCTGTGGCGCCGGTTGAGCGGGAGCTTCCCTGACCATGTCCAGAACTCCTCCATTTCAGAGGGGAACGCCTCGGCTACTGCGGTGTTCCTGCAGGCAGGCGTTGCTGCGAAGCGGAAAATCAACAGGCGGTGAGCGGCGTTGGGTGGCTCCGTAGGAACTGGTTATTGTGCTACGAAGCCAAAAAAGCCGCTGGGACGGATGAAGAAGTCAGGCATCATTGGGGGCATTTTTGCTACGCTGCTGATTGGCGGCGGAGTGGCGGCGTTTGCTGTCATCTGGCGCCCGGCGATATCAGCTATCGATCCGCCCAAGTCGCAGACGTTCGATACCGCCGTCATCAAGCACGGCCGCGAACTCGCCGCGCTCGGCAATTGCAACAATTGCCACACCGTGCGCGGGGGGAAGAACTTTGCCGGCGGCCTGCCGGTGCCGACGCCGTTCGGCACGATCTATTCCTCCAACATCACGCCGGACGCGGAGACCGGGATCGGCCGCTGGTCGGAGGAAGCGTTCCAGCGCGCGATGCGCTTTGGCGTCGACCGCGAGGGCCGGCACCTCTATCCGACGTTTCCTTACGATCACTTCACCAATGTCAGCGATGACGACGATCGCGCGCTCTACGCCTATCTGATGACGCGCGAGCCGGTTCATGCGGCAGCGCGCGAGAACCAGCTTTCGTTTCCGCTCAACCAGCGCTTTGTCGTCGCAGGATGGAAATTGATGTTCCTGCGCCGCGGCGCTCTTCGGACCGAGCCGAACAAGAGCGCGGAATGGAATCGCGGCGCCTATCTGGTCGAGGGCCTCGCGCATTGCGGCGCCTGCCACACCCCGCGCAACGCCCTTGGCGCGGAGCGCGTAAACGCCCGTTTTTCCGGCGGCGATGTCGACGACTGGAAGGCCTATGCGATCAATGCGCAGTCGCCGTCGCCGGTGCCGTGGGATGCGGATGCGCTCTACGCCTACCTGCGCGACGGTTTTCATCCCGACCACGGCACCGCGCGTGGGCCGATGGCGGAAGTGGTGAGCAATCTTTCTGCCGTGCCTTCAGACGACGTCCGCGCGATTGCGATCTACATGGCCGATGTGTTCGGCGCGCCGTCGCCGGAGCGCAAGCGCCAGGGCGAGGCGGCGCTCGCGCAAGCCAAGTCGAGTCCAGCAGCCGGCCGCGGCGGCGGATTCACAGGGAGCGGCGCTCTATGCGGCGGCCTGCGCGGGTTGTCATGAAAGTGGCCGGCCGCCACCCTATGGCGGAGTAAGCCTCGCACTCAGCACTACCATCAGCGGCCCTGATCCCCGCAATCTCGCCAATATCGTGCTTGCCGGCGTGCGCCCTGTGGAGGGCGAGCGCAGCCCGATCATGCCCGGCTTTGCGGCGAGCATGAGCGATGCGCAGATCGCGGCGTTGCTGAATTATCTGCGCTCGCGCTTCAGCTCCCAGCCGGCCTGGACCGACGTGGAGAGCATCGTCGCTGAGGCGCGGCGCACCCAGACGGCATTTCTTCAGACCGCGGCCGGCGCACGTAATGCCCCGGCCGATCCATCGCAGCGAGACAAGCCATGATGACATTGAAGGTCAACGGTCAGGACCACCAGATCGACGCGGAGCCGGACACGCCGCTGCTTTATGTGCTGCGCGACGATCTCAAGCTCAACGCCGCGAAATTCGGCTGCGGGCTCGGCCAGTGCGGCTCGTGCACCGTCATCGTCGACGGCAAGGCCGTGTTGTCCTGCGTGACGCCGATGCTGTTGCTCGAGGGCAAGCAGGTGACGACGCTGGAAGGCCTGGGCACGGTCGCCGAGCCTGCGCCGATCCAGCGCGCCTTCATGGAGGAGCAGGCGGCGCAATGCGGCTATTGCATTGCCGGCATGATGATGCGGGCGCAGGCGCTGCTGCAGCGAAATCCGAACCCGACCGACGAGCAGATCCGCGCCGAACTGGCGCCGCATCTGTGCCGCTGCGGCACCCATATGCGCATCCTGCGCGCGGTGCATCGCGCCTCGCGGCTGATGGATACGGCCGAGCTGTCTGACAAGAGGAGCGCGCAATGAACGCCCCCGTCATCCTCGATCGCCGCCGGTTGCTGGCGGGCAGCGGCGCCCTCATCGTCAGCTTCTCGCTCTCCAACGCTTTCGCGCAGGATCAGGCCGCCCCGGCTGCGGCGCCTGCGCCGAAACCGCCGGGCAGTCTCGCGACTTCGCCGTACCTCGATTCCTGGATCCGGATCGATGCCGACGGCAGCATTACCGTGTTCACCGGCAAGGCCGAGCTCGGGCAGGGGTTCAAGACGGCATTCCAGCAGATCGCGGCCGAACAACTCGATGTTCCCTTTGCCTCGCTGAAGGTCATTACGGCCGACACCAAGCTCACGGCGAATGAAGGCTACACCTCCGGCAGCCATTCGATGCAGGATAGCGGCACCGCCATCCTGTACGCGGCTGCGCAGGCGCGAGAGCTTCTGGTCGCCGAAGCCGCCAAGCGGCTCGATGTGCCGGCGGAAAATCTGCGCACCGAGAACGGCGCCGTCATCGCACCGGACGGCCGGAAGCTGTCCTACGGCGAACTCGTCGCCGCCGATATGCTGCATGTGCAGGCGCAACCAGCCTCGAAGCTGAAGGACCCTGCGACCTTCAAGGTGATGGGCCAGTCGATCCCGCGCGTCGACATTCCGGGCAAGGTAACGGGCGGCGTGGCCTATGTGCAGGATTTGCGGCTCCCGGACATGCTCCATGCGCGGGTGGCGCGGCCGCCCAGCTATGGCGCGCAGTTGGCCGAGTGCGATACGGCGGCCATCGAGAAATTGCCCGGCGTCGTCAAGGTGGTTCGCGACGGCAATTTCCTCGCGGTGGTCGCAAGCAAGGAATTCCAGGCGGTGAAGGCGCTCCGCGCGCTGTCGGATGCTGCGAAGTGGAAGGAAACCGCGCAGCTGCCGAAGCAGGACGATCTGCTTTCCGTGTTGACGACCAAGCTGCCGTCCAAGGACTTTGCGATCTTCCAACGCAGCGATGCTTCGGTGAACGGCCAAAGGACCATCGAGGCCACCTACACGCGGCCCTATCAATCGCACGGTTCGATCGGGCCGTCCTGCGCAGTCGCGCAGTTCAGCGACGGCGCGATGACGGTCTGGTCGCACACGCAAGGCGTCTATCCCGACCGCGCGGCAATTGCCGAGATGCTGCATATGCCGCCGCAAAGCGTGCGCCTGATCCACGTCGAGGGCTCCGGCTGCTACGGCCATAACGGCGCCGACGATGCCGCGGCCGATGCCGCGCTGATCGCCCGCGCCGTGCCGGGCCGGCCCATTCGCGTGCAATGGACGCGCGAGCAGGAGCACGCCTGGGAGCCCTACGGGCCTGCAATGGTGACCAAGCTGAAGGCGTCACTCGGCAGCGACGGCAAGATCGCCGACTGGAATTTCGAGGTGTACAGCAACACCCATTCGATGCGGCCGGGCGGCGCTGGCTGCCTGCTGGCGGCACAGCACATGGCGCAACCCTTTGCGGTGCCACCGGCCAAGCCGCTGCCGCTGCCTGAAGGCGGCGGCGATCGCAACGCGATTCCGATCTACACCTTCCCCAACGCGCATGTGATGCATCACTTCCTGCCGGACATGCCGATCCGGATTTCGGCGATGCGCGCGCTCGGCGCCTATCACAATGTGTTCTCGATCGAGAGTTTCATGGACGAACTCGCCGATTTGGCCAGCGCCGATCCCGTCGAATTCCGCCTGAAGCATCTCGACGATCCCAGAGGCCGCGACGTGATCGCGAAGGCCGCCGAAGGCTTTGGCTGGAAGAAGGGGCAGCAGGCGCCGCCGGACCGCGGCTATGGCTTTGCCTTTGCCCGCTACAAGAATCTCGCGGCCTATTGCGCCATCGCGAGCGAAGTCGAGGTCAATCGCGAGACCGGCCGAGCGCGGCTGGTGCGCGCGGTGGCGGCCGTCGATAGCGGCCAGGTGGTCAACCCGGACGGGCTGATCAACCAGATCGAGGGCGCGATCGTGCAGTCGACGAGCTGGACGCTCTACGAGCGAGTGACCTTCGACGAGAGGCGGATCACCAGCACCGACTGGCAGACCTATCCGATCCTGCGCTTCGACGCCGTGCCGGAGAAGATCGAGGTCCACATCATCAACCGGCCGGGAAAGCCGTTCCTCGGCAGTGGGGAGACGGGGCAGGGGCCGGCCGCCGCCGCGCTTGCAAATGCGATTGCCAATGCCACCGGCAAACGGCTACGTGATTTGCCGCTGACGCGAAAGCGCATCAAGGATGCGATCGACGCGTAAGTCCAGCCGCGCCGGAGAAGCGCGCCATTTGGTTCACTGATAAGGGAGTAAACATCATGACGCATGCCATTCGCTTTCACAAGACCGGCGGGCCCGAGGTTCTGGTCTGGGAAGAGGTCCAGGTCGGCAAGCCCGGTCCGGGCGAGGCGCGCATCCGCCACACCGCGGTCGGTCTGAATTTCGTCGATATCTATAATCGCTCCGGGCTCTATCCCGGGCAGTTGCCGAGCGGACTCGGCGGCGAGGGGGCCGGCGTGGTCGAGGAAGTGGGCGCGGGCGTCACTGCGGTCAAGCCCGGCGATCGCGTAGCCTATGGCGCGGCGCCGATCGGCGCCTATTCCGAAGCGCGGCTGATCCCGGCCGACCGCCTGCTCAAGCTGCCTGACAGCATCGACGACAAGACCGCGGCTGCGATGATGCTAAAGGGCCTGACCGTGCAGTACCTGATCCGGCAGACCTATCGCGTCAAATCCGGCGACACCATCCTGCTGCATGCTGCCGCCGGCGGCGTCGGCCTCATTCTCTCGCAATGGGCCAAGCATCTCGGCGCCACCGTGATCGGTACGGTTGGCAGTGACGACAAGGCGAAGCTCGCCAGGGAGCATGGTTGCGCGCACACCATCGTCTACACCAAGGAAGATTTCGTCAAACGCGTCGACGAGATCACCGGCGGCAAGAAAGTGCCCGTGGTCTACGATTCCGTCGGCAAGGACACCTTCCTGAAGTCGCTCGATTGCCTGGCGCCGCTCGGCGTCGCTGCGCTGTTCGGCCAATCTTCCGGCGCCGTCGATCCGCTGAACCTCGGCCTGCTGGCGCAGAAGGGTTCGCTGTACGTCACCCGTCCGACCCTGAACACCTATGCCGCCAAGCACGAAGCTCTCGTCGCGATGGCGAAAGAGCTGTTCGACGTCGTGCAATCGGGCGCGGTCAAGATCGAGGTGCACCAGACCTATCCGCTGAAGGACGCAGCGAAGGCGCATGCCGATCTCGCCGCGCGCAAGACCACGGGATCGACCGTGTTCCTGGTCTGAAATCGATGAGGCTGGACGCGCTGCCCCGCCGAGACGGGCCGCGCGTCCAGCAAATTTTCATTTGGGCGCGGGGGCCGGCGCCCGCCTGCAGGCAGGCGAAGATGCCGAAGCCCGCGACGCAATCTGAGAGATGAAGCAAGGTAGCGACGGTGCGCTGCAGCAAGCGTTCGGCGCGAACGAACTTTTCGCAAGCCGTTTGAAGCGCACCGGCGCGCGTGGTGACCAATCCGATTGGCCGGCTTGTTGCGACGTCCGTGCGGCCGCTCCGTCGCGCGCTACACCGCCTCGTGCTTGCGCAAATCCCTGATGTGATCGAATTGGCTGGCCTGCAGATCAGCCTCCGACGTCCCGACGTCGGGCAGCGCGGCCTCGGCGAGGATCTCCTCGGTGACATCGTCGACCGATCGGTCCACAATTTCGTGAATGAAACTGATATTCCGGTATTCGCCTGATGCCACGCGCGAGACCACCTCGCGCCGCGTCACCTCGGGATCGACCACGGCTTCACGCCCGCGGCGGCCATAATCGATCATCACCACAAAATACTGCATGCGGGCAGTATTTCTGAAATAAGAAGTCAGTCAAGCTGAAAATTACAAATAATCAGAAATAAAGGTCAGTTGGCGGGCGAATCACTCCGCTCCGGCGGGGAAGGGGCAGCCCGGCGCCGCCACCCCGGGTCACTTTTCCGCTGAGCGCGCCCCGGATTTGGCTCCCTTCCGTGCCCGGGCGGCCGACTTTGCCCGCATCCGCTCGATCTGGCCCCGGGGCAGGGTGACGCAGATTTCGCCGATCCATTCGAGCTTTACGCCATTGATCGGCTTGGCATTAAAGCTCGTGAGGTTGACCGAATTGGGCGACTTGCCGCGTTCGACGGTCTTCAGGTAGCGCTGGCCGGTCTTCAGCCGCACCACCGCTTCCTCGCCGAAGAAACTCGCGAGCGGGTGCCGCTGGTCGCGGTACACCACGATCACGTCGCCGTTTTCATATTTAGGCAGCATCGAATCGCCTGACACCTCGAAGGCGATGGTTTCCCCGGAGATCGGGAACGGGAGCTCGACGTCGCCGAGGCCCTCAGGCGGTACCTGCTCGTCTTCAGGCTCAATGACGGCGCCTGCGCCGACGCGGCCCATGATCGGCACCGCATTGAGCCCGAGATATTCCATGATCGGCCCGATTTCGGAGGCCTTGATCAGGCGCAGCCCCGACAGGATCTCGGAAACCGCCCCGGGGCGGACACCCATGGCGCGGGCGAGACCGCCCTTGCTCTTGCCCGTTCTCTCCAGCGCACGTTCGATCGTCGCAGCGTCCAGCATGGCTACCTCTCTTCCGAAAACCGTTACCTTCTCTTTTTCAGAATTTTACGGGAATAGCAATTACGATTATCGGAATTACAACTTGACTTGATATTCGGAATATCGGAAGGTGGCGTGCCTGGGGCGCCATTCCGTCCGGAGACCCGGCGCCAGGGAAAGGTATTTTTCATGCAATCGTTTAGTTGGGCGCCGGAGCATTCCGTGGCGCTCCGGGAATATCTCGCGACCGGTCTGTCCTTTGCGGCCGCCGACGCGCTCAATGCGAAATTCGGTACCGCCTATACCCGCAACGCCGTGCTTGGCCGCGCCAAGCGGATGAAACTGGCCGTTCCCGCCCGTCCCGAGCGCGGACCGAAGGTCAAACAGCCGAAGCGGGCGAAAGTGCCGCGCCAACGGCGTGAGGGTGGCTCCGATGTGCCCGGCACGACCGCGCCGGTTGTCGCGCGCCCGGAGCTGCCAAAGCTGCGCTGCGTCGGCATCAGCCCGCGCCTGGTCTCGCTGATCGATCTCGGGGAACGCGAATGCCGCTATCCCTATGGCGGCGACAGGGACGGCGAGCCCATCACCTTCTGCGGCCATCCCTGCTTTCGCGGCTCGATCTACTGCGCCCCGCATTTCCACCTGACGCGCGGTCCGGCGATCGAACCGGAACGTCCCGCCGGCCCGTTCATCTTGCGGCTGGTCGAAGCCGCCTGAGCGGCGCCGCAATCTTCTTCAATTCAAGGGAGGACACATGGCTCGGGCCAGACGCAAGAGGTCGCTTCGCGCGACCAAAGTTCACGACCGCCGCTCGCACGATCTGCCGCGCAATGCGGAAGTTGCCGCCGTCGAAGTCGACGATCCGCTGGCGCTGGAGCCGGGCGAGAAGATCGTCACCTTGCGCTCGATCCGCAACGATCCGCTGGCGCGGCTGCATTCGCACCATCAGATCGATGAAGCGCAATATCAGGGCGGCCGCGCATTCCAGCACGATTGGGAGCGGGCCGAGCGCGGGCCGCAGGCCGTCGACCCCACCCGCGAATATGTCGATGGCGTGCAGACGCGCGAGCCCATCACCGAAGGCCAGCGCCAGGCGGTGCTGCGGCTGAATCGCGCCGAGCGCGAGCTCGGCGCCGACGGATCGGCGCTGGTGCACGACATCCTGGTCCAGGGCATGAGCATGGAGCAGGTCGGGCAGCGGCGCGGCCTCTCCAGCCAGCGCTGGAAGGACTATTTCTCACGGCGGTTTCAGGAATGCCTCGACCGGCTGGCATTGATCTATGGTTTTGCGAGCAAGCCTGGCGGCGGCCGCCGCATTTGAACCCGATCGGCGGCGCCGGCGTCCAAGCCTTGCAGCCTTCGGGGAGAACAATATGAAACGCGCCGCCGTCTGCTTCGCCAGCCTTGCATTCCTGGTAATGACAGGCTCGGCGCAAGCGGAGACATTCTATCTGGGGACTTGGAAGCTCTCTGACGCTCTGGTCGCGCCATGGGCTGACGCGAAGCACAAGCCTGATATTGCCGAGAAGACGCGGCTGGTCGGCAAGTCCGTCGTTCTCACGGCCAAGGAAATTACCGGCCCGAACCCGCTGGCCTGCGCGGCGCCTCGCTACAAGGTCAGCAATTACACGGCGGACATGATTTTCCAGGGCGCGTTTGGCGAGATGCAGTCGAACAACAAGTCCGTCGATCCCGGCAAGATCGCGGCATCCCTCGGCTTTGCCGGACCCCGCATCAAGACGCTGGAGACCGGCTGCGAGATCGACTTTCATTTCGTCGATGCCACCACCGCCGAGATCGGCCTCAACGACTATGTCTATACGCTGAAGAAGCAGTGAGACTCGCCGCGAAGCGCGGAGCCGATCAGTTCTGCTTCGGTGTTGCCGACGAGTGGAAGGGTGCGCCTTCTCGTAAATCAACCATAGCTCAAGCACGGCCATGAACGCCACCAGCGCGCCGATAGCGACGGCAAAATGCATGGCGCGGGCGTGGGCAAATCCCAGTATCCAGGGGGACGCGATCAGCCAGATGCCGAACAGCAGATTGGCCCATTCTTCCCAATTCGCAAAGGCGACGATTGCTGCCAGCGAGATCGCAACGATGGCCACGCCGCTGATCCAGAAATCCATCCTCGCCGTTCCGTTGGTCAGCTTGAACAGCCAGGGGGATGCGAACAGCAGTGCGGCCAGCGCGACGTTATACAAATCAAGCACCGATTCACTTCGCCATTTCTTCATGGCAAGCTCCTTCGGTTGGATGGGGTGTTGAGAAGAACGCGTCGTTCTCCCGCTCGTTCCGACGAAGCCCGATGTCGCGGGCTAGACTTTCGACGTACCGTTAGAACGGGCCAGCGTTGAAGCTGAGCGGCTGCACCACGTCGTAGGACGCCTTCGACAGCGGCACGGCGTAATTCACGGTGAGCGCGCCGAAGGGCGAGGCCCAGGTCAGGCCGACGCCGACCGAGGAACGCACGACGTTGGAGTTGGCGATCTGCGCGGTCTGTCCGGCAAAGCTGGTCGCGCCCTTGTAGCCGAAGACGCTGCCGGCATCGACAAAGGCCGATCCTCTCAGCCCGTATTCCTGGGGAATGCCGGGGATCGCGCTCTGCAATTCGGCGGTCGTCGCCCAATACATGCTGCCGCCGACATTATCCATGGTCGAGCCGGGCGTGAGGTCGCGCGGACCAAAGCCGTTCGGCGCGAAGCCGCGCACCATGCTCGGGCCGCCGAAGAAATTGTTGATCATCGGCACCTGCTGGCCGCCCCAGCCGGTGATGTAGCCGCCCTGCGCGCGCACCATGCCGGCCAGATCGCTGCTGATCGCATGATAGTAGCGGACATCTTCAGCGGTACGCAGGAATTTGACATCGCCGCCGAGGCCGGCGATATCCTGGCTCAGTTGCGACTTGATGCCGCTGGTCGGCAGCTTGTTGTTGTCGAGCGTATTGTAGGTGACGGTGTCGCCGACCGCGGAAACCAGTTGCGGTCCGGCCGCCGCAGCCTGTCGGACCGGCAGCGATGGCGTTCCCGCCAGCGAAGTCGGATTGATGCTGATATTCTGGTCGTAGAGTGAATAGCGCCACTGCACGAGAGTCTGTCTCGGTGACCGGAGTGCCCACAATGAAATTGGCGCCGTAGGTGTTGCTGCCATAGGACTGGTAGGGGCTGGTGAAGGTCTGCCGGTCGAAGACCTCGACGCCGCCAGAGACGTGGTTGGCGAACAGCGACGGATCGGTGACGGAGATGCTTCCGCCGCGGCCATACTGTCCGTAGTTTACGGCCGCCTGCACGCTGTCGCCGGTACCGTAGAAATTGCGGTCGCCGACCTTGACCTCGCCCATCCAGCCGTCGGTGGTCGAATAGCCGCCGGCGATGTTGAAATCCCCGGTCTGCCCATCCACTGTCTCGACATCGAGCACGACGCGATCCGGCGCCGAGCCCGGCTTTGTCGTGATCTTGACGGTCTTGAAGTAGTTCAAATTCTTCAGCCGCCGCTCGGCGCGATCGATCAGCGTCTTGTTGTAGGCATCGCCCTCGCCAATGTCGAACTCGCGCCGGATCACGTAATCGCGCGTCTTCAAGTTGCCGTGAATCTCGATGCGCTCGACATAGGTGCGCTGGCCTTCGTCGATCACGAAGGCCACGTCCATGCGCTGCGCGATGGCGTCCCGCGTGGTCCGGGGCGTCGCATGCGCGAAGGGATAGCCGAGCTTCGACATCTCGATGGCGAGCGCCTCGTTGGTCTTGTCGAGCGCGCCGCCGTCGAACATCGCGCCGCTTTTGGGCAGCAGCAGCCGACGCAGGCGGTCGGGATCGAGACCTGGCACGTTGCTGGCCACGCTGATGTTGCCGAAGCGATAAAGCTGTCCTTCGTCGATGGTGAAGGTGAGCGCAAATCCCTTCGTTGCCGGATCGTATTCGGCGCGTGCGCTGCTGACGTTCGCATCGGCATAGCCGTGGTTGCGATAATACTGCCGGATCAGCTCGCGGTCGTCGTCGACGCGATCGGGATCGTAGACGTCGCCGCCGGTCAGGAAACTCAGCACCGTGGTCGCCGACGTCTTGATGACGGCCTTGAGCTGGCGGTCGCCGAAGACGTGGTTGCCGACAAAATTAATCTGCCGGACCGTCGTCTTCTTACCCTCGGTGATGTCAAAGACGAGATCGACGCGGTCGTTGCCGCGGTCGATGATTTCGGGCACCACGCTGACCTCGTCGCGACCGTTGCGCCGATAAGCCTCGATGATGCGGTTGACGTCGGCCTGCACGGTCGCTCGCTGCAGCGAGCCGCGCGCCTTGGATTGCATGGCGGCCGCAAGGTCCGCGTCCTTGATCTTCTTGTTGCCCTCGAAGGCGACGCGGTCCAGCACCCTGGCCTCGGTGACATGCACCACCAGCCCGTTGCCAGTGGGCTCGATTTTCACCGTTTCGAACAGGTTGGTGGCGATCAGCGCCTTCAGCGCAGCGTCCCGCGCCACTTCGTCATAGCGGCCGTCGGCTGAAGCGTGGAAATAGGAGCGCATGGTCTCGGCGTCGATGCGGCGATTGCCATCGACCGTGATGGTTTCCGCGGCGATGGCCTGCGCCGCCGACAATCCCAGCAGCGCGGCCAGCAACGCCGCCGCGGCCTTCGGCCCGCCGCGTCGCAAACCCTGCACTTGGCACTTGATCGTCACGTCCCGCCTGTCCCGTTTTCCGAGGGGTAAATCGAAATGCGTAGGCCGGGCGAAAAAATGTCGTCGTCAAGGTGAGTTACGGACTAAATCGTTAACGCCGCCACAATTTCAGACTTGTTGCCGCACCGCCGATTCCCTGAATCCGGCTCAAATGCCTTCTAGCCAAGGCAACCGGAAGGGTCCGCGTTGCGCCGTAAGCGCAGCGTCGACGTCTTGTCGGAGCATTACATGCGTATCGTTGTCCTCGCAGCCGCCTTGCTGGTTCTGGTCCAGCCGGCCCGCGCTGCGGTCAATCCAGAAATCGATCCGCGCGCGTCGCTGGGTGTGGTCCAGCAATGGATCTACAATTATCGCGCCAAGCCGGATTACGCCCATGTGCCCGCGGCTGTGCGCGTGCTGTTTCACTCCCAGACCTTCAAGGAGCCCGAGAATGCCGGCATCTATCTCGGCTTCATCGCGGGCGCCATCGGGTCGAACCCGGCCAAGGCCGAGCAACTGGTCAACAGCTTCTTCCCGGTGCCTCCAGAAGATGAATGGGTAGTGATCCGCGCCATCGCCTATTCGGGGCTGCCTGATTGGCGCAATTTGTTGCGCCGGGTCGCGCCAAAGATGCCGGCGCGGCGAGTTATGATCGACGCCTATCTTTCCAGCACGCTGCCGACGCTCACTGAAATCCCGCTGGAGGAGAAAAAGCCGGGAATGATGGACAAGATCCGCGGCGCGTTCAGCAAGCCCTTTACCAAGGAAGAGAAGAAGCTGAACACCACGGTGACCTATGCCAACAACCAGGATCTGCTGGATACGCTGTGGGGCTATTATTTCGCGACCGGCTCGCATCTGCCGATCCTCAAGATCATGCAGATGCTGCCGTGGTCGAAGAGCCGCGAGACCGTCGACACGCTCACGGTCGGCAGCATGGCGCGCTATACGCTCGCAAGCTATGCCGTGCGTGACGCGAATTTGCGCGAGTTCCTGCGCAGTGAATTGCCGAACCAGCCGGAGGCGATCAAGGTGCCGCTGACCGAAGTGGTCCAGGCGGCCGACACCGTGCAGCTTGGCGCGGTACGCAAGGACGCGCTCGCCGCCGTCGAGGAATTGAAGACCAAGGGATCGGATGCGCGGCGCAACCTCGACTTCTGGGGCCAGGTCGGCGTCGGCGCGATCGCACTGGGTTGCGTCTCAGCGGCGGCGCTGGGCCAGGTCGAGATCGGCATTCCCTGCGTGATCGGCGGCTCGGCCTCGCAGGGCCTCTTGTCCTTCTGGGAAAAGCAGCAGTAGCGCGAAACTGAACGGCGGAAGCATGCGAACAGCTCTGTTCGCGTGCTAAAATCGCCGAATGAATCCCCTGCACAGAAAAGCCTTTGTCGGGCTCGCGATCCTGTTCCTGGTCACGGCCGCGCTCCTGTTCGTCTCGGCGGGAACGCTGCACTACTGGCAGGCCTGGACCTATCTTGCGGTCTATTTCGGCGCGTCGATCGCGATCACACTCTACCTGGTGAAAAAGGATCCGGCGCTGCTGGCGCGACGAATGAGTGGCGGTCCCTTCGCCGAGAAGGAGCCGGCGCAACGCATCATCATGTCGATCGCTTCGCTCGGCTTCATTGCGCTCGCCGTGGTGCCGGCGCTCGATCATCGCTTCGGCTGGTCCCACGTGCCGGTCTATGCCGTTCTGCTCGGAGACCTGGTGATGCTGCTCGGTTGGCTCGGCATTTTCTTTGTTTTCAAGGAAAACAGTTTTGCGTCCGCGACCATTCAGTCGTCCGCGGACCAGAGGGTGATATCGACCGGCGCCTATGCCTGGGTCCGACATCCCATGTATGCGGCCGCGCTGGTGATGCTGCTCGGTATCTCGCCAGCGCTTGGATCATGGTGGGGCATCCCGATCGTGATCGCGATTCTGCCTGCGCTGATCTGGCGGCTTGAGGATGAGGAGCGGTTTCTGGTTCAGAATCTGCCGGGTTATCCGGAATATCGGGGTAGGGTGCGTTATCGGCTGTTGCCTTTCGTGTGGTGAAGCCGACCGCTAGCGGCGCGCGACAAAGACGTCGAAAACGCCACTCACCATCTCGCTGACCTGGGCACGCACGGCCGGATCATGTTTCGTGCGGGCGACTTCCGCCGAAGTCTCGTGCAACAGCGCGAGCAGCGTTCGCGCCATCAAATCTATGGAATAGGGTTTGATAACGCCGGCCTCGCGCAGCGAGGTCAGCACGTTGCGCAGCGTACCGAACGCGTATTTTAGCTCGATCTTGCGCCAGGCTTCCGGTCCTACCACCTGCGGCGCCTCGATGAAGGTGATGCGCTGCACGGCAGGCGAGGCGCAGAGGTCGATCAGCTTTTCAAAGCCGAGCCGCAGGCGCTGCCAGGGATCGTCGCGCTTGATCGACGCCGCCATGCGCAAGATCTCTTCCTCGAGATCTTCGGCGACCGCCGTGAACAGTCCCTTCTTGCTGCCAAAATGGTGATAGATCGCGCCCGTCGTCACCCGCGCATCTGTCGCGATCGCGGCGATCTCCGCGTCCGAATAGCCGTCACGCGCAAAATGCTTGCGCGCCACCGCCATCAGCGCTGCACGCGTGGCCTCGAGATTCTGTTCCTTGCGCGATTTCGGCATCGAACGTCTCATGCACCCCTTTACGTAATCAAATTATGTAATATAATTGAACTATGTAAACCGCAACCGCGGCGTCCCGGTCATCCTATGACACGGGCGGCCGGTCTGGAAAGGCTTTGCCATGCCTAAGATATTCGGGACCGCCGTTCTCGCGATCAACGTCCTGTTCTGCCTGTTGACGGTGTGGCAAAGCGCGACCGCGCCGGTGGGCTTTGCCCAGAAGCTGGGGCTCGCGGTGATCAATGCCGGCGGCCTCAACGAGGTGAGGGCGCAATATTCCGGCTTCTTCCTGGCGGTGGCCGTCGTCTGTATGGCCTCGCTCACAGGATTGCTCTCCCGCCAGGCCTCGTTCGTGGTCATGGCCGCGGTCTATGGCGGCCTGCTTGCGGGCCGACTGGCCAGCCTCGCCCTGAACGCCGGCGTGGCCGGTTACGGCCCCACCATTCTCGCGCTCTATTTCATCGACGCCATTGGTCTCGCGCTGGCCGTTGCCTCGCTCATCCTGGATCAGCCCGCCAAGGCGTGACGCAATCGCCTTCGATCATCATCGCTCAAGGAGAAATCGACATGGTGACCCAACAGCCTTTCTCGTCCATGCCCTATCAATATGCGGCAACGGAGTTCGGCGACATCGCCTACCGGGAGACCGGAACGGGGCCGGCGGCGCTGTTCGTCCATGGCGTTTTCCTGAACAGCCATCTCTGGGATCCCCTGATCGAGCGGCTCGCCGGACTTCGGCGCTGTATCGCGATCGATATTCTCGCACATGGCGCGACGCGGGCCGGCGTCGACCAGGATCTCTCTTTCGACGCGCAAGCGGCGATGCTCGCCGCTTTTTGCCGCGCCATGAAGCTCGATCAGGTCGATGTCGTCGCCAATGACAGCGGCGGCGGCATTGCCCAGATCTTCGCTGCCCGAAACGCCGGCCTGATCCGCAGCCTCGTGCTCACCGATTGCGATACGCACGATAATTGGCCGCCGAAGCAGGCCGAGCCGCTGCACAGGCTCGCCAAGCAGGGCGGCGTTGGCGCGGTCGGAAAGCGCATGCTGGAGGATTTGTCGTTCGCACGGCAGAGCTTTGCGATCAGTTTCGAGCATCCGGATCAATTGTCTGCGGATGATTTCCGGACCTGGCTCGAGCCCTTGTTCGCATCGGAAACTTCGACGCGCAATTTTGAACGCTTCATTGCCGGCTTCGACAACCGGCAGACGGTAGCCGTTGCGCCGCTGCTTCGTGAATTGCAGGCGCCGACGCTGATCGTGTGGGGGACGTCGGATCCTTTCTTTCCGGTCAAATGGGCCTACTGGCTGCGCGGCGCGATCCCTGGCGCCAAAGAGGTTGTGGAACTGGAGGGCGCAAAACTGTTCTTCCCGTGGGAGCGGCCGGAAGAACTCGCGCACGCCATCCGGGATTTCTGGCAATAGCCGCCGTCGGCAAGCACCGGCATCCCACAGGGCCCTGACGCGACTTTGATATGACGGTTTGAGAGTTCCAATGGCTTCTTGAAGACGGGAACGTTCCTCCATTTTTGCCGCCGCCGGGCTGCGAAGCCCAGGCTTGCCGACACAATCTCTGCCTAAGCTGACGGCGGTGCGCCAACAAGCCGGCGAGGAGGAAGCGATGTTTTTCGTATTTGTCCTGTTGATCGTGATTTATCTCATCAGTGCGTTCCGCATCCTGAAGCAGTACGAGCGCGGTGTGGTGTTCTTCCTCGGCCGGTTCGAAGGCGTGCGCGGGCCGGGACTGACGCTGATCTTCTTTCCCATCCAGCAGATGACGCGGGTGTCGCTGCGCACCGTCACCATGCAGATCCCGTCGCAGAAGATCATTACCCGCGACAACGTCTCGATCGATATCGCGGCGGTCGCCTATTATCACGTCACCGATCCCGAGAAGGCGGTGATCGCCATCGAGAACGTCTACAATGCGATCAGCCAGATCAGCCAGACCACGGTCCGCAACGTGGTCGGCCGCTTCAGCCTCGACCAGCTGCTGGCCGACACCGCCAGCATCAACGACCAGATCAAGGACGTGATCGACCAGCACACCGAGCCGTGGGGCACCCAGGTCACCGCCGTCGAGATCAAGGATATCGAGCTGCCCGAGAACATGCAGCGCGCAATGGCGCGGGAGGCCGAGGCGGAGCGCGAGCGCCGCGCCAAGATTGTCGCAGCCGAAGGCGAATACCAGGCCGCGGTCAAGCTCGGCGAAGCCGCGGATATCATCACGCAACATCCGGTGGCGCTGCAGCTTCGTACCCTGCAGACCATGGCCGAAATCTCGGTCGAGAAGAACTCGACCATCATCTTCCCGGCCCAGTTCATGTCGACGGTGCGGGAGGCGGTCGAGATGCTCAAGGACGGCGGTGCAAAATAATCTGGGAAAGAAGACAAGAGGCCGAAGCCCCTTTCGACGGCCATGAAGCGAACCCATCCCGGACAGAGAAGCTTCCCGTCACCTAGCCGTCAAAATTCAGCTTCGTGCTCAATCTCAAGGCATCGTAGGCGCCCAATATCGAAGCGGCCGCCATTATCCTGGCGGCGGCGGAACAGGATGTGGCGAGGAGGGGGCGCTCTCATGGGCCTCCAATTGTCGCAAATACCGCATGGAACCCATTGATTTTTCGCTGGATTGGCCCCGGGTACTTTGGCTTGCTGCGGCGGTTGTTCCTTGGCATACTTTCAACCTGATCGGGTTGGCCCTTTCACCCCCGGGGCTGTCGCGGGGGATCAGGCTAGCGGTCTTCAGGCCGAGAGGTTTTCGATCGCGGGGTCGAGCTTCTGGGCGAGACGCTGCCGAGACGGCCATAACCGTTCCCTGTCAAAGGTGAGAGATGAAAAATCCCACGTTTGTTGCGGAGCTGCACAGAAAGCTTGGAGCTCCATCGAGCGAGACCGTCGAAAGCCTTCGGCTGCTGAAGGCCTTCCTCAGGCTGTCACCTGGCGAACGCTTCGAAATCATCGAACTGGTCGAGCGTCTGGCAACCAATGCTCGTTCCGATCGCCCGTATTCCTGACCGCATACGCCGCTGGGGCCGCGGCGTTAACCGCGCGTGCAGGCGGCGGCGGGTCGTGAAGGACGCGACGTCACAAATGTGATTAACTGCCCTCCCAACAGGGGAGGACCGCAGTCATGATCGAACCAAAACTGGAAGTACCGGCCGAATTGCGCGAATTGGCCGAAAAGACCATCGAGCAGGCAGAGCAGGCCTTCGGCATGTTCTTCGACGCCGCCGCCAAATCCATGACATCGGTACCTGGAGGTGGAGGGGAAATCTCGAAGCAGGCCCTGACCTTCACCGAGCAGAACATGAAGGCGGCGTTCGAACACGCCCGCAAGCTCATTCATGCCACCGATCTTCAGGAGGCAATGAGGATTCAGTCCGAATTCGTGCGCAGCCAGTTCACCAATGCCGGCGAACACATGCAGCAGATTACCGGCGCTGTCATGTCGACGGCCAAGGATGCGGCCAAAGGGAAATTCTAGGGAGCGGTTCCAGCGCGCTCGCATTACCTTGATGTGTATGCAAAATGAGTGCGCTGCACACAATATGATCTTGCCAGCCGACCGCGCCGCGGACTTCAATCGAGCCGCAGGTCCTTGATGGGCCACCGGGGTGGACCCCGCCGTCCGTCATCTTTTCTGCTGATCCCTGTCGGCCTGGCCGGCAGGGATTTGCATTTTGCCGCATGATCCGGAAAAAGGCCTGCCCGGTACTTGATGCGGGGCGCGGGCACCGGTTTTCCCTCGCGACAACCGCGTGGCGTTTGCGCGGAGGTCGTGCGCAACAACGGCGAGCGTTCAGTAGTCGCCGGGATTGGCGATCATCGGCGCGGTGGTGTCGGCCGGCGCGAGATCGCTCACCGAGCTATCGCGCAGAAACTTGTCGAGCGTCGCCTGGATCTTTTCCTTGACGGAAGCCGGACCGCGATCGCTCAGCTGGGTATGCAGCGCGCCGGTGTCGATGATGTCGATGCCGTCGGTCTTGGCCTGGGACGCCGAGGGTAAGACGCCGGGGTCGGTCTTGAAGTGCGGATCCTTCGAACGGAAGGAGATTATCTTCATCTGCTTGCTGAGCACGAACGGCACCCGCAAATTGTCCAGCGTGACGACTTTCGACACCAGTTCGGGATGCTGATGGGCAACGTACATGGATACGTCGCCGCCATTGGAATGTCCCACCAGCGTCAGGTGATCATATTCGGCGTGCGGCTCCCGCTTTTGCAATTCGCCGAGCACAAACAAAATGTTGGCCTCGCAGCGCATATAGACCGCGCGCCGGCCGACATAGGGCATGCCGATCCTGGTCATCAGCGGCGGGTCGGTCGGAAGGTCCTGCTGGATGCTGGCGACGAGATAACCACGCGCGGCGAGTACGTCGGCGAGGAAGGAATATTCGGTGTTCCTGACCGTGTTGCCGTTGCTGACGATGGCGATCGGCAGCTTCCCGAAACCGCTATTGGCCTTCATCTCATAGTCGCGGCGTACCGCGAGATCGACGGAGACCGGCCGCTGCCGCGCCGCGTCATAAAGATTAAGCGTTTCGTGCCGAATGGCCCATTTGCTGATGGCAAAATATTCGCCCGCTGCGAGCACGCAGAGGCAGGCCAAAATCGCAAATGCCCTTCTCATGTTCCCTACCGATCACGTCTTGCTCAACACATAGTGTTGTTACGCACGTAGAGCCGCTTTGGATCAGGGAAGTGGGGATTAAATTTTGGCAAGTTGGTGACGGTTTGACTGTGCGCCCGGTCACTGATCCTGGGTTGACGGCGATGTTTTGGCGCTGCGCAGGGCCGCGTCGATCTTGGACTGGACGCGTCGGGCCGCCAGGGCCGCCAGCCGCGTCTGGGTTCTGCCGGTCTTGACCTTCTCACCGATCTGGAAGCGCCATTCCCAGATGTCGGGTTCGGCGGTCGCAACGACGGTGTATTCAACGCCCTTATAAATCACTGCGTGTTCTCATTTTGAAAAAGCGGCAGGGACAATGTTTCCGGCCCTCGATCAATCCGGGGCATTACGGGAAACCGGGTGATTCCCGGAGTCTAAAGACGCAAGTCTGGTATGAGTATGGTGCAGACATATGCAGAAGTGTGCAGTCCAACAAGACAATTCTTCCCGATTTGGTTGGCGAAAACATAATTTGCAACCAAGAAAAAGCCCCGGCTTTGCTGAGGCTTTTAAGTGTCAAGTTTCGGGAGAAATCAGTACCTCGCGACCACCTACGCGATGAAGCCGTCAGGCTCTGGGTACCATTGACACGGAAGGCGAAACCGCGGGGGCGCGAATTCCGGTTGTTTTCCGACGAAAATCGGGTGGAAAGACGCATGTCGGCCGGGAACGCGAAGTCGGGGGCCCTTCAACTCAGCGCCGGCGCGCCAAAGTGACCCCAAGCAGGAAGGCGATGCAAAGGCTGGTGAGGGGGGCCTCACGGGTAACGGCGCGCAGCCTTGCGAGCGGCTGCCCCGGACGCTCGGCTCTCACAAGTGCAAGCTGCAACCGGTCAAGCGCGACCCGGAACGCCGCGGTGACCTCCTCGATTCCGCGCGACACGTCGGTTGCGGTGTCGACGGCGCGCTCAGCCATGCTCGGCGGTGGTGCAGATTGCGGCGTCTCGATGTTCACGGCTGAAGCCTTCAAGGCAAGAGCAACGAGGCCGCCACCTTTGGCTATCCGCGCGTGCGCTTGTTGAACAGCGGGTCTTGCGACCTTTGGCTATCCGCGACAGGCGCCGTAATGAACGGCGGGTGACGGCCTCCAGTAAAAAATGCCTGTCAGCGAGAATTGTTCCGCCCAAATCATGAAGAGAGAATCTCTGTTACCGTGCAGCGCCGGGCCGTTGCCGCAAAGGTCCATGATGTCTGAGAGAGATTTGGCAAGATCGATCGCCGTGCTCGGCGCGCCCATCGATATGGGCGCATCGCAGCGCGGCACCTTGATGGGGCCGGCCGCGCTTCGCACCGCCGGCCTGCTGACGCTGCTCGAAAGCCTCGGTTTCTCGGTGACTGATCACGGTGATCTCTCCATCGCAGGGATGGCCGATCTCACCGATGCTCAGCCCGCCAAGGCCAATCACTACCGCGAAATCCAGCGCTGGACCCGCGCGCTGAGCCGGCATGGCTATGAGCTGGCGCGCTCGGGCAGCATCCCGATCTTTCTCGGCGGCGATCATTCGTTGTCGATGGGATCGGTGAACGCGATGGCGCGGCATTGGCAGGAGTTGGGGCGCGAGCTTTTCGTGCTGTGGCTCGATGCGCATGCCGACTACAACACGCCGGCGACGACGTTGACCGCCAACATGCACGGCATGGCGGCGTCGTTCTTGTGCGGCGAAAGCGGGCTCGATCATCTCCTGGGTGACGAGCCGCGCGCTTCTATTGATCCCGACCGGCTGGAACTGTTCGGTACGCGCTCGATCGACCGGCTGGAGAAGGACCTCTTGCGCGCGCGCCGCGTCAGCGTGGCGGATATGCGGCAGATCGACGAATTCGGCGTGGGCGTTCTGATCCGCCGCGTCATTGACAGGGTGCGCGCCCGCGACGGCGTGCTGCATGTCAGCTTCGATGTCGATTTCCTCGACCCCGATGTCGCGCCCGGTGTCGGCACGACTGTGCCGGGCGGAGCAACCTATCGCGAGGCGCATCTGGTGATGGAGATGCTGCACGATTCCGGGCTGGTCGGCTCCGTCGATATCGTGGAGCTCAATCCGTTCCTCGACGAACGCGGCCGCACCGCGCGCACCGCGGTCGAGTTGATCGGTAGCCTGTTCGGCCAGCAGATCACCGATCGGCCGACGCCGAGCAATGCGTTCACGCCGAATGATTGAGGCAATCGTTACGGTCCGAGGCGGATGCCCTTGTCCTTGAGATATTGCTCTAGCGCGGCGGGCGAATCGCCGGCCTCGGCAAGTGCGACATAAGTATCCGGCCGGAGCAGATAGAGCGCGTTGCGTGCGAGCCCCGCGGCCTCGTGTTCGGACTTCCAGGCGAACACCTGCAGCGGCAGGTTTCGCTGCGCGCACCAGGCCGCAAGTTCGCTTTTCGCCTCGCCATAGACATGGACCTGCCAGTCCAGCCGCGTGAGCGTGGTGAAATTGTCGGCGCCATCGACCGCGACCCAGGGCAGGCGGTCGCCGCCTTGCACGCGCCCGGACGCGCCCCGGCTCAGCGGACCGCCGCGGTAATTGATCATGATCTGCGAGACCGCGCGGAAAGCAAATCTGCGCATCGCTTCGAAGGAAAAGATGGCCGGAAGCACGATCGGCGCAAGCCGGGTACGCACGAAGCCTGCGAGCCTGCCTTGGCCGGTCGCGAAGGTGAAGGCGCGATCGGTACTCGCGACCAGCGTTCTGGCAAAACCTATGCGCTCGGCTTCATAACTGTCGAGTAAGGCATCGTCCGCTCGGCCCTGTGACCACGGTCGCCAATTTCCACGCGAGATTGATCGCGTCGCCAATCCCGGTGTTCATGCCCTGGCCGCCGGCCGGGCTATGGATATGGGCGGCGTCTCCAATCAGGAACGCGCGGCCTCTACGGAAATGCTGCGTCACCCGGTGATGCACATGATAGGTTGAGAACCAGTTGACCTTGGTAACTCCAAGCTTCATCTGGCCGATCGCGTGGTCGCTGATGTCGGCGAACGTCAGCGTGTCTGCGCGGTCGGCGCGTTCGTCGCGCACTGTGCCGATCAGTCGCGCGCGTCCCTGTCCCGCCAGCGGGAAGACCGCGACAAAATCGGCCTCGTCGAGATCGATGTGCAGTTCACCGTCCAGCGCCGGCCCCGTGGCCTCGACGTCGGCGACATAGAATACATGCTGGTAGGTGCCGCCGGGAAAACCAGTGCTGATGGTCTCTCGAACCTTCGAACGAGCGCCGTCGCAGCCCGCGAGATAGATCGCCTCGCAATCCCGCTCGCTGCCATCGGGTCCGCGCAGACGTGCCACGACACCGTCTGCCTGTTCGGTGAAGCCCAGGAGTTCGGTGCGCCGCTCGACGGCGACGCCGAGCGATTCCAGCTTCGCGACCAGAAGCCTTTCATGCTCGTCCTGAGGGAAAATGTGGAGGAAAGGGTAGGGCGTCAGTCCCTTGCCCATGTCGCTCAGGGAAATGCGCGCCTTGCGTTCGCCCCTGACCCAGAGATTGGTGGCCGGCACGCGGTGGCCCTTCGCGATCACGGCGTCGGCGAGATCGAGCTGCCGATACAGCTCGAGCGTGCGGGCCTGCACCGCCAGCGCGCGTGAGGTCGTTCCCGGCTCCGCGGTCTTGTCGATGATCCGCACCTTGACGCCGAGCCTGGTCAGCCAAAGCGCCAGCACGAGGCCGGTCGGGCCGGCGCCAATAATCAGGACATCGCTTTGTTTCATCTGCTACACTCCCGGCCAACGACATACCGTACCGCTCCATTGAGGGAACGGTATGAAAAACTCTCGGGGGAACGCTATGCCTGATCGAAAATGGTCGAGGCGCGATGTGCTCAAAACCTCGACCGCGCTTGCGGCGGGCGCGCTGTTCGCGGAGCCGGCGCGGGCAGCCGCGCCGCCACCGACCAGTGTCACGCCGGAATTGATCGAGGCCGCACGCAAGGAAGGCAATGTCTCATATTATTCCGCGCTCGAGCTCAATACCGCCGAGCGGCTCGGCAAGGCGTTCGAGGCCAAATATCCGGGTATCGCGGTGCGCGTGGAACGTTCCGGCGCCGAGCGAATTTATCAGCGCATCGCGCAGGAGCAGGGCAGCGGTATCAACGCGGTCGATGTCGCCAACTCCACCGATCCCGCGCATTATCTCGACTGGAAATCGAAGGACTGGCTTGCGGCTTACCTGCCCGACGATGTCGCCCAGCATTTCCCCGCGGACCAGTTCGATCCCGACGGCACCTATGCGACATCCTGCGCCTGGATCGAAGCCATCGGCTACAACACCGGCCTGGTGAAGCCGGAAGATGCGCCCAAGAGCTATGCCGACCTGCTCGATCCCAAGTGGCAGGGCAAGATCGTCAAGGCACACCCCGGCTATAGCGGCGCGATCATGACCGCGACCTTCGTACTGTCGCGCGAACTCGGCTGGCAGTTCTTCGAGAAGCTCGCGCAGCAGAAGATCCTGCAGGTGCAGTCCGCGGCCGATCCGCCGAAGAAACTTTTGCTGGGCGAGCGTGCGGTGATGGCCGACGGCAACGACTACAATCTCCTGCTCCTGAAGGACCAGGGAAAGCCGGTCGAGGTCGTCTATGCCAGCGAAGGTTCGCCGCTGATCATCGTGCCCTCCGGCGTGTTCAAGAACGCGCCCAACCCGAACGCGGCGCGGCTGTTCCAGAGCTTCTTCTTCAGCGTCGAGGGACAGCAATTGCTGGTCGACAATTTCGCCCATCGCTCCTTCCATGCGCAGATCAAGGAGAAGCCGGGCCGAAAGCCGCTGTCGGAACTGAAGTTGTTGAAATCGGATCCCGCCGCGGTGCTGGCGCAGAGCGAGGAGATCAAGGCGCGCTACGTCAAACTCTTCAAGGTGTGACGATCTTGTGGAGACGCTTCATTTGTGCGCAGGCGTGCACAAGAAATGTCCTTCGTTTGATCACGGCGGATGATTTCAGGAGTTGAATTTCATAAATGCTTCAATGGCGAGGTACACTGGTAGGCGTCTTGCTCGTGATTTCGCCAAGGCAAGTTTGTACGCAGATTTTTGTTGATGATTGATCGCGCACCGCGATCGATCAAGCCGGTGTCGCAAAACTGACAGGCTGTAGCGTTATCCCTCTGGTTATCGCGTCGTTTTATTTGAGACGATGTGAACAAAATCACGATCGATTGACGCGCAAAATTGTATTTTCAGGGAGTTAAACACATCCAGCGTGCCGATTTGCGGCGCCTGGGTCCCAAGGTCATATTTGATGGAGATTGCAAAATGGAACTCGCCCAACCGGTTCGGATTGCGCCCGCCAAAGCCGATGCCCCCAGCCACGATATGTCGATCATCCTGGGCTATTCGGTTCTCGCCGTTGTGATGTTGATTGCGATCTTTCTGGCCGGCGGTGAGTCGGGAACGGCGCCCGGCGACTTCGTGAGCATGACCGTGTTCCCGTAACGCGGTCGATTTGGCTGCCTTGCCTAAAGTTGAGCGCTCGCCCCCGCGAGGGGCGAACCGTTGAAATCGTTATTCGTGTGAATGAACCGATTAACAGAGGGGAATTGCCATGTTTGCGGATGGCGACGATGCCGGTCATTGCTCCAACGGGCTGACCGCGCAGAAATTTCGTGAAGCGACGCCCGAGGAGCGCATGACCTATCGGAAATGGCTGCGCGGCATTACCTTCTTTTACTTCGCCTTGCTGTTCCTGTCGGGAGTCGCGATGGCAACCTATTCCGGCACCGGCCGGACGCAGCTTACGAATCTCTCAGGGCATCAATCGGCCGCATCACTCCGGGCAGACTAACCGAACTGCTCGACCAGCGCCGACCACAGCGGCCAGACTTCGTTGATGGCCTCGAGCCCGGTATGCACCAGGATCAGCTTCGAGGTCGGATCGACGACGATGCGCTGACCCCAGTCGCCGAACAGGGCGAACTGCCGCCGCTTGCCGGGGAGCAGCCATAATAGATAGCCATAGCCGAAGCCCGGGTAAGCTTTGCCCGGCGCAAGATAGGCGTCCTGCGGCCGCAGTGTGGTCGCGTCGATCATCCATTGCGCCGGTAGGATCTGCTTGCCGTCCCAGTTGCCGTCATGGGCGAGCAGGCGGCCGAGCCTCGCCCAATCGCGCAGCACCGCGCTGAAGCCGAAATGGGCCAGCTCGAAATCTTCGGCGTCCAGGAGCCAGGTGGCGTCGGCTTCCGTGCCGATCGGCTGCCAGATCTTTTCCCTTAGATAGTCCGACAGGGATTTGCCGGTCGCATAGCGCACCACGACGCCGAGCACGTCGGGCTCGATGCTGGCGTAGTAGTGCCGCGTGCCCGGTGGCGCGATGCGGTGGTTGAATTGGGTGATGCTGTTGATCGTGCCCTTCCTGGAAAACCAGGATCGCGCGACCATGCCTGCCCAAAGCCGATTTAGGTCGCGTCCATTCTCCTGCGCTTCGCCGAACTCGACACCGGAGGCCATATGCAATAGCGCGCGAATTGGCGTCGTGCCGTATTCGCTGCCCTTGAATCCCGGGACGTACATGTCGGGCGTATCGTCGACCGATTTGATGGCGCCATCCGCGACAGCCAAGCCCACCAGCAGGCCGGCAATGGATTTCACCATCGATTGGGAAACCAGCCGGTCGCGGTCGGTGCGGTCATATTGATAGTGTTCGCAAAGGATCTGGTCGTCCTTCGCAATCAGAAGTCCGGTGACCGGATTGCGCGCGAGATAGTCTTCGATCGACGATGCATTGCCGCGAAAGCGGTAGCGGATTTCGGCCGGCGCGCGCGTGAAATTCCAGGGCGTGGAAGCATGGGCGACTCGCCCAGTCCAGAAGATTTCGTCGATATGACTGAACCCACCGACGCGGTATTTTGGGCTGAATGGATTACCTTCCCGTCGGCCGTGCCACCAACCCGGGACCGGATAGTTCTCGGACGCGCCATAAAGCTCGGCGTTCGGTCCGTCTTTCGAAAAAACCGGCCCCGCATCAGCCGCCCTTGCGCGTGATCCACCGGTGAGCGGGAAGCACGCCGCGCCCGCAAGGCCGGCGAGCGCGGTCCGCCGCGTGATCAAGTGCGCGCCTAGGTTTTGCGGCCATAGTTCAACAAACCGCCGCTGGTCTTCGGCGGATGCGCGCGAAGGGCTTCCTCGTTCGGCTCGGTGCCCCAGCCCGGCCGATCCGGAAGAACAAGATGGCCATCCACGATCTCGGGCACATGGGTAAAGAGCTCATGATCCCATTCAAGGCGGTCGATGTCGATTTCCATGATGCGCAGGTTCGGCACGGCCGCGCTGAAATGTGCATTCATCATCGAGCAGAGGTGGCCGTAGAAATTATGCGGCGCGACATTGACCTCATAGGCCTCGGCCGCAGCCGCGATCTTCATTGATTGCCACACTCCGTTCCAGGGCGTGTCGATGATCGCGACATCCATGGCCTGTTCATGGAAGTAAGGCTTGAATTCGCGCAGGCCCAGGAGTGTCTCGCAGGAGGAAATCGGGTGCGGGCTCTGCCGCCGGATCAACGCCAGCGCCTCGGGATTGTAGCTGTCGATCTCGATCCAGAACATGTCGAGGTCTTTGATGGCGTGCAGGATCTTCAGGTAGCCTTCAGTCTTGGCGTTGAAGTTGAGGTCGAGCAGGATGTCGACGTCGGGACCGGCACCGTCACGGATCGCTTCGAGATGCATGCAGAGGTCGCGTAGCACTTTGCGCTCGACATTGATCTCGGGCTGGAACGGCGAACCGAAGCCAGGCCGCCAGCCCGTGGGCTTGCCGTTGTCATAGGTGAAGATGTTGGTCTTCAGCGCGGTGAACTTCTTCTCGCGCACCTCGCGGCCGATCGCCTTGACGCCGTCGAGGCTTTCGATCGGCGGCTTGTACCAGGAGGGATGATTGATGCGCCAGGTCGCGCAATGCGACCAGTAGACGCGAATGCGGTCGCGGATCTTGCCGCCGAGCAGCTCATAGCAGGGCACGCCGAGATGCTTTGCCTTGGCATCGAGAAGCGCATTTTCGATCGCGCCAAGCGCCTGCGCGACCACACCGCCGGCGGCCGGCCGCGTCGCAGCATAGAGCTCGGCATAGATCCGTTCGTGCTGGAAGGCGTTTTGGCCGACCACGCGGGTGGAAAGGCGCTGGATGGCGGCGCCAACGCCGGGCGAGCCAAAGCCTTCGTCATATTCGCTCCAGCCGATCACGCCGTCGTCGGTCGTCACCTTGACGAAGTGGTAATTCCTCCAGCCCGCGTCGCAGGCGATGATTTCGACCGCTTTTACTTTTGTCCCCTTCGTCATGACGTTCCCCCTGATTTTCTCCGATTATGGCGAGGCTTGTGCGCCTGATCCATCCCGTTCTCGGACATGGCCAATATGTACAGCTGCCGCTCGACTCTATAGTTTGTTGGGAAGATCGCCCGATCGAAGGCTGGAGCTCAGACGCATGAAACGGCGGGAGTTTATCGGGCTACTCGGCGGTGCAGCCGCGGCTGCCGTTTGGCCTTCCGCCAGCCGGGCTCAGCATTCGAGCAAGATGGCCCGCGTCGGATTTCTGGGGCTGCCGGCCATCGACAGCCTGCCGCAGCGCACCGAAGCGTTTCGCACCGGCATGCGCGACCTCGGATACCTTGAAGGACATAACGTCACCATCGACTATCGCTGGGCGGACAGTGATTACGGCCGGCTTCCCGCGCTGCTGGCTGAACTGATCAATCTGAAGGTCGATGTCATCGTCACCCATGGGACGCCGGGCGCGCTGGCGGCCAAGCAGGCGACCTCGACGATTCCGATCGTCATCGCGGTGGTCGGCGATGCCGTGGCATCCGGCGTCGTGGCAAGCCTCGCGCATCCCGGCGGCAATGTCACCGGACTGACATTCTTCCAGCCGGAGCTCAATGCAAAGCGGCTTGAGCTGCTCAAGGAAGCCATGCCCGACCTGATGGACGTCGGGGTGCTGCTCAACCCCTCGAATCAAATGAACGAGCCGGTCCTGCCCGAAGTCGCGCGCGTGTCGGAGAGCTTGAAACTGCGCCTGCATCAGTTCGATGCGCGCGCCCCCGACGATTTCGACGGCGCCTTCGCGGCGATGAACGCAAGGGGCGTCCGCGCCTTTGTAGTGTTCGACGATGCCATGCTGATCGGCAACGCCAAAATGCTGGCCGAGTTGGCTTTGAAACATGGCCTGGCGTCCTGCGGCTTCCTCGACTACGCGGGCTCCGGTGGTCTCATTGCCTACGGTGTCGACTTCCCCGACATGTTCCGCCGCTCGGCGGCTTATGTGGACAAGATTCTCAAAGGTGCAAAACCGTCCGAGTTGCCGGTGGAGCAGGCGACGCGCTTTGCGACCATCCTCAACATGGTCACGGCCAAGGGCCTTGGCCTGACGATTCCCTCATCGCTGTTGCTGCGCGCCGACGAAGTGATCGAATGAGTGCGCCAGCCGCAAGCTGGTGCGGTCCAGCCGGTGGAAGTCCGGCTCAAGTAAGGAGTAGCGTCCGCTTGATAGTGAGTGTTGCGTAGTCACTGGTGACAGTGGCTGCGAAGCGTACACAGCGATTGCATGGGGTGTGGGATTGAGCCACGAAAGATCAGATGTCGCAGGGGCCGAGGGTTTTTATTCGCTCGAAGGCAACATGTGCGGCACCGTTATGCGAGGTGCTGACGCCCTGCCGGGGTCCAAGGCCACATCACGTGCAAAAGGATCGCATCGGAAGCTGGGAGATCTCGGGTCTGACCGGAACGGTGTTTGCCGTTACCGGCCCGCGTCGGGAAGGTGAGGAGCCGTAGCCGATGATGAACGGACCCGAGAAGTCGGACTCCGCCATAGTAGCAACGAAGCTGGCGAACAAAGCGCAGCCCTCTGCGGAGCGATCTGCAGGGGAGCCCTACGCAGCGGAGCCGGTGGAGCGAAGGGCGGGGACCAAGGGGAATGCGGACCAGCAAAACACGCGCCGGACACAGAGTCGGGAAAGCGCGTCACAGGCGCTGGAACGCATACGGAAAGTCGCGAGAGAAAGGAAGAAGGAGAAGTTCACCGCGCTCCTCCACCACGTCAATATCGATCTGCTCGAAGAGGCGTTCTACGAACTCAAGGCGAATGCTGCACCCGGCGTGGATCGGCTGACGTGGAAGGACTACGAGGCAGACCTTGAGCATAATCTCGAGGATTTGCACGGACGGGTCCACCGAGGAGCGTATCGGGCATTGCCGAGCCGGCGGGTCTACATCCCCAAGCCGGATGGCCGACAGCGCCCGCTCGCGGTCGCAGCCCTTGAGGACAAGATTGTCCAACGGGCGGTGACCGCGCTGCTGAACGCGATCTACGAGGAAGACTTCCTCGGGTTCAGTGTGCTGCAGAGACACATAGAAAGGAGGGCAACATGAAATGAAACGTGTCGTACAGCTGCGTGAGAGATGAGGGTGGGCCCCTCGGGATCGGCTTTCAGGAGCAGGTCTCAAACCACTCCAAGCGGCTGCGGTCAAATGCCGTGGTCGTGAGCGTTGGAGCAAAAGCTCGGGGCACGACCCCGGGCAGGTATGCGTCTGGGAGACGAGGGAAACCAAACCCGCCGATGATGCGTCGTTAAGAACCATAGCGTCGTCAAAACCAGGAGCATGAATCTCTTCTGGGAAAAGTCTGTCGGGTGCCTGATTGACTGGGCAGACGGCGACCGGCGTTTAGGGGGCGTGAACCGGATGCAGGCTTTTGCGCGGAACTGCAGGAACCAGTGCGCTGATGTCAAGGGAGAAGCACAAGCGGCGAAAACCGTGAGGCGAGAGTACCGAAGCAGAGCACTGGGGCGGATCGATCCGTAGGAGCGATGAAGGTCCGTAATGGGACTGGAGCAAAGGGATCGAGTCAGGTGGTCGTAGGGTCGAAACAACTGGAAACAGGATGATGACGAAACGTACGACAGACAAGCCGTTCAGTATTACCAAGAGGCAAGTGTACGAGGCTTACAAAGCGGTCAAATCCAATCAAGGTGCAGCCGGTGTGGATAAGGAGACGATCGAGCAGTTCGAAACCAACTTGGGGGGCAATCTCTATAAGCTATGGAATTCGGATGAGCTCGGGGAGCTACTTTCCACCACCGGTGCGTGCTGTCTCCATACCCAAGAAGTCTGGAGGCGAGAGGATTTTGGGTGTGCCCACTGTAACTGATCGCGTGGCTCAGATGGTTGTGAAGCAACTCATCGAGCCTGATCTGGATCCAATCTTTCTGGCGGACTGATATGGCTATCGGCCCGGGAAATCGGCGCTCGATGCCATTGGTGTCACGCGCGAGCGCTGCTGGAAATATGACTGGGTGCTGGAGTTCGATATCAAAGGTCTGTTCGACAATATTGATCACGAACTTCTGCTGCGGGCGGTCCGGAAGCACGTGAAATGCAAATGGGCGCTGCTCTACATCGAAAGATGGTTGACGGCGCCGATGGAACTCGAGGACGGAACGAGGGTGGAGCGTACGTGTGGAACCCCTCAGGGCGGTGTAATCAGCCCGATTCTCTCAAATCTGTTCATGCATTACGCGTTTGACCTCTGGATGGCACGGACACACTTCGACCTCCCATGGTGTCGGTATGCCGATGACGGGCTAGTTCACTGCCGGAGCGAGCAAGAAGCCCAGGCCCTCAAGGCCGCACTTCAAGCACGTCTGGCGGAGTGCCGCCTGGAAATACATCCGACGAAAACCAAGATCATCTACTGCAAGGACGGCAAGCGTAAAGGTAAGTATCCGAACATCAAGTTTGACTTCCTCGGATACTGCTTTCGGCCGCGGCAGGTTCGAAGCTCGCGGGACAACTCGTTGTTCTGGAGTTTTACCCCAGCCGTCAGCCCCTCTGCGCTGAAGTCCATGCGGGCGAAGATTTGGGAGCTGGGCATCCGACATCGAACCGAGTTATCGTTGGCCGAAATTGCCTATCGCATCAATCCGCTCCTTCGGGGGTGGATTAACTATTATGGGCGATACGCGCCAGCGGCGCTCGTCCCCCTGCTCAGGTACGTCAATCAGACGCTACTGGTCTGGGCGATGCGGAAGTTCAAGCGCTTCAAAGCACACAAGACGCGTGCGAGCCATTTCCTACAAAAAGTGGCACGGCGAAGCGCGCATCTCCTCGTACATTGGCGCATTGGAATGACCGGCACGTTTGCCTGATGGGAGCTGAGTGACGCGAGAGTGTCACGCTCAGTTCTGAGAGGGTTGCGCCTTGCAAGCGCGTTGAAGTCTGCCGTCTGCGATGACGGCCGTGGCAAAGCCTAGCGAGCAGCCACGAACCGAGTCTTGCGTGGCGTCCGGTAACGGCCGTTGCGAAGCGTAGACAGGGAGGTTGTAGGCCGGAATGAAGTGAACGGGAATATAGCCCCGAAATCGAACGTGATCGGAGTAGCCGACCCTGTCTCTCAAAGGGGAAGGCGGAATCAAAGACCGCGACTTCGCCAGCGGCCTGAGGTGCTCCCGGGGTTCGTACCGCCAGCATGCAACCAAAGGCGTTGACGTGAACAAGGGAGATCCATCCGGTTCAGGCGCAAGCTTGTAGGACCTGCCAAGCCGAAGAGGTGAGAAGGGTCTGATGACCGGGTGGAAGTCAGTCTGACTGGTAGTACTCCGAGGACGGGAGAGCCGGCCACATGGGGAAGCGGTCAGCGGCAGTTGAATTGTTCTTGGGCGACATGGGCTCCATTCAACGGGAGTTACGGCCTTCTATTCAAAGAGAAGATCAGCTGACCATGGAAACGAAACTTGAACAAATAGCAGCGAAAGCTCGACGCGAACCAAAACTCCGTTTCACGTCGCTGGCTCATCACATCACGCGCGATCGGGTGCGGAAGAATCTGTTGCAGATTCCGAAGTGGTCGGCCGCTGGGGTGGATGGACAGATGGTGGAGGCGGCGAAGAAGAACTTCGATGGATGGATAGAGCCGATGCTCCAGTCCATTCACCGCCAAGGGTATAGAGCGCCGGATATTCGGCGGGTCTATATCCCCAAGCCTGGCAAGACGGAAAAGCGGCCACTTGGCGTGCCAACTGTCGCCGACCGGGCGCTCCAGCGCAGCACGGCCGAAGTGTTGTCTGCCATTTATGAGCAGGACTTTCTGCCCTGCTCATTCGGTGGCCGGCCAAAGCTCAGCGCTCATCATGCCCTGGCGACCCTTAATGAGGTCATCGCCGGCGGCAAGATGGGCTGGGTGCTGGAGGCGGATCTCAAGAACTTCTTCGGGAGTCTCAATCATGATTGGGTGCTCCAGTTCGTCGCGCATCGAGTTGGTGATCCACGCCTGATCAGTTTGATCCGGCGCTGGCTGAAAGCGGGTGTCTTCGAAGATGGAAAGGTCCATCCGAACGAGGAAGGAACACCGCAAGGGGGATCGATCAGCGTACTTTTGAGCAACCTTTATCTGCATTATGTGCTCGACCTCTGGTTCGAACGCGTGGTGAAGAGCCGGTTGCGGGGCGAAGCCCGGCTGGTGCGCTATATCGATGACTTTGTGATCTGCTTCCAATATCGATCGGACGCCATTCGTGTTCAGGACGCCTTACGCCTTCGGTTGGGAAAGTTCGGCCTCACTCTTGAGCCGACCAAGACCAAATTGGTCGAGTTTGGTCGGTTCGCGCAGCGACACGCGAGCAAATGTGGCAGAAAGCGCCCGGAAACCATCTACTTCCTGGGACTGACGCTGTATTGCACGCGAAACCTGAAAGGCAACTTCAAGGTTGGGATGCGCACCGAGAAATCTCGCATGCGGCGCAGCCTTTTGTCACTGCAGGAGCTCATGCGGCGAATACGGCATCATACGATCAGTGACCAGGTCGGCGAAATCAACGCCTTCCTACGCGGCCATTATGCCTATTATGGTGTCGCCGGGAATCTTCGGTGTCTCGTGAAGGTGTATCGCGCCGTGGAGCTTTACTGGTGTCGGATGTTGCGCAGCCGCAGCTGGGCCGGGCGACGCTTGACCTGGGAAAAGTACCACCAGATCAAAGCAAGGACGCCGTTACTGAAACCAAAGCTGCGCCTCCCATATGCGGAGTTGCAGGCTCTTGCAGTGCTGTGAAACACCTGTCGAAGAGCGTAGTGCGGTAAATCCGCACGCTACGTTCTGTGGGAACAGGAGGCGGGCGACCGCCTCCTGTGACCCGGTGGGCGTGCGATGAAACGCACGTCCCTACCGCTACGATGCGCTAGCGACCGTCGGCGCAGGCCGTGGTGCGGGGCTGGCAGTGGCCCTGCGTACGCTCATCGGAATTGCAGCGGTACATCGCCGCGTTCTGCGCCTCAGGATAGGTCATCCCGCCTGCGGTGAAGGACAAGTTCCAGCGCCGCCGCCGGTGGGCACCGATGAAGGTCGCAAGCGACCCGCATTGCTGCCCGGAGAAGCTTACGACCTCGCAGCCGCCCCGGCCGAAGCGCGCGCACTCCCGCAACACTTTGGCTTCGGCCTCCGGCTGCGAGGGCATCTTCCAGGTCGAGGAATAGGAGCCATCGGCGGTGAAGGCGATCGCGCCCCACCAAAGGTCCGACGATGAACCTGGACGGTCACGAGAGGGCGGGTTTGGATTCGGCTCGGGATCGAGCCTGGGCGACGTTGACGGTGTCGACGAAGACGGCGCGCTCGGCGAGTAGGGCGTCGGCGCGACCAATGGCGGCAGCTTCTCAAAACCTCCGCCCTGCGCCACGACAAAGCCGTGTGAGCGGCCATCGTCGGCAGCGAACGCAGGTAGCGCCTGACCCGCGATCAGAAAGGCCATGATCACCGTCCTTGCCGGCACCACAAAGGATCGAACGGCCTGCATGCCCCCCGTTTTCCCATCTGCAGACGTTTATCTTCGACGAATTTCCCAAGAAACATCGTTGCAAACAAGGGCTGCCAACGGTTCCGGCTCAGGATTTTCAGCTTCGCTCGGCGCGCCCCGGGGCCAATCTCGACGGCTGACAGGCCGCGGGTGTTTGTCCGCCGGTCGGTGAGCGTCGCGCTTCAGCGTGGATCAAATTGGTGTGCGGTGAATTTTTCTCGCTGGCGGCCTCGCGAACCTGGGAATAGCTTCGCGATCAGTGAATGCATCCTGAACAACAAGTTGCGGGGAGGGTGCGTGCCATGGAAACGTCTCGAGGGCTGCGTCTGGGAATCGCAATTGCTGCCCTGATGATCCTGCTTTGCGGCCAATCCGGAGCCTTTGCGCGCGGCAGTCAATCACACGACGCCCTCTGGAGTTCGGAACGCATCGATCATCTGCCGCCCGAGATCAGGGCGGCGGTCATTCATATGTGCGGCACTCCCCCAAGTGCCGGGCATTATTTTGCGACCTATCTCGATCATGCCCACATCGTGAAGCTTCATTATGAGCATCTCCATTGCGAGGACCGGGTGAAGTTCTGCAGTGGAGGCGGGTGCCTGCTCCAGGAGTATGAGTTGACCGGCGGCCACTTCCACCTGATCAAGAACTACTACGGCAGCGATTGACTAGCGGTCATCTCGGTAGCCCGCCGAACAGTCCGTCGATCCGGAAGGAATAACCGACGCCGACGATATAGCTCGGGGCATTATGGTTGAGCCCGAAGGCGATGCGAAAGTCGACCTGTTGCGTGCGGTCCACATGATACACCGCGCCCGAATTCCAGAGTTGGCTCGGGCTGCCGCCTTGCGGGTAGTCGCCGACATATTCGGTGAACAGGCTGAACTGCTCAGTCAGCTTCTTCTCCAGCGAGAAGGTCGTCTCGGTGATGCTTCGGGCCGTGAGATCGTCGGGACGAAAGAACTCGGTGAACATGCCGCTCACGCCCCAGCCATCGTGCAATTCCCACGACCATGGAAACTGCAGATAGGGTTGCACGCCGCGGCCGGCGATCTCGACTGAGCCCGTCGGCAGCGCCGCACCAAATACCACTGACAGATCGACCTTCCCGGGTATCGGGCTGATCTGCCACTTCAGCGCCGGCGAGACGTCGGAAAATCCTCGACTGGCAGCTCCCTGAACGGGTGCGAAATAGGTCGGAACATCGATCAGTATTTCCAGGCAGGGCGCGATCCCGAGCCGCCATCGGCTGTTGGTACCGTCGATGGAGCGGCCATCGTCGCGCATGCTGAAATTTGCCCCGTTCTCGTTCTGAAGGCTGCCGAAGGGCACGACGATGCTGGAATTGGTGACGTCGGGGCGGTCGGTCGCGATCTCGTCCTTCGCGGTGGGGCAACCGTCCGCGCGGGCACCGGTCGCGCCGAGCATGAACAACGCGAAGATAAAAAAAGCTTTGAGACTATGTTGGCGCACGGGGAACCCAGGCAACGGGACGTTTCAACTCGCGCTGTGCCGGAGAACACCCCACGCTGTCCGGGATATTCCGGCGGCGTGTCCTTGCGCGCTCAAACCATGATCAAAATAGGCGCCCGTTTATTCCACACGCGACGGTGATCTGGAACCCGCTTCTCGCCATGATTTGTATGCTTTTCGTTCAGAACATATTCAGCCGTGGCTCGCCAGATTGAAACTTGAACTCATCTCGGCGACTTGCCGGGCGCAACCATCGCGGGACGGCGCAGCGATGTCTTCTGCAGGGATTCGGAAAGCAGGCCGCAATCGGCGTCTCGCGGGCGCAGCTGCGCTCGCAGCGGGAATGCTGGGTGCCGCAGGAGCGCAGGCCGGTGACTTCAATCCTCACGATCTCGCGCTGCTGGACCGGCTGACCTGGGGCGTGAGCACCTCGAGTGCGGAACATTTGCGTCAGGTGGGCATCGAGCGCTGGCTTCAGGAGCAACTGCATCCGCCTGCCACCGTGGCGCTGCCTGACGCGGTCAGGGCGCAAATCGAGGCGATGGCTGATGTGCACAAATTCCCTTTCGACATTGCGGTCGCCTTCGACGCACAGGCCAAGAGCGCCAATCAGGTCGCCGATCCCGACCAGAAAAAGGCCGCGCAGCAGGTCTATCAGGGGGCCATGAACGATCGGGCGAAGCAGGCCGCGGCGCGCACGATCCTGCGCGACCTGTATGCGCCGGACCAGTTGCGCGAGCGCATGGCCTGGTTCTGGTTCAACCATTTCAACGTGCATCAATACAAGTCCAACATCCGCATTCTCGTCGGCGACTACGAGGATCAGGCGATTCGTCCCCACGCGCTCGGCAAATTCCGCGATCTTCTCGCAGCGACGCTGCATCACCCGGCGATGCTGCGCTACCTCGACAATGCCGACAACGCGGCCGGCCATATCAATGAGAACTACGCACGCGAGATCATGGAATTGCACACCATGGGCGTGGGCTCGGGTTACACCCAGGCGGATGTCGAGGCGCTGGCAAAGATACTCACCGGCGTCGGCATCGACCTCAAGTCGGAAGATCCGAAGCTGAAGGCGGAGCTGCAGTCCCAGCTGTTTCGCGATGGCGCATTCGAATTCAATCCGGCGCGTCACGACTACAGCGACAAGACGTTTCTTGGTCACACCATCAAGGGGCGGGGACTGGCCGAGGTTGACGAGGCGCTGGACATCCTTGTCCACCATCCCGCGACCGCCACCCATCTGTCGCGACAGATCGCGACCTATTTCGTATCGGACAATCCGCCGGATTCGCTGGTGCAGAAGATGGCGCAGACCTTCAAGAGCTCGGATGGCGACATCGCAGCGGTGCTGACGACCATGATTCACGCACCGGAGTTTGCGGCCTCGCTGAAGCCAGGCGCCAGGTTCAAGGATCCGTTGGAATACGTCTTGTCTGCCGTCCGGCTCGCCTATGACGACAAGGTCATCCTCAACACCGCGCCGATCCAGGGCTGGCTGAACCGCATGGGCGAGGGGCTTTTCAACCACGAGACGCCGGACGGCTATTCCCTGATTTCAGCCTCGTGGAATGGCCCCGGTCAGATGATGGTGCGGTTTGAGATCGCGCGGTCGATCGGTTCGGGTTCGGCCGGCCTGTTCAAGCCGGATCTGCCGAACGCCGCCGACCAGCCGGCATTCCCGCTGATCCAGAACGCGCTCTACTTCGACGGACTGAGGCAGACGCTCGGGCCACCGACACTGGCGGCGCTCGGCAAGGCCATCTCGCCGCAGGACTGGAATACGTTATTCCTGTCGTCGCCGGAATTCATGCACTGACATTAGAGAAGGATCGCATCATGAACCGTCGTGATCTGATCAAGGCCTTCGCAGCCGTCGCCCCGCTTACGGTAGCAGGCCGTGTCTGGGCTGCGCCCGCCACTGATGCGCGGTTGCTGGTCGTGTTCCTGCGCGGCGCCTATGACGCCGCCAACGTGCTGGTGCCTGTCTGGTCCGAGTTCTACTACCAATCGCGCCCGTCGCTGGCGATTGCCCGTCCCGATGTCGGCAATCCCAATGCGGCACTCTCGCTCACCGCGGAGTGGGGGTTGCATCCGGCGCTGCGCGACAGCATCTTTCCCTTGTGGGGCAAGCGCGAGATCGCCTTCGTTCCCTTTGCCGGCAGCAGCGACGACCTGACCCGCAGCCATTTCGAGACGCAGGACACCATCGAACTTGGGCAATCGGTCGGCGGTGCGCGCGACTATCGCTCAGGCTTCATGAGCCGCCTTGCCGCCGAGCTCACCCGTGTGAAGCCGATCTCCTTCACCGATCAGTTGCCGCTGATCTTTCGTGGCAAGTCCCAGATCCCGAACAACAGCATCAACAATGTCGGCAAGCCCGGCGTCGATGACCGTCAGGCGCAGTTGATCAAGGAGATGTATGCCCAGAGTAATCTTGCCGCCTCGGTCGCGGAAGGTTTCCGGGTGCGCGACGATGTTTATCGCTCGATCTCGCAGGAGATGACGGCCGCCAACCGCGGCGCCGTGTCGCCGCGCGGTTTTGAATTGTCAGCACGGCGGATCGGCCGGCTGATGCGCGAGCAGTTCAACCTCGGCTTTGTCGACGTCGGAGGCTGGGACACCCACGTCAACCAGGGCGCGGCCAACGGCTATCTTGCCGACCGGCTCGGCGAACTCGGCCGTGCGCTCGCCGGCTTCTCCGAAGAGATAGGGGCGGCCGCCTGGCGCGACACGGTCGTCGTCGTGATTTCGGAGTTCGGCCGGACCTTCCGCGAGAATGGCGACCATGGCACCGATCATGGCCACGGCAGCGTCTATTGGGCGATGGGCGGCGGCATCAATGGCGGCCGCATCCATGGCGAACAGGTGAAGGTCGATCAGCCAACGCTGTTCCAGAACCGCGATTATCCCGTGCTGACCGACTATCGCGCGATGTTCGCAGGTTTGTTCGAGCGTATGTACGGGCTCGACGGGGCGGCTGTTCAGCGCATCTTCACAGGCGTGCGTCCGGCCGAGCTTGGGCTCGTCTAGACGCTGCCCTGGTCAGGCCAGGACGATCATCATCTTTCTCGGGATCGTCCTGAAAATGCGCCAAAGGCTGACGTTTTTGGTCACAATCGAGCACGACGTTATGGCCATGAAAACTCTAGCCGTCATCTCGATTTTGGCGCTGCTCACGATCACCGGGGCGGCCTACACCGACCAGCTTTTCACCAGCGATCAGGGTACCGCTCAGCGGGCGAACTGAGCGGATTTGTAAAAGAATCGCGTCATCTTTGGGGGACGATAGCGATGCTTTCCGTTGATCAATTCTTGCGACTGATGTGCGTGCCGGCCGTTGTTTTTGCCTTCATCGTCGCCTCGCAGATTTCGGCCGCCGTCAATCCGCCGCCGGCCATGGCAATGGCCAGCGAATAGTGCCGGCCGCATCCCTTCCCATTCATCGATAGCTCTTCCGCCGCTGACATGATCGAGGCGCTCGGCTTGCTGGCCGTTGGCTGTCGTTCCTGTGTCGTAATGGCGGCGGATAGTCTATTACGACGGCCATGAGTAACCCGACACCGACGGCTGCCGGCGAGGCGAAGGAACTGGACGGCACGGTGAACCCTGCCGCGCCCGCCGACGCGGTGGCGCGGCAACCGCCACAGGGCAACCTGGCGCTTCTGGGACTTTCGGCGCTCGGCATTGTCTTTGGCGATATCGGCACCAGCCCTCTCTATACCTTCAAGACCATTCTGGGCACCGCGGAGAAGGCTCCCGATGCGGCCGCCGTGCTGGGCGCGCTGTCGTTGGTGCTCTGGACGCTCTTCGTCATCACGACCGTCAAATATGTCCTGTTCGCGATGCGGGTCGACAATGACGGCGAGGGCGGCATCCTGGCGCTGATGGCGCTGCTCGGCGTGAAGAAGCAACACCGGCCGACCATCATCGCGGTCGGCCTGTTCGGCGCGGCCCTGATCTATGGCGACGGCGCGATCACCCCGGCGATCTCGGTCTTGTCGGCGCTGGAGGGGCTCAACATGGCGACCCCTGCGTTTCAGCCCTATGTCGTGCCGGCCGCGGTTGTGATCCTGCTCGCGTTGTTTGCGATCCAGTCGCGGGGGACGGCGACGATTGGGCATCTGTTCGGTCCGGTGATGCTGGTCTGGTTCGCGGTCATCGCCGTGCTCGGGCTGGTCGGCATTGCCAGACATCCCGGCGTGTTCGCGGCGCTCAATCCGCTCTATGGCCTGTCCTATCTGTTCTCCAACGGTGCCACTGGTTTCCTGGTGCTCGGCGCCGTGTTTCTTTGCGTCACTGGTGCCGAAGCGCTCTATGCGGACATGGGCCATTTTGGCGCGGGTCCGATCAAGCTCGCCTGGTTTGGAGTAGTGTTTCCGAGCCTGATCCTGAACTATGCCGGACAAGCCGCGCTCGTGCTCGAGGGCGCGCCGACGGATGGCAACATTTTCTTTCGGCTGTGTCCGGATGCGCTGCTGCTGCCGCTAATCGTACTGGCGACGGTTGCCACCATCATCGCGAGCCAGTCGATCATCACAGGCGCCTTCTCGATGACGCGGCAGGCGATCCAGCTTGGCTGGTTGCCGCGGCTGCAGATCAAGCAGACCTCGTCGGAAGGCTACGGCCAGATCTATGTCGGCGTGGTCAACTGGCTATTGATGGCCGTGACGCTCGGGCTCACCATCGGCTTCGGCAAGTCCGACAACCTCGCTTCCGCCTACGGCATCGCGGTGTCGCTGACCATGCTGATGACCTCGGCTCTGCTGTTCATCGCCATGCGCGAGATCTGGGGCTGGAGCCTGCTTGCCGCGGGCAGCGTCGCCGCCTTCTTCCTGGTGATCGACAGCGCGTTCTTCCTCGCCAATCTCACCAAGATCGCCGAGGGCGGATATGTGCCGCTGTTGCTCGCCATCTCCGTCTACGGCATCATGTGGATCTGGCATCGCGGCGCCGCCGCGGTCTTCAATCGTCTGCGCGAAGCGCTGATCCCGGTGCCCGATTTCCTGGCGAAGATCGCGGCCAACAAAGTGCCGCGGGTTCCCGGCACCGCGGTGTTCCTGACCCGCACCGAACGCGACACTCCGCCGGTGATGGTCTGGCACGTCAAGCATAACCGTGCCCTGCATGAGCACCTGTTCGTGCTGCGGGTCGAAATCCTGTCGGTGCCCTGGGTTGCTCCGGGCAATCGGATGTCGGGGCTTGAGGAAGTTGCGCCCGGCTTCTGGCGTGCCGAGGCGCGCTTCGGCTTCATGGAGCGCCCGAACATTCCGGAGCTGCTCACCACCAGCAAGTCGCTCGGCTGCACCGTCGACGTCAACGACGTCACCTACTACGTCGGCCACGAAACGGTGATCCAGCGCGAGGACGGCAACGGCCTGCCGGCCTGGCAGGAGCGGATTTTCGCCGTGATGGAGCGCAACGCCATCCATGTCAGCGACTTCTTCAGCCTGCCGACCGACCAGGTCGTCGAGATCGGCCGGCAGGTTGCAATCTGATAGGCTCTAGACTTTAGCTCCCCATCACTTAAAGAGGCTGAAGGCACGCCGGTTCGGCGTTCGATTGCGGCGAGGAAGCGACCAGTGGCTACGCAAACACGGCGCGGCTTTCTGAAGACGACAATGGGTACGGCGGTCACCCTGCCGCCGGTTCGCGCCTTCGCACAAACTCCCAGTCCGAGCCCAAACCCTGGCTCAAGTCCCGGTCCCGGAAAAGTAATGACCGCGCTCGCCGCCTATATGAGCGCCGCGCGAACCCGGGCGCTGCCGGATGAAGTCGCCGAGCAGGCCAAATACCATCTGCTAGACACGCTGGCCGCGATGATATCGGGCTCGGAATTGCCGCCGGGTCAGGCCGCGCAGCGTCATATCCGCGAGCACAGCGGCAGCGGCACGGTCACCGTGGTCGGTACAGCGCTGACCGCGCCTGCGATCGATGCCGCACTCGCCAATGGCGTGATGGCGCATGCCGACGAGACCGATGACTTCGCATAACGCGTCCCGCTCGCATCCGGGATGCGCGGTCGTGCCGGCGGCACTGGCGGCCGGCGAGATTGCCGGCATCGACGGCACCGGGCTGTTGCGTTCGGTGACGCTCGGCTACGACATCGGCACCCGCGTCGTGATGGCGATGGGCGGCGCCACTTTCAGCTACGAGAGCAGTCTTGCGACCCATAGCATCGCCGGCACATTCGGCGCCGCGGCGGCGGCGACCTGCGCGGTCGGTCTCGATACCCGCCAGATGCGCTGGGCGCTCGATTACACCGCGCAGCAATCCTCGGGAATTACCGCGTGGCGGCGCGACACCGATCACATCGAGAAAGCCTTCGTGTTCGCAGGGATGCCGGCGCGCAATGGCGTGACCGCGGCGCTGCTGGTGCAATCCGGCTGGAACGGCGTCGATGACATCTTCTCCGGTCCGGACAATTTCTTCGCCGCCTACGCGCCGAAAGCGCAGCCCGACTTGCTGATCGACAAGCTCGGTGAACGCTACGAGATCACCCTGACCGACATCAAGAAGTGGACGGTGGGCTCTCCGATCCAGGCGCCGCTCGATGCCATCGAAGCGATCCGCGGCAAGAAGCCGTTCGACGTCGATCAGGTGAAGAAGGTCACGGTGCGGCTCGCGCCGTCGGTTGCGAATGTCGTCGACAACAGAGACATCCCGGATATCTGCCTGCAGCACATGGTTGCGGTGATGCTGATCGACAAGACGGTGTCGTTCCAGGCCGCACATGACAAGGCGCGCATGCAGGACGCCACGGTCCTGAAGCAGCGCGCGAAGGTCAATTTGGTGCGCGACGACGAATTGGCCAAGGTTCTGCCGGCGCGCGAGGCTGTGGTCGAGATCGAACTCAACGACGGCACGACACTTTCAGAACGTGTATCGGCCGTGCGCGGCACGCCGCGCAATCCGATGAGCCGGAACGAGGTGATCGACAAGGCGCGCGATCTGATCTCGCCGGTGCTCGGGCGCGAACCGGCGTCGCGATTGATCGAAACGATCTTCGATATCGACAGCCTGACCGACATCCGGAGCCTGCGCCGGCTGCTGCAGCGCGGCTGATTTCTCGTCTCAATAATGCGGGTCGTACATTTGCGACTGGATGAAGCCGATGGTGTCGTTCGGCGGCGGCCCAGCCGCAAGACCCCGCTGATAGGCGACGTCGGCGACAGCCGCGCCGATCTGCGCCGAGACTTCGCGGATCCGCGGCAGCGCGGGATAAAGGCTGCCCTGCTTGAGGTCGGCTTCGCTCACCGAATTCGCCAGCGTATGTGCCGCGGCCATGAACATTTCGTCCGTCACCAGCTTGCTGCCACTTGCGATGGCGCCAAGCCCGACGCCGGGGAAGATGTAGGAATTGTTGCCCTGGCGCGGCACGAAAGTTTTGCCGTTGAGTTTCACCGCATCGAACGGGCTGCCGCAGGCGAACAGCGCGCGGCCGCCGGTGTGACGATAGGCGTCCTCAGCCGAGCACTCCGCCTTTGAAGTGGGATTGGACAACGCAAATACGATCGGCTGCTTGTTGAGCTCTGCCATGATCTGCAGCACCTCAGGCGTAAACGCACCGCCGACCGCGGCGACGCCGATGATCGCCGTTGGTTTGAGAGTCTGGAGCGCGGTCAGAAAATCGGAGATCGGGGCCTGGTCGTGTGCATAGCGAAGCTTGTGGCCGTGCAGTCCGGCCCGGTCTTTCACTACCAGGCCTTTGGAATCGACGAGCCAGTTGCGCCGAAGGGCCTCGGCCTCAGACATTCCGTTCGCCATCATGGCCGATACAATGAGATCGGCGATTCCGGTTGCAGCTTCGCCCGCGCCGAGGAACAGGATCCTCTGGTCGGATAGCTTGCCGCCCATCACGCGCAGCGCGGAGAACAGGCCGGCCAGCGCCACCGCCGCCGTGCCCTGGATGTCGTCGTTGAAGACGCAGGCGTCGTCGCGATATTTGTGCAAGAGGCGGAACGCCGAGTGATTGGCGAAATCCTCGAACTGGATCAGTACCCCCGGGAAAGCTGCGCGGGCCGCGGTCATGAACTCATCGACGAATGCGTCATAGTCCGCACCCATGACCCGCCTCTGGCGAAGGCCGATATAGTAGGGGTCGTTGAATAACTCCTCGTTGTTGGTGCCGACATCGAGTGTCACAGGCAGACATTGTTCGGGATGCACGCCGGCACACGCGGTATAGAGCGAGAGCTTGCCGACGGGAATCCCCATGCCGTTGGCGCCGAGGTCGCCCAGGCCGAGAATGCGTTCGCCATCGGTCACGACGATTAGCCTGGTACGATAGGGCCAGTTAGAGAGGATTTCCGCGATGCGGCCGCGATCGTTGTAGGAGATGAAAAGGCCGCGTGGCCGCTGGAAGATCAGCCCGTATTTCTGGCAGGCAAGGCCTACCGTCGGCGTATAGATCAACGGCTGGATTTCATCGATGTGGTCGCAGACGACACGGAAGAACAGAGCTTCGTTGCGATCATGCAGCGAGTTCAGCGCGACGTATTTTTCGAGATCGCTGGGCAGCGTGCGCAGGTTGGTCAGCACGCGTTCGACCTGTGCCCGCATCGAGAGGACGGCGGCCGGCAGAAACCCGCGCAGCCCCAGCGCCTCTCGCTCTTCCTCGGTGAAAGCGGTGCCCTTGTTGAGGAGGGGATCGCGCAACAGCGCCAGGCCATGAGGTGAATAAGCAGGTGCTGAACGAGCACTCAACCGGTCGGGTTTCATCGAGGCATTTCCCCATTGTCGTTTTTGTTTGTTATAGCGTCAGCCGGCACCTGCGCACAACGCATCCATGGTATCACACAAAGCTGATGCCGCAGCGCACCAATGACGGGACGTCTCTGCAAAAACTCATGGGGCGCGAGAATGGCCTTGGTACATAGCGAGATTGATGCGATCCGCAGGCTGTTGGGCTCAAAACCGCGGCCCGTTGGATGGTCGCAGCGCCGTCAGCGCATTGAGGAAGTCGGCTCGGTCTGGGCGGTAGCCCAGGACATCACGCTCACGGCTGTCGATTGCGACGGCGTTCGCGGCGAATGGTCGCTAGCGCAGGGCAGTGAGCCTTCGCAGGTGCTGCTATATTTTCATGGTGGCGGCTATTGCTCGGGCTCAATCGTTAGTCACCGCCGGCTCGTGACCGAAGCAGGCCGTGCGGCGCGGATGCGGACGCTCGCGATCGATTACCGGCTTGCACCTGAACATCCTTATCCCGCAGCGCACGAAGACGCGCTGACGAGCTGGCGTTTCCTGCGCAAGCAGGGCATCGCAGCGAAAGACATCGTGGTCGGCGGCGACAGCGCCGGCGGCAATATTACGATTGGTCTGATCAATCGGTTGCGCGACGCGGGCGAGGAGTTACCCGCCTGCGCGTGGCTGCTATCGCCATGGACCGATCTCACGATGTCCGGTGATACGCTCAAGACCAAGGACGCGGTCGATCCGTTGATCCATGACGCTTACTTGCGCGAGTTGGCCGACGCCTATGCACCGGCGCCGGTCGATCGCAAGAGCCCCTCGATCTCGCCGCTGTTCTCGGATGTTCGCGGCTTTCCGCCAACGCTCATTCAGGTCGGATCGGCAGAGACGCTGCTCGCCGACGCCACTCGTTTTGCCGCTGCGCTTGGTGCCGCGGATGTAGCTGTCACCCTGGAGATCTGGCCGCATATAATTCATGCCTGGCCGATGTGGAATGCAAAGCTTGAGGATGGACGGCGCGCGCTGGCGCGGCTCGGGCAGTTTATCACCGCGCATCGGCCGGATTAGCTGCCGGCGAGCGAGGACCAGAGCAGTGCGATCACGGCCACCGCCATGATCGCCGTGCCGACCCAGCCGAGCGCGACCAGCCATGGCCGCGCCTTGAAGCGGCCCATCAGCTTTTCATTCGAGACGATCACCATCATCATCGCCATGATCGGAACGGCGACGATGCCGTTGAGCACGGCGCTCCACACCAGCATGTGAATGGCGCCGATCCCGGTGAAGCCGAGCGCAAAGCCAATGACGGTTGCGGCCGCGATGATGCTGTAGAACCCGACAGCGTCGGGCGCTTTCGCTTCCAGCGTGGCCTGCCATCCGAAGGCCTCGGCCACGCCATAGGCGGCGGAGCCGGCCAGCACCGGGATCGCCAGCAGGCCGGTCCCGATGATGCCGAGCGCGAACAGCAGGAAAGTGAAATCGCCGGCCAGCGGCCGCAGCGCGTTGGCGGCCTCGGTTGCCGAATTGATGTTGGTGACGCCGTTGGCGTTGAGGACGGTGCCGGTGGTCAGGATGATGAAGAAGGCGATGATGTTGGAGAAGAACATGCCAACCGTGGTGTCGATCTTGATGCGGTCGAGTTCTGGAGCGCCGCCCCGGGAAAGCTCGCGCAGCGGGCGATGCACCTTGCCCTGGTGCATCTCCTCGACTTCCTGCGAAGCCTGCCAGAAGAAAAGATACGGGCTGATGGTGGTGCCGAGGACTGCGACCACCATCAGGAAGTAGTCGGCATTGATATGCGCCTTTGGCCAGACGGTGGCGAGCAGCGCGGTGCCCCACGGGATTTTCACCGTGAAGGCGGTGACCACATAGGCAAACAGGGCGAGCGTCAGTAATTTCAGCACCGGCGAATAGCGGCGATAGGGCACGAAGACCTGCAGCAGGGTCGAAGTGGCCGCGAAGATCAGCGCGTGCTCGTGATTGAGGCCGCCGATCACCAGCGACAACGCTTCCGCCATTGCTGCGATGTCGGCGGCAATGTTGATGGTGTTGGCGATGACGAGAAGCAGGATCAACGCCAGCACCAGCCAGCGCGGCGCCACTTCCATCACATTGGCGGCGAGGCCCTTGCCTGTTACCCTCCCGATCAACGCGCTGACGAGCTGGATCGCGATCATGAAGGGGATGGTGAGGAACACTGTCCACAAGAGCCCGTAGCCGAATTGCGCGCCGGCCTGCGAGTAGGTCGCAATGCCCGACGGGTCGTCGTCGGCCGCACCGGTCACGAGGCCAGGGCCGAGCAAGCGATACAGCATCTTTCCAGGACTTCTGGATACCAGGCGCTTGCTGTCGGTCATCAGGGCCTTATTGTCCTGTAGGATGCTTGCGAACCCTGTGATCAAATCGCGTCTGGAACAAAAGTTCCAGCGGAGAAACGCGCTAGCCAACAACAAAAAGCCCGCGGCGATACGCGGGCTTTTGGGATCGCATAACAAGGCGCCGGCTAGCCGCCTGCCTTGGCCTGGTGATCGACGACGCCGTAGGTGATGCCGAGCAGGATGCCAAATCCCATTTCGAAGCCGGGGCAGGCATGGATCGGATGCGGGGTCTTGCTGCGATCGCCGCCGAAGATCGGGCAGACATCGTTGCTGCCGCTCTTCAGGTCCGACTGCGTCGCCTGCACGATGCTGAGATAGATCTTGTCGCCAGCTTTCACCTGCACCGGGTTCTTGGCGCCGAGCGTGTGATCCTTCTTCGCAGTGCGCCAGATGAAATCCGGTGTCGGCTGCATCTGCATGGCCTGGCGCAGTGACGGCTCGACCACTTCATGGGCCCTGGCGAACTCGTCGGTCTGCGCGTTCGCCTTGAGCTGCGCGCCCAGCGCCATCATGGTCGCGGTGCGCTGCCAGGACTTGACCGCGATGACCAGATTGCCGTTGATCGTCGGCAATGCGCCCGTCATCACGCCGATGATGGTGCGCGCCAGCAGGTCATTGTCCTTCGTGTCAGGGAATTGTTCGAACAAGGCGCGGGTCAATGGTGCGGTCGGAAGCTGGCCTGAGGCGCGCTTGTCCGCCACATATTTTCCGACCAACTCCCGCAGGATTTGTCCGGTGCGTTGGCCGATGAAGGTCAGGAGCCCGTCCGGATCGGGATGGAAGATGTAAGCCGAAGGCGGCGTGTAGTCCGCGGGGCAAACCCCGGGCGGAACGAGATTCGACACGCCAAATCCACCGGCCTTGACATAAACGCCATCGGGGATGTCGAAATAGTGGCTGCAGACCTTTGCAAGGACGATGTCCGAAAGCGCCTGGATGTCGAGGATGCCGCCTGGAGCCGGCACGCTCGGAAGCGCGGCGCGGGTCTCCTTCAGCGTGACCTCGAAGGCGTCTCGCCGGGTAACGCGGCCGATGGCGGCATTCGCCGGCGTCGATTCCTTCTCGTATTCCGGTCCCCAATCCATGCCGAGGAAGATCGCACCGAAACTCTGTTCCATCCGCTTCTGGTAGCCGTCGTTGGTGTAATTGCCGTCGGCGTTGAGCAGGACCTGCAGGTACAGCTCCTTGCTGGTCACCACCACGCCTTCGGGCGTGCGCGCGACGCCGCCTTCCGGATCGACCCTCGTGCTTGCTACGGCCTGGGCATGCTTGTCGACGAGATGGTCGAGCACGAGGCCCCACATCGTGCTGACGCCGCCGGCAATCGCAGTTGCTTTAAAACCGGATTGAACAGAATCTGCTGACATAAAATTTCTCCTGTCGGGCTAATGCAAATAGTCTTCGCGCGCATTCTTTCCACTGATCGTGACATCATTAAGCAGGTGGTTATCGTTTTTTATGTCGGTTGAAACATTGCCCCGTCGCGCGCGGACGCGAGGCCTGGGAGGGAAGGAAGGTCCTCTCCATACTGCAATCTAAGATTGATCATGGCAATGCCGATCTGGAAGGCGGAGGACCGGTCCGGCGCGTCTCAGGCCAGCGCGGCGAGCAGGTCGCGCGCCTCGCGGACGTCGGCCGCGGCCTCGCCGCCTTCGATTGCGGCGAGAATGGGCTCGATCAGCGCGCGCACGTCGTTGTTGGATTTTCCTTCGCGCCAGAGCCGGGCCAGATCGTTGGCGGCGCGCAGTTCGAGCAGGCGGCCGTGCTGGCCGCGCGCGATGGCAATCGCTTCCAGAAAGCAGGCTTCTGCGCGCGCCGGGTCGGGCTGCTCCTTCTGCAGCGCGAGCCGGCCGCTGAGCCGGTGCAGATCGGCGAGGTAATAACGTTCCCCGGATTGCTCGACAAAGGCGAAGCCTTGCGCGAGGTCGGCTTCCGCCCGTCTCAAATCTCCCGCCTGCAGGGCGGCCTCCGCCATGTTGGACAGGATCATCGAGCTGCCGGTGAAGCCGCCGGCCGACCGCATCTGATCGAAGGCCGCTCGAAGGGCTACGATGTTGTCCTGTCCCGGCTCGCGCATGGCGCGGGCATAAGCGTAGTGCAGGGCGGCGAGCAGGCGGATTTGCTCGACCCGCTTCTCCGTGCAATAGGCGAGGAGCTCGGCGCTGCCGCGCTCGAGCGCCACGAGGTCGCGCAGCACTGCTTTGGGCCAGGTTGACCGCGCAAAATCTTGCCGATGCAATCGTGGTTGCATGCGTATGGGTCGAGATCTCGGCCTGCACCTGTTCGCTGATCATCAGCCGCACTGTCGAGGAGGCCATGCGACAACCGCACCAGCACCTCGAAGAAAGCACGGCGATGCCTGGATCCCATCCGAAACGGTGGCTCAGGGCGCGCTGCCGTTTCGGGTCGCGGTATAGCCTGGCGCGCTGCAGGCTTTCGAGCGCCTGATGATTGTGCCCGGCATAATACTGGTTGGTGGCGAGCATCCGATAGGCGACCAGGCGATAGGTCGGATCGTCCTGCCTTTCCGCGACTTCGATGATTTGCTGTGCGAACTCGAGCGCGGGCTGCATTCGAGCGCGCAGCGTCGCCACCGAGCAGAGGCCGAACAGCACGGAGACGCGCTGCAGATCCGTGCCGACGCCGCGGTCGAGCAGCCGTTTCGCGGCGTTCATCACTTCATAGGTCTCGGGGGCGGAGATGCTCTTCAGCGGCACGAGCGCGTAGGCGCGCGCCACCAGAAGCGACAGCTCGAGCGCGTCGCGTTCGCGTCCTTCGGCGATGGAGGGGATCAGCGAGAGCCCGGTGCGGGCATGGCGCTCGGCTTCCACCGGCGCCGATTGCGACAGCGCCAGCTCGGCCGCGCCCAGCCAGGCGGCGGCGGCAGGGGCTGCGAGCCCGGCTTCGGTGAAGTGATGGGCGATGGTTGCGGGCGGATATTCCTCTTCGGTGATGTGCTCCTTCAGCGCCCAGGCGATCTGGGCGTGGATGCGCTGGCGGCGGCTGCGCAAGAGCGAGCTGTAGGCGGCATCCTGGACCAGCGCGTGCTTGAACGCGTAGCTCGCCTTGGGCGGCGCGCCGCGGCAATGAATCAGCTCGGCGTCGATCAGCTGGCGCAGCACGCCATCGAGCGCATCGCCCTTGATCGGAGAGATCGCCTCCAGCAGCGTGTGCGGAAATTCGCGGCCGATCGCAGCTCCGATCTGCGCGGTTTCCTTGATCGGCGACAAGCGGTCGAGCCGCGCCGTCAGGGAGTCGTGCAGGGTCGAGGGGATCGCAAGCGGCGTCAGCGCGGATGTGAGCACATACGCATCGTCCTCCTCGCGCAGCAACTCGGATTCCAGCACGCTCTTGGTCAATTCCTCCATGAACAGCGGCACGCCGTCGGTCTTCGCCACGATCTGGTCGAGCACTTCCGCCGGCAGTTTCTTGCCCGACGTCACGCCATCGATCATCCTCAGGGCCTGATGGCGCGTGAGGCGGTTGAGCAGCAGGGAGCTGGCATGGCTCTGGCCAGCCCAGGGTGGTGAAAACTCCGGCCTGTGTGCGACCACAAGCAGAAACGGCAACCGCCGCACCTCCTCGACGATGCGGTTGGTCAGCTCCAGCGTAGTGGGGTCGATCCAGTGCGCGTCCTCGAGGAACATCAGGATCGGTGCCTGCTTTGTCAGCTCGACCGTCATCGCGATCATGGCCGAAAGCGTTCGCTCCTTTGCTTCGGCCGGCGGCATGTCGAGCGGCGGATAGCGGTCGCTGGTCGGGATCGCGAGCAACGTGGCGAGCGGAGGCACGATGTCGTCGCACGACAATCCGGTGTCCTCGACCATCCGCTCCAGTTTCTCGAGCCGCGCGCCGGCAGGCTCACCGCTGACAAAGCCGGCAGCATGCCAGATCTGGCCGATCACGGGATAGAACGTGTCGTTGAGGTGGTGCGGCGAGCATTGATAGCGCATGACGATGTGGAGTTCGTCCTCGACCCGCTCGCGCAGCCTCGCCAGGATGCGCGACTTGCCGATGCCGGCCTCGCCGGACAGCAGCACGACCTGGCCTTCGCCCTTGATCGCGCGATGCCAGCGCTCGATCAGCAGCGTCATTTCATTTTCGCGACCGACGAAGGGGGTGAGCGCCTCCGAACGCGACGCGTCGAAGCGGCTGACGATCGCCTGCTCGCGCAGGATCTGCCAGGTCGCGACCGGCGACTCTGAATCCCTTGAGGCTCTGTGGCCCGAGCGGCTTCAGCTCGAACGTCTTGCCGAGCAGCCGCCGCGTCGGTTCCGAGACCATGATGGTGCCGGGCTCGGCCAGCGACCGCAGCCGCGCCGCGAGATTGGCGGTGTCGCCGACGACGCCTCGCTCGCGCGCTTCGCCTTCGCCGATCAGCTCGCCGACCACGACCAGGCCGCTGGAAATGCCGATCCGCGGCTCGAGCGTCACGCCGTGCTCGCGCGAGAGCCTTGCGACTGCTTCCATCAGCGCCAGGCCCGCCCGCGCGGCCCGTTCGGCGTCGTCCTCATGCGCGCGTGGATAGCCGAAATAGACGGTGGCGCCATCGCCGACCCATTTGGCGACATGGCCGTCGAAGCGCGCGACCGCGGCTGCGATGGTGCTCTGGGAGGCGCGCATCAGCTCGGCCATGTCCTCGGGATCGAGCTCCGCCGTCAGCGGAGTGAGGCCGACCAGTTCGCAGAACATCACCGTCATGTGCCGGCGCTCGGCACCGTCTCGGGCGGCGGGCACGAGCGACGGCGATGGATCCAGTGCAGCAAGTTCGCGGATCGCGCGCAGTATCCTCAACCGGTGTCCAAGCGGAACACCGATATCCCTCAGGCGCTGATCCGTCAGCTCCGGAAGCGCGTCAGCGTCGATCCCGTTTTCTCGAAATGTGCTTTCGTAGTGATCGAGGCCGAGGCTGCCTAGCCAGGTCCCGACATCCATCTATTCCAGTCTCCCTCCCACCCGGCAGTGATGATGGGCCGCAGGGAGCGTCCTGTCCAGAACCGTTGGGGGTCCGGAAACTCCGGTTCAAAGGACAATGAGGCGAGAATCCTTCCACGAATCCCGACGTGCGGTTGACACGTCGGGCAAATCAGATGCATTTTGCCATCATCGCAACAAGCATCGAAGCCCGAGGCCGGACCGGCCGCGGGCTTTTTGCTTGCGCGGGCTACTTGATGCTGACGAACATGGCCCACGCCGCCGCAAGCCCGGCGCCGGTCAGGACATAGTGCGGGCTTTCGCAAAATGTGCTGCCGTATCTGCACATCTCGACGCCGAGCGAGCCGATCTCGTGATTGCCGGCAGCATAGAACAGTCCGGACAGGACAACCAAAATACCGGCGACCCAGTACATCGTCGATCTCCTTGCCATCCATTGATCGATCGCGCCTGATCCCAAAATCCACACTTGCCCCGTCGGGCAAATCAGAGGCATATCGACAAGATCGAAAATCATATCGCCCGCGCCGTGATTCGGCAGCGGGCTTTTTCATTTGTGCGGCGCGAGGGTGCAAATTCGGTTTCGATTTGCCGCAATTCATTGGCCGCATTTTGATCAAATTTGACTCGTCGGGCAAATCACTAGCATAATACCAACATCGCAAGAAGTTCGAGAGCCCGCGCCGGAAACGGCGGCGGGTTTTTTCATTTCCGAAATCGGATGGCGGCGCGCACGCGAGCACGCCTCACTCTCTCGCGCTTTGCGTTGCCGCAGGCGCGTCGCCGTCCGAGCCTCATAACTTTCGACATATTGGCCGGTGCGCGCGAACGCCCCGGCAGGCGGCGCGGTGACGCGCCTGCCCGCGGCCCCCTTTTCTCCCAGGGGATAGGGTTCGCGCCTGAAATGATCGTGTCGTCTCACGATCATGCCGCGCATTTTCTTTTCAAAAAGGACAAGCGATGAATGACCGCATATTTGATCTCGCTAGCGCTCGTGTTCCTGGTCGCGATCGCGGTCTGCGACGGAATGTCGTGAGCGCGGAAATCGTCACCGGATTTGTCGGCGCGGTGTGGTTGGGCGTCAAGGTCATGCTTGGCAAGTGATCTGCAGGTCCCAGGCGATGTACAGAATAAGGGAAGTCGATGGGGAGGACGAAGATATCGCCGCCACGCTTTCTGATCTGCACCGACTGACGTTTTTCGAGAGCGCACCGATCCCAGAATTTGACTGGGGACATTGGTGGTTGGCGTTTGACGCCGACTCACCGGTCGCATTCGCCGGATTGGTTCGCTCGACACACGTCTCAAACGCGGGTTACTTCTGCAGAGTAGGCGTGTTGCGACAACATTGGGGCAGGGCGCTGCAGCTCCGGCTGATGCGGGCCATGGAGGCACGGGCCCGCCACAACGGCTGGATTTGCATCATTTCGGATACCACCGATAATATCCCCTCGGCCAACAATTTCATCAGAGCCGGCTTCCGGCTCTATCAACCGCAAACCCCCTGGGGCTGGCCGCACACATTATACTGGCGGAAATCTATCGACGGCCAGGAACGTCGTTGAGATTACGACGTCGTTTCGGCAGACAAGGCATCCAGAACAGCATCCAGCCCGGTGGCTCCATGCCACCGGGCTTTTTTGCTTTTTGGGCCCAGCCGCGCCCGCAGCATCGCATTGTAGGTCTGCATCGGCAGCGCAGTAGCCTGTGACCTCTTGTGGTCCGGCGCGAATAAACCCTAAAGTCGATACCTAACGCGTCGATAACAAGGGGAACGCCTGACCATGACTGCTGGAGTGCCGCTGCCGGATCGTTTACCGCGTGCAAAGGATGCGCCGACCGCGCTGGACGGTCTTCTGGTCGTGGATTTTACGCGTGTCGTCGCGGGACCGGCTTGCACCCAGACGCTCGCTGATTTCGGGGCCGAGGTCGTCAAGATCGAAAACCCCGAGGGCGGCGATGACAGCCGCGCCTACGAGCATGCCGAAATCGGAGGAGAGAGCGCGGCCTACCTCAGTCTCAACCGTAACAAGCGCGACATTGCGCTCGATTTGACTGTTCCGGCGGCACGCCAAGTCGCGCGCGAGTTGATTTCGCGGGCGGACGTGGTGGTTGAGAATTTTTCCGCGAGCGTGATGGAAAAATTCGGTCTCGATTATCCGTCGGTTGCGCCGACCAATCCTCGTCTCATCTATTGCTCGATCTCGGCCTACGGTCGCAAGGGGCCTTTTGCTTCACGGCCAGGTTTTGATCCGATCACGCAGGCCGAAAGCGGCTTCATGTCGCTGAACGGCTTTCCGGACGGGCCGGCGGTGCGGACGGGGCCGCCGATCGTCGACATGGCAACAGGCATGTCGGCCTGCAACGCCATCCTGCTCGCACTGATCGCCCGTGACCGGCTGGGAAAGGGCCAGCATGTCGAGGTCGCGCTGTTCGACATCGCGATGTCGATGACCGGCTTTTACGGCATGGCCTATCTGATCAACGGCACGAATCCAGGCCGTTTCGGCAATTCGCCGAATGGGTCTCCGACCGTCGGGATCTATGAGGCATCCGACGGACCGCTTTATATGGCCTGCGCCAACGATCGGCTGTATCGCCGGCTGGTGACTGAAGTCCTCGAGCGGCCTGATCTCATCAATGACCCGCAATTTGCCAATCGCAGGGTGCGGTCGGCCAACAAGGAGAAATTGCGCGCAATCATCGCGAGCGTCTTTGCCAATGACACGCTCGAAAACTGGATGGCAAAGATGAAGAAGGCCAATATTCCCGTCGGCTATCTCCGCACGGTCGAGCAGGGCTTCAACGCGCCCGAAGCTCGCGAGCGGCATCGCCTCAGCCGGATTCCGCATCCGACAGCAGGCATGGTCCCCAACATCGAGACCCCGCTCAATATGGGCCTGACGCCGGCCGTTGATCCGACGGCAGCGCCACTGTTGGGGCAGCACACCAATGAGATTCTGCGCAAGACACTAGGTTACGACGACCGGCGTATTGCGGCTTTGGCTGAAGCAGGCGTGTTCGGAAAGCCGCAAGGCTCCAGTTGATCTGCGTGCACATCGGCGGCGCATCAGGTCTCGGTGCTTGCGCGCCGGAAGACCGGAAGCCCAAGCTCAGGGTCGGTGGTCTCGACAAAGGTGCAGGTGACTCGATCGCCGCATCGCACGTCTTCGGGCGCGCAGTCGATCAGATTGCTGAAGAGTTCGCCCGCCATCGTCAAGCCGGATGAACGCGACGATGTAGGGCTCCTTGCCTTTCCATTCCGGTTGCACGGCCCGGCGCACGACTGCGAAAGTTTCGACAGCACCCGTGCCTGAGCTTTCCTTCCAGGTGAGGGGACCTTGGCAGGTCGGACATCGCCGCGCCGGTGGCCAGCAGAAATGGTTCTGCGGCTCACAGAACGGAAGCAACAGACGGCCCTCGCGGGCTGCTTTCCAGTGGGGTGTCGCCTCGCGACCGTTTCTAGGCGCTGGGTATTTCATGTCGCCTCCAGCAATAAGACACCGTGCGTTGCAAACAGCCCACCCATTCCATGGGTCATGGTCATCTTGGCGTTGGGTATTTGCCGATCTCCCGCGTCGCCGCGAAGCTGAACAACGGCCTCTATCAGGTTGCCGATGCCGGCCGCTCGTCCGGGGTAGCCGTGCGATAACAGCCCGCCATGGGTGTTGATTGGAATGCGTCCACCAGGCTTGAACTCGCCGTCGCGGAAGGCCGCGCCCGACTTTCCCTTCCCGGCAAAACCGAGATCCTCGGTGTTGATAAGCATCGCGATCGAGAAGCAGTCATAGACCAGCGCGATATCGATATCGCTGCGCTGACGGCCTGCAAACGACAAGGCACGGTCCAGCGCAAGCCCTGCGCCGTGGTTCGTCAGTGAAGGGGCGGCGGAGAGGTGAAGATGCGTCATCGCAAACCCGGCAGCCAAGACGCGAGTGGGCTTCTTGCTGCCTTTGCCGGCGCGATCGGCCGAAGTTACGATGACCGCGGCTCCGCCATCGGAGACCGGCGAGCAATCGAGCAGCCGTAAGGGATCGGCAATCATGTGGCTGGCGCAATAGGTTGCGAAATCCATCGGTGCACGCATGTGCGAATTGGGATGGGTGATCGCGGCGGCGCGGTCATGCATGGCGACGGCGCCCAGATCGTGCTCGTCGGCGCCAAATTGGTCCATGTAGGCGCGGGCGACCATCGCAAACAGCGAAGGCACAGAAGGTCCGAACGGCCGTTCTATGTCCGGGTGGACCGGACCGGAATCAGCCAGCGTGTTGATATAGGAATCCCTTGTATTGACGCTAAGCGGCATGTCCGCAGAAACAATCAGGACAGTCTTCGCCGATCCGCCCTCGATCATGTTGCGCGCCATGTCGACCATGATTGCTGGCGCCGCTCCTCCGCCCTCGAGCGTTAGCGCGGTCGGCGGAGTTATTCCGAGATATTCCGCAAAGGCTGCAGCATGGATCAAATAGGAGTCGGAACGCGGAGCGAGGGTCAGAATAGCGTCGACATCACGCAACTCAAGGCCGGCGTCGGCCAGTGCACCAAGGGCCAGCCGCTCGTGCAGCGCCATCGGTGTCAATCCCGAGATGCGGCCATGCACCGGCTCTGCAATCCCGGCGATCATTGCGTTGCTCATGAAAGCGATGTCCGTCTAATATGGTCATTACTGTGCCGAAGGGCGTTGTTTCGCATAGCGGTTTTCGGGGCGGTGCAGGCCGAGATGCTCGCGAAGCGTGCGAGTGGTGTATTCGGTGCGGAATAGTCCGCGGCGCTGCAGCTCGGGGATGACGAGATTGACGAAATCCTCAAAACCGCCCGGCAGATAGGACGCCTGGATGATGAAGCCATCGGCCGCGCCCGTTGTCAGCCATTCTTCCATTTGATCGGCGATATGTTCGGCCGTTCCAACGACCGAATAGGAACCGCGCGAGCCCGCATAACGCTCGTAAAGCTGGCGTATGGTAAGCCGCTCTTGTTTTGCGACCCCACCAACTGTCTTCAGCCGGCTCGTGCTGGATCTCGTCTTCTCGGGAATGAGATGATCGGGAACCGGCTCGTCGACCGACAGGCCTGAAAGATCGGCGCCGCCGAGATCGACGCTCACCAGCTCTTTGCCGACGTCGGGATGAATGAGCGACTGAATGTAATCGAACTTTTCCTGCGCTTCCGACGCGGACCTGCCCACGGTCGGATTCAGGCCCGCCAGCATCTTCAATTGTCCGGGCTCGCGCCCGAACTTCGCCATCCGGCCCTTGACGTCCCTGTAGAACTCCCGGGCGACCGCGACCCGCTGCTGGGAAAAGAAGATGACCTCGGCGGTCTCTGCACCCAGCTCCCTGCCATCCTCCGATGCGCCGGCCTGCGCGATGACGGGATAGCCCTGCGGCGGACGGGCCAGATTCATCGGGCCGCGAACCGAAAAGAAATTCCCCTTGTGATTAAGTTTGTGAAGCTTGCCGGGATCGAAATAGCGGCGGCTTTTGCGGTCGCGGATGAAAGCATCGTCTTCCCAGCTGTCCCAAAGGCCGAGAACCACCTGCACAAATTCACGTGCGCGCAGGTAGCGTTCGGCGATGTCATAGTGCTCATCGCGATTGAAATTGAAGCTCGCCGACGCGTTCGCCGATGTAACGACATTCCAGCCGGCGCGTCCGCCGCTGATGTGATCGAGTGAGCCGAACAGGCGTGCCACGTTGAAAGGCTCATAGTAACTGGTTGACGCCGTACAAATGAGGCCGATGTGCCTAGTTTGCGACGCTGTCGCCGACAGCAACGTGATTGGCTCGAAGTGGGCCATGTATTGCGGCCATCGGCTGAGCGCTTCCATATTGCCGTCGCGCGTCGCGACCGCATCCGCCATGAACGCGAAATCGAACTTTGCGCGTTCGGCGGTCTGCGCGAGTTTCAGGAAGAATGGGAAGTTCTGCCCGGCGTCGATTTGCAAATCCGGGTGCAGCCACGCGGCAATGTGCTGTCCCATGGATGGGAAGTGTGCTCCCAGAACGAGCTGCTGTTTTAGCGCGGGCATGCAGGGCTCTTGAACATGTGCCCGTCCAAACCAGACGGGCATCTTGTTCGCAAGGCTAGGTACTATTACTGGGACTTGTCGAGAACCGGCGTCCACTATGTGAACGTTGGAATCATGCGCAGCCTGTCGCCGATGGCAGCAAGTTCATCGCGCAAGGTGCCAAGAACCTCACGACGATGCTCTGCCGTCATCTTCGCGGCCAGATTGGTCACGCTGACAGCGCCGACGCAGCGGCTATCCCGGTTTTGCAAGGCAATGCCGATTCCGGCGAGGCGCGGGGGTCCATAGCCCCTGCTGTAAGCGTAGCCGTTTTTGCGCGACCTTGCGATCTGCTGCGGAAGCCGTTCCGGCCGAACGCCATACTCGCGCAGCCGATGCGCATTTTTGCCGATGAAATCGTCGGCCTCCGCATCGGAGAAGGTTCCGAGGATAGCGAGACCGGTTGCGCCGACGCCGAGCGGGCGCGGCATGCCGACGTCAAGCGGCATGGCCCGAGGGGGAGTCGGTACCGATCCTGCGATCGACGACGAGGGCGTCGTCGCCCTGCCTCGTCGCAAGAAAGACGGTGTCGCCGGTTGCGGCCGCAATCCGAGTGAGCGCGCTCTCGCAGATTTCGCGCAAATTGGTGCGGCCGGCGGCTACCAGGCCGAGCCGATAGATCTGATCGCCCAGCAGATAGCGCTTGGCGTCGCCGCGAACGACAAGGCCTTCAGCGACCAGGCTTGACAGGATGCGGTGGATGGTCGGCCTTTCGATGGCGAGCCGCTCGCAGAGATCAACGATGCGGAGACCGCGCCGCGAGCCGGCACCGATTTCCTTCAGAATGCGCGATGCCCTGACGATCGCCTGCGTGCCCGCGTACGGCTTCGAAGGCGACCTCGGCTTCTGACGTGGTCTCATGAGCAGGTTCCTGATTGCGCCCGGCGGTATCTTAGGTCAATGCGTTCGTGCTGCAACGCGGAATTGGTCAATGACCATATTGTGGACGTCGCGGATAGACAGCCCGCAAGGTCGCTTCTACGCTGAGACTTCGTGTTTCGCGCAAATTCTCAATCAGTAAGAGCAAGATCATGCTGAGCCGAAGGAAACTTCTTTCTGCAGCCGCAGCCACATCCGCGCTGTCGCTCGGCGTGCGCCCCTCGATTTTGAGAGCCGCCGACGGTTATCCGAACCGGCTCATACGCATCATCGTCGGCTACGCCACCGGCGGCAATGTCGATGTCCCTGCGCGCCTGTTTGCTCCGGAGCTGCAGCGGCTTCTCGGCGTTCCCGTCATCATCGAGAACCGGCCCGGCGCGAGCGGCGTCACTGCTGCGGAGGCGCTCGTGCATATGCCACCCGATGGTTACAACTTCATTTGGGCGACTTCTGCCAGTCACAGCGTCTCGGTGGTTGCTCTCGCGCTCCTGCCGTTCGATCCGGTAAAAGATTTCGCGCCGATCACACTGATCAGCGAAGACCCCAACGTGATCGTATCGACCAGCGATTTTCCTGCGGCCGAACTCTATCGCTGCCTTTCTCGCCTACGCAAAGGCTCATCCGGGTACGGCGATCGGAACATCGGGGCCGGCGACCTCCGGACGCTTTGCTGTCGAATTGATGCGGCCGAAGCTCGGTGTCGAGTTGACCGTTGTGCCTTACAAATCCACCGGTCCGCTTTTGACCGATCTCGCCGGCAAGCACGTCCCGCTTGGCATCATGGGCGCCTCGACGGCGGTACCGTTCATCAGGGACAAGAGCATCCGCGCCATCGCTATGACCAGCATCAAGCGGTCGCGGGCTTTGCCTGATGTTCCGACCTTCGACGAAACGGTATCGAAAGGCTTCGATGCGGTAGCCTGGAGTGCGCTGTTCGCGCCGCCCGGAACGCCCGAGCCGATCGTTGCGAAGTTGAACGCAGCGATGAGGCAAATAGCGCAACTGCCCGAGGTCAAGAAGTGGTTCGAAGAATCCGGCCTGGAAGTACTGATGAGCTCCCCCGAGGAGCTGACGGTCTTCATGAAGGCAGACATCGAAAAATGGGTGCAGGTCGCAAAAGACAACAATCTGAAGATCGAGATGCAATAGCTGCCAGTCTGGCTCATTCGGCTTCCGGCATGGGCAGCGGCCCAAGCAGAGCTGCGCCGGCCGCTATGCGTTCGTCTCGCCGACTAGGCCCTAGCGGGGCAGCCGCCTGTCATGCTTTGATGGCCTCCGCTTGATACCTTGAAGCAAAGCCGTGGAAAACGGCGGTTGGCGGCTATGCCGTCGGCCTCAAGAAGTCGAAGGGAGGACCGCCTTGGGAGAGCCTGGCCGTACGATGCTGGCCAAGATCTGGGACCAGCATGTGATTGCTCGCGTCAGCGAGGATACCGATCTCCTTCATATCGACCGCCATCTGTTGCACGATCTCGGCGGCTCGCGCGGGCTGCTTGACCTCAAGGGGCGGGGACTGAAAGTTCACAGTCCGGAATTGACCTTTGCGACCCCGGACCATGCCATCTCCACGGCGCATGGCCGGGCCGGCACCAGCAAGATCGGGCAGGAGTTGCTGGCGGCGCTTCGGGTTGAGACCTCGGCCAGCGGCATCCAGCTGTTCGATGTCGACCAGCCTGGGCAGGGCATCGTCCATGTCATTGGGCCCGAGCTGGGATTGAGCCTGCCGGGGTGCACCGATCGTTTGCGGCGACAGCCACACCTGCACCCATGGCGGATTGGGTGCACTCGCGTTCGGGATCGGATCGAGCGAACTCACGCATGTGCTGGCAACACAGGCATTGATCCAGCGCCGGCCCAAGACCATGCGCGTGAAGTTCGAAGGCAGGCTTTCGCTTGGCGTTACGGCAAAGGATCTCATTCTTGCCCTCATCGGGCACATTGGGGCAGCTGGCGGCACCGGCTACGCCGTCGAATATGCCGGCAGCGCCATTCGTGACCTGCCGATCGAAGGCCGCCTTACCATCTGCAATCTCTCGATCGAACTCGGCGCCAAGATCGGCATGGTCGCGCCGGACGAGAAGACGTTCGAGTTCCTGCGCGGACGGCCCTACGCGCCGAAAGGCGAGATGTGGGAGCAGGCCATCAACTCGTGGCGCACAGCTTCCGAGCGACGCGGACGCGGTATTCGACAGGGAAGTCGTCATCGATGTCGAGAAGATCATTCCTCAGGTAACCTGGGGCATCAGCCCGGAACATGTCATTGGAGTCGATGGCCGCATTCCCGACCCACAGACGGTCGACGATCCGGCGCGCCGTGCCGCGATCGAGACCGCGCTCGACTATATGGGGCTTGAGGGCGGCGCGCCGATTGCGGGCACGCCGGTGGATTGGGTGTTCATCGGCTCTTGCACCAACAGCCGCTTGAGCGACCTGCGCGCTGCGGCTGACGTCGCTCGCGGCCGCAAGGTCGCGCCCGGCGTACGGGCCTGGGTCGTGCCGGGTTCGGAAAACGTCAAGCGAGAGGCTGTTGCGGAGGGGCTCGACAAGGTCTTCACAGAAGCCGGCTTCGAATGGCGCGAGCCCGGCTGCTCGATGTGCCTTGCTGCCAATGGCGAGACGGTAGGCCCAGGTCAGCGCTCGGTCTCCACGTCGAACCGCAACTTCGTTGGTCGGCAAGGGCCGCGGGCGCGCACGCATCTCGCGAGCCCGGCAAGCGCCGCGGCCGCAGCGATTGCGGGTGCAATCGCCGATGTCCGAACTATGGGACGCTGACCATGCCGAAACCATTCAACAAACTGACCGCCGTTGCCGCGCCGATCATGCGCAGCAATATCGATACCGACGTCATCATCCGCATTGAACGACTGGTCGGAAACTCAATCCGCGGCAGCCTCGGCAAGTGGGCGTTCGGTTCACTTCGCTATTTGCCTGACGGCTCGGAGAATCCCGCCTTCATCCTGAATCGCGAGCCTTATCGGCAGGCCGAGATTCTCGTGACCGGCCCGAATTTCGGCTGTGGCTCTTCGCGTGAAGGGGCGGTGTGGTCGCTGCAGGAAATGGGCATCCGTGCCATCATTGGTTCCGGCTTTGGCGACATCTTCTTCGCCAATTGCTTCCAGAACGGAATCCTTCCAATTGTCGTCGACAAGGCGATTGTCGATGCGCTAGCCGCCGACATCGAAGCGACACAGGGAGCTGGCCGAGTGAGCATTGATCTCGAGACGCAGACGATCGTCTCGCCGTCCGGAAAGCGGCATACCTTCGAGATTGATCCGCGGCGACGCGCAAGGTCTTCTACAGGGTCTCGACGAGGTCGCGCTGACCTTGCACCGCGACAACGAGATCCTTGCCTTTCAGGCGGCTGATCGCGCCGCGCGGCCCTGGATCCATTTTGCAAGGAAGTCGGCATGAACAATCGATCCAACACGGTCAAGGTCGCCGTCGTCGGTGGCGAGGGCATTGGCCCCGAGGTGACGGCGCAGTCGCATCGCATTCTCAACTGGTTCGTCGCCAAGCGCGGTGTGCCGGTGACGTTGCGTGAAGCGCAATATGGTCTCATCCCTTATCTGGCGACCGGCAAGGTTCTGCCGGAAGACACCGTCGAGGCGATGGACGAAGCCGATGCGATCCTGTGGGGCGCGACGGGTGGTCCTGAGACCAAGGAAGTCCCGGCCGTCGCGCGCAAGGCCGGAAGCCTGCTGTCGTTGCGGAGCAAGTACGATCTCTATGCCAATCTGCGGCCGATCGTGGCGAGTCCGGCACTCGCGGATTCCGCGCCGCTCAAGGCTGAGGTCCTGAAGAACGTCGACTTCGTCATCATCCGTGAACTCACCAGCGGCATCTATTTCGGCGAGCCACGTGGCATCGAGACGCTTCCCGACGGGCAGCGGCGCGGGTTCAACACCGAGCAATATACGACCAACCAGATTCGGCGCGTGGCGCGAGCGGCTTTTGAGTTGGCACGGACACGACGGAACAAGGTCTGCTCGGTCGACAAGGCCAATGTGCTGGAAACCAGCGTGGTCTGGCGCGAGGAGGTCATCGCTCTCCACAAGGAGGAATTCTCCGACGTCGAGCTCAGCCATATGTACGTCGACAATGCCGCAATGCAGATCGTGCGCGAGCCACGGCAATTCGATGTGATGGTCACCGGCAACATTTTCGGCGACATCCTTTCGGATTGCGCGGCCATGGCCTCGGGTTCGCTCGGCATGCTGCCGTCGGCGTCGCTTGGCCCGGTGGACCGCTTCGGTCGGCGCAAGGCGCTCTACGAGCCGGTCCATGGCAGTGCTCCCGATATCGCGGGCAAAGGCACCGCCAATCCGCTGGGCTCCATTCTGAGCGTCGCATTGATGCTGCGCCTGACGCTGAACCGTCCCGAGGACGCGGACCTGCTCGAGAATGCTGTTGCCACCGCGCTTGCTGCCGGGGCGAGGACCGCCGATATTGCCGAGCCGGGCGCAAAGAAGCTCTCGACCGTGGAAATGGGCGATGCCGTGCTGAGTGCGCTCGACAAGGTCGCAGGCCGGGAGAGGGAGCACGCGTGATGGCCTATCTTTCCAGACGTTCCGCGCTGACGATCATCGCCGGCGGCGGAGTTGCGGTTGCCGGCGGCGCCGCGAGAGCGGCGGACAACACCGGCCGCGTGATCTATCCGGTCGCAGTGCCGGTCTATCAGACGCAGTTCGTGGCTGACCGTTTGGGTTTCTTCAAGGAAGCCGGGCTCGATTGCAAACTCATCCAGGGCGGCAGCGGCGTGAAGACGCGCGAGATCATCGCCTCCTCGCAAGGAGATATCGGGATCGGCGACATCACCCACCCGATGCAGCTCAGCAATCATGGGCGCGCTGGACGCGTATTGATGCCGGTCGATACGCGCTCGAGCTCGGTGATGTTCATCATCCGCAAAGATCTCAAGGACCAGGGCATCAACACGCTCGAGGCCTTCACCGAATGGAAGCGGCCCGATGGGCGCAAGCCGATCATCTCGGTCTCATCGCTGGGCGGCACCAACCACGTCTGGGCCTCCTATTACATGGAAACGATGGGACTTGATCAGAAGGTGACATGGATCGGGACCGGCAATGTCGACACCATGCTTGGCTCCCTGAAATCGAAGCAGGTCGATATCCTCGTCAGTTCGCTCTCCCTGTTGAACGAGTCGAGGGAGCAGGGCTGGGGCGAACTCCTGTTCGACGGCACGGATGAGGCGATCTGGAACAAATATATCGGGGGCAAGGTGCCGGTGACTTCTCACTTCACCCTGCAGTCGACGATCGACAAGGATCCCGCAAAGATGCAGGCCTTCGTTACCGCGCTCTGGCGGGCGACGCAATGGATCAAGGTGCACACGCCAGAACAGATCTACGACGCCGTCGAGCCCTATGTCGGCAGCACCTCTCGGGCAGCCAATCTTCTGGAGATCATGTCCCTGCAAAAGGTCGCGGACTATGACGCCACCATCAATGCGGCCGACTTCGCACGTGGCGAGAAAGTCTGGTTCCGCGAGATGACCGGCATCAAGCCGCTCACGATTGCCGAGGTCGTAAGCCCAGCCTTCATCGAGGCGGCCAAGAAGGCATATCCGGGTTGAACGCAGAACCCATGACTGCAACGCCGCTCGCTCGATCGCCGGATGTCCGGCGGATCGAGGTGAGGGGATTGAGCAAATCTTTTCAACTCGCAGGCACGGCCATCGAAGCGGTTCGCGACGTGTCCTTTGGGGTGCGCCGCGGCGAGTTTGTCGCGTTGCTCGGGCCGTCTGGCTCCGGCAAGAGCACCGTGCTCAACATGATCGCCACGTTGATCAGGCCGAGCAGCGGCGAAATTCTCATCGATGGCAAACCGATCGTTACCGGGAAGGCGACCCCCGGCGTCGGCTATGTGTTCCAGCGCGATACGCTGTTTCCCTGGCGCACTGTGGCCGACAACATAGGCTACGGCCTGCAATTGGCTGGTGTCCCGGAGGGCGAGCGCAACGAGCGCATCGCGGCCTGTATTGCGCAGGCGGGATTGAAGGGCTTTGAACACGCCTATCCATCCGCACTGTCGGGTGGCATGCGGCAGCGCGCGGCCTTGATGCGAACGCTGGTCGTCGAGCCGCAGATCCTGCTGATGGACGAACCGTTTGGTGCGCTCGACACCCACACCAAAATTGACATGCACGAGGTGCTGCTGCGAATCTGGGAGCGAGAGCAGCAGACGGTCCTGTTCGTGACGCACGACCTCGGCGAAGCCTTGACTCTGGCCGACCGCATCATCCTGTTCTCGGCGCGGCCGGGCCGCATCAAGGACATGTTCGAGGTCGACTTCGCGCGGCCGCGCGATGCCGTGAAGGTGCGCGAGACGCCGCGCTATGCGCAATTGTTTCAGCACATTTGGCACTCGCTCGGGGAAGAATTCGTCAAGGGCCGCGGCCGATGAGGAAATACCGAGTGCTCAACACGCTTGCCTGGCAGGCCGCGATCTGTATCGTCGTGCTGTCGATCTGGCAATGGGGATACGACCTGCACGTCAAATTGCCCTGGCTGGTGCCGGATTTGCTCGATCCCTATTTCATCTCGAAGCCATCCGACATATTCGACAATTTCCTCATCCTGAGCTGCATCAAGTCCAAGCTTGGCGTGTTCAATGGCTGGACGAACGGCGACTTTGCAAAATGCCTGGCGCGCAATCAAAACAATCTCTGGATCGCGACCGCGGTGACGCTGAAGAACACGTTCTTCGGCTTTGTCACCGGCGTTGCCAGCGGTTTTGTCGTCGGACTTATCCTCGGCCGATCGGATCGGCTTAGCGCGATCTTTCAGCCGTTTATTACCGCGGTGAACTCGATCCCGCGGATTGCGCTCGCGCCCATCATCGTGCTCGCCTTCGGCATCGGCGACATGTCGAAAATCGTCACCTCCTGGATCGTGGTGGTGTTCCTGGTGTTCTTCAACACCTTTGAGGGCGCTCGCTCGATCGATGAAGGCTTTGTCAATGCCGCGCGCCTGCTTGGCGCCGGCGAATGGCAGATCACTCGCACGCGTCGTCATCCCGTCCACCATGGCGTGGGTCTTTGCCTCGCTTACGCCCGCGATCTCCTTTGCCCTGATCGGCGTGATCGTCGGAGAGTTCATCGGCGCGGAACGCGGCATCGGCCGCTTGATCATTGAATCGGAAGCGCGGGGCGAAGCATCAGGCATGATGGTCGCCGTCATCGTGCTGATGCTGGTCGGCGTGGCATTGTCCGCATTGATCTGGCGTTTGCAGGCCTATCTCCTGCGCTGGCAGCAGCATAATAGGACTGAGTAAGCTTGGCGCTGTTCCTGGCTTCGCCCGCGTCAGGCTTTGTGACGGGAGCAGAAATTCCCGTCGATGGCGGCGCTTCTCTGGTATCCTGATCCCGGCGGCTTGGGCCGGTGTCAAATGTCGGAAGGTCAGGGAAGCATGGCGATACAGATCTATGGGTTTTGGCGGTCGATCGCCTCGTTCCGGGTGAGGGTGGCGCTCAAGCTGAAGGGCCTGCCGTTCGAGGAAACCCCGATCGATATTCTCGTCGGCGAGCAATTCAAGCCGGGCTATGAAGCGGTCAATGCCGAGCGCGTCGTGCCGACCTTCATTCATGATGGCCACTCTGTATTCCAGTCGCTCGCCATCATCGAATATATCGAGGACATCAAGCCCGAACCGCGACTGATCCCGGCCGATCCTAAAGAGCGGGCCTATGCGCGCTCACTTGCATTAATGACGGTGGCCGACGCCCATCCCCTGGTCGTGCCGCGGGTGCGCAATCATCTTGCAAAGACATTTGGTGCCGATGCGCATGCAATCGAACAATGGGGCAAGCATTGGACGAAAGAGGGACTTGCGACCTATGAGCGGCTGCTCGCACGCCGTGCCGCCGGCGCCGTTTGCGCTCGGCGGCGAACCGGGCCTTGCCGACATCTGCATCGCCGGCCAGGTGGTCGGCGCGCATTTTCTGAAGCTCGATCTGTCGCCGTTTCCGATCGTCGCACAGCTCGCGGAGCGCTGCTTTGCGCTCCCGGCCTTCAAAAGCTCGCATCCCTTCGAGCAGCCCGGCTACAAGACGGCAGCCGCGGCGCACTGAGTGCGCCGCCGGCCCAGAGATCAGAGACCGAGCACGCGTGCGGCATTGCCGCCTGCGATCTGCGCCAGCGTGACCTCGTCCATGCCCTCGACACCCGCGACATGGCCGATCGGATTGTATTCGGCCATGTCGAAGGGATAGTCCGTGCCCATCACGATGCGGTCGGGCCCGAACACGTCGATCAGATAGGCCAGCTGGTGATAGGTGAAGACCACGGTGTCGAGATAGACCTGCCGCAGGTAAGTCGTCGGCGGCAAGGGCAGGTCAGCGTGACAGTCCCGCCGCGCGCCCCAGGCATGATCGATCCGGCCGGAATAGCTCGGAAGATAGCCACCGCCATGCACCGCCATCAATTTCAGTTCAGGGAAAGCGCGCGAGCGTGCCCGAGAAGATCAGATTGTGAAGCGCGAGCGTCGTGTCCAGCGGATTTCCGAGCACATTGCTGAAATAGTAATGGGTCAGCCGCTCGCCATGGGTAAATCCGTTCGGGTGCATCATGATGAAGGCGCCAAGCTGCTTCGGCCCTGGCGAAGAACGGCCGGAATTTCGCATCGGATAGTTCCTGGCCATCGACGTTGGTCAGGATCTCGACGCCCTTCAGCTTCAGCGTGCCCATGATGTAGTCGAGTTCGCGAACCGCAAGCTCGGGCTCCTGCAGGGTGACGACGCCAAGCCCGACAAACCGGTCGGGCTTGCGCGAACAATATTCCGCCACGCCATCATTTGCGAGCCGGTGCGCGGCTTCTCCGATTTTGGGATCGACCGTGTAATAGCATTGGCCCGGCGCCGGCGCGATGACCTGGATATCGATGCCCATCCGGTCGAGATCGTCAAGGCGGCGATCGATCGTGGTCATCACCTCGCGGACGTCCTTCTCCTGCTGCGCGTTGATGTCCTTGCTGATGTTGTCGGCAAAATGGGCGAGTGGGATACGGCTGATATCGACATGCGGCTGCGCCACCGCGGCCGCCTGGGGAACGACGATATGGGCATGGATATCGATCGGTCGGGGAGGAAGGACGGCGCGCGAGGCCATCGGCGTCATGGATGCGGGCGGCGGTGCGGCCGTAGCGGTTCTTGCTATCGATCATTGGAATAAACCTGTTGCGGGATTAACGGGGCTCTTGGGAGTCACGACTTCGCCTGCCGCTGCGGCCAACGGGTCGACATCGCGGTAGCGTCGGCGTCACCAAGGCCAGCGGCTTCGGCCTCCTCGAAACAGGCGAGCGCGCTGGCGGCGACGGGCAGCTCGGCATGGAGCGTCTTTGCAAACTGGACCGCAGTTGCCAAATCTTTCTTGGCGGCGCTGAGGCCGAAGGCGGTCTCACCCAGCGGCTGGCCGCCCAGCACCTTGGCGATGATGGCGCCACGCCCCTTCATCGCGGTCGGCGTGCCCGCGGTATCGGACATGATATCGATCAACCGGTCAGCCGGCAGATTGAGAGGCTTGCAGATCGTCAGAGATTCCCCGAGCGCCTGCCAATAGACCAGCAAGGGAAGATTGATCGCGAGCTTCACCGCTGAACCACCGCCGAGTGGGCCGACATGCTCGATGCGCCGGCACATTTGCTCCAGCACCGGCATCGCGCGGGCGACATCCGCCTTGTTACCGCCGACCAGCGCGAACAGCTTGCCTTCCTTCGCGGGTCCCGTGCTGCCCCCGACGGGGCTCTCGACGAACGCCGCGCCCTGTTGAGTGACCGAAGCGCCAATGCTCAGCATGGTGTCGGGGCGAACCGTGCTCATGTCGATCACGAGCTTGCCGGCGAGCTTTGCCTTCAGGATGCCATTCGGCCCACGGTACACCGCTTCGCTGGCGGCGTCGTTGAGCAGCATCACGACGATCGCCTCGCAGCCCTCGACCAAGGCGGTGGGCGTCGGAAACGCCTTTGCGCCGGCATCAACCAGCGGCCTGGTCTTGGCCTGATTGCGATTCCAGACCGCAACTTCGTGCCCGACAGCCATCAGTCGCTGTGCGATCGATGCTCCCATTCTTCCCGTTCCGCATACGCCGATCTTCATGGTTTGACCTCAACTCGAGAGTGGATTGTTGGTTTAGGGGGCATGATAGACGCCGAGATTTTGCGCGATCAGTTCTTCATTTTTTTGAAGCTCGCCGGCCTCGCCGGCGAAGACGCAGCGTCCGGTGTTGAGAATGACGGCGGAATCGGCGACGTCGAGCGCAAGCTTGAGATTTTGCTCGACAAGGATGATCGACTGCCTCTCC
>CAVUCB010000056.1:0-63466 GCA_963739755.1 uncultured Alphaproteobacteria bacterium | reverse complement strand
CCACGTCTCGGCGGGCTTCGCTCTTTAGGCAGCGCGGCAACCCGCTCGGCGCGATGAAGTTATTTCAGGTCGATCGCCTCTGATGCAGATCCCGAGCGGCTCGCAGGAGCCACGTCTCCAATCCGGAAAGCCGTTGCCCGAGTCGTCGCTGAGCAACCACCTCAGACCACACGGCCGCGCCCAGAACGACGTTCGCGGTGATAAGGGCAATCAACAACTTCATGGATATCTCCTGCCATTGCTTCAGCCGGCAGACTTCGGCGGCCTACCGCCATAACCAGGCGTTCCACAAATGGCGGCATCGCATGTGGAATGAAGGCATGAAGATGCCGACGCAGCTCGCCAGCGGACAGTCAAAGTGCTTCTGAGGCGTCGCCATCGATCTCGAAAACACCGAACAGCACGTCTACCGAAAGCACATGGACCTATATGAAATTCGTCGAGGCCTGCGCCCTTGCTGATCCGGACGTCGCCGCGCGAAAAGTTACTCGAGCCGACCAACGCCTTTGTTGTTCGGTGTTACTTACGGGAATTTAATTTATCGAAGACCGCGCAGCGTCCTATATCTTTGGTCAGAGGAACGCTCAAGAGGGTGTCCATAACCCGATGAGTGAAAGGAAAAGATCGTTGGTTGAAGGAGTTGCGTTCGCTGTAGGTGTGCTGATGCTCGCGGTGTAACGTACTTGATGGCCATCGAAGCCATCAGAAAAGCGAAGCGGTCACCATAAGTTTTCCCCACAAGCGCAGAAAGAGGCCATCGGCGATGAACCGCGGCCTTCTGCTTTTGCCAAAGGCAAGCTGGTAGATCAAAGGCGAGCCCGGGGGCCGCGCCAACTCGCAATCCAAGCCCGCGCGCGCCTATCTTCGGCCCATGCCCCGCAAACCGATAGAACTGCCTCCCGCCGGCGCGGGTGCCCGAAACAAATCCCGAAGGAAGTTCCTGATGCCCGCAGTGGCCGGGACGATCCTCGCGATCGCAACGATGCTCGCAGCCTCACCGGCCGAGGTGCAGAGGTATGATCCGAGCTTCCCGGGGTCTTTGCAGACCTACGGCATGGGTGGCGGCAACATCGATTGCGGCTTTACATCGCTGCCTCAGCGCAACACGTCGGCCTCGGGCCGCGCGGCGCAGTGCGTCATCAATCCATATTTCGGGAACGCGGGAGGGCCCGCAGGTTATCGGCAGCATCGCCGCGTCTACTAAGCTCGAAAACCCACCGGATTGGTCGTGGTTCCGCAGACATCTCTTTGCCGCGCGCCGGTCACGATTTGCGCATGTTCCGATGCACGCACCGCGCAATTCAAACTCAGGTCACACCTAATGCCAACTGCGAAGGTCCGCGACAGCCGGTCCATACATGTACAATCGGATCGCCCCGGAAAGAGATAAGCCGCCGGGCTAGTAACCGCTTCACTCCCGGCCCGATCGGGCCGGATCATGCGGCATGCCCGATCTCACTTGCCGCCGGGTGCCGATTCCAAATGGGCACAGAGAAAGAAAGACAAGAGCTTGAGCGGAAGCTTGCCAACTACCGCGAGCTCGCGCGCGAGTACCCAGATGGCGAAATCGCTTTGATGATCCGAGACTTCATCGAGGATCTGGAACGGGAAATCCGCGCGCTGGAAAAGTAGGGAGCCGCCCATCCCTTCCGTAGTTCTCCGACGTGAACATAGTTCCGAGGCCGCCTCAGTTTCTGGCCTCTTTTCGTCATTTCCCTCCGCGAGAAACTAGCCCCGAGGATTTCTCATGGCCAAAAGCACATGGTACGTTTCATTTGAACGTCCACCAGGAACGCGACCGTACACAAGGGTGACCGAAACATTCCTGAACGGGACAGAAGCCAAGAAATTCGCGAGAGCGAGGTTGGCCGAAACCCCAAATGTCAGCGCGGGGACGATCAATCCTCATAGGCCTAAACGCACGATCGCCTCATCGCAGATGCTCGAATGGCTCGAAGAGCCGGACGATTTGGCTTGAACCTGAATCCCGCCCTGGACCTTCAGGACGCCGCCGAGAGTGTTATGATCGCGCTTCGAATCGATCATCTCTCGGAGGGAACCATGGGACACCCCACTCTCTCGTTTGAAGAGGTTCGCCAGCGCAACGAAGAAATCGTCGCCTATGCGAACCAGCACCCTGAAGTCACGAACACCGCGCTTGGGGTAAAGTACGGCCTGAGCAGGGAAACCATCCGCCTTATCCTTGAACGGGATCAACGGCGGACCGAGCGAAACCTGCGCAAGGCCCAACATTTGGGATTGAGGGGTCACTAACTGGCTTGCCCGAACCGGCATCACGGATGACCCGGCCGGCGCGCCGATCAGATTGAGCGTTACGCTAGTAACGCATCCACGCCCCTGACTTAAAAAAGACGCCTGCGTCAATCGGCTTCATCATTTCTTGTCACTGGCGCGCCCACCGCCCCGCCATCTTCACGAACATGTCCTGAAGCCGTCCGGCGATCTTGGGATCGAATGTGAACCAGCTCTGCATCAGCGCTTCCGGAGAAACCTTTTCGATGTTGGTCATCAGCTGCTTCTGCAGCTTGTCCATCACCGCCGTCTGCATCGGCTGCACATCCGGAAGTCCGATGAACTGCCGGGCCTCGAGGGGCGTGAAATCTATTTCAACGTTTACTTTCATGACCGCTCCTGACTGTAATTTTGACGGCTTGTCACAGTATCGCCGGCGACGATCCCCCGCTACATGCCTGGTGACATTCTTGCGGAAACGGAACGGGGCCGATGCCGACCCCCTACACGCATACGCGCCCCGCTTTAAAAAGCTTGCGCCAAAAATCCGGCCTCCAGGCGCCGCCGTGGGGCCGGAATCGCCCTTGATCGCGCGACGACCGCTCCGGCGGCGTTGCGGTCCGCCGGCGGTGCCAATTTCTCACTGGCTGCAGAAGTGGCGAACGCTGTCGCGGATATGTGACTAGGTTGGCGGCGGTTTCATTTGGAAACGTCCCTGCTTCGCGGGACTATAATCCGGGCCCTCGGTGTGCCCCCCACTTCGCTAGGGCCCCGCGACCCCGCCTCACGCGCATCACCCTGGCGGGGTCGCGCAGCCATACTAAGGCGTCGGCCCGCTTCCCTGCCCGCGGCGCCACCCGCCCGCCCTAGTGCGCCAGCCCAATCCCGTTAGAGACGCATCCACGCCAGGATCAACTCAAGGCCTTCGCCACCGATCGCGGCTTGACCGTCGCCGCTTGGCATTTCGAGAACGAGAGCGGTGCCAAGCTTGCCCGCCCGGAGCTGTTCCGGCTTCTCGCCGACTCTCAACCCGGCGACATCCTGCTTGTCGAGCAGGTCGACCGCTTGTCCCGCCTGACACAAGCAGACTGGGAAAGGAGTCCATGTTGATTGTCTGGATTGTCCTGCAACGCCATCGCCGCCCACGATGCCGCTTCGTCATAGCGGCCTAGAAGGAACTGTGCTCGCGCTGTCCCGACCTGCATTCGCGTGACCTGCGGATCAAGTGGGCTTAAGCGCATCGCACGCGCGAACCGCAGGCTGGAGAAGCGCCGCCCGTAATCATTTCAAACGGGCGGCGGTATTTTTCGGAGTGTCCTAATCTGCCGTCGCGAGTGTCCAAATAAGGACAGTACCGCATACTCGAACGCCACGCCCTCCGGATCGTGCTCCGGCAGCGCAGCTACGGACGAAACATCGACCAAAGAACTGCGAGCGTGCGATCGCCAGCACGCAGATGATCGTGCGTCGGCCGATGCCGGTGTATCTGACGACCTGTATGCCTTCGTGCGCTTACAGCGCCGTCATACGCGACGGGACGATTTCAGCCACGGCGGTATAGGGTCGAGCGGAGTACGGTAGAGCTCGTTACTGTCTCTGTCGGTAACGCGCACTGCGCACGCACTCGAACGCAGCTCAGGACGAACGACGCAAAGCTCGCTCGCGAGGCTGTCAGCCTTATCGATTGCGATCTCTGTGTCTTCGAGGATCATTCCGCCCTGGCTTTTGAAATCGTCGCCGATAACGAGATCGAAATTAAAGTATGGCATTGGAACCTCCTGCCAAGTTTCCAGCTGCACGGAATCCAATCTGAGTCCGATTGGTTCCCTCATTACAACTCTGGTTTCGCATCTAATTGCGGTCGCGGTGTTGCGTTTCGGCACCCCCCGACCGCGTGCCTCGCGTTAACTTTTCGTTAGCCGAATCCAGCTGAGCTTCTGAAGTTGGAGGGGAGAATACCCATGAGATGGTCGACGTCGCCGACCTCTTTGGCGGTGTTGATGTAGATCCAGACCGTCATGCGCCATCCTTGATCTGCGCCATGGGCTCCGGCCATTCAAATGTTCAGATCGGGAAAGCGGGCCCGCAGGGCTGTCTTGAGAAATTTGACGTGCACGATGTTTTGGTCGAGCGCTTTCAGCCGCTCTTCCCCGCGCCTGATCTCGGCATCGGAGTTGCTAAGCATTGTCGAACGGTCTTCAGTCCGCGTCAGATAGTCATCTATGTCGTTGCCGCCAACGATTGCCGCACGCGAGAGAACATCGTCAATTCTTGCCTTGAGACCCATCCGCTCATTTTCGGCCTTGTTCAGGGCGGCCTCAATTGCCGAGGCAATGGACTTTATCGCTTCGTTGTCCGTATCCGCGTCACGCCCTTTCGAGCGAGTTCGAAACTCACCATCCGAACGGAACCGAAACAGTTGCTTGATCATCCGAACATATCTCCCGCTTGCGATCGCCCTCGAAGTTGGCGCGATCTACAGAGAAAACCGCTACGCAGCTTCGCGTTTCTCCAGCGCGTACTTCGCAGACGGCGCGAGCACATCTGCAGAAACATCTCTTTCACGTCGGTGAGCTTGAGTTTCTTCTCCTGCGGCCCCTGATATCCGCGGAGCGCGGCATCCGCCGGCCCATCGAGCACGTCGGCTTCTAGGGGCGCGAACTATACCGCCAACCAACGAGAGGGGGCTTTTCAACCGTTGGTACGATCGTGACAATCCATCGTCGTGGGATGCAGGATCGGTCTTCCTGGACGGACCGGACCATGCCGAAAAATCTTGACCCGTTCAAACTCAGATCTACTGGCCGTCCGCGATATTGCGCGGTACGACAGCGTCGAGCTTCAGCGGAGTTGGTTATCTCGACTGTTTGCACAATGACCTCATCTGGTCAGGCCCGCGCACGGTATCAGTCAAATCTTACTAACCCTTTAACCTTTCATCGCGTGGCATTGGGACAGCTGCGGCAGGTATTCGAAGGCGGCGCCCTTCCGGAAATCGTGCCGGCAGACCGGCGAGCTATCACTGTTTTTTCACGGCCTTTTGCGCAGGCTGAGCCGAAGCACGTGCATCTCGCGCCGACGCTTGCAACGCATTTAAGGTCGCATTCAGCTGCGCGATCTGATCCGACAGCAGCTTGATCTTAGCGTCCTGTTCTTGAAGCTTGTCTTTGCTGTTTTGAACATCCGCGGCAGCGGCTTGCTGGTAGCGCTCGAACTCTTTCAACGGAACGTAGGCTTCCTGCGGAGCAGCGGACGCGCTGGGTTTCGACACGTCAGATTTGCCGTGGTGCCAGGCGACTGCGCCAGCGCCAAGCAGGGCAATCAAGAGAACCGCTCCGAAAACGCGGGGCCAATAAATCGGAGACCTTTCGGCAATTGCGAGGATCTCGAGCATCATTTCGAAAGGCCTCCGGGTTCACTGTGGCCGGATTGGTCGGAATGGCGGGCCCGATCCGCTGCTCTCATACTGAGGGTCGCTAGTAAGACGCCAAGCCGCCGCGCCGAAATATGCGGTCAGGACCAAGCTCACCGAAATCAACAACCCAAATGAAATTCGGACTACCAAAACGAACCCCGATAACAATTTTGGGCACCTCATCACTTTGAACTGATTCGAAAAACGCAGCAGTACTGACCCAAGCGCTGGTTTAGGGCGCGGGACGAAAACCATCGCGCGTGGTGAGCGTGGACTATTCTGGTGGGCGCAGCCCGGGGGATGTAAGCCACTCGTTTATACGAGAGCCGGTTTCGGCCTGCCGGGCCTTGCGGATCATCTCATCGCGTACCGCGCCAGGTGGAAGCAATTTGGCTTCAGCTCGCAGGCGCTTCGCTTGTTCGGAAAGTCGTTCTTCAAGTGATTGGGTCTGTTTTAAATCGTCGACGCTGCATGACACAACCTCGTAGCTACGGGTCCTAACCGTTGGGTTTGAGTTCCCCGATCCTTAATATGCCGGCGCCAGCCCGTCAGTTCACAAGTGAACACACGCTTGAGCGCCCCGCCGCCCACGTCCAGCCCCGCGCTACCCGGCCTGGCTACTCCGGCACGGCTCAGTGGCTCCTCGGGGTGGCACGAACGGACCGGCCGCCCACACTGACGGTGTAGACCTCCCGCGTCTGGCACTTCGGGCACTTGAAGGCCAGTCGGTTATATAAGGCGGCAGCGCTCTCGTGCGGGGCGAGCGACATCGGCCAGGCTCCGCACTGCGGGCATTTCACTAGCACTTGCTCGGGCTCGGGCAACAAATTCCGCATGTTCATAAAACAAGGGACGGCTCGCGATGTTCCTAGCGCTTAGATAGACGCGCGCTAGGCTATGGCAGGCGCCACAGGCGGGCCGCTGGGCGCGTTTTCCCAGTTGGCTGTCACACTAAGGCAGCGATCGCCTCAGGTCGACGATCGACGCATCCGCCTGAGCCGCTGCGCCGCTTCGCACGAGGATCGCCCCCAGCGATCCGACAATGGCGAGAAGAAGCACGACGACGGTTGTCGTAAGATACCGCTTTGACGATGACGAATTGTGAATGGACACATACCGGCGAAACGACACTCGCGTTGATCCCCCTAAGTACCCCGCAAACGGCGTGGTTAAGTCGATCGGCGATTTGGTGGCGCGCAAAGGGCGATCCGGCGGCATCGCGCAGGAGGCCGACGGAGGCTTCAGGAACGGCCCGTTGATCTTTCGATCAGGATGCGGTTGTCGAAGTATGAGATCTTGCGCGCGGCGCATGCTCGCGACCTGTGAGGTGCGCAAACTATCAATCCCTTGGGGGCGCGGAGCGGCGGCGAGCTACAGCGCGTCGTGGGGTGGCTCTAGCGATGGCTTGCCGACAGGTCCGTTGGGGAATTTGCTTGGTTAGTCCTGTGAACTTTGTCGAGCGACACCCAAAATGCGAACGCGGTCATCACAACTACCGTCACTACAATCCTTGCCAAAATATCATTGCTCAAGGGAGGCCTCCTTACGGGGCGGTCATACACCTCGATGCTGACACGGACCTTACGTGGAGCGCTGCGAAAGGCGCCCGTGTGGCCCCCGCCGCCGTCGCGTGGAAGCGCCTTGCCGCCGGCCGCTACTCGGGCGCCCCTCGGCCTTAAATAACGCATCAGCGCCGAGACGTCGCGCGAGCAAACGGGCTTCATTCAATTGATCGAGCTTCGCATCTCGGCGACGACGCCCGGATGCTTGGCCAACTTGCGGAGTTCGTCCGTTGTTGGTTCGCGGAGGGTGAGGTCGTGCTCGATCATCATGAGATGGCCGCAGCACACGCAGACCGTGACGTTCATCGGCGCCGTATCACCGACAGGCTCGATCGCATCAATCATGGTGTCACAGCAGGAGCAGCACGTTGCTTCTATCTGGATAATCTTCGCCATTGGCAGTCACCATGTCCGCCTAGAGTGTTGCTTAAGATTGGCGATGGTCGCGTCGATTTTTTAGGCAAGCCGCGAGCTACGGCGCGGCGGCAAACGGCCAATCTATTTGAGCGGCTTCAACTCGTGATAGGCGTGCATTAACTGGTCACTGATTCCACGCGCTCGTTCCTCAGTTAGTCTCGCTGCTACGCCTTGCTGCATTTTAGCAGGACGCTGAGTCTTCCGGTCCCAAACCATCCACGAGCCCGCCACCCTTCCTTTCCGAACGACGAAACCCGGCAGATGGGGCTCGGGCTTTTCGTTCATCTTGCCTTCTCCTTCAGCCCAATCTAGACCAGTCGGCGGATGGCTTCTGAGAGGGTGACGTCATGAGCTAGAGCGCTGCGATTGGGAGAGCAGTGACATCGAGCAACGGTAAAAGGTAAGCTTCATTCCCGCCATGGCCGGATCCGTGAAATGCGGAATACGCTGTTGGGATCGAGGATTTCAGACGCAGATTAACGCTCGTCGCCGTGATTTCCGCCGCAGGAGCTTACCGCCCGGTCGCTAGCGTGAAGCACCGGCGCCGATTTCACCGGAAGCGCAACCGGCAGCGGCTGGCGAGCCATCGCCGGCGGCTGAGGGCGTAACGGGATCGCAACCGATCAGCGGTAGCATAAGCCTACCGAACGAAGACCTGACGCTTGTTACCCCGCCGACGTGAGAGCGCCGGCGGGCTTTTTCACCGGCGACTGCAATTAAAATGGCGCCGAAAATCAGAGCACGCATTCCGCCCTCCCTTATGGGTGTGACTGAGCGAAGGCTAAGACGGCTTTGTTTCAGGAAGGCTTCGCGATCTCAGGCAAAGAGTTTCGTTCACGGCAGAGTGTTGGGGGTTGGGCTGGCGTGGCGGGGGCTTCGGTCCCGAGGCTTCAGCGCACTTTCGACGGGCTTCTTGACGGCGCGATCAAGGACGCAGAGTAGACCTCCCGGTGCGCCCGTTACGAAACTGGATTAGAATGTCCGTTTTGCGGACGCAAAATGGTTGTTCTAGGTATTGCGCTGATTGTCTTTGGCCTCGCGTTGGTTTGCGGGGGGCTCATCTTGTGGCCTCGATCGCGGACTGAAGGCGAAGACCAGGAGGCGGATAGAGTTGGGCTCGCTGATCTAGTACAGCGCCTTAATGAAAGCGGCGACGAGGATCCCTTAAAATAAACAATGCGCAGATTGCACCGCCGCCCGTCAAGACGGCGAGCCGGCGCTTCGTGCCGGGCGGCCCTTCCGTCACAGCAATCGCCAAACAGACCACTGCCACCGCGATCCAGACCGCGATGAAGATCACAAGCTTTAAGCACCGGTAGATAAGGCGAGCGCGATTTGGCATGGCGGCTCCGCCTCGGGGCTCGCTTACTGCAATCGCATTGACGTTTTGGAAAAACACCTGCGTCGAGGCGAAATTCCGGCCTGCCCACGCCAAATCAAGCCGGAGCCTCGTTTCGCACCGAGCGGCCCAATTCGTTTTCAGAGGCCGGCCGGCACAGCGACCTTTCTAAAGTCATGGCGAGGTCGCGGATTCACTCACGGCGCGCCTTACCTCGGCGGGTGCAAATCGCCTAGAAGCCAGCGGCCAAGGGCCTGGGAGTGCGTGGAATCTTCATGCGCGGCAAGAGTCGTAAGTACGTGATTGCAGACAGCACATTGAAACGTATCCAAGTCGACGCCTGAGCGTTCTGGCTCGATGCTGACGAGCATCATCCGGGCTTTGCACCTCGGACAGGCGGGGCGCTCAAATGCAACCGGTGGATTGGCGGACGAGGCGGCCAGGTTTTCAACGTCGGTCATATAAGGGGTCCCACTCAAACCGGTCCTTGGCGTCTCCTGCTTTTGGTGGCTGCTCATTTTTGCGGGATAGCTGGGCCGAACGCCATTCAGCAGTGCAGAGAAGCCCCCGATCGCATTGATCTGCGAGCTTAAGAAGCAGGTCCGCCGTGGCGTTGTCCTCCTGGGCGAGGGCCAGTCTGCGATACCGGATCGCTCGGGCGTTGCTCATGGCATCTCAAATCCCACGCAACAGAAGGAGGAATTCAACTACAGGAAAAAGATTTAGTTCCTGACGGCGGCGGCTGCGGCCCGATTTGTTTCCAGGAGCCTGCCCGCCCCTCGGAGCCCGCCACCCCGCCACGGCGCAAACCCGCACCAGCGGAACTCGGCAAGCCCGGCGAGAGGTCGTCCCGCATTGCAGCGCCAACGGGTTGCGGCGATGTCTTGCAGTGCTTGTGGTTTTGGCGCCGGCAAATACTGCTTGTGGTTTTGGCAACGGCATTGCCCGCCACTCGGCAATCATCCGTTCGGCCAGCCATCGGCGCCGCGTCGCCTATGCTAGCCGAGACAAGCCCGGCCATCAGAGCCCGCGAACTGAACCCGCACCAGCAGCCTTCCTGGAGTCGGGGCGGCTACTTGGCGGGGCTTCGGTCCCGCGCTCACACCGGTGGTACCAATCTCAATCCCGCCGGGTTAAGTCGGCGGGTTTTTCTTTTGGCTTTGGCGGGCTCGGCGATCTGCTGGCTCCCCCTTTCCGGCCCCTGCTTTCGAGATGCGACCGGTTCCACCCGCTGGGAAAATCGAGCGGCCCACCGCAGTTCGCACCGTCTTTGAAAGTCCAGGGGGATGACACTCATAACAACTCCGGGTTTTTGGTGATTTGACGCCCTCAGTCAGCGAACAGCTTCCGGGAGCCGTGCGCATGGCGAGGGGCGCAACTGTGTTCCGAATAAGGATAGGCTGATTTTCCGTCGGTGTTGGAATCTGATCACACCGTGGCGGGCCGCACAGCGTCGCGGGGAATCAAAATCGGCCGCCCGTGCGTTGGCGCCGAGTGGCCGGCCCCCATGACAGCCGCGAATCTCGAACTCACCGGCGGGCTTCCTAAAGTCGTGCAGGGGCTATTTGAGGAATCGATCGCGCGCTCATCTGCCCGCCCGGCGCGTCGTCAAATGGGTTCGGCAGTTGCAGCTCTGGATCGTGCCCTTGTGCGACCAGCCGCACCAAATTTATCACCTGATCAGCGATCACCGTACGGGCACTGCCGGAAGCGTTTCTCAGCAAATACTGAACCGCAGCACGGATCTCCGCCTTGGCGTCGTCCTCGTCCGCAAAATTCCGATCCATCTCGTCGGGCATTGTCGGTCCTCTGCCTGCCCCTGGTGAAGCAGTCCAAACTGATCGGGGTGCTCTATCTCGAGAACAACCTGGCATCGCACGTGTTCACGCCCGCCCGGATCTCGGTCCTGGAAATGCTGGCGTCGCAAGCTGCGATTTCGCTGGACAACGCCCGTCTGTACAACGATCTCAGGGAGCGGGAGGCCAGGATCAGCCGCCTAGTCAACTCGAACATCATCGGGATCTTGATTTTTGATATTCAGGGCCGGATCATCGAAGCTAACCGAGCCTTTCTTGATATGTTGGGTTACAGCCGTGAAGACCTGATCTCGGGTCGGCTGCGATGGACTGACCTGACGGCAGCCGAATGGCGCGACTCCGACGAACGGGCCGGCGCAAAGCTGAAGGCGGCTGGAACCGTCCAACCCCGCGAGAAGGAGTACTTTCGTAAAGACGGCACCCGCGTGCCGGTTCTGCTCGGTGCTACGATGTTCGGCGACAAGCCAGACGAGGGCGTTGCCTTCGTGCTCGACTTGACCGAACGCAAACGCGCTGAGCTCGAGCGTGGACTCTTGGCGTCATTGGTTGAGCAGGCTGCCGACTTGATGGCGATTGCCGACCTCGAAGGAGGGACGCCGCTCTACCTGAACAAGGCCGGGCTGAAAATGGTCGGATTCGACAGCTTGGAAGAAGCGAGGACGAGGCGCGGAATTGACTACATGTTCCCCGAGGACCGTGAGTTCGTGAATACCATCCTCTGGCCGACGGTGCTAGAGAAGGGTTCCTGGTCGGGAGAGATGCGTCTGCGCCATTTCAAGGCCGGAGATCCGATCCCGGTCCTCTATTCGGCCTTTCGGATCGACGATCCGAAGACTGGGCAGCCCGTAAACGTCGGCAAACTGTGCAGCGATATCACCGAGCGCAAGCGGGCGGAAGAGAAGCTGCGCGCCAGCGAACAGACCTCCTCGATGCCCAGATGGAGCTCGCACGCGTAACGCGCGTGACGACGCTGGGCGAATTGACAGCCTCGATCGCCCACGAAGTAAATCAGCCGCTCGCCGCCGTCGTCGCCAACGCCCAGGCCTGTCTGCGCTGGCTCGACCGCGGAACTCCGGATTTGGATGCGGTGCGCCGTTCGGTGGAATGGGTAATAGACGACGGCAATCGGGCGAGCGAAGTGATCCGTCGGGTCCGGGCGCTGGCGAAAAAATCCGACATTGAAATGGTACCACTCGATGTCAATGACGTCGTTAGAGAAGTCATTGCGCTGGTCAAGCGCGAGGTATTCAGCCATCAGGTGTCGTTGCAAATGGAGTTGGCACCGGCTCTCCCCACGATCCTTGGAGATCGGGTCCAACTGCAGCAGGTCTTCATCAACTTGGTGATGAATGGCATTGAAGCCATGCAATCGGTCATGGATCGGCCGCGCGAACTGGTGATCCGCTCAGGCCAGGACGAGGCACACCGAGTGTTCCTAAGTGTGACTGATTGCGGCATCGGGATCTCCGCCGAGAATGCGGACCGGCTGTTCAACGCCTTCTTCACCACCAAATCCGGCGGCATGGGTATGGGACTTTCGATCTGCCGTTCGATCATAGAAGCCCACGGTGGCCGGCTGTGGGCCACGGCAAACATACCGCACGGTGCTACGTTTCAGTTTACCCTGCCTGTGAATGCAGACACTGCGTCGTGAGGTTGCGCCCGTAAGACGTCCAAAAGAGCAGGAGGCTCGGCCGCGAGTTCAGCTCTGGTCGGGTAGGATCGAGGCGCGGATCGGGCTTCGAATGATGCCGACGGTTGGGATAGAGATCGAGCGCGGCCCGCTGTAGGTGAGGGGTTTCCGGTCCTGCTCTTTCGATTGCAGGCGGGTTCACAGTCTCACCATGGCGTACGTTTCTCGACGCCCCCCTATAATGCCGGACGGCCAGATTTCCCGGGTCCGGTTTGAAACCTTGGCATATCATCCGTGGGCCTTCCCATGGCTGGAGAGGTTTAGACGCTGGTTCGTGTACACCCCTGCCCCGCCTGGTTTGCCCACAGCCTCGCCTCTAGAGCCGTCATTTGCGTGAGTGCCGGTTTTATCAAGCCGGCCGCCTAGACAGACTGAGAAGGCCGCCAAGTGTCCAGAGCCCCTTCCGGGTGTTACCTCCGTTGGGGAGACGTGAGCCGTCTCCTGAGAGGACATTACTCCTCCGTCGTCGCTCATACTGGCTCATGCGCCGCTCCCGTTGGGCTCTCTCCTCCTTCGGCTTTTGGCCTCGTTTGGAGAGTCCTTGCAGGTTGTAACCAATCCCTGCTGCCCACGGCAGCTTCCCGACGTTATCTCCAACAGTCTGTTCTTGGATGCTGGATCCCCTACCCCGGCGGTACACCGTGTGCTCGCGCCTGTTTCTTCCACGGTGCCGACGGCCCTTCGCCAGTGGAAAATGGGTTGGCTTCCCGCAGCTATCCCGCTTGAAACGACTTCGTGCGGGGGGAGGATTTTCGAGGTTGCAGATATTTCGTTATGTTCCGGCCTCCAAGTTTGCTCGCCCCCCAGATCGTCCCTACCGCTGCGAATACTCCCGCAGGGCAGCCGGGGCTTTTACACAACGCCCCAAAGTGGGTTCTCGATGCTCATCCGCCGGATCAGCGCGTGCAATTCCGACTCGATCTACGGCCGCCCTCCCCGGCGACGTGATTTCCAACGCCAGTAGCGCCGAAAGCCGGCCCTGTGCCGACGCATGAGCGTCTCGGGCCGAATGATTGTCAGAACCTTCAGGATTGCTGGAAACCAGCGATACAGCTGGGTAAGAACAAGCGATCATGGGTCGTTAGCCGGAGGCGACCGTGCCGCCTACGCCTCAAGATAATCAACTGATGTCGAAGCACGGCGTTCTCGGCTTCAAGCCGCACCTTCGACTTGAATGGCGAGGCCAGGACGGCCAGAACGAAACAGAACAGCCCGATCATTCCGCCAGCTTAGGCGATTCCATCACCTCATCAACTCGGATAAGGTTTTCGGTATACACAGGCAGCGAGGCGAACACCACCGCTTGTCCGGCGACCGCCTCGATTGCCGAAGCGGCGGGGTTCAGGCCACTCTGCCGCGCCATCGCGAGCCGATAGACCCGACGTCTAATTCGCGCTGTTGCTCGACTGGCTGATCGACAGGACGTAAGCTGTCGCCTGCCAGATCTCCTCCTCGCTTAGTACCCCACGCCACTCCGGCATGCGGATGCCGCTCCGCTCGCGTCCTTCCGCGATGGATGTGAAGACGTCCTTGGCGTCGAGCTTGCGACGCGCCAGGTTGATGCCACCCCTGCCATCCTCCCCGTGACAATGCGCGCATTGCTTTTCCAGGAATAACTCGTGACCGGCGGCAATGACCTTCGGGTCCTTGAGATCAGGCACCTCTTGGCCGTGTAGCTTGGCAACTGCCAAACTACTGAAAAGAACCACGTTCGCCCAAATAACAAGAGATCGCATCGCTCACTCCGAATTGGCGGGGCGGCCGTTTCCCGACCGCCCCACGGCGACTACTTCGAAATCTTGAAGGCAATCAGCGTTGAAGCTGCTGGCACCTTCTCCAGTTGCGGCAAGAGAGCGGGCATCAGGAGGGCTGCGTAAGACCCCCATCCGCTTGGCACCAGGATGTACTGCTCCCCATCAACCGCGTACGTGACGAGGCCGCCTCGCATTCCGGAGCCCGTATTGAAGCTCCACAGAACCTTCCCCGTCTCGGCGTCAAAGGCCCGAAGCATGCCCATGGGATCCCCATTGAACACCAGGCCGCCGTCGGTGGTGAGCACGCAAGAAAAGCCTGGCACATCCATCGCATAACTCCATTTCTGCTTGCCCGTGAAAGGATCATTGGCACTGAGCTGACCCGGCTTGCGACCATCGGGCGCCATCACCAACCGGCCGAAGTCGTTCGAACCGGTATGACCGGTGCCGTAGTCCTTGGGATCCTCCTTCTGCGCGACCGGCTTGAGATAGTCGCAGAAATCGAGCACGTTGTTGTACCAGAGGCCGGTCTTCGGATTGTAGGCACCCGAATTCCAGCTTCGTGCGCCGAAAGTTGACGGGCAGATCAGCGTTTCCTTGTCCATCGTTAGTTCGACACGGCCAATCAATTCGCCGGTCTTCGGATCTATGTCTTTCACGAAGTTCTTGAGGTCGCTGATCGACCAGACGTTATCGATGTTTCCATTGTTCTTATCGAGCACGAAAACAAAGCCGCTCTTGTTCATGTGGACGATCAGATCCTTGCCGTCCCTCGTGAACTGCAGAATCTCATAGGGCGAATCGAAATCCCAGACATCGTGCGGGATTTCCTGCCGATACCATTTCAATTTTCCGGTCTTGGCCTCCAGCGCGACGACTGAGTCGGTGTAAAGATTGTCACCTTCGCGATTAGACGCGTCGAAATCCTTGCCCGGATTGCCGGTGCCGTAGAAGACGGTATCGGTCTTCGCGTCATAGCTGCCGGGCATCCACGCGCCGCCACCGCCATACCTTCCGCTCTCACCCGGCCAGCTCTTCGGATCCTCCTTGATGGTGTTGAATTCCCAAACTTTCTTGCCGGTAACCGCTTCAACGCCGTAGATCTTGCCTTGGGTAGCGAGTTCACCGGCTGTGGAACCAAAGGTCAAAATGTCGCCCGCGACGACAGGCGGCGAGGTGAAATTGCAGCCATGGCAGTTGGTGAAGTCGGTCAGCTGTACCTGCCACTTTTCCTTGCCGTTCTTTTGGTCCAGAGCGATGCCACGTCCGTCCACGGTGCCGATGAAGACCATGCCATGGTCAACCGCCACGCCGCGGCTATAGGGCGCGAACAGCACCTTCTTGGTCAGCGGATCGAGCTTCGGCTCATAGCTCCAAATCTGCTGCCCGGTCTTTCCGTCGAGCGCCGCCACCCGATTTCCCGAGCTGATCGAATAGATCACGCCATCGATCACGATGGGCGTTTCCTGAATCCCCATGGTGATGTCGCCGCCGTGGGCGATCCACGCGACTGACAGCTTGCTAACGTTGTCCTTGGTGATCTGGTCAAGCGGACTGTAACGCCATGCATTCGCGGTGCGGTTGTATAGCGGCCAGTTGTTCGGATCTTCGGTACCCGGATCCGCCGCAAGCGCAACTGTAGCCGCAGTTAGAAAGCAAGCTAGTCCCAAGCTGCTCGTCAATAATGCCTTCATGGTCTCCTCCTCGTCTTCATCGCTTTCCGCGTATCTTCCGATCACGGCACAAGAAAAAAAAGACAGCACACTTGACGGTATCGAAGCAGCGACGCCGTCCTGCTGGTTTCGCTTGAGATTATGCCGCTGCTGCAGGTGAGGCGCGCACGAGATCGCGGATTTTCGAAGGAGGGATGGGAACACCGTCGATCGAGATCTTGAATGGCTTCAACGCATCCTCGACCGCCCTGACCACCGCCGACGGCGCTCCCATGCGCCCCCCTCACAGCCACCCTTGATCCCATACTCGGTGTAAGGCGACGGCGTCTCAACGTGTCCGATTTTTACCTTCGGGGACCTCATAGGCGGTGGGAATGTGGTAATCTGCGAATGAGGGCGTTGAGCCGTTGGCCATTTTCGTCGTACCGGAACTCCTCATATAACGCCGTTCCGATGCCCATCGCGGTTCCACCCATGATGTGACCGCCGAGCGTGATCGGATTGACCATGGTTCCGGCATCGTGGACCCCAGCATAGTCCAAGAAGTGGATCTTGCCCGTCGCAGGAATCGTCGAGTCCGGCACGCCCCTCAAAGGACAAGCGGTGCTGTTCCGGACGTCCAGTCACAGCGGACCGCTCGAAATCGAATTGACGCGTCGAAACATCCCGCTCGTAAAGTTCGGCGGGTTGAAGTTCCTCGACGCCGCCCATCAAGGACATGCTGGCGTTGCTGCGGTTCGTGGAGAATCCGCGCGACCGTGTAGCCGGGTTCCGTTTGCTGCATTTGCTGTCCGGCATCGGGTCCGCAACCGCGCAGCGCGTGCTCGACCGCATGGCGGAGGCCGCCGACCCGATCGCGGCGCTCCGGACATACCGACGCCACCACGCGCCGGCGACGACTGGACGGGGTTCGTCAATACCTTGGGCAATCTCCGATATTCGGAATGGCCCGTCGATCTGGAGCGTGCCCGCCTTTGGTACGAACCGCATCTCGACCGCATCCACGAAGACACTGACACGCGGCGGGCTGACTTGCTCCAGCTCGAGCAGATCGCCTTCGGATATCCTTCGCGCGAACGCTTCCTGACCGAACTCACGCTGGATCCGCCCGACGCGACGAGCGACCAGCTTGTCCTTGTCGTTCAGGGTTTGGTTCGGTCCCCAATCGTACTTCCCCGCGGGTGAAAGCTGAAAGCCAGAGATCGTGGCCGTCGTCAGGTTCCACAATCGGATGCCCTTGTCCCTGCGCCATCAGTTGGCCTGGCAGGGCTAACGCAAGCAGGCAGATCGCGATCAGCGTTCGCGGATGCTCACCTCCCCGAAAATTCTTGCTTGGACAATTTGAAGAGAGCGACGTGCCCATAGCAAGCGCGAATGTCGCTCACCCATTGGCATGGTTCAATCGGGCGAGCTCATTCCTGATCTCCTCGATATCCGTTTCGCTCCTTGCCGACCGTGGCAAGCGGATCGGCAGGGCATGCAGTATTGTGGCCGGGCGCGCCGATAGCAGGAACAGGCGGTCGCCAAGACGAACCGCATCGTCGAGATTGTGCGTGACCAACAGCGTCGTCGTTGCACGGCCTTCCAATAAGGTCGTGATCTGGTTGCGGAGGCGGGCGGCAAGCGCCTCATCAAGAGATGTCAATGGCTCGTCGAGGACCAGGAAATCCGGCTCCACGGCGATCGCTCGGGCAAGGGCGACGCGCCGCGCCAGCCCGAGCGATAGTTCGCCAGGGAAATGACTGCGATGTCCGCTCAATTCGAGTACCGCGAACAGGGCTGAAAGCTCTGCTGCATTGACCTTCGGGGCGGCAAGGCGGATATTGTCCTCGACCGACCGCCACGGCAGCAGCCGCGGCTCCTGAAACACCATGCCGATCCGCGCGTGCTCGGGCCGGGAAACGCGCCCCTGATAATCAGGATCAAGACCGGTGAGGATCCGGAGCAAGGTGGTCTTGCCGCAGCCCGAGGGGCCGACGATGACGCCAACCTCTCCCGGCTCAAGGATGAAGGCGATATTGCGGAGCACCTCGTGGCGCTCTCCGGCCGCATTCGCAAATACCTTGCTCGAAATATCGACTTCAAGCCGCACGGGGCCGCCACCGGGATAGCCGGGCTTCGAACGGCTGCACCAACGCGGTTTCGATCGCGAATACGATCGCGGCGAAGCTCAGCGAATAAGCGAGCAGGAGCGGGATGTCGAAGAGCTGGAAGGCCACGCCGATCTCGAAGCCTACCCCGTTGGGTCGCCCGAGGAATTCGGCGACCAGGACAATCTTCCAGATCAGTGCGAGACCCGATCTTGCAGCGGCGGCAATGTAGGGGACGAGCTGCGGCAAAACCACGTGCCGGAACGCCCTGCCGCGCGGAAACTCGAAGATGCGCGCCATCTCGTCGAGCCCGGAGTCGAGGGCGCGCGTTCCCTCGCGCAGCGTGACGACCGCAGTTGGAAGCTTGTTGATCGCGATCGCGGAGATGGCCGCGGCCTCGGTCAACCCCGCCCAGATATAGGCGAGCACGATGACCACGAGCGCCGGCAGATTGAGGAGAATGATCAGCCAGGGATCGCCGAGCCGATCCGCCAGGCGGTGCGCGGCCCATCCAGTAGCCGATGGCGGTGCCGAGCGTCATCGCCAGCACGAAGGAAAGTGCGACGCGTGCCAGCGTCACGCCAAGGTTAAGGAACAGTGCGCCGGTTTTGGCCTCGGTCATCATCGCCTGCAGTACATCGGGCGGAGGCGGCAGTTTGGCGCTGCCCATGAGCAGGGACGCGATCCACCAGGTGACGACGAACACCGCAACCGACAGCAGGCGCATCGCATCAGTCTCCCGGTGTGGCGTGATAGAACGTGCCCGGATCGAGCTGCGGCGCAGGCCCTACGAGAGCACGGCCGCCGATCTTCGCGAGAACGCGATAGAGAACATTTGCGTCTTCCTCTTCTTCGGCGACGTGCCGGCGCGGAATGCCTTCGCGGTAACGGTCACGATAGGCGCGCAGCGTGGCGGCATCCGTGGCGCCGGTCAGGGATTGAATCCTGTCCCACTCCGTGTCCGAGGATGACAGTATCTCCTTTGCTTTCCGGGTCGTCGCGATGAAGCGCGTCACCAGGTCCGCGTGCGAGTTGCCCCATGCCTCGTCGAAGACGTAGCCGATCATCGCGGTACGGCCTTTTGCCCCAAGCTTTGGAAGAATATCCTCGATGCCGGCGAGGCGGCGAAAGCCCTTTGCTTCCAGTGCCGCGCAAAAATTCCAGTAGTTGAGCGTCGCGTCGGTCTCGCCGCTCAGAGCCTTGGCGGTCAGCAGCGGCGGCGCGCCGTAGACGATGTTGGATTCCGCCTTCAGGTCGATTCCATCCTGTTTCAGCGAGGCTTGCAGGAGCAGCCAACTCTTGTCGATCGGGCCGCCTGCGACGGCAAGCGTATGGCCCTTGAGATCGGCCAAAGTCTTGATCGGCGATGCGTTCGGTACCATCACGGCGCCGAGTGAGCTCGAATAGGGATAGAACACAAGTTTGCCGCCCAGGCTGCGTTCACGCGAAACCCAGAGCCAGTCGGAAACGATGATGTCGGCGCCGCCGGCGTGCAGCGCAATCTTGCCGGCCTCGGGGCTTGCGAGTTCGAGAAGTTCGATCGAAAGGTTCGCCTGCTTGTCGAGGCCATGCGCGCGGATCACCGCCAGTTCCCACGCGAATGTTCCGGTTTTCTGCACCGCAACGCGTATCGTCTCCGCATCGCAACGCACCGCGATCGATGCGGTGAGGGCGAATGCAGTCAACAACAGAGCGGTCAGGTGCTTCATGACTTCGTGAGCCGTTTCCTCGAATGTCCGCTTTTCGGCGCGAAAGCGATAGCATAGCTTTTGCTCCTGGGAGAAACGCCATGCCATTAGTCGGATGGGTACGACCGATTGTCGCTGCGTTGGGCGGATTTCGTGGCAATGGTCGCGATCGCAGTGCCGATGAAGTCAACGATTACCCGACTTCGGCCCGCGCCGAAGATGTCGATGGCTGCATGAAGGCCAACGGCGAGGCGCGGCAGACGATCGAGCAGGAACACTACTCGATCGACATCATCGCGTCGCTACTGCCCTATGACCGCTACCTCACTGCGGAAACCGTCCCTGAGCATGTCCCAGGTGCGCGGCAATCTCGGCGGTCAGTTCCGCTCATCAGAACAGGCGAAGGGCGCCGTGGACGATCTGCGTCGCGCGCAGGCGGAAGCCGAAGTGCGGTGTTTAAGGGTATGAGATTAGGTTGACGTGGAGCCGCGGGCTTAGTCTGCTCCCTCGCCCCGCTCTTGAGAGGGTTGGATGTGGGGCTTCTCTCAACGTTTATTGCCTCGAACCAGGTCCATGCCCAATGAACTACGAGAATTTCACGGATACAGGCCTTCGGATGATGCATGACGCGGTTCACAAGGCGATCGCTGCAGATTCCGAAGCGATGAAGCGCGGCGATCCTCCGCCTTGCAGAACCAGCGATACGAAGGATTGGCATGATCACGCCAAGGGACTGGAAGACGAGATGGCCCGTCGCAACGTGCCGTTTATTCCGGTTCGCTTTCTGGATAGGTCAGCGCGATGACCCGCGACCGCGGTGCGGCCGGCTCCGCTGAGGCGCGCCGCCCTTAGCCAGACCAGTGAGGCCAGACAACGAGCTTACTCGTCTCGGTGTCGAGAAGCTTCACGCACTCGTCGGCGCTGCCCTTCTCGTTATACACCAATCGGAAGCGACGGGGCGAATAGGCTGACATCTTCGAAAGGCCGTGTTCCTACGGGAGCCCGTGAGCCTCGTAGGCCAGCTCGGCAAAGTCGAGAGCTTCATAAAGCCCACCGCCGCCCAGCCCTTGCGTATGGCCGGTGGTCCAGGGAGCCTCGTGGATCTTCCTGTTGCAGGTGTCGACGTAGCGCCTAGCCTTTGCTCGGATGATCTCAGGTTCGTTTTTGGTCATTGATCCACGCCTTTGACGTCGACCCAAGCCTATCAACAAAAACGCGGGACCGAAGCCCGCGCCCTAGCCCATGCTGCCCGGCATGAAGCACCGGATTTCAGTATACGGATGATCGGTCCCGCGATCGGCCGTGTAGGGCCAAACCATAGTTCTGGCCGCACGGTTTGGCTCGGTGATTACGGCATCGTCGGGAACGTAGATCCATCGGCCCTCGAGATGGGCGCGGTAATGGCCATCCTTCGAACTCCCAATCAACATCGCTGACAACAAAGCCGTCCGCGAACGAACAACATAGCCCCTTGCCCGATGCGAGCCTGTTGAACCATTCGTTCAGTTCCGGATGGCTGGGATCGTGGGCGAGCGCGGGCATGCAAAGCAGCAGAAAGATCAGGACAATCCGCATCATCACCGTAGACCGACTCCCTTCTTTCAAAGGCTACGCTTCTGTGCAGCCGCGGCAACATTTTCCGAAACGATGTTCACAGAATTAGGGCGCGGACCTGAGCCCGCGCCCTTCCTTGGCCGTTACCGCCTTAGCCGCCTTGCGTGAGCGGCCAGCCGCTGGCGGTTCCGAGTTCGTTGTGATCGGCGGCGGCGCTTCATGACGCTACCCCTCTTGGTTCGGCTACTTCCACCTCGTGTTCACGCTGCCGGCGCCGATCGCCAATATCGCCTACAAGAACAAGGCGGTCATCTACGACTTGCTGTTCAAGGCAGCAGCCGAGGCCACGCTTGCGATCGCCGCCGATCCCAAGCATCTCGGCGCCAGGATCGGCATCACCGCCGTGCTCCACACCTGGGGCTCGGCGATGACGCACCATCCGCATGTGCACATGATCGTGCCGGGCGGTGGCTTGTCCCATGATGGCGAGCGCTGGATCGCTTGTCGGCCGACGTTCTTTCTCCCCGTGCGCGTGCTCTCACGCCTGTTCCGTCGGCTCTTCCTGCAGATGCTCGCAGCGGCGCACAAGGCCAACCGCCTCGCGTTCTTCGGCGACCGCGCCGCACTCGCCGAGACTTTAGCATTCACCACCTTCCTCGCGTCGCTGCGCAAGGCCGAATGGGTGGTCTATGCGAAGGAGCCGTTTGGCGGTCCGCAAGCCGTGCTCGCCTATCTGTCGCGCTACACCCATCGCGTCGCCATTTCCAATCGCCGGCTGATCTCAGCCGATGAGACCGGCGTCACCTTCAGGTGGAAGGACTACCGGACCGAAGGACTCGGCCGGTACAAGACCATGACGCTGTACAACTCACGAGTTCATCCGGCGCTTCCTGATGCATGTGCTGCCCAAGGGCGTGCATCGCATCCGTCACTATGGACTGTTCGCCAATGGCAACCGCGCGGCCAACATCGCGCGGGCGCGCGAGCTGCTCGCTGTGCCGCCCCGGGTGCCGCCGCACGAGACCGACTGCACCGCCGAATCCGAGCAACCGCGCGTGCTGCCGAAGCCATGCCCGTGCTGCGGCGGCCGCATGATCATCATCAAGACCTTCGCGCGTGGCTGCCAGCCAAGGCATCGCCCCACACCTGCTCCGCCGATCATCCGGATCGACACCTCATGAGGCCGTCACCACCAATCGACAACTGCAGTGCCCCTTGCCATTCTCGCCGGCTCACCGCCGGCAGCGCCCGCGCTCGCGTCGGACCGCCTAAGTCGTCCGCGCTCTCACGGCGAATATTGTCATGCAGCGTTCGACCGACGCGTCTACTCCTGCATGCACCGTCGCTCTCTCGCCAAAAGCGATCGCGTCGAACTCTGCGCTCCAATCTCCTCAAGCCTCGCCCCGCGGCCAAATCCCCATAGCGTCCGCTGCACCGCCGCCGCCCACCGCCCGCGATTTCGTGCCTTGCCGCTTCTCGGACGCCGGCCGCCACAGCGCGTGGATGGCCTCGTCATCCCGGCGTCCGAGAAACCTTGTATGGGGCCTATCGGTGTCAAGTAGAGAGTGGCGGTGCTGTCGAGTCATTTTGTCACGTCACCAGATTGCATTTGCGGCATGGCTGCCCCTTGCCCGGGTGCGCTGAGCGGTCAAGCCCCAAAGCCGCTTGCGGCGCGCCGGAGGCGCGGGGCTTGACCGCGAACGCGCAGCCCGAGCCATCATAGTTGTCGCCGCGACGTACAAAGGTCATTCGGCGCTGTTCGAGGCACTCTGGTTGGCTATTGTGGGGGCTCTCCTTTCACCGACATGAGTGGTTTCGCAGCCTGAAGATCGGCACGACCTGATCCGAGGGGAGCTCGCCATCGGGGCGCTGAAGTCGCGCCACAGCCTTGTATTCGGTCGATCCGTGTGCGGATCGTAACCATGATGCAGTCATACGCATCGTCGGCGAAGCTCCGGGGCGGCGGGCCCATTCTGCACAGCGGCTTTTGAAGCCATGGTTTTACGTCGGGGCACCGCCACCTCGGATTGATCGGCAGACCTCTAGCACGGGCTGCCAAGCCGTTTGTCCTGTCGTTGCTCTCTTTCCATGCTGTCGCTCATGACGCTGGACGTAACACGACGCCCTGCGGAACCTCGCCCCTCGTAACGAGACGCCAGAGAGCGATGAGCAGCTTACGCGCCAGCGCCACGATCATCGTCTTGCGTGTGCTGGCGCGTCCGTCGGCGGTTCGCGCCGCGAACCATTGGGCCAGGGCGCTGTTTTTTTGGAACCTGACAAAACGCCAAGCCAGCTGGATCATGCCGCTGCGGACGCGGACATTGCCGGCGCGCGCAAGACCCCGTTCGCGTCGACGGCTGCCGCTCTCGTCGGGCGAGCCGGTCAGGCCGGCGTAGCGGGCGACGGCCTTGCGATCGCGCCAGTGGCGCGAGAAGATCTCGTTGACCAGCATGTCCGCCGTTTCGACACCAACGCCAAGGACGCGAGCAATTAGGCGCACCATCGCATGCGGGCTTTTCTTCTCCGCAGCGGGCGCCACCGCGAGCTTGCGCAGGCGTTCCTGTTCGACTGCGCGGATCTGGTCGCGCACGACGCGTAGCCGCGCGAGATGGCGGCGTAGTTCCGCAAGCGTGTTCTGTGGCAACGGCGTGCCTTCCGCCGTGCGCACATCTTCGAGCGTTTCCGCAACCCTACGCCTGGTCGGCCGCAGCGTGCGAATGCCGAAGCGGGTAAATATCGCCTTCAGCTGGTTGATAATCCGCGTTTATTCAGTGATCAGATTCTGGCGCTCGCGGTTCGGTCGCCTCGCGTCCTCCTCCTCGATCGTCGGGATCGCCACCATGCTGCAATGGCGCGTCTCGCCGCGCAACCAGCCGAGAAAGACGCGCATCAGAAGTTCCGTATCGAGACGATCGGTCTTCGCGCGCCGGTGTTCGCGCGACACCGCGATGCTGGTGGGATGGATGACGTAAGCCTCGACATCGCGCGCCCGCAGCCAGCGCGCGAGCCAGAACCCGTTGCGGCCAGCTTCAAAGGCGACGACGATACGCTTGATGTTGCGCCCAGCCTGGCCGGCTTCGTGGCGCCAACGATGCAAGAGCTTCAGCAGCGTTTCCTCGTGGGCATCGAACTTCTTAAGAGGTTGGCGTTCGACGCCGGGAACGAGCGCCGCAACCAGCCACTTCGTTTGGCTCATCTCGATCACGGCGATGATTGTGCTATCCTGCTCGAGAGCGGTGAGGGACCTGCTCGCGTCAAAACGAAAATGTTGCGACATGGGGGGCTCCATCGGTAGCCGTTGAACAGCGTCCATGGTGCCATGCTCTCGCCGCTCGCCCCATACCATCTGCACATCACCGGAAGTCAGTTGATTTCTCGATCACTCCGTCGGTGCATTCTTCCCTGCCCCAAGCATCTCGGCTCTATAAGCAAGAGGCCCGCGAGTTCTCGTCTAGCCACAAAACAGGCCACCGATCGCATTTTTGGGTGCCTGTTTTTGGATTGACGGGCGAGAGCAAACGTAACCTAATCAAGGTCCTAAAGTAGTCCTCCTGCCAGGACGCCTTCATGAACGAGCTCTCGGGATACGTATTCTCGTCGCTGCGGGAGGGCGACATCGCTCTATACCGGGGCTCTGGCAACGGCCTGACGCCGATCCTGCTTGTTGCCGCAGAACAAAACTCGCCCGGTTGCGTCGAGCGACTTGAACACGAATATGCGCTCAAGTCCGAACTTGCCGCCGACTGGGCGGCGCGACCCGTCGCGCTTGCGCACGATAGCGGCCGTATGACGCTGGTGCTTGAGGATCCCGGCGGCGAGCCGCTCGACGGCCTGCTCGACGCACCCCTGGAGCTGGGAGGCTTCTTGCGCCTCGGTCTCGGCATCGCCGCCGCCCTGGGCAAGGCGCACCAGCGTGGCCTCGTCCACAAGGACCTCAAGCCGGCGCATATCCTGGTGAACCGCAAGACCGGAGAGGTCAAGCTCACCGGGTTCGGCATCGCCTCGCGCCTGCTCCGCGAGCGGCAGGCGCCCGCGCCGCCCGAGACCATTGCCGGGACACTCCCGTACATGGCGCCCGAACAGACCGGCCGCATGAACCGGTCGATCGACGCTCGCAGCGATCTCTACGCGCTGGGCGTCACATTCTATCGGATGCTGACGGGCGCCCTGCCGTTTTCCGCCTCCGATCCCATGGATTGGGTCCACTGCCATATCGCGAGAAAGCCGGTGCCGCCCGCCGATCGGTTGCAGACTATCCCAGCCCCGGTCTCGGCCATCATCCTGAAGCTGCTCGCCAAGACCGCCGAGGAGCGCTACCAGACCGCCGCTGGCGTGGCGAGCGACCTGCGGCGGTGCCTGGCCGAATGGGAAGCCCGGGGCCGCATCGATGACTTCCCCGTGGGCCAACATGACACGCCCGATCGGCTGCTGATCCCGGAGAAGCTATACGGGCGGGCGCGCGAGGTCGAGACCTTGCTCGCCGCCTTCGATCGCGTAATCAAGAGCGGCGCGCCGGAACTGGTGCTGGTCTCGGGATATTCTGGCATCGGCAAATCGTCGGTCGTCAATGAACTGCACAAGGTGCTCGTTCCGCCCCGTGGGCTTTTCGCGTCGGGCAAGTTCGACCAGTACAAGCGCGACATTCCTTATGCCACGCTAGCGCAGGCTTTTCACAGCCTCGTCCGACCTCTCCTCGGCAAGAGCGACGACGAGCTGAGCGGTTGGCGCGACGCCCTTCTGGAGACTCTGGGCCCGAACGGCAGGCTCATGACCGATCTCGTTCCCGAGCTGAAGCTTATCATCGGTGACCAGCCGCCCGTCCCTGAGCTTCCGCCACAGGACGCGCAACGACGTTTCCAGCTGATGTTTCGGCGGTTTATCGGCGTGTTCGCCCGGCCGGAACATCCGCTGGCGCTCTTCCTCGACGATCTTCAATGGCTCGACGCGGCGACGCTCGACCTGCTCGAGGACCTCTTGACCCGGTCGGATCTGCAGCACCTCATGCTGATCGGCGCATATCGCGACAACGAAGTCGATGCCGTCCATCCGCTGAGGCAGAAGCTCGATGCCGTGAAGAACGCCGGCGCCAAGGTGGCGGAGATCACGCTGGCGCCGCTCGCCCGAGAGCACCTCGGGCAGCTGATCGCGGACGCGCTTCGCTGCGAGCCCACGCGCGCCGCGCCACTCGCGCAACTGGTGCACGAGAAGACCGGCGGCAATCCGTTCTTCGCCATTCAGTTCATCTCTTCGCTCGCCGAAGAAGAAATGCTCGTCTTCGATCATGATGCTGCGCGTTGGTCCTGGGATCTCGACCGCATCTACGCCAAGCGATATACCGACAACGTTGTCGACCTTATGGTCGGGAAACTCGTCCGCCTTCCGGCCGACACGCAGAATGCGTTGCAGCTTCTGGCCTGTCTCGGAAACAGCACCGAGGTCACGAGGCTTTCGATCGTCCTCGGCAGGTCGGAGGAACAGGTCCACGCGGCTCTGTGGCCGGCCGTGCGTCAGGAATTGGTCGAGCGCCTGGCGGGCGCCTGCCGGTTCGCGCACGATCGCGTTCAGGAAGCCTCCTATTCGTTGATCCCGGAAGACCTGCGCAGCGAGGCACACCTTCGAATAGGGAGATTGCTCGCGGCGCACATCCCTCCCGAGAAGCGGGAAGAGGCAATCTTCGACATCGTTAGTCAGCTCGACCGCGGCGCGGCTTTGATCACCTCGCGAGATGAGCGCGAGCAGCTGGCCGAACTCAATCTGCTGGCGGGGAAGCGCGCCAAGGCCTCTACCGCATACGCCTCGGCGCTGACATATCTGCTAACCGGCGCGACGCTGCTGCCGGAAGACTCCTGGGAGTGCCGCCACGAGTTGACCTTCGAGCTGGAGCTGCTCCGGGCCGAATGCGAGTTTCTCACCGGTGCGATGGCCGCCGCGGACGAGCGGTTGACTGGACTTTCCACCCGCGCCGCAAATACTGTGGAACGCGCCTCGGTCGCCTGCCTGCACATCGATCTGTACACGACCCTCGCTCAGAGCAGCCGCGCCATTGCCGTCGGGCTCGACTATTTCCGGCGTTTGGGTATCGAATGGTCGCCGCACCCAACAGACGAGGATGTGCGGCGCGAATACGATCGGATCTGGTCGCAGCTCGGAAGCCGCTCGATCGAGGATATGCTCGAGCTACCTTTGATGACTGATCCAGCATCCCTCGCGACGATTGACGTTCTGACGAAGGTTGCGCCAGCTGCATTCACGCTTATGGAAGCAAATTTTCACGCCCTCGCCATATGCTGGGCGGCGAATCTCAGCCTCGAGCGTGGCAACAGCGACGGTTCGTGCGACATCTATGTGAGACTTGGCTTCATCGCTGGTGACCGATTTGGCGATTACAAGGCCGGATCACGCTTCGGTAAGGTCGGGTGCGAGCTGGTCGAAAGACGGGGGCTGAAGCGTTTCCAAGCTCGCACCTACTTATTGTTCGCACATTTCCTGATCCCCTATACGCAGCACGTCCGAGCTGCACGTGATCTCCTGCATCGTGGATTCGAAGTCGCGAACAAGATCGGCGACCTCATGTTTGTGGGGTGGTACAGCGGCTTGTATCTCATCGAAAATCTTCTCGCATCGGGCGAACCACTCAGTGAGGTGCAGCGCGAGGCGGAGCGTGGTCTCGCGTTCGCGCAGAAGGCGCAGCTGGTGCACGTCGCCTATATCGTCCAAACGCACCTCGAGCTCATCCGTACGCTGCGCGGCTTGACGCGGAAATTCGGCTCCTTCGACGATGAAGAGTTCGGCGACGCCCGGTTCGCCAGAAACCCGAACTCGGCGTTTGCCGAGTGGCTGTACTGTATTCGAAAGGTGCAGGCCCGCTTTCACGCCGGCGACTACGCCTCGGCAATCGAGGCGGCAACGAGGGCGCAACGGCATAGGGCGTCGGGGTATATTTACCAGGTCGCCGATCTTCGCTTCTACAGCGCGTTGTCGCACGCCGCAGTCTGTGACACCGCCGACCAGCGGGAAGCGCATTTCGCAGCGCTGTGCGGCCATCACCGGCAACTCGAGATCTGGGCGGAGCAGTGCCCGGAGAATTTCGAAAATCGCGCCGCGCTGGTCGGAGCCGAGATCGCTCGGCTGGAAGGCCGTGACGTCGATGCTATGCGGCTCTATCAACAGGGCATCCGCTCTGCCCGCGTCAATCGCTTCGTCCAAAACGAGGCGCTCGCCTACGAGCTTGCTGCGCGCTTCTACGCGGCCCGTGGCTTCGATGAAATAGCGCATCTCTACCTGCGAAACGCCCGGTACGGCTACCTGCGGTGGGGAGCCGATGGCAAGGTAAGACTGCTTGATCAGTCACATCCGCAGCTCAAGCATCAGCCGCCTATTGCCGGCCCGACCAGCACGATCGGGGCGCCGGTTGAACATCTTGACCTCGCAACCGTGATCAAGGTCTCGCAGGCCGTCTCGAGCGAGATCGTTCTCGAAAAACTGCTCGACACGCTCATGCGCACCGCGATTGAGCAGGCGGGTGCCGAGCGAGGTCTGCTGATTGTTTCAGAGGAAAACGAGCAGCGGATTGCAGCGGAAGCCATAACGAGTGGCGATACAATCATCGTGCGCCTGCCTGACCAGCCTGTGACCACAACGGCGCTGCCGGAGGCGCTCGTCCGGACCGTCCTTCGCACGCGAGAGGCCGTGATACTCGACGATGCCGCGGTTGAACCCGCCTTTGCCGCCGATCCCTACATTCGGCAGCGCCAAGGCCGGTCCATTCTCTGCCTTCCTTTAATCAATCAGAGCAGTCTCATCGGCGTGCTCTACCTTGAGAACAACCTGGCCCCCAGGGTCTTCGCGCCAGCCCGGATCGCGGTACTGAAGCTGCTCGCCTCTCAGGCGGCGATCGCGCTGGAGAATTCACGTCTTTACGGCGATCTTCAGGAACGCGAAGCCAAGATCCGCCGCTTGGTCGATGCCAACATCATCGGCATCTTCATCTCGACGCGGGAGGGCGACGTGATCGAGGCCAACGACGCGTTCCTCGGCATCGTGGGATACGACCGAGAGGATCTCGCTGCAGGACGCGTGCGCTGGACCGATCTGACGCCGACCGAGTGGCTCGATACCACCAACCGGTCTCAGGAGGAGATGAGAATCGACCGGAACTGCTCATCCCTATGAAAAGGAGTACCTACACAAAGACGGCCGTCGCATACCCGTCCTGATTGGCGCGGCTTCGCTCGACGAACGACGAGACAAGGGCGTTACCTTTGTGCTCGATTTGACCGAGCGCAGACGGGCAGAATCGGAAGCACGCGCAATGCAGCTCGAGCTGGCGCACGCAAACAGAGTCGAAACGATGGGCCAAATGACCGCGTCGATCGCTCATGAAGTGAAACAACCGATCGCGGCGTCGGTAATCAACGCCCAGGCCGGGATGCGCTGGCTCGGCGCTCAACCGCCGAACCTGCAGGAAGCGCGGGAAGCGTTCACTCGAATCCTCCAAGCAGGGACGCGTGCTCGCGACGTCGTCGACCGCATACACCAACTCTTCAAGAAGGCGCCGCCACGGAAGGATCACTTGGATATCAACGAGATGATCCGCGAGGTCATTCCGCTGGGTCACGGTGAAGCGGTGAAGAACGGCGTCTCGGTGCAGGTGCACCTTGGAGAACATTTGCCGCCGATAGAAGGGGATCGAGTTCAGTTGCAGCAGGTCATCCTCAACCTCATGGCGAATGCCATCCAGGCTATGGGTGCGATTGCGGACGGTCCAAGAGACTTGGTCATAACGACCGCCCAAGCCGAATCGCACGGCGTGCTTGTTGCGGTCAAGGATTCCGGGCCCGGCATTGATCCAGAACGTCTCGATCGCATCTTCGAGGCTTTCCACACGACAAAGTCCGGCGGCCTGGGGATGGGCCTATCGATCTGCCGGTCCATCATTGAAGCGCATGGCGGACGCCTGTGGGCGAGCGCAAACGTGCCCCGCGGCGCCACATTTGAATTCACCGTGTCTGCCCATCCAGACAATGGGTAGCAAAATGGTAGCAGGAAAAGCCGATCATGACTGACGATCAGGTCAATCTCGTCGTTCAGCACCTTTGCGAGCAATTGCACTTGGCGCTCCGATTGAAGGGCAGCGAAGCACATCCACCAAACGCCAAGGATATTGGATTCGATCCTGCCTCTGTAAGAACTGTATTGCTGACCGGGTTGCGTTCGGCGGGTGTCACGATCCACCACGAGGCAGCCGGGGCGAGCGAAAGAGCCGCCGTGGTCCTAAACGCAAAACGCGGGACAGAAGCGCCGTGCCAATGTCAAACTCGGAAGTGGCGCCGCGTCCGCGATACTTCTGCTTTGCCCCAACATCAGACATCAAATCGGGTCAGTGTGATCGTGCCAGCAGATTCCGAACCGTGCTGTCGTGCCAATCTCCGCCTCGCCCGGTGCGGACGCCTCGATCATTCAACGCCTGAGCGATGGCGCGGTGGGTGGTAGCACCAGCGGCCTGTATCTGCCGCACGATGGGCAGGACGTTTGCGGCGAAGGTGTCGGCGGTCTTCCGGGTTTGTTGCCACGCCCTTTGCCTGCGCATCCCGGAGATTGGTGCGGTTTCCTAGAACGGTGTCCTGCGCCTGGGCTGGTGGCGGATCTCCCTCGGCGCACAGATAGCAAGATGCGTGAAGCGTCTAGCAGACTGAAACGTCGGCTATATCGTCCGCAACTCCGGTGGCTTTTCGAAGAAGCGGCCGATGTAAACGGCCGCCTGCAGCTAAGTGTCACGAGAATTCCTGAAGGACGGTCGCCGAGAGCCATGTTCGATCTATGCTGTCGAGCCCGTCAGCTGGCTGGAGATCGCAATCACTGGTTAGTTTTTGTTAGCCGGCGCGTGATCTAGCGCACACGAAAAGGCATTGAAATGCGGTTTGCAGGCGTCTGGGACCCGGCTCGGCGCTCTAGAAGGTTTAGTCCACCACATCTCGCGCATGCGGCACTAAAGTTGGGCTGCTATGGACTAGGTGAACCCAGGTGGCCCTTTCCTCTTTCTTCAGATCAGAACATTTAAAGCACCGTCCTGCCGGCCAAGCCCTTCAGGCGTTTAAGGACCCGCGCCACCTGTGCTGCCGACCATTCGCCGCTGCCGCGAGCCGTTGGGATGCCTTGGTCGTTAAGGCCCTTTGCGATGGCCCGTAGCGAGTCTGCGCCGCGCGCCTGTAGCGCCTTGATGGCGGGGGCTATGTCAGCCGCCCTTGCCGCTGCACGCGCTTGTATGGCCTTGGTGGCGAGCTTGCGGAGCTTGGCAGATGGGACCATCCCCCTATCCCCGCCGAGCTTGACGCCCCGCTTCTTTGCGGCGGCCAATGCGGCTTTGGTCCGAGCCGAGATCATGCGGCGCTCCTCCTCGGCAACCATGGCCATTATGCCGACTGTCAGCCGGTTCGCGTTCGGCATATCGGCGGCAACAAAGTCGACGCCGGCCTTTTCCAGCCCGAGCAGAAAATGCGCATCACGGCTTAGCCGGTCGAGTTTGGCGATAACAAGCTTTGCTCCATAAAGGCGACAGGCCGCAATCGCCTGGGCAAGTTGCGGGCGGTCATTGCGCTTGCCGCTTTCCACTTCCACAAACTCTTTGATTGGCTTCCGCCCGCCATTCAGGAAATCAGCCACGGCGGCGCGTTGCGCCTCGATGCCAAGGCCGGATTTGCCTTGGCGATCTGTTGAGACGCGAAGATAGGAAACCCACTTTCCTGCCATGTTTGGCTCCGTCACGTTTCGGACAACGAACGTTGTCTGGCTTGTTACATCCATTCCAAAAGAAAAGGGGGCATTCGCGCCCCCTCTCAGCATCACCTCATCACAGAGAGGCGCCGGTTGAGATCGGCACGACCTTGGCGGAGCTTTTCGCCGCCTTCTCGTTGGCCTCGGCTTCAAAGCCTGCCGCCTCCTCTTTCGTCAGAGGACGGCATTGGCTTTTGTGAAAAAGCCTCAAATTTTGGACCTTCACCGCATGCTCGCCCTCTTTCGGGCGAAGGCCGGCCGCAACCCATTTGTTGAAGGTCCGTACATCCTCATGCGGTTTAACTATGCCAAAGCCCTTCTTTTTGAATGCCGAGATAGTTCGCATCTCGTTCTTGGCGGTTTGATTGCTCTTGCCATTGGCCTTCTCTGCCACCTTGGCAGTTAAAGCGACCGCAACCGCTTGAGCGATGATCGCTTGCAGTGCGGGATCGTTCAGATCGAACGTGGGCTGGCGCACCTCTGCTTGAGCAGCGGGCTTGGTTTCGGGGGTCTTTGGGGAACGTGCCATGATGCGATCTCCGTGATGGGTTGACGAGGCCGGCCGGTTCGCCGGTCGTCGGCCTCTCCCATTCGCGTCATGGCGGGATCGTGGGCACGGCTCGCACATGCCCATGTAACCGGGAGCAAAGCTCCCGAAAGCTTGATCGCCGCCTTTCGCCCGGGGACATGCAGGCGCACGAGGGGCAAGGGCCGGGGGCTACCCCAAGTCCATCATCGACTTCAGACGCAATGCTGAGTCATCTCTGTTGAGATGAACGATGGTCTAGCAGGCATGCAGGCCTTGCGGTTATTCACCTGCGCGGTTTCAATCGCGATTTGAAACCTGAAATGGGACCAAGCTACTCTGGGTAGGGGCGCAGTTCCCGGGTGCGCGGCCCGGCGTTTCATTCATCTGTGTCAAGCACAGCCTATAGGAAAAAATCCTAATCCAGATTGTTCTCAGAATGTGCTTCCAAAAATTCTAACTACAAAAAAATTTAGTCAACCGCCTGTTTGATTATGGCAGAAATGCACAATCACGCTTCGATAACGGCCTTACTATGGCAGAAGTAATTCTTTCCTCCGGCGGAGGAAGATGATGCCAAGGCTGGCACAGTCTACTGAGGATTAGACCGTTATAGTAGCCGTAGTGGGGATTTTGCTCTCGTTCTGCGGTGTCATGCAGCGGCCTTGAGGCCGACGGCCTTTACCAGTGCGTCAAGGTCATCGATGACGCGGTGATAGAGGCGGTCGAGTTGAGACCGCTTGTGGTCAGGGGTTCTGGCGTCGGCACTGACGGGGCTGAGGAGGCCAGCGGTAAGCGGGGCGTAGACCCGTTCGAACAGCTTCAAGAACACCAAGCAGACCGAATATCCTTTCGGGAGGATTTGATAGCGGCGGGAGTTTGGAAGCTTGGCGACGAGACCCTTGGCGCGCAGCTTGGAGAGATCATAGCGCAGCGAGGCAAGCGTATAACTTTCGGGGGCAGATCCGAGCGCCTTGACGACATGAGGATAGAGTTCTGCGGTGGTAAAGCTGTTGCCGGCGGCGACGTGCGCGAAGCGCACGAGGGCGTGCATCAGGGCAAGCTGGCGGGGGTGGTCGAGCCGCAGCCCAGGAATGCGCTTCCCCGTCGGGGTAATGGTCGGTTCGGCGAGCCGTTGCAACTGGCCACGGTCAATGAAGGTCTCGAGGATATCCTGCTGGACGTTGAGATAGTTGTCGTTGATCGCTGAAAGGGCGTTGCGGAGCGCCGGCAGGTTCTGGATCGATTTGTTCACGCCATAGTCGTGGACGTTGTTGCTCGCCGCCTCGGTCCGAAGGATGAGATGATCGCGAACGTACTGTTTGATGAAGCCGTTGCCGTAGTGGCTGCGGATCACGGGATTGGGCAAGTTCATGTCTTCGATCTCGGTTTGCAGCTTGCCCCGATGATGTTTGCTGATCCTGCGACCGAAGATGACGGTGATCTTGTTGGGTTGGCCGATTGTGCGATTAGCGTCAAGCAGCCGCTCCCCGAGGCTGTCCAGCGCGGCCCGGCGATGGAAGATGAGATTGTCGCAGAACTCGATCTGCGAGAAAAACAGCCGATGCTGACAGCCTGCCTCCTCTCGCTCCTTCGCAGTAAAGAAGGGCGTCAGCCGCGCCAGCCACTTTTGGCCGCAGGTCGACAGCTCCCGCGGATCGAGCAAGTCGGCAAGTTGCTGGAGCCGCTCAGGCGTTGAGCATTTGGTGAAGGCGTTGCCAGACTGTTTGAAGTAGATGCCTTCCTCGCGCATGCGGTTCGCAAGCCAGTGATGTTGATTGAGGCAGACGCGGGCGGAGAACGGAAGATAAGGACAGATGCGCACGAACATCCGTCCCCACCGCCGGTCATTGATGTAGAAGTTGTACTGCACGACCCATCGGTTTGCGATCTGGAGATGCCATCGGTTGGTCTTGCTGTCGCCGACTGCGGTCATGATGCGAGCGGGTTCACGCGCCTTGAGGATCACGACGACTTCGTCCGGCTTTGATCTGTGGAAGTAGGGATCGACGAAGTCATCGCGGCGGCCTTGCGGAGCTTCGATAACTGGAATGCTCCGCTTGCCTGCCCAAGCCTTCAGCCAAGCTTGGAACTGCTCGGCAATGCCCCGCAGCGTGTTCCGGCTCACTGGGTAAAGTTGCCGATACGTATTGAAGAAGCCAACGGCGCGCTCTGGCTGTTGGAAAGGCTGAATGAGCCCATTCAGCAGAATGCGATCAAAACAGCGATAATGCCAACGAATGCTGTCTTTGTGGTGTTCACAGAAGGAGTTCATGAGTACCCCCGCTGACCCAGCATCACCAGGGTACTCCCGCCTATTGGAGGTGTTCTACCGTCCCGCGGGCGCAAGGGATATCAAGGGCGGAGCCCTTGGCTAGTTAGATTGTTCTACTCCTTGGGTAGGACGTTTTCCGACTTTAATCTGCGCCCACCTAGCTTGATCCGGTGTCACCATGCCGGCAGGTTCGCCGTCCAGGTCAACCCTCACCGCGCCCTCGATGGCGACAAGATAATATTCCGGGGCGGCGACATAACTTCTGATGGCTTGTTTCAAGTCGGTCTCGGACAAGTCTGGAGCGATGCTGAGAACGTCCAGGTCAATTCCAACCTTGAGGGGCAGCCGTGGTTGTCCTGGCGGCTTGAAGCAGGCGGGAAATCTCTCGGCTAGAGTTACCTGCATCTCCAGTGCTCGGCGCTTCATTTCAAGTTTGCCGGCCTCATAGGCAGCTACCCGCTTGGCGATGATGGCTGCCTTCTCCTCGACGGCCTTAGCCGCAATTGGTTCTGCAACAGCCGGCGTCGGTGGTTTCGGTGGTACCGGCCTTGGTGCCGTAGCCGGAGAGGCTGGCGGTGATGATGGCGATGAAAGGCCAAACCCTTTCAATCTCAACACCGGCTTCAGCTTCATCGGGTTGTTCACGGCAATAGTCATCAGTGTATCTCATGCGGCATTAGATGGAGCATATTAGCGGCTCGTTCAGTTCAACCGACTTGCGCAGGATGGTCAGCAGCAGATCGCGACGCGTGTTGAGAGAGCCGAACATATGATCAAGGCCCGGCGGCACAAGTGGCGGCAACGGCTCATCAGCCTGGCGAGCCATCGCCGGCGGCTGAGGGCGTAACGGCATCGCAACCGATCAGCGGTAGCATAAGCCTACCGGACGAAGACTTGACGCTTGTTACCCCGCCGACGTGAGAGCGCCGGCGGGCTTTTTCATTTGGTTGAGCACTGGAGCAAATCGTTCGGAGAATGTCGCTGCCCTGGCGTTCCGAGCTGCAGCAAGTGAGGACGATATCAGGGTGTGAAACCCTGCAGCGGCGACCGCGAGTAAAATGGCGCCGAAAATCAGAGTACGCATTCCCCACTCCCTTATGGGTGTAAACACTCAGCCAAACGTTAAGACGGCTTTGTTTCAGGAAGGCTTCGCGATCTCAGGCAAAGAGTTTCGTTCACGGCAGAGTGTTGGGCGCTGGGCTGGGCTTCGGTGCCGTGCTCACGTCCCGCCGGTTCACGCTGGCGGCTTTTCTCTTGGGCGACTAATTGGCAGGCACTGCAGAGCCTGCGCTGCGAACCAACCTATCCGCCTTTTTCAAAACGTAGGTATTTGCCGGCTGTTCCCTCAAAAAAAAGCTGATCACCACGAACGCCGCGCAAAACAGTAGGCCTACGAGCATAACCTTCCGGTAGGTGCGTCTATCTGCGTTGTGAAAAGAACTCGACACAAAACACACTGCTACAACTTCACACCGAATGGGCGGAGATCTAGCTGGTGATCATTTCCGGATGGTTTCGCAGCGATGGGAAAATGGTTTCGTCGCAACCCCCGCCGCCCAACTCACAATCTGGCGACCCTGCGTTTTTTAGGGCGGCCCCGGCACTCTGCAGCCCGCGGACCAAACGCGCACCAGCGGCATTCCGAGAGTTCATGCAGGATTTAGCAACCGCGGCTGGCGTCGTCGAGCGGCGTTTCTATTCGATGAATCCGCCGCGCGCCGAGTACGTGCTGACCGCCAAGGGTCGCAACCTCGGCCCGATTGTCGCTGCCATGCGGACCTGGGGACGCAAACACATGCACTGAGCGCACGCCCGCTTCTGGGGGGACAAAGCTGACGTAACCGCCGCCCCGAAAGGCGCTGCAGAGGCGCTACATAATGATCGAGATCGTTGCGCGAGGCGCCGACAAAGAAGATGGCGCAGCGGCTTGAAGCGGCCTTGGCCACATTGGCATTGTTCATACCATCGCCGTGCCACGAGTTCCGTCAATTCCACTGACCAAAACTCAAAAATAGTTCTGCCTCATAATCGTAATCACTCTGACGCAAAGAAAAGAAATAAGGTTGTGGATGAGGGAGGCTGATGATGGCTGATAACGATTGCACGAAAATGGAAATTTATTGCTTGGAGCGGGCGAAGTTAGAGCCTCACGATCGGGGCAAATGGATTGCACAGGCCGAGCGTTGGCACGAGCTTGAGCGCGCTCAAAATTCCTGGCGTCATCAGAAGAAGCCCCTTCAACAGTCGATGGATCCAGGCCCGATGGCAACACAGCCTGGCGCACGGCAGCTGGGCTAACTTTAAGAGTTAGGCGATCCCATAGCCGGTCAGGTGGGCCCATCACTCGGCGCGTCCTGTGCTCCTCGGCAGTGTCAGTCAGCTTTTTCCATCGGTGTCCAGTTCCCGCTTTTGACGCTATCGTAAACTCTCTCTTCTCCGATCATTTGCACACCCATATCGCCATGCGCGCTGACAAAACCGATGAGAGTTTCGCTGCAAATATCCATCTCGCCGCGGCCGTGATAAACTCCCGATGAATCTCAACAGACCCTAGCTTAGCTAGAACAGGATCAGGCGGTGGTGATGGTGATCCACCACCTCGCGCTCGAAGATGGCACACCAGCCCTCGTGAACCTTCCCGTCTGGACCGAGCCGCTTGGTGAACGGGGAGAGGATTTTGTAAACTCCATCCCATTGCTTCATGGTCGTCTCCTTTCTGCTTTCTGCACTTCCTGCGCTTTCCGTCATAAACTTCGTGATGCAAAGTATCCTTGAGATAGCCGCGCCTTTAGAAGCTGGGCGAAAGCCATGTTGAAGTTCTCGACATTGAAGAACAGCTGCCTTGCCCTACTGGTCGGGAGAACAGCCCCCGATTTGATCTCTCGCTTGATGACCTCATCCAGCGCCCTGCACAGGGCGCAGCCAATCGCATTCCGGATGAACCACCGGTCGTGCTGGGCTGTGGTCCAAGACGATATCTCGACGGCGGAGTGGCCGATGAAGCCGGCGGGGTCGTTCAGCATCTCCACCGCCCGGTCTACGATCTCGTTGTGGAACGGCGACACCTTCCTCGGACGAGCGGTACCGCCACGAGGGGGGAAGAAGGTTGCGTTCGGTGATGTTCGTTCAGTCATCATAGGGTTCCCCGTTTTTCAAAAAAACTGTCGGATAGTGCAGGAAGTGCAGGAAGGGTTATCTTTCTGCACTTGTTGCACTATCTGACACTTTTTCAAAAAATCTGTGGGTTGACCTCCCATCGGTGTCGTGGGCGACCAGCGGTCTCGGTGGTATGTTTCTTGAACCACCCCGCCTTCGCCATGGTATCCAGCAGTCGTTCGGTTTCCTCGGCGTCGAGCTTTTGGCCAAAGATGTTCCGGCGGACATCCTTGATCGATACCTCGGTCAGGCGATGAGCCTTGATCCACTTGAGAACGACGCGAGCGTCCTTGTGTTTCTCGCTGAGGCCGATCTGGCGGAGGCAGGCTTTGGCGTGGGGCCAGAAGAAATCCCGCCACAACCGGATGGCGGCGACCATGTATTCTTTGGCGATAGTCCTCGGCTCCAAGGCGCCGGTGATGCTGGTATAGCCCGTGCTGGTCGGATCGCTCTTCGAGATCGACCACGCGAGATAGGACAAGGTCGCCGTCAATCGCAGCACATATGTTTCACCTTTGACGAACCATTGTTGTTCAAGACCGCTGAGCCCGCGCTTGGTCTTGTCGGACCATTGCCGAAAAGCCTCGAACTCCTCAATGGCGTCGTCGTCCAGCCACTTCTCAACCGGGATGAAGTTGCCTTCGGCGTCTTCGGCAGGCAATCGAATGAGCGCGGTCAGCGCGTTGATTAGCTCGGGCTCGAACTCGGTGGCCTCCTGGCTGAGTGGTCGATAGTCTGGTGTTGATGGCCACGTATAGAGGAACCGGCCCGACATCCCGTCCTCGTCACCCTTGAACGCGCGCGATAACTTGTCGGGTTGAAAGCCGCCGATAACTCCGACCAGTAGATGGGGAACGACGGTCGAGCCGGAGACGCGCTCGACAACATAACGTCCACCATTCCAGGCTTCGAGCCAGAACGGACGATCATTGCCGCCGCTGTATCGGTTCATGTTCGCGAACAAGCCGGCCAACTCGTCCCTAATGAGGATCATACCGCGCGGTCGTGCTAGGAGTAGCGGCGTCAGTTTCTCGATGGTGGGGTCATTGACGTATAGTCGCGGCTCGATGAAGTCGCCGGGTTCAAGCGCCTCTGCCGGCATGATCGGCGGCTCGGTCCCGTTCTCTGCGGCAGCCTCTCGATCCTCTTTCCACTTTTTCAGGACTTCCTTGGATTTCTGAGCCTTGGTCTCATGGGCCAGACGCTTGTCGCTGATGATGAACTCATTCTCTTTCTCGATATGGTCGAGAGTTCTGGTTGAGACCTTCAACGCGGGGGTCTTGCGGTCTCCAGATTGCGCGACGACACAGGTCCATATCGTCAATGGTTCAGACCATGCACCCGACACTCGAACCCTGCGGGCTGTACCAATCAAACTCGATGCGACGCCGAGCAACGGCACCATGGCCTGCTCTGGTCGAACACCTGCACCATGCGAAACCCGCAACAACAGTCTTTGCCAAGGTGGCGAGAGAACATCGAGCGGGAAGTCTGGCAACTCTCCGCGACTGTCGTCTACCATCGTCCAGTCTGGTTCATCCCAGGTATGGAGGTTGTCGGCCGTGCTGGTGTCTGGCTTATTAAACTTCTTCCGCGCGCTCCGGATCAGTTCGATCAGGTCAGGATCGGTGTCGCCCTCGTTACAATACGGTGCGCAAGCCAGACGGATTTGAAGGTCATTCCAACCCCTGCCGACCATTGAGGCGGTCGTATCGCGCAGCGCGTTATGCCATCGGCTGGTGCCCCGGCTCGATTGAAGCAGCGCGACGAGGTCTTCATCACTTCGGGGACCATGATCGCTGGCCGATGATGTTGATCCAGGTGGATTGCCGCCAAGACCGATCAGGTGCTCAACTCTATACGATGGTGCACATGGTATTTTTTTCAGCGTCACCAACTCGGTGACATAACCGCGCTCCCGTTTCTTCGGCGAAGGGTAGCTGACCGTCCCTGCCAATCGCATAATGCGGCTTGGGTTTTGTACATCATCACTTCCGAATAGGTTCTTCAAAGCGACATTTACCGCCCGCAACTGTTCAGGTGTCACCGCGCCATCGAGTTTGAAGTACAAATGCCTGCGCGGACATGGGGTGTTTCCTGTGGTGACGACCAAACTCGGCGAGAGGTTGTGTTCCTTCAGAATAGCTTTGATGCGGTCGTCATCTCCTGGGTGCTCGTAATCAATCCAACCATACGCCGCCGTCAGGGCATGGCTATCACAGGCTCTGCCGTTTTCTGGGCATTCGCCCTCTCGCAGAGCGGCACCAACATAGATGTTAAATCCGATCTTGTTCTGCTCGAATGCGAACTCGGCGGCCTCCTTCAACTCAAACACGGTGAAGTTTTTGGCCTCATTAACAGCGCCGTCGTTTCGGTCAGGATGCCCGTAGGCGATCTCGATCCAAGTATCGGGATGCTGCTGGGCCAAAGCAGAGAACAGTTTGTATAAGTGCTCTGATATGTCGGCCTTGTTCGGCTCTAGCGGTCCAGATGCTCTGGCCGTTCTTGCCGCCATCTGGGCGGCTGCTTTGCCTTGACGCCACTCGGCGCGGGAGTGATGGATGGCTGGATTGAAATCGTCTCTCATGGCTTTGGTCCAAAATGATAACGCCGAAGTGAAGCGCGTTCGGCAGGTGGACCGTTCGGAATAGTTGCAGGGAGGACGATTATGATCTATAACTAGTTTTGGAAAAGTTTAGACTTTAAATCGTCCCCTTCGGTTGTGTGTTCCGGACGGGTCTTTGATTGAGCGCCGCTCCTGAAAAGGGGCGGCGTTTTTTTTGTTCGGCAACTTCCTTCTTGGTGCCCGCCTCCAGCATTAGCCGCTCCATCGCCGCGACCGGCACCCTCAATAGACCGCCAATCCGAATGCTCGGAATATCGCCCTTCTTCACAGCGCTATAGGCGCTCTGGCGGCTAATCTTAAAATACCGTCGTCCAGCCTCCTCAACGGTGAGCGTTTTCTCTTCTTCCTTCATTGCCTTGGCCATCTTGTTCCTCACGAAAGGTGAAACAGGCGTTAAGCCAGCTGCGCCCTATATAAACTAGCTCCATTTATGATGTCAACTCTATATTTAGCGTCAGCACCACTTGTGGGGCTATATCATCCTGTGCTAAGCCGCATTGTGTTTCATCAAGAGGAGAAGGCCGGATGGCTAAACGGAAACCGACCGACATGGCGCAGATGAACCTGCGCTTGCCCGAGAAGCTTCGACGGATGATCGAGGTTGAGGCCAAGAAAAATGGCCACTCGCTGAATCGCGAACTGGTGCGGCGCTTGGAGCAGTCTTTTGTTCAGCAGTTAACGGCCGACATCATCAATAGCGCCGCCCTCAATACGGGTGTCGAGGTCAGCAAAATCGTTCTCGGCCAGTTCAATAATGTCCTGGAGGCTCTCGGCAAGCCCGGGATGGTGGTTACCGAAAAGGACTGGCGACCCGTGTCGATGCTGTTCGAGACGAAAATCACCTCGACCACTTCAGCCGAACCGACCGAAAAAATTGGAGAAGACCAATGACCGATGTCACTAAACTTGAACACGCCCGCGCCTTGAAGGCGATGGGTGCTCCGCTGAACATGCGGGTTCAGGAACGTGAGTTCAGCGCCGAATACACCCGAGGCTGGTTGCCGACGCAGGTTCGGCTCTTTGGACCTGAAGATGAGAATACATGAGAGTGGATTAAACCCTCCCCTTAACGGGGATCATTTCCACGCGCATTTAACTAGCGCCCCCCTCGTCGATACGAGAGCCGCTGTTCACCGCCCCCGATGGATTTCAACCAGACGTGAACTTCGTTCCTGGGGCGGCGAATCCTGCCCCCGACGAAAATTTGTGGACGGCGAATCCAATGACAGGCAGCATGCGAATTCCAGCGACGCCGCCGCCCTCCTCTCCTCATCAAGTCAAAGAGCGAATAACTGCCGTTGAGGCTGCCCTGATCTTGGGGCTTCCGATCCGAACGGTTCAAGAAATGGCGCTATCTGGGCAGATACCCGGTGCCGCCAAATTTTGTCGACGCTGGACCTTCAACGAGCAAAAGCTGCGGCGCTTTGTTCGTCAACGCGAGGAAGAGCAATGGCAGGAAGCAAATCAAAGGCACCTCCCGGAACGGTATGGCGCGGCAACGTGCTCCACTCGGACTTTCAAGTCCAAGGCAAGGCGATCCGGGTCAGCCTCAAAACTGACGATCCGGGAATTGCTAAAACCAAGGTAGCGGACCTGAAAAAGCGGGTCCTTGCTGAAGTCTATCACGGCGGCGGCCCCCGCCAGATGATTGACATCATAGGCGAGTGGAAAACGCACATGGAGGGCAAGCCCGGCCTGCCGTAGGGACGGGCAGGTCTCCAAATCGACGTTCACACGCTATTGCGTCTCGTTGATGCAGCTTGCGCCTTTCATCGAAGACAAGACGCTGCTCCAAGTTGACGGCAAGCTGATCGGCCGAATTGTCCGCGAACGTGGCGCGCAGGTTACCAAAGCCACGGTCAGGCGCGACCTCACCGCCCTCTCCTCGGTTATGAACTTCGCGGTGGCGAACGAATACCGCGATAACAACCCGGTGCTGCCGTGGCTCAACAACGTCAAGGAACGTCGCGACCCGATTATCGAGCCTCGCGATTGTGATATCGATCTAGTCGTCCGGCATGCTCGCGGCATGTGGCCCCAGCTTATCAGGGCCGCCCTTGTGACCGGCATCCGCGAGAACGCCCTCGTCTGCGCCAAGCGCGAGCACTTGGATCATGCGCGCATGGAGTTGATCGTGGTCGACAAGGGCAACAAGGTGCGCGTTGTCGACCTCAAGCCTATGGATGGCTACCAGTTATTTGCCTCGCTCCCGGCCTTCGCTGGCAAGCCGTGGCTCTTCTGGCGGACTGAGGACAAGCGGGTGCGTCAGGATAGCAAGCGGGAGGCCACCACCGCAGGGGACAAGATCGAAGACCCCGCCGCCTGCTTCCGCCGGGAGATTGCCCGCGTAGCGGCCTTGGCCAAGGCACAGGGCACCGAATTTCGGACCTTCACCTTCCACCACTTGCGCCACAAACACGCGATCCTGTGGCTCCGGAACGGCGGCAACATCTACCTACTTCAGCAGCGGCTCGGCCATTCGAGCATCAAACAGACCGAAGAGTATTTGAAGTACATCGCTGCCGAGCAACAGCGAACGAACACGCACGGGCAACTGAAGGCGGGCTAGGTCCCCACAAAAGTCCCCACACATCCCCACATGCGGCGTCATGGCGATTGCATCAATGCCCGATTTTATTGGGTTTCTTGCATTTGCCGTGTGGGGCGCGTTTGGGTTTTGCAGACCGCTGCGTAACCACTCCGCCACGTGGCCCCACCGGCGCGCTTCTTATACGGCCTGTCCGGGATAGGCAACTGAAGCGGTTTGGCCGTTTTCGGCCTTGAGTCTGGCCTTTACGATTCGAGGCGGCGCTTCTGCCTCGACGCTGTTTGGGGCACCGAGCGTGAGATATTTCCGCAACAAATCCCCACCAAAATTCAACCTGGAGCTGAGCCAATCTGTCGCAGCCTGCCGTTTTATGCCACAAGCTCATTAGCGCGTTTTCCGACAATACCGGAAGCTGGAACAAGGGGCTGGGAATGGGAATGCATCGTTTCGCGATTGTCGCGGCTGGACTTGCTTTCGATCGCTGGATTTGCGGGCGCGGCCTCTGCCGCCGACCTTCCCGGCGCGCGCCCTACACCAAGGCGCCCGCCATGATCCCGGCCATCTATGACTGGAGCGGCGTTTACATCGGCATCAATGGCGGCGGCGGGTCGAGCCGCAACTGCTACACCATCACCAGCGTTGCCGGCGTCGCCGTCAACCCGAACTCGGAAGGCTGCCACGACGCGACCGGCGGCTTGGCCGGCGGCCAGCTCGGCTATCGCTGGCAGTCCGCCAGCTGGGTGTTCGGCGTCGAAGCCATGGGCGATTGGGCCGACCTGAAGGGCTCGAATTCGAGCCTGACGGCGATTATTCCCTATATGAACCAGACCAAGATCGATGCCATCGGCCTCTTCACCGGCCAGGTCGGCTATGCCTGGAACAACGTGCTCTGGTACGTGAAGGGTGGCGCGGCGATCACCGACAACAAGTACACAGCTTCTTCACCGCGACCGGGACCGTGTTCAATCAGACCAACGACACCCGCTGGGGCGGAACGGTGGGAACCGGCGTCGAAATCAGCTTTGCGCCGAACTGGTCGGTTGGCTTTGAATACGACCATCTGTTCATGGGCACTCACAACGTCAGTTTACCCGCCCACGGCCATCGCCGTCGGCCGCACCGACAACCTCCGTCAGGACGTCGACATGGGAACGGTGCGCATCAACTACCGCTTTGGCGGTCCGGTCATCGCGAAGTACTGATCTTCGCTTCGGTCGAAACAAAAAAGCCTCGGGCGATCGCCCGAGGCTTTTTTGTCGTGAGTATTCAGCCCCGCTTTCGCCGCCGGAAATCGCGCTTGGGCCGCGGCTTAGGCCGCGGCGCGAGTTCCGGATTGGTCGCCTGCACCTGCCGGAAGCGCGCCAGCATCCGCTCAAAACTGGCATTGAGCGTCTCGGCGATGTCGGGCCGCTTTTCCAGCGCGGCGAGCAGCATGCCCGCCGCCTCGATGGTCGAGAGCCCGTCGTGGCGCGGCTCGCGTCGCAGCTCGCCATAGCGCGACGGCCGCTTGGGTCCGAGAATCACGCGCTGGCATTTCAGCATCCAGGCATTGCGCCACCACAGCGCCTTGGCCTGGCTCCAGGTGCCGTCGAGCAGCACGACGCCCTCGATATGGCCGAGGATGCCGCGCTGGTCGGGCTCGATCGCACCCTTGCGGTCGATCGCGACGATCTCCGCCTTGGTGTCGAGATCGGCGACCTTGGCAGAGCCGAGATAGAGCACCGCCCAGCGCGAGGGGTCGGCGACCGGCCGGCCCAGCGCCTTGGCGAGACTCGGCCAGGACAGCCCGACCTTCACGATCGCCTTCGCGAAATGCTGCGCGGTCAGCCGCGCGGTGCCGAGCGCCCTGTCCTGCTCCTGCGGATGCTGCAGGATCAACAGCGCGATGCGGTTGTCGATCGGCGTGACGCTGTCGCAGATGCAGAGCGGCAGCGGCTTCTGGCAATGCGGACACTCCGCGACCGCGACTTCTGCCCCTTCAGATGGTTTCGCCATCAGGCGCCTATACGCCCCGTCGGCCCGCAGCATCAACAACGCTATTCCGCCGGCGCGGCCACCGCGTCCGGCGCAGAACGCGTCCGCAGGCGGTCGATCAGGAGATAGATCACCGGCGTGGTGTAGAGCGTGAGGATCTGCGAGACCAGAAGCCCGCCGACGATGGTGATGCCGAGCGGCCGCCGCAGCTCGGTGCCGGGGCCGGTCGCGATGATCAGGGGAATGCCGGCGAACTGCGCCGCCAGGGTCGTCATCAGGATCGGCCTGAAGCGTGCGCTGCAGGCCTCGAAGATCGCTTCCGCCGACGACAGGCCGCGATGCCGCTCAGCCTCCAGCGCAAAGTCGACCATCATGATGCCGTTCTTCTTAACGATGCCGATCAGCAGGATGATCCCGACAAAGGCGATGATGGTCAGCGGCGTATTGGTGATCTGCAGCGCAAGAAGCGCGCCGAGCCCGGCCGACGGCAGGGTCGAGATGATGGTGAGCGGATGGGCCAGGCTCTCATAGAGCACGCCCAGCACGATATACATCGCCACCAACGCGCCGAGGATGAGCAGCGGCTGCCGGCCGCTGGTCTTGTTGAAGTCGCCCGCATTGCCGTCAAAGCTGCCGCGTATGTTTTCGGGCATGTGCAATTCGTCGACCGCGCGCTGGATGTTGGAGGTCGCGACCTCCAGCGGGACGTCCGGCAGCAGGTTAAAGGAGACCGTGGTCGAGGGAAACGACTGTGAATGGAAGACCGCAAGCGGCGATAGTTCTCGCTTGGTGTGGACCACGGCCGACAGCGGCACCTGCGTGCCGCCGGCTCCCGCTACGTAAATATGCTCGAGATTGGAGGGGTCGGTCTGGAATTTCGGATCGGTCTCCAGCACGGTCATGTACTGATTGCGCTGGGTGTAGATGATCGAGATCTGACGCTGCGAGAAGGCGTTGTTGAGGGCGTTGTCGATGTCCTGCACCCGCACGCCCAGCGTGGATGCCATCCGCCGGTCGATCGACAGAGTGAGCTGCAGGCCGCCGGGATCGCGGTCGGCGGAGATATCGGTGATGCCTTCCACCGTCTCCATACGCTTGGCTATGATCGGCGCCCATTTGACCAGGAGCTCGAGATCGGGGCTCGAGAGGGTGTATTGATAATCGGAGTCGCTCTGCCGGCCGCCGGCGCGGACGTCTTGCGCAGCGAACATGAAGAGACGGATGCCCGCGACGGGATAGAGGCTCCGGCGCAAACGGTCGATCACGAGTTGGGTCGAGATGCCGCCGCGCTCCTCCGGCGGCTTCAGGCTGATAAACATCTGGCCGCGATTGGTGGTACCGCCGAGGATCGACCCGATGCCGGCCACGGCCGGGTCCGCCATCACGATATCGGCCATGCGCTGCTGCAGCTCCAGCATCGCCTGGAACGAGATATCGGGCGAGGCGCGGGTCGACCCGATCACGAAGCCGGAATCATCGACCGGGAAGTAACCCTTCGGGGTCTTGATGTAGAGCGTCACCGTCAGCGCGATGGTAGCGAAGAACACGATCATGGTGAGCAGCGGAAACGCCAGTACGGAACGCAGGGTGCGTGTGTAGAAGGCCACCACGCGCGTGAGCGAGCCCTCGATCACGCGGTCGAACAAGGTCGCGCTGTCGGAAGTGACCGTCTTGATGTAATGCGCGCAGATCATCGGCGTCGTCGTCAGCGACACGATGGTGGAAACGACAATCGCGAAGGTCAGCGTCAGCGAAAATTCGCGCAAGAGCCGGCCGACGATCCCGTCCATGAAGATCAGCGGTGTGAACGCCGCAACCAGCGACAGGCTGATCGAGAGCACGGTAAAGCCGATCTGCCGCGCGCCATCGAGCGCGGCGGCGAGCGGCGCCATGCCGTGCTCGAGATTGCGATACATGTTCTCGATCATCACGATGGCGTCGTCGACCACGAAGCCGACCGAGATCGCGAGCGCCATCAGCGACAGATTGTCGATGGAGAAGCCGGCGAGCCACATTCCGGCGCAGGTGCCGGCGAGCGCCAGCGGCACCGAGACGCCCGCTGCAATCGTGGGCGTAGCGCGGCGCAGGAAGAAGAACACCACCGCCATGACCAGGAACACGGTCGCCAGCAGCGTGAGCTGCATGTCCAGCACGCTGGCGCGGATGGTGCCGGTGCGGTCGACCAGGGTGGAAACCTCCACGCCCGCCGGAATCCAGCGCCGCAATTCGGGGATCAGCGCGCGCACACGATCGACGGTCTCGATGACATTAGCATCGCCCTGCTTGGTGATCTGGATGATCACCGCCGGCTGCTTGTTGAACCAGGCGATCGAGCGGACGTTGCGCACGGAATCCTCGATCTCGGCCACATCGGCGAGCCGGACGAAATTGCCGTTGGCGCTCTTGATCAAGACCTCGCGAAATTCCGCTGCCGTGCGCATCTGCCGGTTGATCGCGATCGTCTCGCTCTGACGGCCACCGTCGAAAATGCCGACCGGCCCGAGCGGATTGGCGTTGATGATCGCGGTCCTGACATCGTCGGTCGCGATCCCCGCATTCGACAGCGCGACCGGGTTGAGCGCGATCCGGACCGCCGGCTGATCCGCGCCGCTGACGATGACCTTGCCTACGCCATCGACCTGCGAGATGCGCTGCGCCAGCACGGTGTCGGCGACGTCGTAGAGCGCGCTGGTGGAGATCGTCTTCGACGTCAGCGCCAGCACGAAAACCGGCGCAGCCGCGCTGTTGACCTTGCGGAAGCGCGGCAATGCCGGCAGGTCGCTCGGCAGGTCGGCGAGCGAGGCGTTGATGGTGGCCTGCACATCACGCGCGGCGCGGTCGATGTCACGGCCGATCGCGAACTGAAGCTGGATGTTGGTCGAGCCGAGCGAGCTCGTGGAGGTGATCTGGTTGATGCCGGCGATCTCGCCGAGCCGCCGCTCCAGCGGCGCCGCAACGGTGGCAGCCATCACGCTGGGATCGGCGCCCGGGCGTGATGCGTTCACCCGGATCGAGGGGAAGTCGACATTCGGCACGGAGGCGACGGGTAGGAACTCATAGGCGACCACGCCGACCAGGAACAGCCCGATCGAGAGCAGCGTGGTGCCGACCGGCCGGCGAATGAACGGCTCGGAGATCGAGAACACTACTGCATGCCCTCCGTGGCGCCTGCGATCGGCGGCCTCGACTCCTCCGGCCCAGCCGGCGGCAACGCAGTTTCGAGCCCTCGGTTGATGCGATCGAGTGCGAGATAGATGACCGGCGTCGTGTAAAGCGTCAGCAACTGGCTGAGTAACAAGCCACCAATGATGGAGATGCCGAGCGGAAAGCGCAGCTCGGCACCGGTGCCGCTTTCAACCGCGAGCGGCAGCGCGCCGAACAGCGCCGCCAGCGTCGTCATCATGATCGGGCGGAAGCGCAGCAGTCAGGCCTGCACGATCGCGTCATAGGCCGAAAGCCCCTCCTTGCGCTCGGCTTCCAGCGCGAAGTCGATCATCATGATGGCGTTCTTCTTGACAATACCCATCAGCAGGATGATGCCGATCAGGCCGATCACCGACAGGTCCTGCCCGAACAGCATCAGCGCCAGGATCGCACCCACGCCGGCCGACGGCAGCGTCGACAGGATGGTGATCGGATGGATGTAGCTCTCATAGAGCACGCCGAGCACGATGTAGATGGTGACCACGGCGGCGAGGATCAGCCAGGGCTGGCCGGCCAGCGATTTGGCGAACTCCGCGGCATCGCCGGCATAGATGCCGACAATGCTGCCCGGCATGCCGATCCGCGTTTCGATCGTCTTCACCGTCTCGACGGCATCGCCGAGCGCCTCGCCGGGCGCGAGGTTGAAGCTGAGAGACACCGCCGGGAATTGGGCCTGGTGCGAGATCGAAAGCGGCGCGGTGATGCGCTCGAGCGTCGCGACCGCCGAGATCGGCACCTGCCCGGCCGGGCTTCCCGGCGTCGCCGCCACGCCAGGCACATAGAGCTTTGAGAGGATCGATGGATCGCGCTGATACATCGGCAGCGCCTCCAGCACGACGCGATACTGGTTGGCCTGGCCGTAGATGGTCGAGATCTGGCGCTGGGCAAAGGCGTCGTTCAGCGTGTCCGTGATCTCCTGTAAGGTGACGCCGAGCTGGCCCGCGCGGGTGCGGTCGACATTGAGCTGGGCGCGCAGGCCGCCATCCTCCGCCTCGGAAGACACATCGCGGAACATGGGATCGCGGCGCATCCCGGAAGCGAGTTTTTTGCCCCATTCGGTCACCAGCGCCTGGTCGGTCCCGGTCAGGGTGTACTGATATTGCGAGCGGCTCGATTGGGTGCCGATCTGCACGTCCTGCACCGGCTTAAAATAGATAGTCATGCCGGGGATCGACGCGACCCTTTCCTTCAGCCGCGCCACGATGGCTGCGACATCGTCTCGACGTTCGCCGCGCGGCCTCAAGGTCATCACGAGCCTGCCAACATTGGTCGTCGGATTGACAGAGCCGGCGCCGATCACGGAGACGACGCCGATCACGTCAGGATCGGCCTTGATCGCGTCGGCGGCCAGGGTCTGCCGGTTTTTCATCTCGGTAAAGGACACGTCGGGTCCGGCCTGGGTAACGGCGGTAATCGAAGCCGTGTCCTGCAGCGGCAGAAAACCCTTGGGCGCCACGACATAGAGCGCCAGCGTCGCCGCCAGCGTGGCTGTCGTGACGAGCAAGGTCTCGCGCTGGTGCCGCAGCACCCAGAGCAGGGTATGGCGATAGAACTCGACCATGCGATCGATGAAGCGGCTGATCGCTGCCAACCCCGGCACGGCAAACTCTTCGTGGTGCGCCCTGAGGATGCGCGAGCACATCATCGGCGTCAGCGTCAGCGAGACGATGGCGGAGGTCACGACTGCGATCGTCAATGTCAGCGCGAATTCGCGGAACATGCGCCCGACCAGCCCCGACATGAACAACAGCGGAATGAAAACCGCGATCAGCGATACCGTCAGCGAGATCACGGTGAAGCCGATCTCGCGCGCGCCCTTCAGCGACGCCTGCATCGCGAACTCGCCGTTTTCCATATGACGGACGATGTTCTCGATCATCACGATGGCGTCGTCGACCACGAAGCCGGTGCCGATGGTCAGCGCCATCAGCGACAGATTGTCGAGGCTGAAACCGGCAAAATACATCACGCCGAAGGCGGTGATCAGCGACAGCGGAAGTGCTACGCCGGCGATCAACGTGGCGCGCAGCGAGCGCAGGAACAACAGCACCACCAGCGTCACCAGCACGACGGCTAAGCACCAGCGTGAACTGCACGTCATGCACGGAGGCACGGATCGTCACCGTGCGGTCGCTGACCACGTTGAGCTTGACGCCGGCCGGGATCGTGCGCTGCAGCCGCGGGATTTCGAGCGCGATCTGGCGAACAACTTCGATGACATTGGCGCCGGGCTGGCGCTGGATGTCGATGACGACCGCCGGCGTGCCCTGGTACCAGCCGCCGGTGCGGTCGTTCTCCAGCCCATCGACGATTTGGGCTACGTCCCCGATCGTGACCGGCGAGCCGTTGCGGTAGGCGATGATGATCGGCTTGTAGGCATCGGCCACCGCGATCTGGTCGTTGGCGGCGATGGTGTAGGACTGCTGCGCGCCGTCGAGCGAGCCTTTGGGTCCCGAGACATTGGCGCCGGCGATGGCGTCGCGCAGATCTTCCATTGCGATGCCATAGGCGGCCAACCGCGCGAGATCTGCCTGCACGCGCACGGCGGGCTTCAAGCCGCCGAGCACCGTGACGCGGCCGACGCCGGAAATCTGGCTGAGCCGCTGCGCCAGTATCGTGTCGGCGATGTCGCTCATGGCGCGCAGCGAGATCGTCTCCGAGGTCAGCGCCAGTGTCATGACCGGCGCGTCCGCCGGATTCACCTTGGCGTAGGTCGGCGGGTACGGCAGCGTCTTCGGCAACACGCCGGCCGCGGCGTTGATCGCCGCCTGCACGTCCTGTGTGGCGCCGTCGATGTCGCGGTTGAGATCGAACTGCAGCGATATCTGGCTGACGCCAAACGAGCTCGTCGAGTTCATCGACGACAGCGACGGAATTTGGCCGAGCTGCCGCTCCAGCGGCGCGGTGATCAGCGAGGCGATCACGTCGGGGCTCGCGCCCGGCAATTGCGTCGTCACCTGCACGGTCGGGAAGTCGACCTGCGGCAGCGCCGAGACCGGCAGCGCGAGATAGCCGAGCGATCCGCCGATCAGAAGCGCAATGCCGAGCAGCGAGGTCGCGATCGGGCGGCGAATGAAGGGTTCGGAGACGCTCATCGGCGCGCTCGTGCTAAAGCTCTGGTCGCGTCATGGCGAGGCCTTGGCCGACGGAGAACTTGGCGGCGCCGGCGCAGGTCCGGTCTGGCCCTTCTGCATCGCCCTCGCCTTGCGTCCGTTCCTCGCGACGGCGATGGCGTCGCTCGCCCTCTTCGCCTTCCTTCCCTTGCGCCGTCCTTGGCCTGGCCGTCCCTGGCCTGGCCGTCCCTGGCCTGGCCGTCCTTGCCCTGGCCTTCGCGGGGGCCGCGGCTGCCCGCTTGCGCGGCGCGAGATCGGCCGCAGGCACCTGATCGTCGTTGCCGACCGATGACCTTCGCGCCGTCGGACAGGTTGGCAAAGCCCGTCGTTACCACGCGATCGGCCGGCGTGAGCCCGCTCGCGATCACAGCGTCGTTTTCGTTCTGCTGCGTCACGACCACCGGCTTGGCCGTGACGATCTCGTTCTCGCCGATGACATAGCTGAACGTCCCGACCGGCCCGCGCTGCACCGCCGAGGTCGGCACCACCACCGCCTTCTCGATGGTCTCGACCTTCAGCCGCACATTGACGAACTGGCCGGGCCAAAGCTGGTAATTGCGCATTGGGAAACTCCGCCTTGAGCTTCAGCGTTCCGGTGGTCGGGTCGACCTGGTTGTCGATGCCGGTGAGCTTGCCCGTGTCGACGACGGTGACGCCGTCATTGCCGAAGACATCGACGGCGAGCGCGCCCTTGGCCGCCGCCGCATTGACCCGCATGATCTGCTGCTGCGGCAGGCTGAACCACACCGCGATCGGCTGCAATTGCGTGATGATGACGAGGCCGGTCACATCGGCGGCGTGGATGATGTTGCCCTGGTCGACCTGGCGCAGCCCGGCGCGGCCCGCGATCGGCGCGACGACCTTGGTGTAGCCGAGCGTCGCCGCGGCGTTGTCGATCGCCGCCTGATCGGCCTTCACCAGCGCCTGCTGCTGCGCGATGAGCGCGCGCTGGGTATCGGCCTGCTGCTTTGAGCCGGCATTGGAGGCAGCGAGCTGCTCATAGCGGACCAGATCGAGGCGCTGGTTGGCGAGCAGCGCCTCATCCTGCGCCTTCTTGGCGACCGCCTGGTCGTACTGCGCCTGGTAGATCGACGGGATCGATCTCGCCGAGCACGTCGCCCTTCTTGACGTCCTGCCCTTCGATGAAGTTGACCGCGATCAGCTTGCCGTCGACCTGCGAGCGCACGGTCACGGTGTTGAGCGCACGCACCGTGCCGACGCCGTCGAGATAGACGGGCACGTCCTGGATGCGCGGCGTCGCCGCCAGCACCGGCACCGGCAGATCGGGCCGGCCGCCACGGCCCGCGCCCTGCTGCCGCTGCTTCTGCTCCAGCGCGACCCAGCCGAAATAGCCGAGGCCGCCGAGAATGATCAGCGTGATCAGGATCGAGACCACGCGCCGTCGCGCGCCGGCAGGCGATGCGCTTGACAGGCGCGTCTCCTTGCCATCCGGCTTAAAGAGCATCGACCGGCTTCTCCATTCTCGGCTCCCAGCCGCCTCCCAGCGCCTGATACAGACTGACGAACGCGAGCAGCCGGGCGAGCTGCGCCTGCCACAGCGCATCTTCGGCCTGAAATAGCGTCAGCTGAGTTTGTAGCACAGTTACGATGTCGGCCGTGCCGGCGCGAAGTTGCTGCTCGGAGAGCTGGAAGGCCCGCCGCGAAGCCGCGCACCACCTCGCGCTGGAGCGCGAGCTTGATCGTGGTCTGCTTGATCGAATAGAGCGCATTGTCGACGTCGGCAAAGGCCTGCACCACGGTCTTGCGGTAGGTCTGCAGCAATTCGTCCTGCCGGGCCTTGGCTCCATTCGAAATTGCCGAGGATCTTCCCGCCGTCGAAGATCGGCTGGGTGGCGGCGCCGACCAGGCTGAAGAAGGCCGCATGCGGCTGGAACAGCGAGACCAGCGCCGAGCTCTGGTAGCCGCCCTGCCCGGTCAGCTGGATGCTCGGAAAGAACTGCGCGCGGGCATTGCCGATATTGGCGGTGGCCGACGCCAGCTGGGCTTCCTGCCGCCGGATGTCCGGCCGCTGCGTCAACAGCTCCGACGGCAGGCCCGGCGTGACGCGCGGGGTCGCGACCCTATCGAGCGAGCCGCCGGTGACATGCAGGCTTTCGGGCGGCCGCGACACCAGCACGGCGAGCGCGTTGATGTTCTGGTCGAGCGTTTGCCGCAGCGGCGGCACCGACGCCTTCTGATTGGCGAGCACGCTTTCCTGCTGCGCGACGTCGAGGTCGGTGCCGGTGCCGGCCTTGCGCCGCTCCTTGATGGCATCGAGGATGCGCTGGGCGCTGGCGATGTTGCGCTCGGCGGTGCGGAGCCGGTCCTGCGAGGCCAGCACCTGGAAATAGGCGTTGGCGACCGCGGTCAGCGTCGTCAGCGCGACGACGTCGCGATCGAAGCGGTTGGCGATCGCGGTCTCCTCCGCCGATTGCAGCGCGTCGCGGTTTCCGCCCCAGAAATCGAGCTGATAGCTGGCGCTCAGCGAAGCCGAATAGTTCGACGATCTCGCGGCCGCCATTGGTCAAGCCGCTGGCGCTGGAGCCCGAAGTGCGGGAATAGGCCTCCTGGCCATTGCCGCTGCAGGCTCGGCAACAGCGCCGCGCCGGCCTGCCGCGCCTGGGCGTCGGCCTGCTTGAACCGCGCGACCGCAGCGGCGATGTCGAGATTGACGCTCTGCGCCTCCTCCATCAGCCCGGTCAGCTCGGCCGAGCCGAAAGCCGCGCCACCAATCCAGCGTCGGCGGCGCGTCCAGGTCGGTCCGGCCACCGGATTTGTAGGCGGGCGGCACGTCGAGCGCGGGATCGGGGATGTCCTGGGTCAGCAGGCACCCGCCGGAACTGGCGATGACAGCGAGCGCCGCGAGCCAGCGCGCCGCCCGGCCAATCCCGCCGCCCGCGATCCGCCTCACGCGCCCGCCAATACCGGCGATGGCGGGCTCACATGCATTCTCCGCCGGGACAGATGCCCGGCACGGACGCTGCGCGGCCGATTCAGAACCGGCGTCTGCTGTCGGATTTTGGCGAGGCATTCACAGCGGTGATGCTTCTTCTGGAACCGACGCCGCATTCTAGCGGTGCCCGGGGATGCGCACAGTCCCAGCCATTGGGCCGCAGCCGCGCCCGGCCCGCTCGAAAGCGGTCGACGGCTCGGTCAAACCGTTCGACTTATCCCCGTTTTATCGGGGTTTCTGCGATTCGGCTGGCGCTGTTGCGCACTTGCAAGCTTACCAAGATTTCATCCGGTTTTACCCAGTCTACTTGCCGGACCTCCGTCCGGCCGCCCCTTCCGGGCCTGATCTGAAACCCCACATCGACCCTTGCCGTATCTCGCTCCACCAATGGCAGCGGGGGACGAACGGAATGCGCATCGCGGTTATCGGAACGGGAATTGCCGGCAATGCCGCGGCCTGGACGCTGTCGAGCGCTATCCGGTGACGGTTTATGACCGCGAGCTGCGCCCCGGCGGCCACAGCCACACCGTGACCATCGACTATGACGGCACACCGATCGCGGTCGACATCGGCTTCATCGTCTACAACGAGCTGAACTATCCCGAGCTGACGGCGCTGTTCGACCATCTCGGCGTCGAGACGGTGGAAAGCTGCATGAGCTTTGCGGTCTCCGCCGATGCCGGCACGTTCGAATGGAACGGCGGCGGCAACAACTGGCTCGAGACCGCCAAGGGCCTGTTCGCGCAGCCGACGAACCTGCTCTCCCCATCCTACCTCTGGATGCTGCGCGATATCCTCACCTTCAACCAGCAGAGCGTCGCCGACCACGAGGCGGGCGCTCGCCGGCCTGACGCTCGGCGACTATTTCCGCCAGAACCATTTCTCGCCGCGGCTGCTGACCGACTATCTCGCGCCGATGGGCGCTGCGATCTGGTCGGCGCCGGCGGCCGAGATGCTCGACTTCCCGGCCGAGAATTTCGTCGCCTTCTTCACCAATCATCGCCTGCTGCAATACGACCGGCCGGTCTGGCGCACGGTCAAAGGCGGCAGCCGGCGCTACGTCGAGAAGCTGACTGCCGCGTTTCGCGACCGCATCCGGCTCGGCTGCGCCGTGACCGTCGATCGAGCGCACGTCGCATGGCGTCGTCGTCCATGACAGCCATGGCCGCAGCGACGTCTACGATCACGTCGTGATCGCCTCCCACAGCGACCAGGCGCTGGCGATGCTGTCCGATGCCGACGCGCGCGAGCGCGACATTCTCGGCGCGATCGGCTACGCCCCGAACACCGTCTATCTGCATCGCGACGCAGCGCTTGATGCCGAAGCGCAGCAGGCCTGGGCTTCCTGGAATTTCCTGCGCTGGCAGCGCGAGGACGACCATGGCCAACGACGTCGCGGTGACCTACTGGATGAACAGTCTGCAGGGCATCGATGCCGAGAAGCCGCTTGTTCGTCAGCCTCAACCCGCCGTTCGAGCCGGCGCGATGAGCTGACCTTCGGCCAATACCTCTGCGAGCATCCGCAATATAACGCGGCCGCCTTTGCCGCGCAGAAGCGGCTTGCCGAGATCCAGGGGCAGCGCCACACCTGGTTCTGCGGCGCCTGGACCGGCTATGGTTTCCACGAGGACGGCCTGCGCTCGGGGCTTGAGGTCGCCGAGGCGCTCGGCGCCTACGCGCCCTGGCGCGAGACCCCGCCGGCGCTGGCGGAGGCCGCGGAGTGAGCGATGAAGACCGAGCGACCAGACAGCCAGGACGCCGGCCTCGCTCTATTTCGGCGACGTCATGCATGCGCGGCTGAAGCCGATGAGCCATCGCTTCAGCTACCGCGTCATGAGCCTCCTGATCGACCTCGACCGGCTCGAAGAAGCCGACCGGCAGTCGCCCTTGTTCGGCGTCAACCGGAGCGCGCTCTACAGCTTCCACGAAGCCGACCATGGCCAGCGCGACGGCTCCTCGCTTGCGCGCCCATGCGGCAGCGCTGCGCCGCCGAGCATGGCATCGATCTCACCGGCGGACGGTGTCTGCTGCTCTGCTACCCGCGCCTGCTCGGCTACACCTTCAATCCGCTCTCGGTCTATTTCTGCTACCGCGCCGATGGCCGGCTTGCCCTCATGATCTACGAGGTCCGCAACACCTTCGGCGACATCCACGCCTACGTCCTGCCGGTGCGGCCCGGGGAGCTGAGCCCCGCCGGTCTCCGGCAGGAGCAGGACAAGCTGTTCTACGTCTCGCCCTTCGTCGAGATGGCGATGCGCTATCATTTCCGCCTGACCCCGCCCGGCGAGCAGGTCAAGCTGCGCATTCTGGAGACCGACCGCGAGGGCCCCCTGCTCGCTGCCACCTTCAGCGGGCGCCGCCGCGGCGCTCACCACTTCGCACTCTGCTGCGGTCGTTCGTGGCGCTGCCGCTCGTCACCTTCAAGGTCATGGCCGCGATCCATTGGGAGGCGCTGCGGCTCTGGCTCAAGGGGGCCAGGCTCGTAGCCGCGTCTGCATGCCGCAGCTGCGAAAGCCGATAATAGCTCCTTGGCGAGCGGCAAAAGCCGCGCTTATATTACCTAAGCGCTAACCGACCGCGGGGGCGCGCTCTGGTCCGGTGATGGCCGAATGGGCTTGGCCATTCACGCGAGAGGAAAGCGGACACAGAGCCACAGCGGTTGATGGACTGCCATGGGTGACGTGATCCCGGTGACGCCTGAGAATGCAAGGACGATGCTTGCCGAACTGCCACGCATGGTGCGGCTGGCACTCGGCTTTGCGGCAAAACTCAAGCGCGGCACGCTCGACGTGACCCTGCCCGACGGCCGCGTGATGCGGTTCGGCGGCGATGAGCCGGGACCTGCGGCGGCGATGACGCTGCACAGCTACGGCTTCGCCTCGCGGCTGATCAAAGGCGGCGATATCGGAATTGCCGAAGCCTATCTCCGCGGCGACTGGGACACGCCCGACCTCACCCAGTTCCTCTATCTGTTCTGCGTCAACCACGAGCTGATCCAGACGATGCTGGCCGACAAGCCGCTGGTGCGCTTCGTGCAGATCGTGCGGCACTGGTTCAACCGCAACACCAAGCGCCAGGCCCGGCGCAACATCTACGCCCATTACGACATCGGCAACGCGTTCTATTCGGCCTGGCTCGATCCGAGCATGACCTATTCCTCGGCGCTGTATCGAGGACGACACACCCGATCTCACGGCCGCGCAAAACAACAAATACCGGCGGCTTGCGGAGGCGATCGACCTGCAGCCCGGCCAGAAGCTGCTGGAGATCGGCTGCGGCTGGGGCGGCTTTGCCGAATTTGCGCGCCAAAACCTTCGATGCCAAGGTCGTCGGTCTCACCATCAGCAGGGAGCAGCGCGACTTCGCGCAGAAGCGCATCCACGAGGCCGGCCTCAGCGACAAGGTCGAGATCCGGCTGCAGGACTATCGCGACGAGCGCGACCACTACGACCGCATCGCCTCGATCGAGATGATCGAGGCGGTCGGCGAGCAGTTCTGGCCGAAATATTTCGCGCAGTTGCGTGACCGGCTGCTGCCGGGCGGGCTTGCCGGCATCCAGGCCATCACCATCCAGGACAGCATGTTCCAGAGCTACCGGCGCGAAGTCGACTTCATCCAGCGCTACGTGTTTCCCGGCGGCATGCTGCCCTCGCCGCAGGTGCTGAAGACGCTCGGCGAGCGCTTCGGCGTGCCTGTCATCCGCGAGCGCATTTTCGGGCAAGATTATGCCAAGACGCTCGCCACCTGGCGAAATAACTTCCGCGCCGCCTGGCCGAACCTCACGCCGCTCGGCTTCGACGAGCGCTTCCGGCGGCTCTGGGAATATTATCTCGCCTATTGCGAGGCCGGATTCCTGTCCGGAAATATCGACGTGCGCCAGGTGGTGTTCGCAAAACCGCGCTGAAACCACGCGGTTTCCGTCGGCTTGTGCTGCCCGCCTTCGTTGACTAGGTTCGCTGGAAACTCCGTTTAAGGAAACGTCCGGCGGATTTCCCCAACATGACCTTCAATAAAGACGTCGTCGAAGCCATCGGCAATACGCCGCTGATCAAGCTGAAGCGGGCTTCGGAAGCGACCGGCTGCACCATTCTCGGCAAGGCCGAATTCATGAATCCCGGCCAGTCGGTGAAGGATCGCGCCGGCAAATGGATGATCCTGGAAGCCGAGAAGCGCGGCGATCTCAAGCCCGGCGGGCTCGTGGTGGAATCGACCGCCGGCAATACCGGCATTGGCCTTGCGGTGGTCGCGAGCGCGCGCGGCTACCGCACGCTGATCCTGATTCCGGAAACCCAGAGCCAGGAAAAGAAGGACATGCTGCGGCTATGCGGCGCCGAGCTGGTGGAAGTCCCGGCCCTGCCCTACGCCAATCCGAACAACTACCAGCATGTCGGCAGCCGCCTCGCCGCACAGCTTGCGGAAGAACGAGCCGAACGGCGTGCTGTTCGCCGACCAGTGGAACAACCTCGACAATGCCAAGGCGCACTATGAATTCGACGGGCCCCGAGATCTGGGAGCAGACCGACGGCAAGATCGACGGCTTCATCTGCTCGGTCGGCACCGGCGGCACGCTTGCCGGCACCAGCCGCGCCCTGAAGGAAAATAACAAGGACATCTTCGTTGCCTGCGCCGATCCGCATGGCTTTGCGATGTATGAGTTGTTCAAGAACGGCAAGGCCAAGTCGACGCCGGGCGACTCGATCACCGAGGGCATCGGGCTTGGGCGCGTCACGCCCGTGATCGAAACCGCTGATGTCGACGACGCCTTCCTGATCCCCGATGAGGAAGCCGTTAATGTGATCTACGACCTGCTCCAGCACGAAGGCCTGTGCCTCGGCGGCTCGACCGGCATCAATGTCGCCGGCGCGATCCGGCTTGCCAAGCAGCTCGGCCCCGGCAAAACCATCGTCACGATCCTCGCCGATTCCGGCAACCGCTATCAGTCAAAGCTGTTCAATCCGGACTTCATGCGGCGCAAGAACCTGCCGGTGCCGGAATGGCTGGAGAAGCGCACCAAGCTCGACGTGCCGTTCGAGAAGGTGTGAGGCGGACCGTAGACCGTAGTAGGCAAGCGTGCCCAGCTACCGCAGCGAATCCGATGCACGCTTCCGTTGCTCGCTGAGCTACGGCGGACGTAGTCGCTTTGCCCACGCTGCGCAATCACCGCAGAATCTGGCTCAAAAACAGCTTCGTCCGCGCGTGCTGCGGATTGGCGAAGAACTCCTGCGGCGTATTCGACTCGATGATCTGGCCGGCATCCATGAACACGACGCGGTTGGCGACCTCGCGGGCAAAACCCATTTCGTGGGTGACGACCAGCATGGTCATGCCCTCTTTCGCGAGGTCGACCATGGTGTCGAGCACTTCCTTGACCATTTCGGGATCGAGCGCCGAGGTCGGCTCGTCGAACAGCATCACCTTGGGATTCATGGTGAGCGCGCGCGCGATCGCGACGCGCTGCTGCTGGCCGCCCGACATCTGGCCCGGATATTTGCTGGCCTGATGCGGGATCTTGACCCGCTCCAGATATTTCATCGCGGCCGCTTCCGCTTCCTTCTGCGGGATGTTGCGCACCCAGATCGGCGCCAGCGTGCAGTTCTCCAGCACGGTCAGATGCGGGAACAGATTGAAGCTCTGGAACACCATGCCGACTTCGCGGCGGACTTCGTCGACGCGGCGCAGATTCGGACCGAGCTCGATGCCGTCGACGACGATCTCGCCTTCCTGGAATTCCTCCAGCGCATTGATGCAGCGGATCAGGGTCGACTTGCCGGAGCCCGACGGACCGCAGATCACGATGCGCTCGCCCTTGCCGACCGCGAGGTTGATATCGCGCAGCACGTGGAAGTCGCCGTACCATTTGTTGAGGCGGGCGATGCTGACAATCGAGTTTTCCGCCATGGTCGTTCCCCTCAATTGCGCCGGTGCGCGTTCAGCCGGTTCTCGACGAACAGCGAATAGCGCGACATGCCAAAGCAGAACACGAAATAGATCATCCCGGCGAAGGCAAAGCCGGTGAACAGCGTCGTCGGCGTCGCCCAGTTCGGATCGGAGAACGAGGCGCGCAGCGACCCCAGCAGATCGAACAGCGCGACGATCGAGACCAGCGAGGTGTCCTTGAACAGCGCGATGAAGCTATTGACGAGGCCGGGAATGACGTGGCGCAGCGCCTGCGGCAGCACGATCAGGAATGTCGTCTTCCACCAGGACAGCCCGAGCGCGCTCGCCGCCTCGCCCTGCCCGCGCGGGATCGCCTGCAGGCCGCCGCGGATCACTTCGGCCTGGTAGGCGCCGGCGAACAACGCGATGCCGATCAGCGCGCGCACCAGGCCGTCCACGGTGAAATTGCCGGGCAGGAACAAGCGGCAGCATGTAGGTGGCGAAGAACAGCACGGTGATCAGCGGCACGCCGCGCCAGAACTCGATGAAGATGATGGAAAAGAATCCGGATCAGCGGAATGGTCGAGCGGCGGCCAAGCGCCAGCGCAATGCCGATCGGCATCGAGGCGACGATGCCGACGACCGAGACCACCAGCGTCACCAGAAGTCCGCCCCACAGCCGTGTATCGACCATCGGCAATCCGCCGCGGTCGAGCCCCATGACGGCGATGACGAGCGCGATGCCGGCAAAGGTGACGAGGCACGCGATCAGCGGCCGCAGCCGCGCGCGGAGGCCACCTGCGAGGAAGAAGACGAGCGCCGAGATGACGACCGCAGTGACCGCGAAATCCGCCCAGACCGGCTGGCCGGAGGCCTGCATCTGGTCGCGCAACCAGGTCAGCGGCCAGATCACCAGCGAAATCGCCGAGCCGATCAGGACGAAGAGCTTGCCCAACAGCCACAACAGCGGACCGATGACTGCCGTCGCCGCACCGGCCCGGATCAGCGCATTGCCGGCGCTGGCAAAACTATCGGCAAATCCGGACAGCAGGATTGCGGACCAGCTCACGCCAAAGCCGCTGAGCCCGCCGCCATGGAGCAGAAAGAACGCCACCACGGGAAAAGCGAGGAAGAACAGGGAGGCGTTGAGGCTCTTGGCCGGCAGGCGCGGGATCAGCAGCGGCAACAGCAGGATGGCGCCCAGCAGGAAGGTCAGATTGACCCGCCAGCGCTCCGCCTGCGGATAGAAGCCGTAGATGAGCTGGTCGAATTTTGCGGCGATATAGGGCCAGCAGGCGCCGACGGGATGGCCGGCATTCTGCTCCAGGCAGGCGTTGCGGTCGGCTCCGTGCCAGACCGCATCGACAAGCAGGAATCTCAGCGACGGCACGACCGTGAACCAGATCAACAGCGCGCCCACGATCGTGAGCAGGATGTTGGTCGGCGAGTTGAGGAGCCGCGTGCGCACGAAGCCGACAAAGCCCGTGGTCTTGACCGGCGCCGCCCGCTCCGCAACGAGGTCCTTGCGCACGAAGATTCGGCAACGCGACGTCGCTCATGTCCCAAGCTCCGGCTCAGCCGCCAATTATAGAAACTCATGATCGCGCTGGTGAAGAGTGAGAGCGCGAGATAGACGCCCATGGTGATGACGATGATCTCGATCGCCTGACCGGTCTGGCTCAGCGTCGTTCCCGCAAACACCGAAACCAGATCGGGATAGCCGATCGCGACCGCGAGCGAGGAGTTCTTGGTCAGATTGAGATACTGGTTGGTGAGTGGCGGCAGGATCACGCGCATCGCCTGCGGGACCACGATCAGCCGCAGCACCGTGCCGCGGCTAAGCCCCAGCGACAGCCCCGCCTCCATCTGCCCCTTGTGCACCGACAGGATGCCGGCGCGGACGATCTCGGCGATGAAAGCTGCGGTGTAAGTCGAGAGCGCGACGACGAGCGCGACGAATTCGGGAATGACGCGCGATGCCGCCGGCGAAATTGAAGCCCTTCAGTTCGGGCATCTCGACCTTGAACGGCGCGCCGAAGATGAGCGTGGCCAGCAGCGGCAGACCGATCAGGAGGCCGAGCACGTAAGGCCAGATCCGCATGGCCTTGCCGTGCTGGAACAATTGCCGGCGCGCGTAATAATGGAGGATCACCCAGGCAACGATCGCGACCAGAATGGCGATTAGAAATGCATCGAGACCGCCCTCGCCGATCGGCCGTGGAATGATCAGGCCGCGATTATTGAGATAGGAAACGCCGAACAGCGAAATGCTCTGCCGCGGCCCCGGCAGCGCGGCGAGCACCGCGAGATACCAGAACAGCATCTGGAACAGGACCGGCAGGTTGCGGATAAGCTCGACATAGCCGCCGGCGACGCGCGACATCAGCCAGTTCGGCGACAACCGCCCGAGCGCCACGATGAAGCCGATCAGGGTGGCAAAGAAGATGCCGATGACCGCGACCAGAATCGTGTTGACCAGCCCGACCAGGAAGACGCGCGTGTAGGTATCGGAGCCCGAATAGGGAATCAGGCTCTGGCTGACGTCAAAGCCTGCGGTGTTGTTGAGGAACCCGAAGCCGGAAGCGATCCGCTGGTTTTCCAGATTGGCCCGGGCATTGACGAAGATCTCGTAGCCGATCCAGACCAGGACCGCGCGAACAGAACCTGCAGGGAGAAACCGTTCCACCCGGCCCGGCCGCCGAGCGCGCGCTTCAGCCGAAACGCGAACTGCGGCGGTGGGTGACCGGGCTTCGATGCTCATCTGCGGCCAGCCGCGAGAGGGTTCGGCGATCAGCGGATCGGCGGCGCGTACTGGATTCCGCCCTTGTTCCAGAGATTGTTCAGCCCGCGTGAAATCTGCAGCCTGGAGCCCGAGCCGACATTGCGATCATAGGATTTACCGTAATTGCCGACCGCCTTGATGATGCGGCCGAACCAGTCCTTGGTGAGGCCAAGCTGCTCGCCGAGATTGCCGTCGGTGCCGAAGGCGCGTTTCAGATCCGGTTTGTCGGATTTCGCCATCTCGTCGGCATTCTTCTGGGTGACGCCGAGCTCTTCCGCGTCGACCATGGCAAACAGCACCCATTTAACGATATCGAACCACTGGTCGTCACCGTGGCGCACCATCGGTCCGAGCGGCTCCTTCGAGATCACCTCGGGCAGCACGACGTGATCGGCGGGGTTGGC
>CAVUCB010000055.1:0-62980 GCA_963739755.1 uncultured Alphaproteobacteria bacterium | reverse complement strand
TGGGAGTGACCCTCGGCGAGGGCGGCTACCAGTCACAGATGGCGGCGGAATATGCCGGCCGTCAGGCGCTGGCGAAGTTTCTGGAAGCACTCGCAAAGGAAGAAAGACGCGACGCCTAGCCGGATCGCCGATCCCGGCTTAGGCGACCATCGCCGCTTCGTCGACGATGCTCTTGACGAGCGAATGCGCCTGCCTGATTTCCATCAACTCGATGAATTTTGTGTAAGGCAGCGGCGGGGAGACGATATAGCCCTGGCCTTCCTGGACGCCGCAGGCGAGCAGCGACTGCATCTGTTGCTCGGTCTCGATGCCTTCGGCGACGACCGTCATCTGCAGGTCCTTTGCGAGCCGCACCAGCGTTTCGACAATCCGCGACGTCGACTTGTCCTTGATGGTGTCGACAAAGAACTTGTCGATCTTCATGGTGTTGGCGCCGAGCGCCTTCAGGTGCGAAAGCCCGCTGTGGCCGACGCCGACGTCGTCGATCGCGACCTTGAACCCGAGTTCGCGCAGATCTCTCACGACCTGTGCGGCCTTCTCCAGATCCTGCAGCTCGTCGCGCTCGGTGATCTCGAGCACGATCTGGCGCGCGGAGACTTCTCGCTTCGGATACGATCTTGCGCAGCGTGTCGACAAAGCCCTCGCTCATCAGGTGGCTCGGCACCACGTTGAAGGAAAGCTTGAACTCCTTGTTTTGCCGCAGATGTGCGTTCAGGTCCCTCAGCGCAATGGCGAGGATCTGCCAGGTCATGGCGCGGATGCGTCCGCTCTGCTCCGCAAGCGGGATGAATTTCACCGGAGGCACGATGCTGCCGTCCTCGCGGATCCATCGCGCCAGCATCTCGCAGCCGAGAATCTCGCCGGTGGTCAGATGGAAGATCGGCTGGAAGAACGGCCTGAACTCGCCGCGCGCCAGGGCGCGATCGAGATCGGCGACGGGTCCTTCGGCGCGTCGCGCCCGCACCAGCAGCATGCCGAAGGCGAGGCCGAGGCCGAGCGCGGCGAGCATCGCCGGCCAATAGCCCCGGCCAGAGGCCCTGGCGAGCGCGCTGCGTTCGACGCGAATCGTCGCGTGCAGCGGATAGCGGCTTGAGGTCCTGGTGATCTCGACGGGGTTGACGAGCTCGATGTCTTCCAGCGAGAATTGCGCCAGCTGCTGCCTGTTGTTGAGGTCCAGCAGAACTTCGCTGCGCGCGCGGAGTTCCGCCGGCATGATGTCGAACAGGAAGGAGTTGATGCCGACAATCGCGACCAGCGACCGCTTGGCATCGACATCGCGCATGACACCGAGCGCATCGCCGCCAAACTGCTCGACGCGGAACAGGCGCAAGGTGGGATCGCTGGTCGGCAGCATCTCCGAGCGATCGATCCAGGCCTTGTCGAATTCGAGGGTTTCCGAATAGGCCGAACAGACGATCGAGCCGTCGTGATTGACCAGGCGCACGTCCTTCACCGCGGAGCGCTGGTAGACATGGAGACGGAAGGTCTGCAGCGAAGACGGATCGCAGCCGAGGCGGCCGCTGTGCGCGATCTCGTCGACGCTTGCCGCGCCAAAATCGACTGCGACCTCGGAACGGCGCAGCGCGATGTCGGTCAGTTCCTGCAACCGTTGCTGCTGCTGGCCTTCGATGATGGCCTTCGCGGCAAAATGGCCGAAGGCCGCAAACGCGGCCATGCTGGCGACGACGGTCGCAATAGATGACAGGCTCGAGCGGCGGAGCTTCATCAGGACACGCAGGCGTTAAGTCAAAAATAATATTACGCCGACGGTAGCGGGTAGCCTATAATTTTCGGTTTAAGACCGGCCTGCGGAACCGACAAGTATTTATGACGAAGGGCTGATTTACCATTCGGTAAGGTTACGCGTCATTCAGGCTCCCCTCCTTCCCTGCGCTTCGAGGTGACGGCTGTAGCGCGACATCGCAAAGCAGAAGGCAAAATAGATTACCGCGACGAAGATGTAGACTTCGACGCTGAAAGCCTGCCAGGCGGGATCGATGATCGCGGTCTTCGCCGTGGTGAGAAGATCGAAGATGCCGATGATCAGCACGAGGCTGGTGTCCTTGAAGAAGGCGATGAAGGTGTTGACCAGCGGCGGGATCACATGGCGGATCGCCTGCGGCAAAATGATCAACCGATGCTTCTGCCAATAGGAGAGGCCGAGCGCGTCAGCGGCCTCATGCTGTCCGCGGGGCACGGCCTGCAGGCCGCCGCGCACGACTTCGGCGAGATACGCGCCGGCGTAGAGCACGACCGCGATCTGGGCGCGCAGCAATTTGTCGATGTTGACGCCGTCGGGCATGAACAGCGGGAACATCACGCTCGCCATAAACAAGAGGCTGATCAGGGGCACGCCGCGGATCAACTCCACATAGAGCACGCAGAGCGAGTGGATCGCTGGCAGTTTGGAGCCGCGGCCAAGCGCAACGAGAATACCGAGCGGAAAGCCGAAGGCGAGCCCGAACGTGGCGAGGATCAGCGTCACCGGCAATCCGCCCCAGCGCTCCTGCGAGACAAAGGGCAGGCCGGGTACGCCGCCCCACATCAGAAGACCGATCAGGGAAAGCATCACGGCCCAGATCAATACCAGTTCACGCCGCCAGAAACGGCGCAGGCACGAGACGTAGAACAGCGCGATGAAGAGCAGCGTCGCCAGCGCCGGCCGCCATTGCTGGTCGTAAGGGTAGGTGCCGAACAGGATGAAGCGGTATTTTTCCGGGATCACGGCCCAGCATGCGCCGATGCCGCGCGCCGCGCGGCAGGCGCTGGTGTCGTTGCCTGGAACGGTCCACACCGCGTCCCAGATGCCCCATTGCGCGAAGCTCACGATCATCTTCACAAGCAGTGCGAGCAAGAGAAGCGTGATGATCGAGGAAGTGATCGACGAAAACAGGTTGGCGCGCAGCCAGCGCAGCACGGGATTGGCGTTCATGCCCGAACGCGGGCGGTGCGAGGGACGTGGTGCTTCCGCAGCCGTCGTCATGGCTCAGCGCTCCACCAGAGCGATATGCGCGTTGTACCAGTTCATGAACAGGCTGATGCCGAGGCTGATGGTCAGGAACACCGCCATGATCAGCGCGATCGATTCGATCGCCTGGCCGGTCTGGTTCAGCGTGGTGTTGGCGATCGAGACGATGTCCTGGTAGCCGATCGCGACCGCGAGCGAGGAGTTCTTGGTGAGGTTCAGATACTGGCTCGTCATCGGCGGGATGATGACGCGGAGCGCCTGCGGCAGCACGATCTGCTGCAGGACAAAGCTGCGGCGCAGGCCGAGCGCGACGGCGGCGTCCCATTGTCCCCTGGGCACGGCCTGGATGCCGCTGCGCACGATCTCGGCGATGAACGCCGAGGTGTAGGTCACGAGCGCGATCAGCAGCGCGAAATATTCCGGCGCAAAGGTCCAGCCGCCGACGAAGTTGAAGCCGCGCAATTCCGGCAGGGTCACGGTCCAGGTCACGCCAAGCAGCCATGACAGCAGCGCCGGCACGACGATCACGAGCAGCAGTCCGTAAGGCCAGCTGCGGCGCGGGCGGCCGTCGCGCATTTGCTGCGCGATCAATCTGCGGCGCAGCAGATAGAACAGGACAAAACCGAGCACGGCGGTGCCGATCACCCAGAGCTGGCCGCCGTCGAGCGGTATCGATGGCACGACCAGGCCGCGATTGGAGAGGAATACGCCGTCGATCGGCTTCCAGGCGGCGCGCGCCGGCGGCAGCCCCTGCATCAGCACGTACCAGAACAACAATTGCAGCAGCGGCGGAATGTCGCGCAGCACCTCGACATAGATGGCCGCAAGCCGCGACAACAGCCAGTTGGAAGACAGCCGCGCGATGCCGACCAGCGTGCCGACGACGGTCGCAAGCACGATGCCGATCACGGCGACGCGCAGCGTGTTGACGATGCCGACGATGAAGGCGCGCAGATACGTGTCCTTCGGAGTGTAGGCGAGCCAGGTATCGACGATCGGCATGCCGGCTTCGCGGCCGAGGAAGGCAAAGCCGGTCGAGATGCGGCGCACCGACAGATTGTGGACGGCGTTGGACCAGAGCCAGGCGACCACCGCGACGGCGATCCCGACCACCGCGATCTGCCAGAACAATCCCCGAAACTGCTCGTTCTGCAGCGAGAAGCGCATCCGCTGGCGGGGAGGGCGTTTGGGCGTCGATGTCGTCACAGCACAAGATTCCTCTTCGCAGGCGGCAGTCTCGGCGGCGCATTTCATATGTTGCATCGATTGGCGAAATATGCAACATTTGTTTCATGGCCGAGCAGCCGTCGAAATCCTCGCCCTTGAACGAGCTCTGCAGCGCCTTGCCTTCGCTGCCGATGCGGCTGCAGGAAGTCGGCCGCTTCGTCGCCGCCAACGATTATGACGCCACGACGCGCTCGATGCGCGAGCTCGCCGCCGTTGCCGGCGCCGATCCCGCGTCTTTCACGCGGCTTGCCAAGGCGCTCGGCTATTCCGGCTGGGACGAATTGCGCGCGGCGTTGACCGAGGCGCGCCGGCCCGCGCAATCCTCGCCATTTTCCGGCCGCGCGCGCGGCCGGCGCCAGGGCCCCAATGCCGAATGTCGCTGATTTCCGACAAGCTCGAGGCAGAAGCCGCGGGCCTTTCGCGCATTTCGCCGCACATGGTCGCGAAAGCGGCGCGGGCGCTGCATGCGGCGCGGCGGATCTGGATCGCTGGCTTTCGCAGCTGCCGCAGCGTCGCGGAGTTGCTCAATTACGAGCTTCGCCTGTTCCGGCCCGACGACGTGCAGCTCGTCGGCGGTTCGGGACCGGAAGATCTCGACCTCGGCGCGTTCCGGCACAGCGATGCGGTCGTCGTCATCGGCTTCAACCCGTATTCGACCGCGAGCGTGTTGTCGGCGCGCGCCGCGCATCGCGCCGGCGCGAGCCTGATCGCGATCGCGGATTCCGTTACCGCGCCGATGGCGGAGGGCGCCGATCATCTGCTGCTCTATGAAGCGGCATCCTCGCCCGGATTCTTCCCGAGCCTGACCGGCGCGATCGCGATCGCGCAGTCGCTGGCCGCGGTCACATTTTCTCTGGGTGGTACGGGCGCGAAGAAGCGCCTTCGAGGAAACCGAAGCCCGCCTTGCCGCGCTGTCGCAATACGTTACCGAGAGAGGTTGATCGTCATGGCCGCCAAGAGCCGCGTGCTGCATCGAAGCCTGCGCGAGACGCCGCCTAAGGCGATCGGCGGCGAAGGTATCTGGCTGTTCGCCGAGGACGGCCGGAAGGTGCTCGATGCCTCCGGCGGCGCCGCGGTGTCCTGCCTCGGCCACCAGCATCCGCGCGTGATCGAGGCGATGGCGAAGCAGGCCTCGAAGCTTGCTTATGCTCACACGGCCTTCTTCTCCTCCGAACCCGCGGAGACGCTCGCCGATCATCTGGTTGGCCACGAGCCCGGCGGGCTCGCTTACGTCTATTTCGTCAGCGGCGGCTCGGAGGCGATCGAAGCCGCGATCAAGCTCGCGCGGCAATATTTCCTCGAGGCCGGCCAGCCGCAGCGCCAGCACTTCATCGCGCGGCGGCAGAGCTATCACGGCAACACGCTCGGCGCGCTGTCCGCCGGCGGCAATGCCTGGCGTCGCGAACCCTATGCGCCGCTGCTGTCGCCGTCGTTCAGCCATGTGACGCCGGCGTTTGCCTATCACGAGAAGCGCGACAATGAATCCGAGGCGGATTTCGTCGCGCGGCTGGCGGCCGATCTGGAGGCCGAATTCCAGCGGCTCGGTCCCGATACGGTTGCGGCGTTCATCGCCGAGCCCGTGGTCGGCGCGACCGCCGGCGCGTGTCACCGCGCCGGAAGGTTATTTCCGCGCGGTTCGCGAGATCTGCAACAGGCACGGCGCGCTGTTGATCCTCGACGAGGTCATGTGCGGCATGGGCCGCACCGGCACCACTCATGCGTGGGAGCAGGAAGGCGTCGCGCCCGACATCCAGGCGATCGCCAAGGGGCTGGGCGGCGGCTATCAGCCGATCGGCGCGATGCTCGCAACCAGCCGCATCGTCGATACGATCCGGCAGGGCTCGGGCGCGTTCCAGCACGGCCATACCTATCTCGCGCATCCGCTCGCCTGTGCCGCCGCGCTCGAAGTGCAGCGCGTGATCGGCGAGGAGAATCTGCTCGATCGGGTGAAAGAGCTCGGCAGGCATCTCGAGCAGCGGCTGACCGAGCGCTTCGGCAATCACCGCCACGTCGGCGATATCCGCGGCCGCGGCCTGTTCCAGGCGATCGAGCTGGTGGCGGATCGCGCCACCAGGAAGCCGTTCGATCCAGGTCTCAAGCTCAACCAGAAGATCAAGGCCGCGGCGTTCGAAGGCGGGCTCGGCTGTTATCCGTCCGGCGGCACCGCCGACGGCAACAACGGCGACCATGTGCTGCTTGCGCCGCCCTATATCTGCACGACGGACGATATCGACATGATCGTCGACCGGCTCGGCTCGGCGGTCGACAGCGCGTTGAAAAGTGTCGGTCACTAGGAGGAGAGTGCAATGAAGAGGGGAGTACTTGTTGCAGCGTTGCTTGCCGTCGGCATCTCAAGCGCCTCGGCCGCCACGCTCGATACCGTCAAGCAGCGCGGCACGCTGGTGTGCGGCGTCAGCGCCGGCTTTGCCGGTTTCTCGGCGCCGGACTCTGCAGGGCAATTACAAGGGACTCGATGTCGATTATTGCCGCGCGCTCGCCGCCGGCGTGCTCGGCGACGCCAGCAAGGTGCGCTATGTCGCGCTCACCGCGCAGAACCGTTTCACCGCGCTGCAGTCGGGCGAGATCGACGTGCTCTACCGCAACTCGACCCAGACTTTCTTGCGCGGCACCACGCTCGGTCTAGCGGCAAGGGCCGGTCAATTTCTATGACGGCCAGGGCTTTGTGGTGAAAAAGGACACCGGCGTCAAGGAACTGAAAGATCTGAAAGGCGCCACCGTCTGCGTCGCGCAGGGCACCACGCATGAGGTGACGCTCGGCGATTATGGCCGCGCCAATGGCATCGACTGGAAGCCGCTGGTGTTCGACCGCGTCGACACCATGTACCAGACCTTCTTCGGCGGCCGCTGCGATGCCATGACCCAGGACGCTTCCGCGCTCGCCGGTGCGGTCGCAACCGCGGCACCAAATCCGGCCGACTATCTCGTGCTGCCGACGACTATCAGCAAGGAGCCGCTCGGCCCGTTCACGCGCAACGGCGATGAAGTATGGAGCGACATCATCACCTGGCTGCACTACGGCCTGGTCGAGGCGGAAGAACTCGGCGTCACCCAGGCCAATGTCGACGAGATGGCGAAGACCTCCACGCCCCGCGGTCCAGCGCCTGCTCGGCGCATCCGGCGATCTCGGCTCGCGTCTCGGCCTCGACAACAAATGGATGCAGCAGGCGATCAAGGCGACCGGCAATTACGGCGAGATCTTTGAGCGCAATGTCGGTAAGGCGAGCCCGCTGAAGCTCGAGCGCGGATTGAACGCCACGCTGGACCAAGGGTGGCTTGATGTACGCCATCCCGTTCAAGTAAGAGAGCGCTGCGGCGCGGCGGAATGTTTGCCGCGCCGCTTGCAGGATCATAGTCATGCGCATCACCCTGGTTCATGCCTTAAAACACTCGATCGTGCCGATCGAAGCCTCCTTCGCAAAGTTGTGGCCAGAGGCGCGGCTGATGAATCTGCTCGACGACAGCCTGTCGGCTGATCTCGCGCGCGACGGCAAGCTGACGGATGCGATGACCGATCGTTTCCTTTCGATCGGTCGCTATGCGGCGAGCACCGGCACCAACGGCATCTTGTTTACCTGTTCGGCCTTCGGGCCCTGCATCGAGGCGGTGGCCGGTGAGCAGGCGCCGATTCCCGTGCTCAAGCCGAACGAAGCGATGATCGAGCAGGCCGCAAAAAGCGGCCGCAAGGTCGGGCTGTTGTCGTCCTTTCCGCCGACGTTGGCGTCGATGCCTCGGGAATTTCCCGCGTCCGTCGAGCTTGTGCCGAAGCTCGCCGAAGGCGCGCTTGCCGCGCTCGATCGCGGCGATCGCGCTGAGCATGACCGTCTCGTCGTGGAAGCCTCAAAGGATCTGCGTGATTGCGACGTCATCGCGCTCGCCCAGTACAGCATGGCGCCGGCGGCCGAGCAGGTCGCGCAGGCCACGGGCAGGCCGGTGCTGACCACGCCGGATAGCGCCGTGATGAAATTGAAGGCAATGCTCGGCGCGTAGGGCGTGCCCAGAATTACCTCACCCTCCACCGCCGACCACCCATCCCGAAACGCCCATTGTGCAGCGCAGCAGGGGCGGTAAAAAGGCAGCCTATACATGAGGTTGCTTTGTGACTGAAATCAATGCCGACGCCTTTGTCTCCTCGGGCCACCGCCCGATGGGCTTTCCCGAATTCGTTGTGATGATCGCCTCCATCATGGCGCTGAACCCGCTGGCCATGGACATGATGTTGCCGGCGCTGCCGAACATCCGCGATGCCTTTCGCATCGTCGACCCCAACCATCCGCAACTCGTGCTGTCGATGTTTCTGATCGGCTTCGGCGTCGGCCAGTTCCTGATGGGCCCGCTATCGGATCGCTTCGGCCGCCGGCCGGTGCTGCTCGGCGGCATGGTGCTTTATGCGGTCGCGAGCCTGCTTGCGGTCGCCGCTCCATCCTTCGAAACCCTGCTGCTGGCCCGCGCGCTGCAAGGTCTCGGCACGTCGGCGACGCGCGTGATTGCCACCTCGATCGTACGCGACTGCTACGCTGGCCGGCGCATGGCGAGCGTCATGTCGCTCGCCATGATGGTCTTCATCGCCGTGCCCGTGGTTGCGCCGTCTTTCGGCCAGGCGGTGCTTTTGACCGCGCAGTGGCGCGGCATCTTCATCGTGCTGATGCTTTATGGCGTTGTGGCCCTGATCTGGAGCGCGCTGCGCATCCCGGAAACCTTGCCCACCGAAATGCGCAAATCGCTCGCGCTCCCGGACGTGTTCGGCGCTTACAGGCAGACCGTCACCAACCGCCAGACGCTGGGCTATGCGCTCGCGGCCGGCGGCGTTTGGGGCGCGATGTTCGCCTTCGTGTTTTCCTCGCAGCAGGTGTTCACCGAGGTCTACAAGCTCGGCCATTACTTCCCGCTGGCGTTTGCCGCCATTGCCATCGGCGTCGCGCTCGCAGGCTTCTTCAATTCCCGCTTTGTCGGGCGTCTCGGCATGCGCGTGATCTCTCATGGCGCTCTCGTCACCTTCGCGCTCGTTGCCGTGATCCTGCTGGTCGCGGAGAAAATGCAAATGCTGCCATTGCCGTTGTTCATGGCGCTATCGGCGGTGATGATGTTTTCGTTCGGGCTGATGATGGCGAACTTCACCGCGCTTGCCATGGAGCCGCACGGCCATATCGCCGGTACCGCGTCATCACTGTACGGATCGATCACGACGCTGCTCGGCATCGGCGTCGGCATGGCGATCGGCCAGAGCTATGACGGTACGTTGCTGCCGTTTTCGATCGGCTTCTTCATCTGCGCGCTGGCAGCGCTGGGCATCGCAGCGGTGACCGAAAAGGGCCGGCTGTTCCGGCCGCATCACGCTCCGGTCAGGTAAGTTGACCAATATGAGACCATCCGTCGCGGATTATTGAATTGACCGGCCTGCCTGCGCTGACATTTTGGGGCTTTCATTTTTTTGGACCAGGCCGATGTTTGGCTGCAGGATTGGCCTTTATTTGATTCCAGTTTTACTACCGCTGGCGGCGCAGGCCTCGGAGGTGAATCCCTTCACCTTCATCGCCGCCGACTTCGCTGAACTCGATTTTGGCCGGGAGATCAATCCAGCGGTTGTCAAGGCGCAGGTCCTGCTCGATCGCGCGAACATTTCCTCGGGCGAGATCGACGGCAAGACTTCGCCGCGGCTCGAGGAAGCGATCACCGCGTTCGTGGAAATTCACAACCTGCCGGCCGACACCAGATGGAGCCGTGTGTTCTGGGATGAGCTGACCTCGGAGGCCATCGTTCCCGTTCTGACCGAATATTCCATCACCAGCGACGACCTGAAAGGACCGTTCGTGCAGCTTCCGGCCAGAATGGAATACATGACGTCTTTCAAGGCGCTCGGCTATGCCAATATCCGCGAAGCGCTCGCGGAAAAATTCCACATGAGCACCGAGTTGCTTTCCAGGCTCAATCCGGACGCGTCATTCGCGGAAGCCGGCGAAGTGATTATCGTCGCGAACGTGCTGAACGCGAACAAATCGGTGAGTGCATCCCGTATCGATGTCGACAAGGACCATCAGACGGTCAAGGTGTACTCGAGCAAGAACGAACTGATCGCGTCCTTTCCGGCGTCCATCGGCAGCGACGACAAGCCGACGCCGTCAGGGATGCTGAAGGTAACGGCGATCAATTCGGAGCCGACGTTCCACTACAATCCAAAATATCAGTTCAAGGAAGTCGAGACCCAGAAACCGTTCGACCTGTCACCGGGACCGAACAATCCGCTCGGCTCGACCTGGATCGCACTGTCGAAGCCGAGCTACGGCATCCACGGCACGCCGGAGCCGTCGCTGGTCGGCAGGGCCGCCTCGCACGGCTGTGTGCGGCTGACCAATTGGGACGCGCAGCGTCTGGCTGCGATGCTGTCGCGCGGCGTTGCCGTCAACTTCATCGAAAAGCCTGACCTGAATTTCGTTGCGTATTGACAGGCAGGTCGCCTTCAGGAACTGACCGCGTTGCGCGCAATCACATTGCGATAGAAAGACACACTCAGCTTCGGAATCCGCTTCTGCGTTTCGAAATCGACCCGATACAATCCGAAGCGTTTTTCAAATCCGAAGATCCATTCGAAATTGTCCATCAAACTCCAGAGGAAATAGCCGCGCACCGGCGCGCCCTCCGCAATCGCGCGCTGCAGCTGGAGGAGGTAGTTGCGCAGGTACATGACGCGGTCGAGATCGTAGACGTTGCCGTCGGCCGAAATCTTGTCCTCCGACGAGGTGCCGTTTTCGCTGATGAAGATGGTATCGACGTTCCAAACCTTTGCGGTCAGACGCGGTACCCAATAGGCGGTTTCCGGGCCGATCCGAAGCCATTCCGAATTCATGTGCGGGAACGAAGCGGGGAAGGGTGCGACGTCGAAACCCGGCTTCTTGTCCTTCGGCACGATGTAGAATTGCGGGGCGTAGATGTTGAGGCCGACGAAATCGATCTTTGAGCCGATGATTTTCAGTTCATCGCCGGTGAATTTCGGCGCGTCCTTGCCGGCGTAGTCGAGATAGCCTTCGGTATATTTGCCTTCGAGGACCACGCCCAGAATGCCGGCATTGAGTTCGCGCGTGGCGATTTCGGTGGCGTGAACATGTTCCGGCGTGTCGATGGCCGGTACGCACGCCGCAATGTTCTCGGCAAGGCCCACCCGCGTGCCAGGGCGCGCCTTGGCGCGGATCGCCTGCACGGCGAGCCCGTGGCCCAGCACGACGTTATGACGCGCCTGGTTCAATTCGCCCGTCGGCAACTTGAGGCCGGGCGCATCGATGGCCCAGCCATAGCCGAAGTTGAGGAAACGCCCGGCCTCGTTGAGGGTGAAGAAGCTTTTGACGCGATCGCTCAGGCGTTCCACGACATAGCCGGCATAGTCGCCAAACGCCTTCGAGGTGTCGCTCGACTGCCATCCGCCGACGCGGTCCTGCAGCGACTGCGGCAGGTCCCAATGATAGAGCGTGGCATACGGCTCGATGCCGTTGGCGAGCAATTCGTCCACCAGGCGATTGTAGAAGTCGAGGCCCTTGGGGTTCGCAGGCCCGTCGCCGTTCGGAAACACCCGCGGCCAGGCGATCGAGAAACGATAGGCCTTGGCGCCGAGATTCTTGATGAGGCCAACATCCTCCTTATAGAGGTGATAATGATCGTTGGCCCGATCGGCGTTGGTGCTGTCCTCGATCTTGCCGGGCGTGTGGCTGAAGGTGTCCCAGATCGACACCCCGCGGCCGTCCTCATGGACGGCGCCTTCGATCTGATAGGCCGATGTCGCCGTGCCCCAGATGAAGCCGCTGGGGAAACTGGCGGGCGCGGGCGCCCCGATGACCTTGCTGTCCTGCGCGATAGAAGGTGAAAACATTCCGAGGCCGGCAAGACCCGCGAGCTTTGCAAAATTGCGGCGTGAGAATTTACCGACCATCGATTTCCCCCGTCAGGCTTGCCTTGATCGGCATCGCGCCTTGTTGTGGCTTGTTAGGTTGGTCCGGATCGATTTGATAGGCTGAAATCCGGTCGATCTGGAATTCCACCATCATGGGCGTCTCACCGTCGACGACGCCAACGCCGCCGAAGAATTTCGAGCCCATCGCGAGATTGACGATCATATACATGGGATCGTCGAACCCGACGGGGACCTTGATGTCGGAGACGGGCTTGCGGTCGATGAAATAAATCACGCGGTCCTGCAGCCACAGCACACCGTAGTCGTGGAAAGCGAGCGCAGCGTCAGGTAAAAGGAAATCGAAGCCGCAGGACTCGATCTTCTGCGTGGCCGGAATCCGCCAATGCGTGGTCTGCACGAGGTCGCCGGGCCGCTGCCCGCGTCCTTCCATCACGTCGATCTCCGGCGGCCAGCCGCCGTCATTCGCCAGCATCCAGAATGCCGGCCAGACGCCGGTGCCGACCGGAATCTTCGAACGGATTTCAAAATAGCCGTACTTCTGCGAGAACGAGGCTTGCGTGGTCAGGATGCCCGAGATGTAGGGATTGTCGAACAGCGCGGCCTGCAGCTCCGGCGGCGTGCGGCTCGCGACGATCGACAACACGCCCTTGCGAACCCGGAACGGGTCGAGGTCGAGCGGCCGCAGCGCGAGCCCTCGGTAATGCGGGTCCACATAGATCTGCTGCTCGCCGTTGTATTTGGTCTGCCGCTTGAGCTGGGAGCGGGCGCCACCCCAATACTGCGCCTCCGGCCAGGCCGCGCCGCCGGAATAATGCGGCAGCCACGTCCCGTGCTTGAGCGGATGCTCGTCGAAATCATCGTGGAAGGTACGATGCAGCGAGACCGATGTGAGGCTGGCGGCGTCGATCTTGTCGACGCGACGGCATTGCTCGCCTGCAGGGTCGTGTGTGGCCAGCAACGTAAGCTGCTCCGGCGCGGCCTCGAGATGGTCCTGCGCGAAGCAAGGTGTGATCGGTACAAGGCAGCCGACCAGTGCCAAAACTTTACGGTTCAATGCGGTATTCCCAAATTCAAGCACGATAGCCGCAAGTAAATCGCGCCCTTAGGCCGATTTGAAGGCATGATAGACGCCGCGCTCGAACCGGCGATAGACTTTCAGAGCGCGCTCGTCGGCAAAGGGCAGGACCTGCATCATGATGACCCCGGCGATGCTCGAAGCAGGATCGATCCAGTAATAGGTGTTGAGCAGGCCGGCCCAGGTCAGGCTGCCGGCCTTGCGGCCGTCCTTTACAGGGTCGAGCGTGATCATGTGCCCGAAACCCCAGCGCTTGCGGACACCGGGAAAGAAATCAACGTCGCTCGACAGCGACGGATTCGTCGTTTTCATAATGCCGGCCTCCAGATCGCCGATCTGGTTTCGGGACATCAGCGCCACGGTTTCCGGCCGCAGGATGGTGGCGCCGCCCAGGCTCCCGCCGTTCAGAAGCGCCTGCAGCAGGGTCAGATAGTCGGGCGCGGTGGAGTAGATGCCGCCGCCACCCGAAAACACTTTCGTGATCGTGGGCTTTTCCGGCGGCTCAGGTTTGAAGCTGCCATCCGCCTGGCGCCGATGCACGCTGGCCTCTCGCGCCCGCTGGCTTGCAGTCAAGTTGACGACGGTATTCTGCATCCCGAGCGGGCCCGTGATGTGCTCATGGAAATAGCGCTCGAGTGGCATGCCGCTCGCGATCTCCACCAGCCGGCCGACCTTGTCGACGCTGCCACCATAGGACCATTTCGCGTCCGGGTCGAAAGCCAGTGGCTTGCGCGGCAGCTTCCTGTCGGTCTGGCAGCATTTGAGATAGCGCACGACATTGGCATCCCACAGCGGATAGCTGAACCCGGAGGTATGCGTGAGCAGATTGTGCAGGGTGAGCGGCGTTCGCGCGGGACGCATTTGCGGCGCGCCCTTGGCATCGAAGCTGTCGAGGACGGGGATTGAAGCGAGCTCGGGATCGATGTTTTCCGCGGGCTCATCCAGCCTGAGCTTGTCGCGTTCGACGAGCTGCAGAGCCGCAACCGACGTGAGCAGCTTCACCATTGAGGCGATGCGAAAGGTGGTATCGGTCGTCATCTTCGCCGGCGCGCCGTGGCAGCGCAGGCCGCAGGCGCCTTCATAGAGGATGGATTGGTCGGTCGCGGCCATCGCCACCACGCCGGGCGCATGCCCGCTGCGGACCGCTGCCTGCAGGATATCGTCGAGCTCGTGATTGGGAGGCGAGGCGGCTGCGCGTGCAGAGGAGACGCCGGCAATTGCACTTGCGCCGGCCAGTGCCAGTGTTTGCAACGCGCCGCGGCGGGTGAGCTGCGCCGTCATTGGCATTCGCTCGAGGGTGGTGATGCTCTCTCGCGAGTATACGGCTTTTCGGGCGCGTTTGTCTGCCCTTCCGTGGGCGAGATCCTCTGGCTTTGCTGATTTGTGACAGCTTTAGTCAAAATCCCGGGCCGTGGAGCGGCCCGGGATTTTCCGAACGGCAAACGCGATGTTGCTCAGTGCGCGCCGCCGCCCGCTGCCGCAGCCTTTGGCTTGCGCGTCAACAGGATCGCGGCGGCCGACAGCAGCAGCACGACGCCGAGTACCATGAAGGTATCGCTGAAGCCCAGCACCAGCGCCTGGCGCTTCACCAGCTTGCCCAGGGCAACGATGGCCTGCGCGTGCGCGGTGGTGGGATCGGCCACGCCGTGGCTAAGGAAGTAGTTGGTCAGTCCCGCGATCCGGCCGCGCACTTCCTCGCGGCCGAGATCGACCGACTGGCCGATGATGTTGGAGTGGAACTGCTCGCGCTTGGTGACGATGGTGGCGAGTACGGCGGTGCCGATCGCGCCGCCGAGATTGCGCATCATGTTGGAGATGCCGGAAGCAGCTGCCGCATCCTGCGGCGCGACGCTGCCGAGCGAGACGTTGCTCAAGGGGGCCAGCGTCAGCGCCTGGCCGATGGCGCGGATGATGTTGGGAATCCAGAACTGGTCACCCGAATAATCCAGCGACATTGTCGTGTTCATGAACGAGCTGTAGGCGAACAGCATCAGCCCCAAGGCGGCGAGATAGCGGGCGTCGATCCGCTGCATCAGCTTCGGCACCAACGGGATCAGGATCAGCTGCGGCAGGCCCGTCCAGGCCAGCACATTGCCGATCTGCTCTGCGTTGTAGCCTTGCACCTGGCCGAGATAGGCCGGCAGCAGATAGATCGAGCCGAACAGGCCGAAGCCCAGGAAGACCGCGGCGATCGTGCCCATGCCGAAATTGCGGTTGGTCAACAGCCGCAGCCGCAGCAGCGGCTTTTCCACGATCAGCTCGTTGGCGATGAACAGCGACAGGCTGATCGCGGCGGTGATGGCCAGCTTGACGATAAAGGGCGAGCCGAACCAGTCGTCCTTGTTGCCTTCTTCCAGCACCGCTTGCAGCGCGGACAGGCCGACTGCCATGGTAACGATGCCGAACCAGTCGCCTTCGGCCAGCAGCTTGAGCTGCATCGGCTGACGCTCCAGCGTGAAGAAGAGCGTCGTGACCATGACCGCGGTCGGGATCACGTTGACGAAGAAGATGGTCTGCCAGCCGTAATTCTCGGTGAGATAGCCGCCGATGGTGGGGCCGATGGCGGGCGCAAAGGTCACCGCGAGCGCGAACATGGCAAGACCAATAGGCTGCTGGCCCTTCGGCAGCTTGGTGAAGACCAGCGTGAAGGCCATCGGAATCAGCACGCCGCCGAAATAGCCCTGCAGGCCGCGCATCGCGATCATCGAAGGCAGGTCGTGGGTGAAGGCACAGGCGACCGAAAAGATCGCGAACAGCGTGGCATGCACGAGCATGATCTTGCGGAACGAGAACACGCGGCTGAGATAGTCGGTCAACGGAATGACCACGATCTCGCCGATCAGGTAGGAGGTCGAGATCCAGGAGCCGTTGTCGACGCCGGTGCCGATGCCGCCCTCGATGTTGAGCAACGAGGCGTTGGTGATCTGGATGTTGAGGATCGCCATGAAGGCGCCGATCATCGCCGCAACGATGGATATCCACACCACCGGGCTGGCGCGATCGGGATTTTGCGGGGCCGCCGGTGCAGCGGCCCGTGGGACAGATGTCTGGGATGAAAGGGCGAGGGCACTCATGGCATCACCTCTGGGCCGCAGCGTAAGCGATCTTTGACGTTTCGGGCGCCCTGGCGATGATAGGCTGGCGCGCCTGCGTCTCGATGGTCGGGGTCACGGACATGCCGGGGCGCAGCTCGATCGGGGCGCCGCCTTCAAGCGCGATCTTCACGGGGATGCGCTGCACCACTTTGGTGAAATTGCCGGTGGCGTTATCGGGCGGCAGCAGCGCAAATTCCTGGCCGCTCGCCGGCGCCAGGCTGTCGACATGGCCATGCACGACCTTGCCGGGGAACATGTCGACCTCGACGTCGACGCTCTGGCCCTCATGCACGTTCGTGAGCTGGGTCTCCTTGTAGTTGGCGATGATGTAGGCGCCGGTCGCCGGCACCAGCGACATCAGTTGCGTGCCGGCCTGCACGAACTGGCCGGTGCGCAGCGTACGGTTGCCGACCACGCCGTCGATCGGGGCGGTGATGGTGGTGTAGCCGAGATTGAGTTCGGCCTGGCGCTGCAGAGCGGCGGCGCGCGCGGAAGCGGCGACGGCCTGCGCAAGTTCGGCCCTGATCAGGTCGACCTGCTTCAGCGCGGATACCAGGTTGGCCTGGTCGCGCTGGATCGCAGCTTCGGCACCGGCGTTGCGCGATTGCGCGGCCTGAGCGTTCTGCACGCTGCCATAACCGGTGGCGGCGAGGTCGGTGTAGCGCTTGTTCTCCTGGCCCGCAAAAGTCCTGGTGGCGGTATCGACCTCGATGGTCGCCTTGGCGGCCGCGATCACCGACTGCTGCACGTCGAGCTGAGCCTGCTTGCTGGCAACTGTCGCCTTGGCCGCCGACGACGTCGGCCTTGGCCTGGTCGAGTGCGACGACGAAATCGCGTTCGTCGATCCGCGCCAGCACCTGTCCGGCCTTGACGCGCTCGTTGTCGCCGACCAGCACCGCGCTCAGGTAACCCGAGACTTTCGGCGCGATGGTGGTGTTGTCGGCCTTTACATAGGCGTCGTCGGTGGAGACCTGGAAGCGGCCGACGGTCCAGTAGTCCCAGCCGTACCAGACGGCGCCCGACAGTACGGCGACCGCGGCGCCCGCCAGCAGCAGGCGGCGCAGCTGACCCCTGATGTTGCGGGACTCGTGGCGCTGCGACCGCGACCACATTGTTGTGATCGCCGGCATCGCCCTTGGATAGCCCCTCGATAGACCCGGCCGGAACCTGTTGTTCGGCCTCGAAAGCGGTGGAATGACGGCTCATGGTAGCCCTCCTTTGGATTTAACCCCTTGCAAATGAACGGAAATCCAATTCCGTGAGGCGAGGGGCTTAATTAGGAAACTTGACGTTTTCCAAAATAAGGGACATATTGGGACTGTCAATAGAATGACAGTCATCATGCAAAAGCATGGCTCGATGGCATGACAATTCCGAAGGCGGACCATGACAATCGTGAAGGCAAACAAGGTAAGTGAGGGCGGCGGCGGGGCGGATGAGCCGCGGCGTGGCCGCGGACGGCCGCAACAGCGCTCCGATGAGGAGACGAGGACGATCATCGCCGAAGCGGCGAGGACCGAGTTCGCTCATTCCGGCTATGCGGCGACCGTCATGGAAAACGTGGCGCGCCGCGCCGGCGTTTCCACCAAGACGCTGTACCGCCTGTTTCCGAACAAGGCCGCGGTGTTCGAAGCGATGGTGACGGAGCGGATCGATACCTTCGTATCGGTCGTGAAATTGCGCGCCTGCAACGGCAGCGATGTCGAGGCTGCGCTGACGGAGGCGCTGCAGGTCTGCGCCGAGCTGATGCTCGACGGCGACGTGATCGCGCTTCAGCGCGTCATCCTCGGCGACAGCGACAAGTTTCCCGATGTCGCGGAGACATTCTTTCACAAGGCGATCACGCCGACCCAGAATGCGCTGGCGAACTGGCTGCGGGCGCAGCAGAAGCGTGGCATGATCGAGATCGACGATGCGGACACCGCCGCCGGGATGCTGCTCGGCATGCTCGCCATGCAACCGGTGCGCTCCGTCATGTTCGGCCACCGGCCGCCGCCGACGCCGGAAGAGCGGGCGCAGCGCGCCAGGACCTGCGCCAGACTGTTTCTTGAGCGGATGCCGCCGCTGACCGCGTTTTGCGCACCCGACCATGGTGTACAGCGTCCAGCACAACCGCTTTGCGCATCTTTCCGACATGATCGAAGGCCGGCCGCTGTTGTCGGAAAAATTCCAGTTCTCCGGCCAGCACGATCTGACGGCGACCAGTTGGAGGAAGGAGGGGCGCCTGATGATCCCGTTTCGGTCACGGTCGACCTCGCGGCGGCGTTCGACAAGCTCAAGCCGAACTGGCGTCAATCGCGCTCAGAACCGCGACGCCGCGATCAGGAGGATGGCGGCCTCGCCGATCTGCTCCATCGCGCCCAGCACGTCGCCGGTCTGCCCGCCGAACTCTTTTGTGGCGATCCGCGCCAGCAGGAATCCGACAAGCACCAGTATCAAAAGCGCAACGACGGTCCCGGTTAGGCCGAAGCTGAACAGCAGGCAGAGTGCACCCAGGATCAGTGCCGCAACCACGCTCGACCCGGGCGGCGCTCCGGCGCCGCTCGAAAGCCCGTCCGATCGGGCCTGTGGGACAAGATGCATGAAGGCCGGCAGGCAGGCGCGCGCTCCGACATGCGCCGAGATCAGCGCGAGCGCCACATAGCGCGGTTCGGCGATGTCGGCAATCGTGCTCCAGCGCAGCATCAGCGAGATCGCGAGCGCGCAGGCGCCGAAAGTGCCGATCCGGCTGTCGCGCATGATCTCGAGTTTCTGCTCCCGCGTCCTGCCGCCGAGACCGTCGGCGGTATCCGCAAGGCCGTCCTCGTGCATCGCGCCGGTCAGCAGCATCGTCGTCGCCAGCGTCAAGCGCCGCCGCAGGCGGGGGCGCCACGTTGAGGCGGATCGCCAGCCAATACACGCAGCGTGCCGGCGAGGCCGACCAGCGAGCCCGGCGATCGGAAAGGTCCAGCTCGCCCGCGCCACATCGCCTTCGCCGACCGGAGCGGCCGATCCGACCGGCAGGCGGGTGCACAACGAGAAGCCGATCCTCAGATCGGCGATCAGCTTTTGCAGCGTGTCGGCATAATCGTTCATGCGGCTATTTCACCCGCATCGGCATTCCGGCGACGACGAATTCGACCTCGTCGGCCACGCGCGCGATCATCTGATTGAGGATGCCGGCAGCGTCGCGGAATCGGCGCGCCAGCGCATTTTCAGGCACGATGCCGAGCCCGACTTCATTGGTGACCAGCACGACCGGGCCCTTCTGCCGGCCAAGCGCCTCGGCAAGCAGCTTGCCTCTCTCTCCCAGTCGCGTTCGGCGATGCATCAGATTGGACAGCCACAATGTCAGGCAATCGACCAAACGCGCGCCGCCGCCGTCGGTTGCATCGAGTGCGGCGACCAGCTCCAGCGGCGTCTCGCGCTCCAGCCATTCGCTGCCGCGCCGCGCGCGATGCTTTGCGATGCGCTCGCGCATTTCGGCATCGAGCGCCTCGGCGGTCGCGATATAGACCGGCTGGCCCGGCAAAGGCGCGCGCGCGCGCTTCCGCCCGCGTGCTCTTGCCCGATCGCGCGCCGCCCGGTGATGAGGATGATGGCCATGGCGTCCCCACTTCAGCCTCGCACTAATCATCAATTGCCGCCAATGACAAACGGCTAAATCATTACAAGAAAGGCTTGCGCTGACCCGCATTCTCGCCGCATCAGGGGAGAGCGGAGGATCATGCGTGGGATTTGCGGGAGCGATGGCGGTGGCGATGGTGGTGGACGCCCTGGTGGGCTGGCCGAGCGCGCCTGTTTGCGCGCATCGGCCATCCCGTCACCTGGCTCGGCCGATTGATCGCCGCGCTGGACACGCAACTGGAACCGCGAGACCGACGCGCCTTTGCTTCGCCGCGCGGCCGGCGTCGCCGCAGCGCTGTTCGTGATCGCGCTGGCGGCGGGTATCGGCTGGATCGTGCAGCGAATGATTCCCGCCGGACTGGATCGGCATGGTTTTGCTCGGAATCCTGGCCTGGCCCTTTGTCGCGTTCCGCTCGCTCTATGATCATGTCGCTGCCGTCCGCGATCCCCTGCGCGCCGGCGATTCGAAGCGGCGCGCAAGAAGGTCGCGATGATCGTGGGCCGCGATCCCCGAACCAGCTCGACGAGGCCGGCATCGCGCGCGCCGCGATCGAGAGCCTCGCCGAAAATGCCTCCGACGGCGTCGTCGCGCCGGTGTTCTGGGGCGCGCTGTTCGGGCTGCCCGGCATCGTCGGCTACAAGGCGGTCAACACGCTCGATTCCATGATCGGCCACCGCACCGAGCGGCACGAGGCCTTTGGCTGGGCCGCCGCGCGCATCGACGATGTCGCCAATTTCGTGCCGGCGCGTCTGACGGGATTGCTGTTCGTGGTGCTCGCCGGAAGCGACCGAGCGCTCGCATGCGATGTCCTGCATGCGGGCGGATGCGCGGCACCATCGCTCGATCAATGCCGGCTGGCCGGAAGCGGCGATGGCCGGCGCGCTCGGCGTGCGCCTGTGCGGACCGCGCATCTATCACGGCGAGCTCGCCGATGAGCCCTGGCTGAATGCGGCCGCGCGCGATCCGGCCGCCGTCGATATCACGCGGGCACTGAAACTCTATGTTGGCGCGATGTTCGCGCTCACCTTGCTTCTTGTCGTGCTGGCCATTGTCTAGGGATCGATCGATGCTGGATCACGGCGGAAATCTCGATCTCGCGTGCAGAGCTGTTTCGGCGGGCGGCCGGAAGACTGGATCGATCTCTCCACCGGCATCAACCGGCAGCCTTATCCAGTCGGCGATTTGCAGTCGCGGCAGCTGGACCGCGCTGCCCTCGCGCGCCGAGATCGAGGCGCTGCACGAGGCGGCGCGAAGCGCTATCGACACGACCGCGCCGCGTCTCGCGCTCGCCGGCGCGCAGGCCGCGATCCAGCTGCTGCCGCGGCTGGCGCCGCCCGGCGCGCGCGCGGATTTTGGCGCCGACCTATAATGAGTATGCGGCTGTCCTGACCGCCGCAGGCTGGCAGGTCGAGGAGGTCGGCGATCTCGCGGCGCTGGCCGGCGCCGATCTCGCCATCGTCGTCAATCCCAACAATCCCGATGGGCGGCAGCATGATCCCGCCGAGCTGCTGGCGCTATTGCCCCGCGTCGGCCGCCTTGTGGTCGACGAGAGTTTTGCCGATGCCGTGCCCGACCTGTCGCTGGCGGCGGAGGCGGGGAGCGCCGGGGCTTCTGATCCTGCGCTCCTTCGGCAAGTTCTATGGGCTCGCCGGATTGCGGCTCGGTTTTGTGCTCGGCAACGAGGCGGATGTCGCGGCGCTGGCCGCGATGGCCGGCCCGTGGCCGGTCTCGGGCGCCGCGATCGAGATCGGACGGCGCGCGTTGCTCGATCGCGATTGGGCCGAAGCGACAAGAGCACGGCTGGCGCGCGAGGCCCAGCGGCTTGATGATCTGGCGCAGGGCGCGGGCTGGAAGCTGGTCGGCGGCACGCCGCTGTTCCGGCTCTACGAGACCGGAAACGCCGTCGCCGCGCAGGAGCGGCTGGCGCGCGCAAAAATCTGGTCGCGCATCTTCGGCGGCAAGCCGGGATGGCTGCGCCTGGGTCTGCCCGGCGACGAAACCGAATGGACGCGGCTCGCCGTTGCGCTATCAGCGCGCTAGCGCGAGCAATCCCTCGACATCGAGATGTTTTTCGATGTGCTCGGCGAGCGCATCGAGCGCGCTTTCGACCTTGGCGCCATAGCTTTCGTTCGAGGCGGCGACGCCGAGCCGCGCGAGATAGGCACGGCGGAAATCGTCCGATGTAAACAGCCCGTGCAGATAGCTGCCGTGCACGCGTCCATCCGCGGAGATCGCACCTTCCGGCGCGCCGTCGACGAACGCGAACGGCCGCGCGCGGTCCTTGCCTTCGGTGCGGCCGATATGGATTTCGTAGGCCTCGATCGGCTTGCTTCGTCTCGGCGTGCGTAGCCTGAACGCGCGTGAGACTCTTTTCCGGCGTCATCACGGTCGTGACATCGAGCAGCCCGAGCCCCGGCGTCTCTCCGGCCGGTCCCTCGATGCCATCGGGATCGGCGACGCTCTTGCCCGAGCATCTGATAGCCGCCGCAGAGCCCGAGCACGTGGCCGCCGCGCCGGACATGCGCGAGGAGATCGATGTCCCAGCCCTGCCTGCGCAGGAAATCGAGATCGCCGCGGGTCGATTTCGAGCCGGGAATAATGACGAGCGTCGCGTCGCCGGGAATCGCTTCGCCGGGGCGCACCATCACGAGATCGACGTCCGGCTCGAGCTTCAGCGGATCGAGATCGTCGAAATTCGCGATGCGCGACAATGCCAGGAACGCGATCTTGCGGCGGCCGGGCTTGCGCGCCTCGCCAAGCCCGAGCGCGTCCTCTGCCGGCAATTCGCCGCGCGCGATCGAAATAGGGCAGCACGCCGAAGCCGCGCCAGCCGGTGCGATCCGCGATCGTCCTGTAGCCGTCGTCGAACAGCGAAGGATCGCCGCGAAACTTGTTGATGATGAAGCCTTCGATCATCGGCGGCATCATCGGGATCGATCACGGTCTTGATCCCGACCATCTGCGCGATCACGCCGCCGCGCTCGATATCGCCGACCAGCACGACTGGCACATCCGCGCGCCGCGCAAAGCCCATATTGGCGATGTCGTTCTTCCGCAGATTGACTTCGGCCGGGCTGCCGGCGCCTTCGACCAGAACGAGATCGGATTTCGCCTTCAGCCGCTCAAAACTCTCGATCACCGCCGGCATCAGCGACGGCTTCATCGCCGCATAGTCGCGCGCGCGCAAGGTCGCGACGCGCTTGCCCTGCACGACGACCTGCGCGCCGACATCGGTCTCGGGTTTCAGCAGCACCGGATTCATGTCGGTATGCGGCTCGACGCCCGCGGCGAGCGCCTGCAATGCCTGCGCGCGGCCGATCTCGCCGCCATCGATCGTCACGGCCGCATTGTTCGACATGTTCTGCGGCTTGAACGGCAGCACGCGAAGTCCCCGCCGCGTCGCGGCGCGCACGAGGCCAGCGACGATGAGCGACTTGCCCACGTCCGAGCCGGCTCCCTGGATCATCAACGCGCGCGCCATGCGAGCCGTCAAAACTCGACGCCCGGCTGGGCCTTGATGCCGGAGCGGAACGGATGCTTCACCAGCGTCATTTCGGTGACGAGATCGGCGGCGTCGATCAGCTCCTGCTTGGCGTTGCGGCCGGTCAGCACGACATGCGTTAGCGGCGGCTTCGAGGTTTGCAGGAAGCTGACGACCTCGTTGATGTCGAGATAGTCGTAGCGCAGCGCGATGTTGATCTCGTCGAGCACGACCATGTGCAGACTCCGGATCGGCGATCAGCTCCTTGGCTTTTTCCCAGCCGGCTTTGGCTGCGGCGATGTCGCGGGCGCGGTCCTGCGTCTCCCATGTAAAGCCTTCGCCCATGGCGTAGAACTGGCAGAGCTCGCCGAAATGGGTGGTGAAAATCCGCCGCTCGCCGGTATCCCAGGCGCCCTTGATGAACTGCACCACCGCGCAGGGGAAGCCGTGCGCGACACAGCGCACGATCATGCCGAAGGCGGAGGAGGACTTGCCCTTGCCCGCGCCGGTATGAACGATGATGAGGCCCTTCTCGCCGCTCTTCTCGGCCATCATGCGGTCGCGGACGGCCTTCTTCTTGGCCATTTTGGCGGCGTGTCGGACATCCTCGGCCAGTTCCTGTTCGGAAGCCATTCGGCAAACTCCTTCGGCTTGACAAGGCCGTTGCTTGGGCAAATGGTGGGTCAAGCATTGGTTCCTGTCCTACGACAGGCGAAGAGGGAATGCGATAGGGCCTATGTCGGGCCCGAAAAGCAGCCGCCCCCGCGACCGTGACCGGAGAGATCCTCAATTGGCCACTGACCCCTCGGGGTCGGGAAGGCGGGGATCAGAGGAGAAATCCTGCTCCGCAAGCCGGGAGACCTGCCAGCGCACCGTGTTTGGACCGGCGGACGGGGTGTTCCGCGACGGGGAACGGGCCGTACGCATCGGCACGTCAGCCTCATCGCATCTTCCCGCCACCACGTTGATAGGAAGGGCGATGGCCGTCACGCTTCATGTCTGCATCACCTGCAAGGCAGGACAGACCATTCCCGAAGGGCAGACCGACGCCCGGCAAGCTGCTGCATCAGGCGATCGCCGAGATCGGCGTGCCCGAGGGCGTCGATGTCGATGCCGATCGAGTGCCTGTCCGCCTGCAACAACGGCTGCTCGGTCGCGCTCAGCGCGCCCGGCCGCTGGTCCTACGTCTACGGCCGCATGTCGGAGGCCAATGCAAAGGATATCGTTGCCGGCGCCGCCGCCTATGCCGCCGCGCCCGACGGCCTCGTGCCCTGGCGCTCGCGACCCGAGATTTTCCGCAAGCAATCGCTGGCGCGGATACCCCCCATGTCGTTGCCGGAGGCTGCAGAGTGAGCGAGCTTGCGAAAATTCCCGTTACCGTCATCACCGGCTTTCTCGGCTCGGGCAAGACCACGCTGATCCGGCATCTGATGACGCAACGCCGGCGGCAAGAAGCTCGCGGTGCTGGTCAACGAGTTCGGCAGCGAAGGCGTCGATGGCGAGATTCTAAAGTCCTGCGCCGACGCCAATTGCCCCGAGGAAAACATCGTCGAACTCGCCAATGGCTGCATCTGCTGCACGGTGGCGGATGATTTCATCCCGACCATGCAGACGCTGCTGGCGCGCCAGACCCGCCCCGATCACATCCTGATCGAGACCTCGGGACTTGCTTTGCCAAAACCGCTGCTGAAAGCGTTCGACTGGCCGGAAATCCGCTCGCGCATCACCGTCGATGGCGTGATTGCGCTTGCCGATGCGGAAGCGGTGGCTGCGGGCCGCTTCGCGCCGAACCCCCAAGCGGTCCAAGCGCAGCGCGCGGCTGATGAAAGCATCGATCACGAAACGCCGCTCTCGGAGGTGTTCGAAGACCAGATCTGCTGTGCGGATATCGTGCTGCTCACCAAGGCCGATCTGGCCGGGCAGGCCGGACTTGAAGCCGCAAGGCTTGCGATCGCCGCCGAGACGCCGCGCGCCGTGCCGATGCTGGCCGTCACCGACGGCGCGATCGATCCGCAGCTGATCCTCGGACTGAATGCCGCGGCCGAAGACGATCTCGCCGCGCGTCCCTCGCACCATGACGGCGAAGACGAGCACGAGCATGACGATTTCGCTTCCGTGGTCGTGGATCTGCCTGAAGTCACCGACATCGATGCGCTGGTTGCCTCGATCGGGCGACTGGCGCGCGAGCAGAACGTGCTGCGCGCCAAGGGCTATCTCGCGGTCAAGGGCAAGCCGATGCGCTTGCTTGTGCAATCCGTCGGCGAACGCGTGCGCCATCAGTTCGACAAGCCCTGGGGCAAGGCGCCGCGGCAATCGAAACTCGTCGTGATCGGCGAGCAGGGCGATATCGATGAGCAGGCGATCAGGGCAGGACTTGGTATATAGAGGATCAGGAGTCTGATGCACGTCGTCTTCCGCGAGAGCCATGGCCTGGAGGAGACCGCGACGGCCGTCGATCTCGGTCAGGATCCGGCCGATCTCGTGGTACTCTCGTTCTCCGACAGCGATCTCGCGGCGTTCGCCGCCGGCTGGCAGCGCGGCCGCAAGACCCTGCCGTCGCTTCGGCTCGCCAATCTGATTGCGCTGCGCCATCCGCTCTCCGTCGACACCTATGTCGAGCGCACGCTCGAGCATGCGCGCGGAATCCTGGTGCGATTGATCGGCGGCGAATCCTATTGGCCCTACGGCATCGCCGCGCTGCATGAACTGGCGAAACGACGCGGTATCGCGCTGGCGGTACTGCCGGCCGATGGCCGCGATGACCCGCGGCTGGACGCGCTCTCGACCGTGCCGATCTCGACGCTGCGGCGGCTGCGCGTGTTGTGCGACGCCGGCGGCGCGGTCGCCGCACAGGTCGCGGTCGCGCAGTTGGCACTGGCATCCGGTCTTTATGCGGGGCCGGTGTTTGGTGAGACTGAAATCCCCGAGATGGGATTTTACGATCCGGCGAAGGGCGTGCTCGCATCGCTGCCGCCGTCCGACGGCCGGCCGCATGCGCTCGTCACCTTCTATCGCTCCTATCTCACCGCGGCCGACACCGGGCCGGTCGACGCGCTGATCGGCGCGTTGCGGGAGAGGGGCTTTGATGCCTACGGCGCTTTCGCAACATCGTTGAAAGCGCCCGGCGTCGCCGATTGGCTGCGCGCGCATTTCGTCGGGTATCCGCCGGCGGCCATCGTCAACGCCACCGCCTTCTCGACGATGGGCGACGAAGGCACGACGCCGTTCGATGCGGCTTCCTGTCCGGTGTTTCAGGTGGCGCTGTCGACCGCCCGGCGCGAGGATTGGGCGTCATCGCTGCGGGGCCTGTCGCCGGCCGACCTCGCCATGCACGTGGTGCTGCCCGAAGTCGATGGACGGCTGCTCGCCGGTGTGGTCAGCTTCAAATCGCCGGGCGAGCGCGATGCCGATCTGCAGTTCGCGCATCTGGCGCATCAGCCAGATCCCGAGCGCATCAAAGCGGCCGTCGACCGGGTTTGTGCGTGGCAGCGGCTGGCGACGATACCCGCGCGCGAGAAGCGCCTTGCCGTAGTCCTCTCCAGCTATCCCGGCCGCCCGCATCAGATCGCGCATGCGGTGGGGCTGGACGCCCTGGCCTCGACCGAGACCTTGTTCGACGATCTCGACGCGGCGGGCTTCGATGTCGAACCTGTCGACGGGCTCGGGCCGGCGCTGGGCAAAGCGGAATTGACATGGAGTGTCGGGGATTATCGTGATGCGTTGGTCAAGCTCCCGGCCGCCTTGCAAGAAAACCTGGAAAATGCCTGGGGCGCGCCGGAACACGATCCGCAAATGCGTGATGGAAAATTCCATTTCGCCGCGATCCGGAGCGGCAAGGCGATCATTGCGGTGCAGCCCGAGCGCGGCGAGGTGCAAAGCCGCGCCGCCGACTATCACGACCTCTCGCGCATTCCACGCCATGCCTATGTCGCGTTCTATCTGTGGCTACGGCGACAGGGCATTCACGCGCTCATCCACATGGGCGCGCATGGCACGCTGGAGTGGCTGCCCGGCAAGTCGGTCGCGCTGTCGGAAGAGTGCTGGCCCGAAGCGCTGACCGGCGACGTGCCGGTGATCTATCCCTTCATCGTCAACGATCCCGGCGAGGCCGCGCAGGCCAAGCGCCGCATCGGCGCGGTCACCATCGGCCATCTGCCGCCGCCGCTGGCCGCAACTACGCTGCCACCCAACCTCGTGCGGCTCGAGCAATTGCTCGACGAATATTCCACCGCCGACGGTCTCGATCCGGCGCGGCGCCAGCGTCTCGTGTCCGCGATCCGCGACGAGGCCCGCGCCGCCGGTGTCGAAGACGATCTCGGTCTCGCCGCGTCGGCAGCACCTGCCGAAGCCATTCCGCGCATCGATCGCTTCGTCTGCGATCTCAAGGAAAGCCAGTTCGGCGACGGCCTGCATGTGTTCGGCCGCGGTGAGTGCGGCGATGAGGAGCAGCGTGGGTTGATCGCAGCGCTGTCGGGCCGCCGCGTTGCGCCGGGGCCTGCGGGCTCGCCGCATCGCGGCCGCTGCGACGTGCTGCCGACCGGACGAAATCTCTTCGCCGTCGATCCCCGTAGCGTCCCGACCCGCGCCGCACATGCGCAGGGGATCAAGCTTGCGGAAGAGTTGCTGCGCCGGCATCTGCAGGATCACGGTGACTGGCCAAGGGGCCTGGTCGTCGACCTCTGGGGCTCGGCCACCATGCGTACCGCGGGCGAGGAATTCGCCATGGCGCTGCAGCTCGCCGGCGTCGCGCCGCGCTGGGATTCTGCGTCCGGCCGGTTGACCGGCTTCGAGATTATTCCGCTCGCCGCGCTGGCCAGGCCGCGCATCGACGTGACCTTGCGCGTCTCCGGCCTGTTTCGCGACGTGTTCACGCCGCTGGCGCAATTGTTCGAGGCGGCCTCGGAGGCGCTGTCGCAGCGTGATTTCGAGGGCGACGAAAATCCTTATCTCGCCCGTGCTGCGCGCGTGTTCGGCCCGCGTCCCGGGCAATATGGCGTCGGCATGGCGCCGTCGCTCGATATGTTCACGAAGGAGTCGCGAGAGGCGGCAGGTCAGGCGTGGCTTGCGTCATCGTCGTGGTCATTTGCGTCCGACGGCGCGATGCAGCCGGATCGCAAGGGCATCGAAGCGCGTCTTTCGGGCGCCGATGCCTTCGTGCATGTGCAGGATCTGCCCGAGACCGATTTGCTGCTGGCGTCCGATTATGCCGCCCATGAGGGCGGGATCGCGGCCGCTGCGGCAAGCCTCGGCTCGAAGATCAAATCGCTCTATCATCTCGATGCGACGCGACCGGAGGCGCCGCGGGCGCGAACGCTTCCGGAGGAAATTTCGCGTGTGGTTCGCGCGCGCGCCGCAAACCCAAAATGGATCGCGGGCATGATGCGCCACGGCTTTCGCGGAGCGGCAGAGATCGCGGCGACGCTGGAGCATATGGCGGCGTTCGCGCATCTCGCCGACGCCGTGCCCTCGCATCTGTTCGATCTCTATTACGATACGACGCTCGGCAATGACGACATCAGCGCGTTTCTTGCCCGCGAGAACCCGCAAGCGCTTGCCGCCATCGAAGATTGCTTCCGGCGTCTTCATGAATCCTCGCTCTGGGTAACGCGGCGCAATTCGATCCTGGCCTCGCTGCGGGAGGCATCATGAGCGCCTTCGAAATCAAGGGCTGGTGTCCCTCTGCACTGCGCCCGATGCCATCAGGCGATGGTTTGGTCGTGCGCCTGCGTCCGCGCGGGGGACGGCTGTCTTCCGCACAGGCGGCAGGCATTGCCGAACTTTCGGCGCGTCATGGTAATGGTCTGCTTGATCTCACCGGCCGCGCCAATCTGCAGATCCGCGGTGTCAGCGAAGAAAGTCACGAGCCGTTGATCGAAGGGCTCGATCGGCTCGGGCTGGTCGATGCTGAACTGCAGTCCGAAACCCAACGCAACATCCTGGTCGCGCCGTTCTGGCGCGACGGCGATGATACATCGTCATTTGCGGTGGAGCTTGAAGAAGCCTTGGCTGCGCGGCCGCCCGGCTTGCCCGAAAAATTCGGCTTTGCCATTGATTGCGGATTGAAACGCGTGCTTGCGCAGGCGCCGGCCGATATCCGCATCGAGCGCGACATCGATGGTGGGCTGATCGCGCGCGCGGACGGGACCCCGCTGGGGCGCTCCGTCACGCGGCAAGATGCGATTGATACGGTGCTGTCGCTCACGAAATGGTTCGTCGCTTCCGGTGGCGCGAAGGATGGGCGAGGGCGCATGGCCGCTTATATCGCCGGCGGCGCGAGGCTGCCGGATGTTTTGGCAGGCAACACAGCGCCCGCGCCGACGATCCTTCCGCCGTATCCCGGGCTTTGTGACGGTGGCGCGCTGGTTGGTTTCGCCTTCGGTCAGTTGCAAAGCGCGACGCTGGTCTACCTTGCCACGCTTGCCCCCGGCCTGCGCATGACGCCCTGGCGCATGGTCCTTCTCGAAGGCCTGCGCGAGATGCCTGCGCATGAAGGTCTCGTCTCGCGCGCCGACGATCCGCTGCTGCGGGTCATCGCCTGCACGGGCGCACCCGCCTGTCCGGAGGCGTGGGCCGAGACGCGCGTGCTCGCGGCGCGGCTTGCGCCGCATGTCACGGCCGGCGAACGGCTTCATGTGTCCGGCTGTGCCAAGGGCTGCGCTCATCCGGGACCGGCTGCGATCACCCTGGTCGGCACACGAGATGGTTTCGATCTCGTCCGCAACGGTTCGCCGCGCGATGTTCCCGCTATGCGCGGGCTTTCCCGGAGAAATCTTTGCCGATCCCGGCGCGCTCACGGGAGCGCGCTGATGCCATACGCCTTTGAAACCGATGGCGCCACGATCTACCGGCAATCCTTTGCGACCATCCGCGCCGAGGCGGACCTTGCGCGCTTTTCGCCCGATGAGGAGCCGGTGGTGGTGCGCATGATTCATGCGGCCGGCATGGTCGGTCTCGAAGCGCATATCCGCTTCACGCCTGATATGGCGTCGTCGGCACGCGCGGCCTTACAGCAAGGCGCGCCGATCCTGTGCGACGCCCGCATGGTCTCGGAAGGAATTACACGCGCCCGACTGCCCGCCGGCAATCGCGTAATCTGCACGCTTGATGATGCGAGCGTGCCCGCGCTCGCCTCCGCCATGCAAACCACGCGCTCCGCCGCCGCGCTCGAACTGTGGCGGCCCCACCTTGAGGGCGCCATCGTCGGGATCGGCAATGCGCCAACCGCGCTGTTCCATCTCCTCAACATGCTCGAGGATGAACGCTGCCCGCGGCCGGCGGCGATCATCGGCTGCCCCGTCGGCTTTGTCGGCGCGGCCGAATCCAAGGCCGCGCTGATGGCATCTCCCCCGGCGCCCGCGCTCACTGTGGTCGGCCGGCTCGGTGGCTCCGCGATCACGGTCGCGGCCGTGAATGCACTCGCAAGCAGGAGCGAATGACATGGGACGCATCATTTGCTGCGGCCTGGGGCCTGGCGATCCCGATCTGATGAGCGTGCGCGCCGATCGCGAAGTGCGCGCGGCGATGCACCTAGCCTATTTCCGCAAGAAGGGTCGGCCCGGCCAGGCGCGCACCATCGTCGAGGGAATGCTGGCGCCGGGTGTCCGCGAATACCCCATGGAATATCCGGTCACGACCGAGCTTGCGGTCGGCAGCCGGGAATATGCGCGGCTGCTCGCCGGCTTCCACGACGCATGGGCGGATCGGCTGGTGGAGCTTGCGCGCGAGAGCGATGTCGTCGTGCTCTGCGAGGGCGATCCCTTCTTCTACGGCTCGTTCATGCATCTCTATACGCGCCTGCAGGGCCGGGCCGAGGTCGAAGTCATCGCCGGCATTCCCGGGATGGCCGGCTGCTGGAATGTCGCGGGCCTGCCGATGGCGCTCGGCGACGACGTCATGACAGTGCTGATGGGTACGCTGCCGGAAGCCGAACTCGAACGTCGCGTGCAAAATTCCGATGCACTGGTCATCATGAAGACCGGCCGCAACCTCATAAAAATCCGCCGCGTGCTGGAAGGAGCCGGACGGCTCGACGAAGCCTGGCTGATCGAGCGCGGCACCATGCCGGACGAGCGCATCGCGCGTCTCGCCGATGTCGATCCGGCGGATTGTCCTTACTTCGCGATCGTACTGGTGCACGGCCGCGGTGGAAGGCGGCAGGAAGCCGCGGAATGACGGGCCGGCTCACCATCGCGGGCCTCGGTCCCGGCGATGCCGCGCTGGTGACGCCGGAAGTGTCGGCCGCGCTCGCGGACGCTACCGATGTGCTGGGCTACACGCCCTACGTCGCGCGGGTGCCGGCGCGGGAGGGCTTGCGGCTGCATCCGTCCGACAATCGTCAGGAATTGCAGCGCGCCGGTGAGGCCTTGAAGCTGGCGGCCGAGGGACGCAGCGTCGTCATCGTCTCCTCTGGCGATCCCGGCGTGTTCGCGATGGCGGCGGCCGTATTTGAAGCACTCGAAACGAAGCCGGAGCTGCAGGATCTTTCCATCCGCGTGCTGCCAGGCGTCACCGCGATGTTGGCGGCGGCCGCGCGCGCCGGCGCGCCGCTTGGCCATGATTTCTGTGCGATCAATCTCTCCGACAATCTGAAACCGTGGCCGGTGATCGAGAAGCGTTTGAGGCTCGCGGCCGAAGCGGATTTTGCCATCGCCATCTACAATCCGCGTTCGGCGAGCCGGCCGGAGGGATTTGCTCGCGCGCTCGATGTTTTGAGAGAGGCGGGCTGCGGCGACCGCACCATCATCTTCGCGCATGCGGTGACGACGCCGAAGGAGCGCATCGAGACGCTGCGGCTCGAGGACGCGCGGCCGGAAATGGCCGACATGGCGACGCTTGTCATTGTCGGCAATTCGGCGACGCGACGCGTTGGCCGCTGGGTCTATGCCCCGAGGCGCGTATCATGACCAAGCCACGCCAGCACGTCCTCGACATTCTCGGCGCGCGGCCGCTGCGGCAGCGCCGGGCGCGCGATCATGATCACAGGGAGCCCAAGCTCGCGCGCAGCGTCGATCTTGGCGCGCGCGCCCGTGCCGCCCGAATTGCGCGCCACCAGAATTTCGACGTCGCGCGAGCGCATCAGCTCGCGGTCGCCTTCGAGCGTGAAGGGGCCGCGCGAAACGATCACGTCGGCGCCGGGCAGCGGCAGGTCACCATCGGGCGCATCGATGAAGCGCAACGTATAGGCATGCTGCGGCTTGACCGTGAACGGCATGAGATGCTGCCGGCCGATGGCAAGGAACACGCGCGCGGGCTTTTCCGGCAGGGCAGTCACGGCGGCGTTGACGTCAGCCACCTCGATCCAGTTGTCGCCGTCGGTGCGCAGCCAGGGCGCGCGCTCCAGCGCCATCAGCGGAATGTCCGTCGCGGCGCAAGCGTCGACCGCATGGCGGCTCATTTCCGCGGCGAAAGGATGCGTCGCATCGATGACGTGAGTGATGCCGGCCTCGCGGATGAAATCCGCAAGGCCTTGCACGCCACCAAAGCCGCCGATGCGTGTCGGCAACGCATGGCCGAGCGGAATCTGCGTGCGTCCAGCATAGGAATAGATCGCGTCGATCTTTTCCCGCACGAACGCTTCCGCAAGTTTGTTGGCGTCGCCTGTTCCGCCCAGAATGAGGGCGCGCATGTCTGATCCTTGCTCCAGTCCCTGGTTGACCATCATCGGCATCGGCGAAGATGGCCTTGCCGGGCTCTCGGAAGCAAGCCGAAAGGCGTTGGCTCAGGCCGAGACTGTTTTCGGCGGCGAACGCCATCTGAAGCTTGCCGGTATCGACGGCCGCGGCAAGCCGTGGCCGGTGCCGTTCGATGCGGCCTGCGTGCTCGCACGCCGTGGCCGACCGACCGCGGTGCTGGCGTCCGGCGATCCGTTCTGGCATGGCGCCGGCGGAAGCCTCGCGTCGCATTTGTCGCCGGAGGAATGGGTTGCGCATCCATCGCCCTCGACCTTCTCGCTTGCGGCCTCACGGCTGGGCTGGACGTTGGAGACGACGATTTGCATCGGGCTTCATGCGGCGCCGTTCGAGCGGCTGGTACCGTTGCTGACGCGCGGCGCGCGGATCATCTCGCTCGTGCGTGATACCAGCGCCGCAGCCGATCTCGCGGGATGGCTCGCCGCACGAGGCTTTGGCGACTCTCGGCTCTGGACCCTGTCCGCGCTTGGCGGTCCGCGGGAACATATCCATGAAAGCAGGGCGGACAACTACGCAACGGGATCGATCGCCAGTCCGCTCGCGGTCGCGATCGAGGCGGAAGGCGCAGCCGGATTGTCGCGCGCGTCCGGTCTTGCCGACGATCTCTTCAAGCATGACGGCCAGATCAGCAAACGTCCGATCCGCGCTTTGGCGCTGTCGGCGCTGGCGCCGCGGCCGGGCGAAAAACTCTGGGACATCGGCGCCGGCTCCGGCTCGATCTCGGTCGAATGGGCGCTCGCCGGAGGCCATTCGATCGCGATCGAGGCACGGGAGGATCGCGCCGCGAACATTCGCGTCAATGCGGAAGCCTTTGGCCTCGCGCACAAGATCACCGTTATGGCGGCCAGCGCGCCGGCAGCACTTTCGTCTCTCGATAACCCCGATGCGGTGTTCATCGGCGGCGGCCTCGATGTAGCGATGTTCGACGCGGTCTGGCCGCTGTTGCCGGAGGGCACGCGCATCGTTGCGCATGGCGTGACCCTTGAGACGGAGGCGCTGCTGGCAGAGCTGCAGCAAAAGCACGGCGGCGAGCTCATGCGGATCGAGATTTCGCATGTCGCGCCGCTCGGCCGTTACCGGTCCTGGGAATCCTCCCGCCCGGTCGTACAATGGAGCGTGGTGAAATGACCGTGCATTTCATCGGCGCCGGCCCGGGCGCGCCCGATCTCCTCACCTTGCGCGGGCGTGATCTGATCGCGTCCTGCCCGGTCTGTCTCTATGCGGGCTCGCTGGTGCCAAAGGAAATTCTCGCGCATTGCCCGCACGGCGCGCGCATCGTCAACACCGCGCCGCTGTCGCTCGACGAGATCATCGGCGAAATCGCGGCTGCGCATGCGCAAGGCAAGGACGTGGCGCGGCTGCATTCCGGCGACCTCTCGGTGTGGTCGGCGATGGGCGAGCAGTTGCGGCGCCTGCGTGAGCTCGGCATTCCCTTTACCGTTACACCCGGCGTGCCGTCGTTTGCCGCAGCGGCCGCCGCGCTCGAAGCGGAGCTGACTCTGCCCGGCCTTGCACAATCGGTCGTCCTGACACGCACCTCAGGTCGCGCCAGCGCGATGCCGGAGGGCGAGACGTTGGCCGCCTTCGCCGCGACCGGCGCGGTGCTTGCAATTCATTTATCCGTGCATGTGCTCGACAAGGTCATCGCCGAGCTGACGCCGCATTATGGCGCCGATTGTCCGGTCGCCGTGGTGTGGCGCGCGAGCTGGCCGAACGAAAGAATCGTGCGCGCGACACTCGGTACGCTCGAAGCTTCCCTCGGTACGGAGCTGGAACGTACCGCGATCATCCTGGTCGGCAAGACGATCGGCGCTCGCGATTTCGAGGAAAGCCGCCTCTATGCTGCCGACTATGACCGTCGCTACCGGCCGGTCGGCGCTTCGCCGCGTTTCCCGGAGGCGCCGTGATGGCGCGCTGCCTTGTCATTTCCGCGCCAGCGTCCGGCGCCGGCAAGACCACGCTGACGCTGGCGCTGGCGCGCGCTTTCCGCGACCGCGGCCTGTCCGTGCAATGCTTCAAGAGCGGGCCTGACTATATCGATCCCGCCTTTCACAGCGCTGCGACCGGCCGCGCCTCGGTCAATATCGATAGCTGGGCGATGTCGCGCGAGACGATCGATGGGCTTGTCGCGCGCGGCGGCGAAGCCGATTTGGTGCTGGCCGAGGGCTCGATGGGCCTGTTTGACGGCGTTGCCACGCCAGGCCAATCCGGCACCGGCGCCAGCGCCGACCTTGCAGAAATGATGGGGTGGCCGGTGCTGCTGGTGCTCGATCCTTCCGGCCAGGCGCAGACCGCGGCGGCGGTTGCCGCGGGCCTGCGCGATTTCCGCAAGGGCGTGCGGATCGCTGGCGTCGTGCTCAATCGCGTCGCAAGTCCGAGGCACGAGGATCTGGTGCGGCGCGCGATGGAAGGTGCTGGCATTGCGGTATTCGGCGCGCTGCAGCGACATGCGCCGATCGCGCTGCCGGAGCGCCATCTCGGTCTGGTCCAGGCCGAGGAGCTGACGCGACTGAATGAGCTGATTGCCGAAGCCGCACGTCTCGTTGCCGAGCGCATCGATCTCGACACCGTGCTGCGGTTGGCCGAATGCAACTGGATTGCACCGCGTATCGATGCCCTGCCGCGCGTGACGCCCCCTGGCCAGCGCATCGCACTGGCGCGCGATGCCGCGTTCTCATTTATCTATCCGCATGTGCTCGAAGGTTGGCGCGCGGCCGGCGCGGAGGTTTTGCCGTTCTCTCCGCTCGCTGACGAAGGACCGTCTGATAGCGCCGATGTCTGCTGGCTGCCTGGCGGTTACCCGGAATTGCATGCGGGACAGATCGCGGCCAATGGTCGTTTCCGCGGCGCGCTGAAAGCGTTCGCGGAGACGCGCCCCGTGCACGGCGAGTGTGGTGGCTACATGGTGTTGGGCGAGGGGCTCACCGACGCCAAGGGCACACGCCACGAGATGACCGGGCTGCTCGGTCTCGAAACCAGCTTCGCCAAGCGGCGCATGCATCTCGGTTATCGTCTCGCAGAACTCACGGCCGGTATGCCCGGCCATGCGCAGGGGACGCGGCTTCGCGGCCATGAGTTCCATTATGCCTCGATCCTGGCCCAGCCCGATCCGCCGCTCGCCTCCGTGCGCGACGCCAACGGCGCGGAAGTCGCCGAGACCGGTTCGCGCCGCGGACGCGTCACCGGCACCTTCTTTCATCTGATCGCGGAGGAGCGGTGAGCGGTTTCGTTTCCTTCGTCTCGGCCGGCCCAGGCGACCCCGAGTTGTTGACGCTGAAAGCGGTCAACCGCCTGCGCGCCGCCGACGTCGTGCTTTATGACGACCTTGTCGCCGGCGCGGTTCTCGATCACGCCCGCAAGGGCGCGACGCTGGTCTCGGTTGGAAAACGCGCCGGCCGGCCCTCGGCCAGGCAGGAGCATGTCAGTCGGCTGCTGGTCGATTACGCCGCAACCAGTGCCGCGGTGGTGCGGCTGAAATCCGGCGATGCGGGCGTGTTCGGCCGGCTGGAGGAGGAAATAGAGGCACTGCGAGCGGCCGGCATCGGTTACGAGATCGTTCCCGGCGTCACCGCCGCCTGTGCGGCCGGCGCGGCGACGGGGATTCCGCTGACCCGGCGCCACACCGCGCGACGCGTGCAATTCATCACCGGCGCCGATGTGAAGGGCGAACTGCCCGAGGACCTGCATTGGGCGGCGCTGGCCGACCCGCATGCGATGACCGCGGTCTATATGGGCAAGAAGACCTTTCCGGCACTCGCGGCCAAGCTGGTCGCGCAGGGCCTGTCGCCGGATACGCCGGCGCTGCTCGCGGAATCCGTCGGCCAGGCCGACCAGCGGTTGCTTCGCACCACCATCAAACAGCTCGCCGAACAGCTCGCGCAGGAAAATGTCACGGCGACCGCCGTGATCCTCTACGGGGCGCTGGCGGCGGACGATCCATAGCGGTATAATTCGCCAAATCGAGAAGGAAGACGGACCATGCATATCGAGCCCGGAATTGTTGACGGCACCAAGATCGTCCTCAGCTATGCGACCGCGGCGGCTGCCGGCGGATACGCGCTGAAGCTTGCCGGCGAGACCGCGCGGGAGCAGGGCGTTTCCTCGCTGGCGATCCGCACGGCCGCGACCACGGTGCTGGTGATGTTCTTCTTCGAGATCCTGCCGCACTTTTCGGTCGGCGTCTCCGAGGTGCATTTCATCTTCGGCTCGACCTTGTTCCTGATCTTTGGCGCCGCGCCCGCGGCATTGGGACTGGCGCTTGGGCTGTTGCTGCAGGGCATCTTCCTCGTGCCGACGGACCTGCCGCAATACGGCATGAACGTCACGACACTGCTGGTGCCGTTGTTTGCGATCAACGCGCTTGCCGCGCGTATCGTGGCCCGCGACACCGCCTACGTAGATCTCCGCTACCGCCAGGCGCTGTCGCTCTCGACCGCGTATCAGGCCGGCATCGTCGCCTGGGTCGCATTCTGGGCGATCTACGGCCGTGGGCTTGGCGCGGAAAACCTGTCCTCGATTGCAACCTTCGGCGCGTCCTATGCCATGGTGATCTTTCTCGAGCCGCTGGTCGATCTCGGCGTGCTGGCGCTGGCAAAATCGCTGCGTGGCGTGCTGGATGGCAGCCTTGTGACGCCGCGCCTGCATAACGCAGCCTGATCCCGACGGGGCGATCGCAGCGGTCGCCCCGGATATCTCTTGTGCTCACGCTTTCGTTGATCGGTATCGGCTGCGGGAACCCCGAGCAGCTGACGCTTGCGGCAGTGCACGCCATCAACGCTGCCGATCTCATCCTGATCCCGCGCAAGGACGAGGAAAAATCTGATCTCGCCGAATTGCGCCGCCAGATTTGCGTGCGCGTCCTGACCAACCGCAGCACGAGGCTGGTCGAGTTCGACCTGCCGGTGCGCGATACCGCACGCGAAGACTATCGCGGCGGCGTTGATGACTGGCACGATGCGGTCGCCGTCGTGTGGTCGCGCGAGATCAAGGCGCACCTCGACAGCGACGGACGCGTCGCGTTCCTGATCTGGGGCGATCCTTCGCTTTACGACTCCAGCCTTCGCATCGCGCGCCGGCTCGATCCGGTTCCGGAGATCGAAGTGATCCCTGGCGTCACCGCCATCCAGGCGCTTTGCGCGGCACATGCCATTCCGCTCAACGAGATCGGCGCGCCGTTCATCGTCACCACGGGACGGCAGTTGCGCGAGAACGGCTGGCCGGCGGGCGTTGAAACGGTCGTCGTCATGCTCGATGGCGGCACGGCATTTCAGTCGCTGGACCCAGGCGGAATTCAGATCTGGTGGGGTGCCTATTTGGGCATGCCGAACCAGATCATTTTGTCTGGGCTGTTGGCTGAGGTCGGCGCAAGGATCGTCGAAGCGCGCGCGGCGGCGCGGGCGCAGCATGGTTGGATCATGGACAGCTATATTCTCAAACGCGTTTCGATCTAGGGGCACGCCATGCTTCCCGAATGGGTCACTCAGCCATGTCCTGCCCCGTCCGCCGTCCATCGCGACGCGGCAGCGGCGCGCCAGGGCCAGCTCACCAAGCCGACCAGCGCGCTCGGCCGGCTGGAAACGCTCGCCATCGAGCTTGCGGGATTGCAGCACACCGAAAAGCCGCGCGCCGATCGCGCGCCGATCATCGTCTTCGCTGGCGATCATGGCATCGCCGCGCAGGGCGTCTCCGCCTATCCGCAGGAGGTGACGATTGCGATGATGGCGAATTTCGCCGCCGGCGGTGCGGCGATTTCGGTGCTTGCGCGCGAACTCGGCTGCGCCCTTGAAGTCGTCGATGCCGGCACGCTGGCGGAAGCGCCGATGCCGGGCATTGTCACCGACAAACCGCGCCGAGGCAGCCGCGATTTCGGCAAGGACACCGCGCTGGAATCCTCCGATCTCGCCTTCGCCCTTGACTGCGGCAAGCGCGCGGTGACGCGTGCTGCGGGAGCCGAGCCCGATCTCCTCATTCTCGGTGAAATGGGTATCGGCAACACCACGTCGGCGGCGGCGGTCGCGGCGGCGTTGCTTGGAACCGGCGCCGATGGGATCACCGGCCTCGGTACGGGGCTCGATAGCGCTGGCCGCGAACGCAAGGCCGGCATCATCGATCATGCGCTGGCATATCACGGCCTCATGAACGCGTCGCCGGAGAAAATCCTCCGCGCCGTCGGCGGGCTGGAGATTGCAGCGATCACCGGGGCGGTCGTCGCGGCCGCGCAGCGCCGTATTCCGGTGCTGGTCGATGGCTTCATCGTATCGGTTGCGGCCCTCGCGGCGTCGCGCCTCAATCCGTCCTGTCGCCCCCATCTCATCTTCTCGCACCGTTCGGCGGAGCAGGGGCATCGGCTGGTGCTCGACGCCCTGGGCGCGCAGCCCTTGCTCGACCTCGATTTGCGGCTCGGCGAGGGCTCCGGCGCGGCGCTCGCGCTGCCGATCCTGCGGCTGGCCTGCGCGCTGCATAACCGCATGGCAACCTTTGCGGAAGCCGCCGTGCCGGACCGCGCCGACTGAGCCATTCGGAGGTCATTAACCTCGGTCTGCCAGCGACTTAACTGTGGCTTGACCCGCTCTGTGTTACCCCCTTATGTGCGTCACGGGCCCCCGCATCTGCCGGTGTTTCGGGCCTGCCTCGCAAACCCGGTCGAGAGCGCGATGATCCGAGACAAGAACGAGAAACGGCAGACCATCATCGACGCGTGCCGCCGGATGAGCGCGCTCGGCATCAACCAGGGTACCTCGGGCAATATCAGCCTCCGCCACGGCGATGGCCTGCTGATCACGCCGACCGGCACGCCCTACGAATCCATGACGCCGGACCAGATCGTGTTCATGAACATGAATGGCTCGCATGCGCCGGAGCAAAAGCCGTCGAGCGAATGGCGGTTTCATCTCGACATCCTGCGTTCGCGCAACGATGTCCATGCCGTGGTCCATTCGCATCCGACCTATTGCACCATTCTCGCGATCATGGGGCTGGAAATCCCGGCGATTCACTACATGATCGCGGTCGCCGGCGGCGAGAACATCCGTTGCGCGCCATACGCCACTTATGGCACGCCGGAGTTGTCGCAGCATGCGCTGACCGCGCTGCGCGGGCGCTTCGCCTGCCTGCTCGGCCATCACGGCATGATAGCGATCGGTTCGTCGCTGTCGAAAGCGATGTGGCTCGCGGTCGAAGTCGAGACGCTGGCGCGGCAGTATCATGGCTGCCTGCAGCTCGGCGAGCCGCCCCTGCTGCCAAAGGACGAAATTGAACGGGTGCGCCTGAAAATGGCGGGCTATGGTCACGCCGATGCGTGACGGAGACGGGTAGGAATTGCCGGTGAACTCGCAGATCACCGAAATCATCCATCGAAGACGCGGTTCGAACCGGGCCTTGACCACGGTGCGCGCGCTGCTGCGCAGCAACGAGTTCTACCTGATCCCGCTCGCGCTGGTGATCGGTGTCGTCGCCGGCGCGGTCGTTACCCTCATGAGCGAGATCGCGCAGATCGCACACGTCCTGATCTACGGCATTCGCATCGACGTGCGCCTGAGCGCCAATGATTACGTTAATCCGATCATCGCGCTGATCGCGCCGGCCCTGGGCGGGCTCTCGCTCGGCATCATGGAGTGGTCCCGGCGGCGCCTGAAGATTTCGAACGCGGTGGACCCGATCGAGGCGAATGCCTTGCGCGGCGGCAGACTGTCGGCGCGCGACAGCATGGTGGTCAGCGGACAGACGCTGATCTCCAACGGCTGCGGCGCCTCCGTCGGCCTCGAAGCCGGCTACACCCAGATCGGAGCGGGCGCCGCTTCGCTGATCGGGCAGTTCCTCAATCTCAGGCGCAACGATTTGCGCCTGATCGTCGGCTGTGGTGCTGCGGCGGCGATTGCGGCTGCCTTCGGCGCGCCGATCACCGGCGCCTTCTACGCCTGCGAGCTGATCGTCGGCGTCTATGCGGTGGCGAGTGCGGCGCCGATTCTTGCCGCTTCGCTCGCGGGCGCGCTCACCGCGCAATATCTCGGCGGCGCGCCTTATTCGCTGGAAGTGCCGCATGTCGGCAGCGTCGGTCTCGAGCAATATCTGGCACTGATCGGGCTCGCGCTGATCGTCGCCATCATCGGCATCCTGGTGATGCGCAGCTCCTCGCTGTTCGAGCGCGTGTTCGCGCAAAAATGGCTTCCGGTCTGGATCAGGCCTGTGATCGGCGGCCTCTGCGTCGGCGGCATGGCGATTATCACGCCGCAGGTGCTTGCGGCCGGCCACGGCGCGATGGTGCTCAACCTGCACCGTGAGATGGCAATCGGCTTCATCGCGACCGTCATTGCGCTGAAGCTGGTCGCTTGCCTGATCTCGCTCGCCTCGGGTTTCCGAGGCGGCCTGTTCTTTGCCTCGCTGTTCGTCGGCAGTCTGCTCGGCAAATTTTTTGCCGCGGTATTGGTGTGGACGGGCCTCGGCTTCACCGTCGATCCCATGGTCAGCATGCTCACGGGCATGGCGACGCTCGGGGTCGCGATCGTCGGCGGCCCGCTGACGATGTCGTTCCTGGTGCTGGAGATGACGCGCAGCGTCGATGTCACCGCCGTGGTGCTTGCGGGATGCATCGTCACCAGCATTTTCGTGCGATTCATGTTCGGGCATTCGTTTTCGACCTGGCGCCTGCATCTGCGCGGCGAGACCATCCGCAGCGCCAACGATGTCGGCTGGCTGCGCAATCTCACCGTCGAGCGCATGATGCGAACCGACGTCGGCAAGGTGCCCTCGAGCACGACGATTGCCGCGTGCCGACGCGAATTCGCGCTGGGCTCGCGGGCCGCGGTCGTGGTAGTCAACAACAATGACGATTATTGCGGGCTGGTGCCGCTGCCGGACCTGTTTTCCGGCGAACTCGATACCATCGCCGATGATATCCAGGTCGTTGAGCTCGCGCGCTATACCGACATCGCGCTGCTGCCGGAAATGAATGTCAAGACCGCGATGAAGCTGTTCGACGACGCCGAGGCCGAGGTGCTGGCCGTGCTGAAGTCGGCGGACAGTCGCAAAGTGATCGGCTTTTTGACCGAAACCCATGCAAGACGGCGCTATGTCGAAGAGATCGATCAGGCCACCCGCGGTGTGCTCGGCGCCCTCTCTTGATTGCGTTCGCTCACGAACAAATTGATCGGGCCAATCCGAACATTTGACATCGACAGCCATTATGCTCCCGCCAGCGGGCCGATGAGCCGGCGAGGAAATAACAGAATGCCAAGCAGCTCGATGCGGACCGTTGCCGTTACATCTTTCCTTCTGATCACCTTCATCGACGTGGCCTGTGCGCAAACCGGCGTACGCGAAGGCAGGGATGCCTACGGTAGTTGGCAGCAGGACAAGCCGGGTACGGTCCGCCTGATCAGGCCAAAGGACCTGCCGCAACCCGGTGCGACGGCGTCGGCCGCTAGTTTCTCGCGGGTCGTGGCAAGGCCCTCCAGCGCCGCGCCGCAAGTGCCGCCGGAATTCAAGATAGAATTGTTTGCCGAAGGCCTGAGCGGTCCGCGCATCATCCGCGTCGCGCCGAATGGCGACATCTTCGTTGCCGAAACCCGCGCGGGCCGCATCCGCGTTCTCCATGCCGCCGATGGCGCGGCGAGGCCCAGCACGAACGAGATATTCGCAAGCGGGCTCAATCGCCCGTTCGGCATCGCCTTCTTTCCGAGCGGTGATAGCCCGCAATGGGTCTATGTCGCTAACACCGACAGCGTCGTGCGCTTTCCCTATCATGCAGGCGACGTGAAAGCGTCGGGCAAGCCCGAAACCATCGTGGCCAAGCTGCCGGCAGGTTACGCGCATTCGACGCGTGATATCGTCTTCACGCCGGACAACAAGCGGATGCTCGTTTCGGTCGGCTCCGCCAGCAACGACGCCGAAGGCATGGGCCAGCCGCCGGGCGGGCTCGATGCCTGGCGCGGCAAGCAGCCGTTGGGCGCCGCCTGGGGCGAGGAGACTGACCGCGCCGCGGTGCTGGTGTTTGATCCTGACGGCAAGAACCGGAAGCTGTTTGCGACTGGCATCCGCAATTGCGTTGGCCTTGCGATGCAGCCGAACGGCACGGCGTGGTGCTCGACCAACGAGCGCGACAGTCTCGGCGATGACCTCGTGCCGGATTATGTCACGCGCGTGAAGGAGAACGCCTTTTACGGCTGGCCGTGGTTCTACATCGGCGACAATCAGGACCCACGCCATCCCGCCGCGCGCCCCGATCTGAAGGACAAGATCACGGTCCCAGACGTGCTGCTGCAGGCGCACTCGGCCTCGCTCGGGATGACCTTCTATGACGGCAACAGCTTCCCTGCGGAATATCGCGGCGATGCCTTTGCGGCCGAGCACGGCTCGTGGAATCGATCGAAGCGGACCGGTTACAAAGTCATTCGCATCCGCCTCAAGGACGGCGTGCCGACCGGCGAATATGAGGATTTTGTCACCGGCTTTGTCGTCGACGACAAGGAAGTCTGGGGCCGGCCGGTCGGCGTGGCCGTCGCTCATGACGGCGCGCTGCTGATTTCCGAGGACGGCAACGGAACGATCTGGAGAGTTAGTCACTAAAGCCGTCTATCCGATGCTCCGGTTGCCGAGCTCCTCGACCAGCACGCGCATGTTCTCGCTGTAGTCGATCGGCACCGCGACGAGGTGCACGCCGCCTTGGGTGAAGGCCTGCTCCAGCGTCGGAATCAATTCGGCTGTTGCCTTGACCCGGTGTCCATGCGCGCCATAGGAATTCGCATAGGCCACGAAATCCGGATTGCCGAAGGTCATGCCGAAATCGGCAAAGTGATCGACGCTCTGTTTCCAGCGGATCATGCCATAGGCGTTGTCCTCGATGACCAGCACGACCAGGTCGAGCTTGAGACGTACCGCAGTTTCCATCTCCTGGCTGTTCATCATGAAGCCGCCATCGCCGCATACCGCGAGCACGCGCTTATGCGGATTGAGGCATTTGGCTGAAATCGCGGAGGGCAGGCCCGCGCCCATGGTCGCGAGCGCGTTATCCAGCAGCAGCGTATTGGCGACGGTGGTGCGGTAGTTGCGCGCGAACCAGATCTTGTACATGCCGTTGTCGAGGCAGACGATGCCGTCCTCGGGCACGACCTTGCGGACATCGTGGACCAGGCGTTGCGGGATGACCGGAAAACGATCGTCCTCGGCCCGCTCGTTGAGATGGCCGAGAATTTCATCGCGCAGCTTGAGGAATTCGCCGGCCGGCTTGACCCGCTGATGCAGCGCGTCGGCGAGCGCGGCTACCGTCGCACCGATGTCGCCGATCACTTCCGCATCGGGATGGAAGACCTGTTCGACGGTCGCGGAGACATAGCCGACATAGACCACCTTGGGGTCACCGCTTGCGCCCATCAGGAACGGCGGCTTTTCGACCGTGTCGTGCCCGATCGCGATGATGAGATCGGCGCGCTCGATCGCCTCATGCACGTAGTCGCGCTCCGAAAGCGCGGCGGTGCCGAGGTAAAGCTCGGAATTTCCGGTGACCGCGCCCTTGCCCATCTGCGTGTTGAAGAAGGGGATTTGCGTCCGGCGCACGAAATCGGACAGCGCGTCGACCAGCCGCGGCCGGTTTCCCGCAGCCCCGATCATGATCAACGGACGTTTGGCGGCGAGGATCAACTCGACGGCGCTTTTGACCGCCACGGGCGAGGGGACCGGCCGCAGAATCGGATGCGTCGGAATCAACGAAGCGGCGCAATCTTCCGCGGCGATATCCTCCGGCAATTCGAGGTGGACGGGACCGGGCCGTTCTTCCGTCGCGACCCGGAAGGCATCGCGGACCATGGCGGGAATGGCATCGGCCGAGACGATCTGCCGCGTCATCTTGGTGATCGGGCGCATCGAGCCGACGATATCGACGAGCTGGAAACGCGCCTGGCGCGCGCTCTTGATCGCTTTTTGGCCGGTGATGATCACCATCGGCATGGCGCCGAGATAGGCATAGGCGGCGCCGGTGGTGAAATTCAGCGCGCCGGGGCCGAGCGTGGAAAGGCAGACGCCGGGCGCGCCGGTTAGCCGCCCCTGGGTCGCCGCCATGAAGGAGGCGGCCTGCTCATGGCGCGTCAGCACCAGCTCGATGCGCGATTTGCGCAGGGATTCAACGACCGCGAGATTCTCCTCGCCCGGAAGTCCGAAAATGCGTTGCACGCCTTCGTTTTCCAGCGCGGCGACCAGAAGGTCCGATCCCTTGGCGCTCATGCATCACCTCTCATCGCCGCGGCGGTAAAGCCCTTCCTGCCAGAAAACGCCGTCGGACGCCACTTTGCCGGTGAAGTTCCGAGCGCGTTGTTTATTTCGTGCGATGACAACACTACGATCCAGCCGGCCATCGAACCGATGACCTTGGGGAAGGCGGGTGCTTTGACCGACGTCTGGACGCGGAAATCCATTGTCGCGCTGCTGGCGGAAGCCTCCCACGCCGATGCCGGCAGCGAGGTGCAACCACTCAAGCGTGCGCTGTCGGCGATCAACCTGGTCGGGCTCGGCATTGGCGGCATCATCGGCGCCGGCATTTTTGTCCTGACCGGTCATGCCGCGGCCGCAAATGCCGGCCCCGCGGTGACGCTGTCGTTCATGCTCGGCGCGGTCGCCTGCGCCTTTGCCGGCCTTTGCTATGCCGAGATGTCCTCGAGCGTGCCGATCTCGGGCAGCGCCTACACCTATGCCTATGCGACGATGGGCGAGCTGATTGCCTGGATCATCGGCTGGGACCTGATCCTGGAATATGCGATCGGCGCTAGCACGGTTGCGATCGGATGGTCGGCCTATGTCGTCAGCTTCGCGAAGGATTTCGGGATCAACATCCCCGCGCAATTCGTCTCCGCGCCGCTCGCCTTCGATGCCGACAGTCACACCTGGTCGACGACGGGTGCGATCCTCAATATGCCGGCGATGGCCATCGTCATCGCGATGACCATCCTGCTCGTGATCGGCATCCGGGAATCCTCGCGCATCAACGATGTGATCGTGGCAATCAAGCTGATCGTGATTGGCCTCTTTATCGTCTTTGCCGCGCCCTCGTTCTCCTTTTCGAACTGGGTGACCGCATCCAATCCCGACGGGAATTTCATCCCGCCCAATGCCGGCATCGGCGTCTATGGCTTTTCCGGCGTGGTGCGCGGTGCGGCCGTGGTGTTCTTTGCCTTCATCGGCTTCGACGCGGTCTCGACCGCCGCGCAGGAGGCCAAGCGGCCGATGCGTGACATGCCGATCGGGATCGTGGGCTCGCTGATCATCAGCACCATTCTCTATGTCACCGTCGGCTTCGTGCTGACCGGGATCGTGCCGTTCGACAAGTTGAACGTGCCGGATCCGATCGCGGTCGGCATCAATGCCGCCGGCATCACCTGGCTGTCGCCGCTGATCAAGCTCGGCATCGTGCTGGGTCTCACCTCGGTGATCCTGGTGTCGCTGCTCGGCCAGCCCCGCATCTTCCGCGCCATGGCACATGACGGGCTGCTGCCGCAGGGGGCGGCAAAAATCCATCCGCACTTCCACACGCCCTATGTCTCGACCATCATCTCCGGCATCGCCGCGGCGGTGCTGGCCGGCCTGTTTCCGATCGGCCTGGTCGGCGAGCTCGTGAGCATCGGCACGCTGCTCGCCTTTGCGATCGTCTCGATCGGCACGCTGGTGTTGCGCTTCACCAATCCCGGCTTGCATCGGCCATTCCGCGCGCCGGCGATCTGGTTCGTGGGCCCGGCGGGGGCTGCGACCTCGATCTTCCTGATGTGCGGCCTGCCGCTCGACACCTGGCTGCGGCTCGCGGTGTGGCTCGCCGTCGGGCTCGCGATCTATTTTGCTTATGGCAGGAAGCACAGCCGGATTTCCAAAGCAAAGTGACGCAAGCCGTGCGATCTCAGATCGTCCGCGCCTGCCGGCGGACTTCATTGGCGATGGGCCGCAACGCTTCCGTCGGCGACTGGCCGACCAGGCTATAGCCCATGCCGCCATCGGCCCAGGCAAAACCCGCGACGTCGCCGCTCGTTTGCGGCGTCATCGGCGCGCCCTGGTCCGTCGCCATCGGGCGCGTCAGCACGACCAGCCGCTCGCCGTGATCGTCGTCATACATGAACATCGCCGCCGGCCCGTGCGATGTCGCGACCACGCGTCCGCCCATCAGGCGATAGCCTGCGGCCGCGAGATCAGGCACCTTGACTGGCCGCTGCAGGCGGTTGGAGGCCCATTGCACGAGTTGGGCGCTGTCGGACGCCCTGATCTCGACCGGCCGCACCCGATCCGGCGCATAGACGTTGTAGGAATAGGCGGCCTCCTGCGCGAGCGCGGCCAACCCGCTCGAGGGCACTTCCATCGAACCACGCGCGATCCAGCCACTTATGCCGCCAATGCACACCAGCAGCATCGCCGCAACCGCCCACCAGGCCGGCGAGCGTCGCTGCCGGCGGCTCTCGATAATCCGCGACAGGTTGAGCTCGGGCGGCAACGGCTCGTCGGCGATCGGCGCGAGCGCGGTCCGCAGCAGATCACGCTGATCCGAGAACGCGGTAACGCGCTTTGCCACGTCGGGATGCGCTTCGAGATAACTTGCCACCTCCACCTGCCGCTCCGGTTCGAGCACGCGGTCGACATAGGCGTGAAGATCGTCCTCGGTGATTGGACGTTGACTCATTTCAAACTCCGCAGCGGCACCACATTTGCAGATGCCGGATTGGCGGTTCCCTCGATTTCCTGCTGCAGCCTTTCGCGTGCCCGCGAAAGCCGCGACATTACGGTACCGACCGGGATGTTAAGCACTTTCGCAGCATCTGCATATGAAAGGTCCTCCACCGCAACCAGCAGCAGCACGGCGCGCTGGTCTTCGGGCAATCTGGCGAGCTTGTTTAAAACGTCCTGATACATCAGCTTTCGTTCCTGAACGGCTTCTTCGCCGAGATCGCTCTCGCTGGTCTCCTCGATCGTCACGTGCTGGCCGCGTGTCTTGGCCTGGCGGAACTGGTTGACCGCCAGATTATGCAGGATCGTGAACAGCCACGGCCGCGCATCGCCCTCCCGTCGCTGATGCCAGCGGCTGACGGCTCGCTCCAGGCAATCCTGTACCAGGTCGTCGGCCGTCGCATGATTGCGCACGAGTGCGCGCGCGTAGCGGCGCAACGCCGGGATCAACGGTTCGACCTGGAGCAGCATGTCGTTCACGGCATGCGGCTCCAGGTCTGGTTTGGTCGAAGGATGGCTATCACGGCGTTTGAACCTGGACTGCCTCACCGAATTTCGCGGCGTCGCCCGGCGCGATCATCAGGTATCGCCGCTCGGCCTCTCCCTCGCTCTGGACGAGCTGCCGGATCGGGCCGGTCGCGTTGACAATAGCCGATCCCGCGGGGTTGGTCATGAAGGCGGCGAGGGGCTCGACAGCGCCGCTGCCGTCGGCGTGTTCGGCGAGCGCCAGCACATACTTCTCCTTGGGCTCGAGCCCGGTGACGGAGGCCTGAACCACCTGGATCAGACCCTGGTCGAACAGGGATATGCTGGTCGGCAGTTTTCCGTCCTTCGTTCCCGATCTGGACGCGAGAGCAAGATGCGCGGCTCGCCCTGCGACGCCGAGCGCCTGGAGGTTCTGCCGGTCGTCCGGATTGGGAGCAGCATCGGGAACATAGGCGATCGCCTGCGGCGCCTGTCCGATCGGGATGTTGGCGATCACCGTATTTGTGGCGGTGTCGATCGCGGCCAGCGCGTCGGCGTTTTCAAGCCCGATATAGACGCGCGTACCATCGCCCGAGGGCCAGACACCGTGCGGCAGATTGCCGACCGGGATCGTGGCGACCTGCGAGAAGTCATCCGTGCGGAACACCTTGACCTCGTTCGTGCCGCCGACTGTGACATAGGCAAAAGTGCCCTTGGCGGTGTGTGCGAAATTGACATGGTTGGTGATCGGACCGGTGTCGAGGGTCTTGATCAGGTTGAACGGCGGCTTGGCCGAAAACACCTGGGTCTTGCCGGTGTCCTTCAGTGTGAACCAGACCTGCTGCCCGTCGGGACTAGCCGCGATATTCGGGCAGAACGGGCTTTCCTGCTTCACCTTGGCGACGATCTTGTGATCGGCGACGGTGACGACATCGGTTTCCGGATTGAACGACGAGCAGATATAGCCGTACTTGCCGTCCGGCGAGAAGATCTGCATGCCCGGGCCGGCCGGCGTGGTAATGCGTGTCTTCTCGGTGAAGGTTTTCGGATCGATCACCGAGATGTAGTTCTCGCCGCGTACCGTCACCCATAGCTCTTTTCCGTCCGGCGTGAAGAACGCTTCATGCGGCGAGCGGCCGACATAGGTGACGTGCTTGACTTCGTTGGTGGCGGTATCGATGAAGCTGACCGAGTTCGATCCGATCGACACCACCGCCAGCGTGCGGTGATCCGGCGAATAGCCCATGCCGTGGACCAGCACCTGGCCCTTGTAGAGTGGGCTGAAATTGAAGGGCTGGGGATCGCCGAGCTTGATCACGCCGAGCAGCTTGTTGTCGACGGGATCGGTGACCGACACGGTGTTGGAGAATTGCTCGGCCGCGTAGACGCGGTCGCGGTGACTGATCGGAATGTCGGCGGCAGAGACGGCGCCCGGCGCCTGGCCGGCGCTCGCCGCGGTGCAGGTCGCCAGCATGGTGCCGGCGAGCAAAAGTCCCTTTGAAAGCCAGTTCTTCATCTTTAGCTCCTATTTCTTCATGCCGTTGGACATGTCCATGTGCATGCCCATGTGGTCGTGATTTGCCGCGGCTGGTGCCGCGGTAGGCTGCGTCGGGGCCGGCGCGGCGGAGGAGACCTTGTCGCCGATCGCGAGCTTCATCGCGTCGATTTCCTGCATCTGGTCGACGATGATCTCCTGCGCGATGCGCCGGAGTGTCTCGTTCTTGCCGTAGCGCAGCTCGATCACGGCCATGTCGATCGCGCCCTGGTGGTGCGGCGACATCATCGCGACGAAATCGCGGTCGATGTCACCGGTCGGCTTCGCCGCCATGTCGTTCATCATCTTGTTCATCGCGGTCTCGTTCTCCTTCAGGAACGCGGCCTCGTCGCTCGCGGCCGGTGGCTGCGACTGCGGATGCGCTTCGTGGGCGAGGACGAAAGGCGAAGCCGCGAAGGCAAGCAGCACGCGGGCGCCAATGATAGTCATGCCGAGGTTCGGCTTAAGGAATCGAAACATCCCTTATCTCCGTGTTTGGGGTTCGTCCTGTGGACGGTTGGCGGGGGGATTTATTCGCCTCGCCGTCGATCACGCTTTCGTCATTCCGCGGAATTGTCCGCGCATCTGCTCTGCATCGACGACGCTCGAGGCAGCGTTCTATTCCGGGACGGCTAGCGGATTCTTTCGTGTCAAAATGCTTTTTTGCAAAAATGCAGGCATATCGAAAGACACGCCCGCCCGACATGTGAACGTGAAGTCTGAATGATCTCGTAAAGTGTCGCCTTAACCCCTCCTGACGCTCGAGCCGCCATCGACCGGCAGCGTCACGCCGGTGATGAAGTTGGCTTCGTCGGAGGCGAGAAACAGCGCGGCGTTGGCGACGTCCCAGCCGGTGCCCATCTTCCTGCGCAGCGGCACCTTGCTGTCGCGGTCGGCCTCGACCTCGGCGCGGGTCTTGTGCCATTCGCGGGCGCGCGTATCGACCGCCATCGGCGTATTCATCAGGCCCGGCAGGATCACATTGGCGCGGATGCCGTATTCGGCATTCTGATAGGCGAGCTGCTCAGTGAAGGCGATCATCGCCGTCTTGGTCGCCTTGTAGGCGACATAAGGGTAGGTCGTGATCGCCGCAATCGACGAGATGTTGATGATGGCGCCGCTCTTTTGTTGGCGCATGATCGGGATCACATGCTTGGCGGCGAGGATGCAGCTCTTGAGGTTGATCGCGACACAGCGGTCGAACGCCTCTTCCGTGATCGTGAGCAGCTCGGCGTCGCCGCCGGCAAGGCTGACGCCGACATTGTTGTGCAGCACGTCGATCCGGCCCCAGCGCTTCATGGCGTCGTCGACCATCGCCTTGATCTCGGCGTTTTTGGTGACGTCGGCCTTGAACGCCGCTGCGGTGCCCTGCTTTTCGGCGATCATGCCGACGGTTTCCTGCGCGGAATCGAGGTGATGATCGACGCACAGCACTTTTGCGCCTTCGCGCGCGAAGGTGAGCGCGGTGGCGCGGCCATTGCCCATGCCTTCGCCGGGACTCTGGCCGGCGCCGACGACGATGGCGATCTTGTCTTTCAAACGCATATCAATTCACTCCCGGAATCGGGTACTGCTGCAGTACCTCTTTGTAATAGGGCTCGTTGTCGATCTTCATGGTCGCGAGCACGCGCACCACGGCGCAGTAGTGAGCGATGATCAGCACCAGATCGACCATGTGCTCGTTGGAGAGCTGCTTTTTGATCTCGGCGAAGGTCTCCTCGCGCATCGCAAGCTCGCGCACCATCTCGCGGGCGCCCTTCAGGATCACCTTTGCCAGCGGCTCGAGCTTTGAGGGCTTGCCCTCGGTTTCCGCCATCAGGCCGGCGATGTCGTCGTCGGTGACGCCGAATTCCTTGCCGATCCTAACATGGTGGGTGAACTCGTATTCCGATTTCTCCAACCAGCCGACCTGCAGGATCGCAAGCTCGCGCAGACGTGGGTCGAGCTTGCTCTTGAAGCGGATGATAGCTGCCGACGCCATTGAAGGCGCGCGCCATGTCGGGAGAATTCACCATCAGTTTGTGCAGATTGGTGTTGCGCTTGAGCATGTCGCGATATTCGGGCGCGACCTGGTCGGCTTCGAGATAGGGCAGGCGGGCCATTCTTCTTTCCTTCTTGTCAGTGTTCTTCGGATTCGCGTTCGGGCGCCTGCAGCGTCACGCCGCCATCGACCACCAGCACCTGGCCGGTGATGTAGCGCGCGTAGTCGCTGAGCAGGAATTTCACGGCGTGGCCGACGTCCCAGCCGGTGCCCTCGAGTTTCAGGACAGAAGCCTTGGCGCGGTTGGCGCGCGCCTGGTCGCTCATGCCGCGGGCATAGACCATCGGCGTATACATCGGCCCCGGGCAGATGCAGTTGACGCGGATATTGTCGCGGCCGTGATCGACCGCCATGGCGCGGGAGAGCCCGATGACGGCCGCCTTCGATGTCGTGTAGGTGGTGAGCCCGCGCGGGCGCAGCGCCGAGATCGAGGAGATGTTGACGATCGCGCCGCCCTTGGCGGTCTTGATCATTGCGGGGATCGCATATTTCGAGAGCAGGAACATGGTCTCGACATTGACCTGCATCACCTTGCGGTATTGCTCCGGCTTCTCCTCGACGACGCTGCCGCGGCTGCCGATGCCGACATTGTTATCGAGGAAATCGAGCCGGCCGTACTGATTGACGGTGGCTTCCACCAGCTTCCGGCAATCTTCTTCGCTGGTGATGTCGGAGGCGATCGCAGAGCGCCGTGCCGCCTTCGTCTCTGATCATCTCGGCGGTGCGTTCGGCGAGTTTGAGATCCCGGTCGGCGACCATCACTTTCGTGCCGGCCCGCGCCAGCAGGATCGCCGCCGCGCGGCCATTGCCGATGCCGTCGCCTGCCGCGCCGCCGCCGGAAATCAGCGCGACCTTGCCGGCGAGGCCGGCCTCTTCCTCGGGTCCCTGCATGCGTTTCTTCCTTTTTTTTGTGGGGGGACGATAGCAATGGGCTTGCGGAGAGAGAAGGGCGAGGAGTGCGTGGCTGCCGTGCGCGTTCTTTCCGTGGGGTGGGATATCGGGTGTGCTCGAAGGTAGGGTGGCAAAGGCGCGCACGCGCCGTGCCCACCATCTCAGCAGAGCTCAGGATTGGTGGGCACGCATCGCTTTGCCCACCTACAACCTACAATGCTGTCAAAGCAGAAGCCGAGACGCAGTTTCGCATTCTCGCGGCGCGTTTTCGCCCGAGTGATGCTTCGACATTGTCCCTCGAAAACAAGGGCGCAGGGAAAGCCGGATGCTGGTTGCACCCGCAGCCTCGTGTGCAGTGGTAGAAAGCACACGAGTTAGAAACCACAGGTTCACACCGGAGCGACCCGGCCTTCCCTGCGCGATTGGTGTTAACGGCTTATACGCGCTCTCCCCGGTGTCCGGGCTTTTTAGCCACCGTCACCGCCGTGAAATCGTCCACGCGCTTGATCCCAGCGTCGGGTCAGCGTCGGGGGATCAGGACCACACGATTTTGCCGTCCGCATCAGCGCGCTTCGTCTGCCGCGCTCGAACGCGTCCATCGCATCCCGCAGCCAACGTCCGTGACGATCGCGATACGCCCCTCTTTGCGGGAACGGGACGGCGCGAATTAGAGGCCACTGATTTGCCCGACGGGGCAAGCGCCGAGGCCTGCGACAGAGTAACACGACGGGCAATTTCGCGCATGGCACGCATGTGCGAATTCAGTGCGCGCTGTCGTCGCGGCGCGGCGGATTACGCTTCGCTAATCCGCCCTACAGAGTCCCACAAGCTAGCTCAGCGACATGTCCAGCGGCGGCGAGACGTCTTGCGGCAGCGGGTTGACATAGGGCGTGCGCGCGGTGCGGTTCTTCAGGTCCGCTTTCGCAGCCGCGATCAGCGCCGGCTCGGTCAGCGCCTTGATGCCGAGGCCGGCCATGGCCTTGGCGGCCTGCACCATGGCCTTGTGGGCGTGCGCGCTCTTGCCCTGCGCCACCACCTGCCAGGTGTGCAGCGGCGTGCCGATCGCGATCGTCGGCGCATGGACCTGCGCGGTCGGCACCACCCAGCTGACATCGCCGACATCGGTCGAGCCGATCAGGGGGTTGCGCTTGGCATCGAGCGGCACGATGAAATCGGCGAGCGGCCGCTCGGCCGGCTCCATGCCGATCATGTCGTAGTCGCTGGCGATGTCCTTCTCGGTCAGCGTCGCCTGGATTTTCGCGGCAAAATCCTTGTCGGCCTCGTCGAAATGCGGCGGGCCGAGCTCTTCCATGATCCGCGTGCAGCGCCTGCTCCAGCGGCGCGTTGTGCAGGACGTTGGAGACGGCGGAGATGATCTTCATCTCCATCTTGGTTTCCGTCATCAGCGCCGCGCCCTGCGCGATCTTGTGGACGCGCCCGACCAGCTCGTTCATGCCGGGCAGGTCGCGGGCACGGATCGAGTAGCGCACGCGGGCATGGGCCTGCACCACATTGGGCGCGATGCCGCCGGTGTCGAGCAGCGCATAATGCACGCGGGCGTCGCTCGGCATGTGCTCGCGCATGTAGTTGACGCCGACATTCATCAATTCGACCGCATCGAGCGCGCTGCGGCCGAGATGCGGCGAGGCGGCGGCATGCGAGGTGCGGCCGGTGAAGGTGAAGTCGGCGCGGGTGTTGGCGAGCGAGGGTGTCACCGCCACTTCCCAGAAGCGGATAAGGATGCCAGGTGACGGCGACGTCGGCGTCGTCGAACGCGCCCGAGCGCACCATGAAGGTTTTTGCCGCGCCGCCTTCTTCCGCCGGGCAGCCGTAGTAGCGCACGCGGCCCGGCACCTTGTTGGCAGCGAGCCAGTCCTTCACCGCGGTCGCGGCAAGCAGCGCGGCCGAGCCCAGCAGATTGTGGCCGCAGCCATGGCCATGGCCGCCGGCCTCGATCGGGCGAGGCTCGGCGACGCCGGCTTCCTGGCTCAGGCCGGGCAGGGCGTCATATTCGCCGAGGAAGGCGATGACCGGTCCGCCTTCGCCCCATTCGCCGATCATCGCGGTCGGGATATCGGCGACATTCTCGGTGATGCGAAAGCCCTGGTGGCGCAGCTCGGCCAGATGCTCGGCCGACGAGCGCGCCTCGGTGTAGCAGACCTCGGGCATGCCCCAGACCCTGTCGGCGAGCGCGGTGAAACGCGGCTTGATCGCGTCGACGCCGCGCCAGATGTCGCTGCGGTTGTCCATGTGCTGCTCCTTCGGTCTTGAGGCCGATATAGGGAGAAAAGGCTATCAGCTTGGTTTGATGGCGGCTAGTACCGCTAGATTTGGCAGCGGCGGCCAAGACGTGGGCATGGCAGAGATCAGCATCAGGCCTGAGGATCCAAGGCAGGCGGATATCAGGCGCATGATCGCCGAGTCCGACGCCATGATGCAGGCGCTGTATCCAGCCGAAAGCAATCACCTCGTCGACGTGGACGCCCTCGCAGGCCCGGATAGCGTTGTTTCTGGCGGCGCGTCGCGACGGCGAGCTGCTCGGTTCGATCGCGTTCCGGATCATCGCGCCCGCGCATGCCGAGATGAAGCGGCTGTTCGTGCGGCGCGAGGCCCGCGGCACTCGGGCTGGGCCGGCGCCTGATCGAGGCGCTGGAAGACGCAGCGCGCACTCCGGCACATCGATCGCATCAGCCTGGAAACAGGCATCAGGCAGCCGGAAGCGATCAGGCTCTATCGCGCCTCGGGTTATCAGGAGTGTCCGCCATTCGGCAGCTACAGGAAGCGACCCTCTCAGCCTGTTCATGACCAAGCGGCTGCAGCCTTGATCCTCTGCGCTTTCGGCGGTTCCCGGCCGGCCCGCGTCACAAAAGCAACGCCGTTGATCCCTAAACGCTGGGTGCAGAGGCAGGATATCTGGAGGCACACATGGCGAACGAGATGAATCCGGTCGGCTGGTTCGAGATCTATATCAAGGACATGAACCGCGCGAAGTCGTTCTACGAGACCGTGCTCGGCCTGCCGCTGACGAAGTTGCCGCAATCGGGCGACAGCCTTGATGACATGTGGACGTTTCCCATGAACCAGGGCGCCAGCGGGGCGGCGGGGGCGCTCGCCAAAATGGACGATGCGCCGGTCGGGCCGGGCGGGACCATCATCTACTTCGTCACCGAGGACTGCGCCAAGACGGCCCAGCGCGCCAAAGAAGCCGGCGGCCAGATCGTGAAGGACAAATTCTCGATCGGCAGTACGGCAACATCGCGCTGGTGGCCGATCTGGACGGCAACATCATCGGCCTTCATTCCATGACCTGACCGCATGCGCGGTCCGCGCGCGGCGTGAGGCGAGCGCGCTTGCGCCCTGGCGCGCCGGTCCGGCATGATCTCCCCAAACAGAAAAACTTTGGGGAGGCACGCCATGAAGATCATCGACGCGCAGGTGCATATCTGGTCGCAGACGGTGGTGCCGACCTCCGGCCTGCATCGCAAGGTCGAGAAGTTCACGGCCGAGGAGCTGCTGAAGGAGATGGACGAGGCCGGCGTCGATGCGGCGCTGATCCATCCGCCGTCGGGCTGGGACCCCAATGCCCAGGCGATGGCGATCGAGGCGGTGAAGAAATATCCGGATCGCTTTGCGATCATGGGACAGTTTCCGCTGCAAAACCCCGATAACCGCAAGCTGGTCCATGGCTGGCGCAACCAGCCCGGCATGATGGGCCTGCGCTGGCCGCTGCTGCTCGAGGAGCAGCAGAAATGGCTCTATGACGGCTCGCTGGACTGGCTGTGGCCGGCGGCGGAGAAGGAGGGGCTGCCGATCGCGATGATGGGCGGGCTTTACCTGAAGAAATTCCGCGAGATCGCCGAGCAGCATCCGCAACTGAAGATGATCGTCGATCATTGCGGGCTCAACCGCCGCGGCCAGGACGCCGAGGCCTTCATCCATCTCGACGAATTGGTGGCGATGGCGAAATTGCCGAATGTCGCGGTCAAGGCGACCGGCGCGCCGCATTATTCGACGCAAGGCTATCCCTTCAAGAACATCCAGGACGGGCTGCATCGCATCTTCGATGCGTATGGACCGAAGCGCTTCTTCTGGGGCACCGACATCACGCGCATGCCCTGCAGCTACCGGCAATGCGTCACCTTCTTCACGGAGGAGTTGCCCTGGCTGAAGGGCGAGGATCTGGAAGACGTCATGGGCCGCGGTCTCTGCGAGTGGATCGGCTGGAACTACAAATTTTAGTGCGATTTGAAAAAGAATCGTTCTGTCAGCGGCTGAGCATTCCGGTCCGATCAGCTATGACGGAATCCTGACCCGCGCGCATTTGTGGTTCGAGCACGGCTGCGTTAGGTTCAATGCGCTGAGGCAGGATTGGCTCGCCAATGAACATCCTCGATCCGCAAGGTCCGATCGCAGCCGCCGACAAGACGATCCTGATCGACTCGATCGCGATCATGCTCGCGATCGTGCTGCCGACCATCGCCGCGATCTTCGCCTTCGCGTTCTGGTTTCGCAAATCCAACACGCGCGCGTTCTACTGGCCCAACTGGGAACATTCCGGCCGGCTCGAGCTGGTGGTGTGGTCGATCCCGGCGCTGACCGTCATCCTGCTCGGCGGCGTCGCCTGGATCGGCGCGCATCAGCTCGATCCGGCGCGGCCGGTTGCCGGCACCGGGCAGGGCGTCACCATCCAGGTGGTGTCGCTCGACTGGAAATGGCTGTTCATCTATCCGGACCAGCGCATCGCGACGCTCAACACGCTGACCGTTCCGGTCGGCGCGCCCCTGCATTTCCAGCTGACCTCGGCGAGCGTGATGAACGTCTTCTTCATCCCGCAGCTCGGCAGCATGATCTACACCATGAACGGCATGGTGACGCGGCTCGAGCTGCGCGCCGATGAGGTCGGCACCCTGCAGGGCCTGTCGGCGCATTTCAGCGGCGACGGTTTTCCCGACATGATGTTCGACGTCCATGTCGTCTCGCAGACGGATTTTGCGAGCTTTGCGTCCAATACGGTCAAGAGCGACCGCGTGCTGAATGCCGACAGCTACAAGGCCGAGTTGCTCAAGCAATCCGTGCCGAAGGACAAGCCGGCCTACCGGCTCGACGATCCCGAACTGTTCGGGGCGATCGCGATGCAGAAGATTCCGCCGGGGCCGGGCCCGGAGGAAGCTGCGAATATCGGAGCGGGCAATGTTCGGTAAGCTGACCTGGGCCGCCATCCCCTTCGATCAGCCGATCCCGCTGGCGGCGGGCGCCGTGGTGCTGGTCGTGATCCTGGCCGTGCTGGTCTGGGTCGTGCTGGCCGGCCATCTGCCCTATCTCTGGCGCGAATGGATCACCAGCGTCGACCACAAGCGGATCGGCGTGATGTACACGCTGCTCGCCTGCGTGATGCTGCTGCGCGGCTTCTCCGACGCCATCATGATGCGCGCGCAGCAGGCGGTGGCCTTTCACTCCCAGGGCTTCCTGCCGCCGGAGCACTACAACCAGATCTTCTCCGCGCACGGCACCATCATGATCTTCTTTGTCGCGATGCCGTTCGTGATCGGGCTGATGAATTTCGTGGTGCCGCTGCAGCTCGGCGTGCGCGACGTGGCGTTTCCGACGCTCAATTCGGTCGGCTTCTGGCTGACCGCGACCGGCGCGCTGCTGGTCAACGTCTCGCTCGTGGTCGGCGAGTTCGCGCGCACCGGCTGGCTGCCTTATCCGCCGCTGTCGGAGCTGACCTATTCGCCCGGCGTCGGCGTCGACTATTATCTGTGGTCGCTGCAGATCTCCGGCGTCGGCACGCTGGTCGCCGGCATCAATCTCGTCACCACCGTGCTGAAGATCCGCACCAGGGGCATGAGCTATATGCGCATGCCGATGTTCTGCTGGACCACGCTCGCCTCGAACCTCCTGATCGTCGCGGCGTTCCCGATCCTGACCGCGACGCTGGCGATGCTGATCCTCGACCGCTATCTCGGCTTTCATTTCTTCACCAATGACGGCGGCGGCAACGTCATGATGTTCATGAACCTGATCTGGGCCTGGGGCCATCCCGAGGTCTACATCCTGGTGCTGCCGGCGTTCGGCATCTTCTCCGAGGTGGTCTCGACCTTCTCGGGCAAGCCGCTGTTCGGCTATCGCTCGATGGTGCTCGCCACCATGGCGATCTGCGTCATCTCCTTCATGGTGTGGCTGCATCACTTCTTCACCATGGGCGCGGGTCCCGACGTCAACGCGATCTTCGGCATCGCCAGCATGATCATCGCGGTGCCGACCGGCGTGAAGATCTACAACTGGCTGTTCACGATGTTCGCCGGCCGCATCCGCTTCACCACGCCGATGATGTGGTCGATCGGCTTCATGGTGACCTTCATCATCGGCGGCCTGACCGGCGTGCTGGTCGCCGTGCCGCCGGCGGACTTCCTGCTGCACAACAGCCTGTTCCTGGTCGCGCACTTCCACAATGTCATCATCGGCGGCGTGCTGTTCGGCGCGTTCGCCGGCTATACCTACTGGTTCCCGAAGGCGTTCGGCTTCCGCCTGCATGAAGGCTGGGGCAAGGCCGCGTTCTGGTTCTGGCTGATCGGCTTCTATGTCGCCTTCATGCCGCTCTATGCCGTGGGCTTCCTCGGCATGACGCGGCGCATGCAGCATTACGATGTCCCGGAGTGGCGGCCCTGGCTGATGATCGCGAGCATCGGCGCTGGCCTGATCCTGGTCGGGATCATCTGCCAGATCGTGCAGCTCGTCGTCAGCATCCGCGATCGCGAGGAACTGCGCGATACGACCGGCGATCCCTGGGACGGCCGCTCGCTGGAATGGGCCACCGCCTCGCCGCCGCCGGTGTTCAATTTCGCCGTCATGCCCGACGTGACCGGCGAGGACGCCTATTGGGCGATGAAGCGGCGCGCGCGGCTGGAAGGTGCGAAGGAGCCGGACTACAAGCCGATCGAGATGCCGCGCAATTCGCCGACCGGCTTTGTCTGCGCGTTCTTCGCCACCTTCATGGGCTTTGCGCATGATCTGGCACATCTGGTGGATGGTGATCCTCGGCCTCATCGGCGCGTTCGCGACCTTTGTGGTGTTCGCCTGGCGCGACCACGACGAATACGAGATCCCGGCGGATGAAGTCGCGCGCATCGACCGCGCCAATCTCGCCGCGCGCCGCAGCCTCGTCACCGAAGCGGGGAGTGCGTGATGACGGACCTGGCGGTCGCCCACGGGCATGATGCGGATGTGATCGGCCTCGACGCCGTGCATGACGGGCCGGCGCCGAAGCGGATCGTCACCGGCTACGGCTTCTGGATCTTCCTGCTCAGCGACATGGTGATGTTCTCCTGCTTCTTCGCGGCCTATGCGGTGCTGCTGGGGCAGACCGCGGGAGGACCGAGCGGCGCGCAGCTCTTCAACCTCAAAAACGTCGCGATCGAAACCGCCTGTCTGCTGCTGTCGAGCTTCGCCTGCGGCATGGCGAGCATCGCCGCCGAAGAGCGCAACCATTTCTGGTTCCAGATCGCGATGGCGGTGACCTGCGTGCTCGGCCTCGCGTTCCTCTGCGATCGAATTCCACGAATTCGCCGACCTCGTCGCGCGCGGCGCCGGCCCCTCGCGCAGCGCCTTCCTGTCGGCCTTCTTCACGCTGGTCGGCTGCCACGGCCTGCATGTCTCGGCCGGCATCCTCTGGCTGCTCACCATGATGGCGCAGGTGTTCGCCAAGGGCTTTCGCGCCGACATCCAGCGCCGCTTCCTCTGCTTTGCGCTGTTCTGGCACGCGCTCGACATCATCTGGGTCGCGGTGTTTTCGGTGGTCTATCTGCTCGGGAGTGCGGCATGAGCGATATCGCATGAACTGCATCAGACCGACCTCGCGCCCGGCGACGAGAGAGGCGGCAGCGTCAGGCATCGCGTCCTCGGCTATCTCGTCGGGCTTGGGCTCGCCGTTCTGCTGACGGCGACGTCGTTCTTTGTCGCCGGCACCGATCTGGTCTGGCAGCCCTCGATCCCCGTCGCCATCATCGTGCTGGCGATCGCGCAGATGGGCGTGCATCTGGTGTTCTTCCTGCACATCACCACCGGCGCCGACAACACCAACAACGTGCTGGCGCTCGCCTTCGGCCTGCTGATCGTCTTCCTCGTGATCGGCGGCTCGCTCTGGATCATGGACCATCTGAACCAGAACATGATGCCGATGGATCAGATCATGCAGATGCAGCGCTGAGCGCATATGTTTGCCAGACGAAAAAAGGGCGGCCGATCGGCCGCCCTTCGTGCTTGAAGACAGTCTGTACGTCTACTGGCAGAGATGTCGGCGGCCGTCCTCGCCGCGGAACCAGGTGCCCGGCTGACAGACGAAGCCATTCGGGTTGTGATCATAGGCATAGGAATTATAGTAGGGATCGCGGAACGGCGCGGTGGCGATCGCGCCTGCGGTTCCGATCGCAGCCCCCGCTATGCCCGCTGCGGTGCCCACGGCTGCGCCCGCGGTATCGGCGGCGGCGCCGACCGGTCCGCGATGAGTGCAGCGATGGGTGTCGCAATAATTCCGCGCCATCGCCGGTGCTGCCATGGTGGTGGCGATCAGGGCGGTGGCGGCGATAAGTTTCAGGCTCTGCATTGGGGGCTCCGTGGTTGGTTGCAGCCGATCAACCTGCCGTGAAACGCGAAGGTTCCTCGCGCGAATTTCACAGCGAGGTGACCGCGCGCGGGTTCCAGATCGCTCAATTTATTCGTTCCTGTTTTGGGACAGCCAGCGCGCTGCACGGTCACTTTGTCGTGCGCCTGCTGGCAAAGAGTGAAGCCGGTAACAGATGGGGAAGGTCCATGCGTGCTAGCTGATGTTGTTTGGAACAAAAACTTCCGCGCGCATTTGTCTCGTTGCCACACTGTCTCGAAGGGCTGGTAAACGTGGTGCCGTTAGGTCGATATTTCCTCTGGGTCGGAAGCGTGCTGCTCGCAATGTTCTTCATTGCGGACCGGGTGTGGCCGACTGCGGCGCCAGCGCCGGTCAATGAAGTGGTGGCGGCGCAGGCACCCACCGACCCCGGCAACAGCATGATCCTTCGCATCCAGTCCGCGCGCAAATGGCCGGACAAGATCGTGTTCGACACCTCCATCCCGACCATGGTTCCGCCGCCGGTCGTGGCGGTAATCGCGGCCCCCGCGGAACCGGTGGTTGCGCCGAGCGCAGCCGCGGCATCGCCGCTCGAGGCGCGTGCCGAAATGAAACAGGCCGTGCCGCCTGTTTCGCCGCCGCCGAAGCGGCTGGCCAAGGTCCATCGCAGGAACGCCCAGGCCGGTCGTCTCAACCGTGGCGTCGGCCTATCCGTCGAACTATCCCTTCGAGTCTGGGCTTCGCGCATCTCCGGCGGCGCCCGCCTGGTCGTTCCGCTGGTAGTCACTTGCCCGCAGGCTTGGCCCGGCAATTGAAGGCGCGGCGAAAGCCTGCGGCCTGCGCATCGTCCTCCGAGCAGAACCAGCGGTCGGGCCGGGTCAGGCCGGCATAGCTGCGGCAGCCCTGCAGATGATAGATGCCGACATTGCCGGTCACCCGCGCGCGCACCGCGAGCTTGCCCTTGATCGCGCAGGCTGGCGGCTGCGCGAGATCCTCGGGGAACAGCACGGCGCGGATTTCCTTGTCGCGATCGGCGCGGCAGGAGCCGCCGATCAGCGCGCCGTCCTTCTTGCCGATCCGGAACTCCTGCGGCGCGACAAAGCAGCCTTTCCAGAGCCCGGCCTTGTCGGCCTTGGCGCTGGCGGCGTCGTCCTTCGCATGCACCTTCAGCGCGGGCTCGACGCTGATCGCCAGCCCCTGCTTCGCCAGTTGCTGGTTCAGGCTCGCGCTTTCGCCTTCGACGGTGCAGACGCCGACGTGGCGCTTCTTCGACGTCTTGTCGACGCCGAGGTCGTCGCAATGGATGGCGCGGCCATTGATCAGCTTGGTCAGCTGATCGCGCGCATCGACGCCGCAGCTCCAGGGATCGGCATGGTCGTCGATGCAGATCTGGTCGAGCTCGGGCGCGTCGATGCCGTCAAGCCGGTAGGTGACATCGCCGAGCTGGATGGTGTCGCCGTCGTGGACGATGGCGTTGGCGGCGAGCGAGAGGGCTCGCCAGCAGGATTGCGCCGAGGAGCAGGAAAATCGGGAAAAGACGCATGTGCTTTCAGAACCGGCTTACAATGAATGCCGTGTTCTCTAGCACATCCGCGTGTCAAATAGCGAACTCGTCAGCGGGCTTGTCCCGGCCATGTCGAAGCAAATCCGTTATGCCAACCTCAATTCACTGTAGCCATTGGCCGCGACCTCGTCGCAGCGG